>CAMVJU010000006.1 GCA_947167935.1 uncultured Prevotellaceae bacterium | reverse complement strand
GATCAAGGCCGGCGAGCTCGAGCTCTCGAACACCAAGGGCGAGTACATCAGCGGCCTCGGCAGCGGCTCCGGCAACAGCGGATGGGGCGATGAGCCGGTGGTGAATCCGTAAGACCCAAACACCCACCCCCGACCCCTCCCGAACGGGAGGGGAGGTTGGGGTGGAACGAAAACGAAAACGAAAACGAAAAATTTAAGACGACAACAGGGACAACTAGGACAACTTTTGGCTGCCGCTTACTAAGAACATGGCTTAAAAAAGTTGTCCAAGTTGTTCAGGTTGTCTTCAAAACAAAAATCAATTGTCTTATTATCATGAATCTCTTCGACAAAATCAAGGAAAAGGCATGGCAGGCCATCAAGCGCAAGGCGGTGGAGGTGATTGTCGCTATCCTCACCGCAGCCATCACGGCACTCACGACTACGAGCTGCATGGGACATGGGCCGTTCTGACCCGCCCCCGACCCCTCCCGTGCGGGAGGGGAGAAAGGGGGGGCAGAATAGACCAAAATGGAGCGCGCAAAATAGAAATGGAGGCTGCAGAAATGAAAATGGAGCCTGCAAAAAATATTTTGGGGCGTGTAAAAAGAAGGATGTGCTTGCTGTGAGCACATCCTTCTTAATTATGCTTAGAATACGTTCTTCTGATTAGAAGTGTTATTTTTGCTTAGAATATTCTGATTAGAAGCGTCCGGGGCCACCGAAGCCGCCTCCACCGAAGCCACCGCCGAAGCCACCGCCGCCACGGTTGCCACCGCGATTGCCGCCACGATTGCCGCCACGATTGCCGCCGCCGCCGAAGCCCATCATGCCGCGCATGCCCTGACGAGCCTCACGTGTGCCAAAGAGGTTGAGACGATAGATGACGTGCAGCATGGCATAGCTGGTGATGGCGTTGTACTCGTTGTCGGTGCGGGCCATAGCGCTGATGGTGCGCGAGAAGGTGGACTGCTCGTGCAGGATGTCGTAGAACTGCAGCGAGACGGTGAGGGGCTTGCCCTGCAGGAATCCCTGCGACAGTTGTGCGTTCCAGATGAGCTCGTTGGTGTTCATCGAGGCATCGCTGTAGCCGCGACGGCTGTTCATGCCCATATCGGTAGAGAGCTGTGTGCCCCAAGGCATGGTGATCGTGGTGTTAAAACCGTAGGCAAAGCTCCAGGTGTCGAGGTTGGACTGCGGCTGCAGCTCGTTGCGTGTATGGCTGTAGTTCACCGAACCGTTCAGCTCGAACTCCAGCCAGCTGTTGCGATAGGTGAAGCCCAGACGGCTGCCCAGGGTGTTGGTGTTGGTGGCGTTCTTCAGCGACTCGTTGTTCTTCGAGACATAGCCCACGCGATGGTTGTAGTTGTCGTTCAGCGAGAGGTTGTAGCTGAAATAGCCCAGGGAGTCGATGGCCGAGCTCCACATGACGTTGCCACCTGCATTCCAGTTGCCGTTGATGTTCTCAGGCCGTGTGGTGCGTCCGCCGGTTGTGGGGTCGTAGGTCACTTTGTTGGCGATGCTGTTTGTGGTCATCGAGAAGTTGGCATTGGCATTGATGAAGCGCTGGTAGGAGGGATAATAGTTGTTGAAGCGCAGGTTGAAGCGCTGTGTGAACGAGGGCTTCAGCTCGGCGTTACCCGTGGTCTTGTTCAGCGGGTCGGTATCGTCGTTGATGACGAGCAGCTGCTCCATCGAGGGCTGGCTGGTGTTGCCACGATACTCGAAGCGCAGCTGACCCTGCTGCGAGAAGCGATAGCGGAAGTTGGCCGTAGGGCTCCAGTTGACGACGGAACGGTTGACAACGGTGTCGACGCCCAGATAGCGCTGGGTGTACTCCGATGTCTGCGGAATGATCTGCATACCGACGTTGAAGTCGTAGGTATTGCGGATGAATCGCAACATCACCTCACCCGTGTGGATATAGTTCTCGTAGGAGGAATAGCGGCTCTGATCCTTGCTGTAGTAGGGATCTATCTCGGTAGGCGTATAGCCGTTGCTGACGAGGTTGAAGTAGTTCTCCCATTTGCGATAGCTGGGCGACACATTATTAAAGTCGAAATCATACGGAGGAGTGGAGTAGTCGTAGGTGGAGCGGTCGGTCTCGTTGTAGCGATACTGGTAGGTATAGCTGAACTGCAGGAACGTGGCATAGGCGATAGGCTCGCTATAGGTGGCCTTGGCGCTGTAGTCCCACGACTTGGTGGGCGAGAGGTTGTAGCGGTTGGTCTGGTAGGACGAGAGGTTGTCTACGCCGTTGAACGAGGTGGTGCTCTGGAAGAGTTTCGTCTGGTTGCTCGACAGCTGGCGGTTCTCGTTGTTGCTGTAGTTACTCGACAGCTGGACGGTGATGTTGCGTCCCTTGCCATTGAGCAGACGGTTCACCAACAGCGTACCGCCCAGGTTCTTGTTCTCGCCATAGCTCAGCGTCTTGTTGTTGCTGCCGTTGACGATGATTTCGCTCAGGTCGCCGCCGTTCTTCACAATCTCCTGCATGACAGCTGCGTCGAGCTGATAGTTGATCACGTCGTATGGATCGCTGTTGAACGTGGCCGATGTGCTCCAGCTGCGTCCGTCGTTAGTGGAATAGCTCCAGTTGGGACGGAAGCTGACACTCCACAGCGTGTCGGGCGTCCACTCAAGGTAACCCTGGGCGCTCCAGCTGTTTGAGCGTGAGAAGTTCTGGTTGACTGAATTCTGGAACGACGAGATGGTCTCGCTCACGAAGTTCTCGCTGGAACGGCGCGACCAGGTGTCGCCGTCGCGGTGGTTCCAGTTCACGCTGGCCTGTGCGGTGAGCTTGTCGGTCTTCTCATAGTTGTAGTTGAGCATACCCGACTTTGTAGCATTCAGTCCGTTGCCGCCCATGCCGCGTCCGCCGCCGAAGCCACGTCCGCCCATGCCGCCGAAGCCCATGTCGTTGGTGTTGTTGGCATTGGCCATACCCATCAGGCGGTGGTCGCCCCTCATATACATACCGAACAGACGGCCGGAATAGCGGCCCTTGGTGCCGACGCCCATATCAGCATTGGCCATCGTGCCGCGGTTCATACCCTGACGCAGGCCGAAGTCGATGACGGTCTGCTCATTGCCGTCGTCAATGCCGGTGATACGGCTCAGGTCGCTCTTCTCGTCGTAGGCACGGATGCGCTCCACAATGTTGGCAGGCAGGTTCTTCATGGCCGTCTTGGTATCGCCAAACTCCTTGCCGTCAACCTTGATCTTCGAAACGGACTTGCCATTGATGGTGATGTTGCCATTGTCATCGACCTCAGCGCCGGGCAAGCGCTTCACCAGCTCCTCCACAACGGAGCCCTCGGGGGTCTTGAAGGCGTCGGCATTATAAATAATGGTGTCGCCCTTCGAATACATGCGGGTCTGGTTCTTCACCACCACCACCTCTTTCAGTATGTTGCCGTCGGCAGCCAGGGTGATGGTGCCGAGATTCTGCGGCTGTCCGCTCACGGTGACGGACTTCACAAAGGTGGTGTAGCCCACGCTGGTGACACGCAGCAGGAAACGTCCGTCTTTGGGCGCTGTTGCCTTGAAGTTGCCGTCCAAGTCGGTAACGAAATTCTGTACCAGGGTGCTATCGGTTTTCAGCAGTGATACGGTAGCCTGCATAATGCCTTCCTGTGTGTCTTTGTCGACTACGACACCGCTGATGGTTCGCTGCGCAGAAACTGAGAGGGCCGTCAGCAGCACAACGGCCGTCATAAGTAGAAATCGTTTCATTGGGGTTGATTTTTATTCATTTCTGATTACTCTGACGCAATGCAGGAGAAAAAGTTTAAGAAATATCAAAAAAAACTATGAACTCTCAACTCTCAACTCTCAACTTTTTTGTACCTTTGTCCCGCAAAATATGGAAGAGCAGAAAGTTATCTTATCAGAGAATCTGGAGCAGACACTCACAGAGGCTGTCCAGTCAACGCCGCACGACCGGCTATTCGTCATTTGCGACACCAATACCCATGAGCTGTGCCTGCCGTTGGTGAGCGGCTTCGAGTGTATGAAGGGTGCTCATGTCATCACCATCCTGCCCGGCGACGAACACAAGACGCTGCAACAGGTGGAGCAGGTGTGGAGCGAGCTGCAAAAGAATGGCGCCACCCGCCACTCGTTGTGCGTAAACATCGGCGGCGGCATGGTGACCGACTTGGCGGGCTTTGCCCTCAGCACGTTTAAGCGCGGCATGAGCTTCATCAATATCCCCACCACGCTCTTGGCGATGGTCGATGCCAGCGTGGGCGGCAAGACGGGCTTCAACTATGGCGGCCTGAAGAACGAGATTGGTGTCTTCAGCAATGCCGACGCGGTCATCCTCGACGCTACGTTCCTCCGCACCTTAGATAGGGAGAACATCCTGTCGGGCTATGCGGAGATGCTGAAGCACGGATTGATAGAGCCCACCCCCACCCCCTCCCAAAGGGAGGGGAGCTTTAAAGATACTTTTACCTCAGAACAGCCGCTGCAAAGTAACAATACATCCCCCCTCCCTTGGGGAGGGGTTGGGGGTGGGCTTTCAGCCTTACTTACATTCGACGTGGAGCAGCCGGACTTGGTGCAACTGGGACGCATGGTGGCCGAGAGCGTGCAGGTGAAGCAGCGCATCGTGCTGGAAGACCCTCGCGAACAGGGGCTGCGCAAGGCATTGAACCTGGGGCATACCATTGGCCACGCCTTCGAGGCGATGGCATTAGGGCAAATAGGGCCCATGAGTCCCATTAGCCCCATAAGGCCTATCCTTCACGGCTATGCCGTAGCCTACGGCCTGATGTGCGAGCTGTATCTCAGCGTGATGAAGACGGGATTCCCTGTCGACACGATGCGTCAGGTGAACAGCTTTATCCTTGAGCACTATGGCCGCATGACCATCACCTGCGACGACTACCCCACCCTGCTCCAGCTGATGACACACGACAAGAAGAACACGGGCAACCAGATCAATTTCACCCTGCTGCACAACGTAGGCGACCTGGCCCTCAACCAGACGGCCACTCGCGAGGAAATAGAAGAGGCTTTAGATTTTTACCGCGAGGGACTATAGAGTCATAAACATTGAGCATAAAGAAAAACCGCAACGGATGATCCGCTGCGGCTTTTCTATTTAGAGCAAGCTCAGCTTTATTCTCACTTAATCACGACCTTGCGGCCATTGATGATGTAGAGACCCTTCTGAGCCTTCTGCACACGCACACCCTGCATGTTGTAGACAGCATTGTCGGCAGGCTGGCTGTCGGTAGCCAGCTCGTCGATACCAGTAACAACGGTGACGGTGACAGGCTCGCCAAGACCACCGCACGGGTTAGCTGCACGGAGCGTCAGGACGTCGTCATCACCAACCTGAATGTCGAAGCTGAAGCCTTGCGTCAGACCGACAAACACGCCGTTCTTGAACAGGGCATAGGCCGAGGCATTGTTATAGGTGGGTGACCATGTTACAGTTCCATTCTCAAGTTTGGCATCATTGGGAGCCTGCACTTGTGTGGCCAGCGTCATAGGATCCCAGTCGGTGAACATCTTGTCATAGGCGAAGCCTGCAGCCTGGTCAGCCGTGAGGATGGTCTCAAAGGTGCCGCCGAAGGAAGTGATGACATTGCTAGCAGGTGTGATGTCGTTGCCAGCAGCGTCCTTCGTACCGTACTCGCCGAAGAGCTTCGGGTCTTTGTTGTTCATACCCTTCTCAATCCATCGGGTCGAGATGAGGGTGTTCTTGGCATTGTCGTCGAGCGTGGTGTTGAGGTAGACAGTGATAGGCTCATTCTGCCAAGTGCGTCCGAAGTTCCAGTTGCCTTGTCCGTTGGCCAGGTCAACCACGGTGCAGCCGTCGAAGACGTAGCCGAACTGCGTGTTGGTAGTGGGAGCCACGATGGTGCGGCTTCCCGAACCGTTCTTAGCGCGGGGTTCCAAGGAGATAGTGGTGTTCTGGAAGCGGATGTCGCCGCCGCCGCAGATGAAGTCCACAGTGCCGTGGATGTCGCACGTCTCCCAGTAAGCCTGCTGACTGCTGTTCGAGCTGTAGTAGGTGTCCTGGTAGGAGAGCATACGCACGTTCTTACCAATGGTGCGTGTGCCGGCATCCTGCAGCACAGCAGCACGACCAGCCGAGCCGGCATTGTAGTAGTCGAGTGCATTCTTCAGCGTCAGATCCTGCATGTAGAGGTTGCTACCGCTGGCGTCGAACATGTCAGCCTTGCCCAGGCCCTCAATGCTGATGTCGGGCTTGGTGACGATGATGGTGTTGTCCATCGACTGACCGATGAGAGAGATATTATGACCCGTAATAGCGGTCTTGACAGTTGCGTCGAGGTCGTAGGTGCCGTCAGGCAGGAAGATGAACGAACGCTCAGCATCCTTTGCAGCATTGACACCGTTCACCACATCGAGCACGTCGATCAGACTACCGGCATCGCCAGCCTTCACAAAGTACCAGTTACCCTCGCTCTCGAAGTTCACCTCGGCGGTGTTCACAATCTTCATGGCGTGGATGTACATCTCGCCGCCACACTGCATCTCAAGGGTCAGCGTGCCAGCCTCGCCTTCGTAGTTGTAGACAGCTGTGCCGCCGTCGCCATCAGCAACGCCGGGCAGGGTCTCAAGCGTCTCGCCGTCCTTCTTCACAGCGATGCCGGTACCGGAACCATACTGGCAGAGGGTGACGGTGATGGTAGCCTTCGGGCCAACGAGCAGGTCAACGGTGTCGCCGTTCTTGAAGGCCCAGCCGTGCTGTGGATCGTGCCAGTAATATTTGCCAGTAGGATTGAATGCCTCGTGATCCTCAGCATAGAAGAACTTGTCAGCCAAATCGAAGAAATACTTCTTGTGAGTGCTGGCCTCCTCGATCTCGGTCTGGATAGCGTAGAGACTGGTGTTGGCGGTGATGACGTCGGCGGTGGTGTATTTCTCACCCAGCACGGCGGTCTTGAACCAGCCACGAGCCTTGTATCCATCCTTCGTTGCGGGAACCTCAGCAATGTCGTATGCGAACTCACCGATGGCAGCGTCCTTCTCCACCTGCTGCTCGGTCAACACGTTGCCCTCAACATCGATGTACTGCAGCGTGAAGTAGGGCTTGTAGATGACGTTCAGCACATAATTCATCTGCGTATCGGCAGCCGTCAAGGGGATAGTGACGGTGCAAGCAGTCTCAGTACCTTCATAGGTCAGCTCGCCGACAGTACCGCTGGCAGCGGTAACGTCTGTGAGAGGATTCTCAGCGCTGACCATCGCCTCGCCGTTCTTCAATTCAAGCGTAGCCTCATAGAGGTCGCCGAACACATCCTCGGCAGCGTACTCAGTACCGTTGACCTTGAACGAAGCAAGGATGGGCACTTCCTTCTCAGTGCCGCTAAGTGTACCCTCGATAACGATGTCGGCAAGACCAATCTGTTTACCAGCCTGCAGATGGTAGAGGAAGAACTTCACTCCGCATATGCCTTCACCGGGTGTTGCACCAGTGACGTCATAGCTCTTCACGGTATTCAAATTCGAATTGTTGCGTTCAGGAGAAATTCCCTTTTCAAGTTCTACAGTCGTTCCGTCAGCATTCTGCCAGTACACATCAATCAGGCCATTGTCGGTACCAAAGCGATTAGCCTTAAACGACACCTTCGTCGGTGTGAAGACTAAGCCAGGTTTCGGTGTGAAGAGGAAGCTGACAGCATCGTCATCAGTCAGATTGTCGTTATGCTGGTTTATAGGCTCCAGACGGGTCTCCGTAGCGTTTGCGTATGTGTTCTTGTCCTTAATAAACCAGTTGCTACCGACAACAACCTTGCTGTTGAGGAACCAGTCGTCATTAGTGAACGTTGCCGTCTGTCCCTCGGTGCCCTCATTGAACGGGAACGTGACAGTGGCAGGCTCATTGTCGAGAGTGATAAGTTCCTTCGGGGCATACTGCACGACAGAAAGCGAGAGATAGTAGTTGTTGTCGTTGGTAGAGGTGACAGCTACATAGCCTGCCTCGGCATCGCTGCGCTTGGCGATGTAGGTATTCTCGTCGTTCAGCTCCACGGTGCTATTGCCGATAGTATAATACGAATAGCCAGGATAGCCCTTCACGGTGATGAGGTCGCCAGCGTTCTTTACAGGAATCTTGAAGACGGCACCCGTGCGCACCTGAATATTGTTGCCGTTGTTGCGGAAGGAAGCGCCATTGGCCTCGACGATCATCTTCAGGCCGTTCTTTTCCATGGCCTCCACCTCGCCAGCCTCGTTGCTGCCAGAGAGAGCCATCGTAGCGGCCATCACGTCGGCATTGCTGTAGGTCCATGTGCCGGTGATGTCCTTATTGACAGGCTCTTCGCCCTCAATCTTCTCGATGGCAAAGTAGTTCACATAACCGCCGCCGTTGATGGTCAGCGTTGTTTCATCGCCCCAATATTCTGCAGAGACGGTGTTCGGGTCGTCACTCTTTCCACCTCCGTAACAGCCGGAGCCGCCTTCACCCTTCTGTGTAGTGAACTCAGCGACAGGCAGTCCATTGGCATCGGTCACGGTGACACCGATTCCCCAGCTGCAGGTACTCATTGTAATCTTCACAGAGCCCGGCACAGGAACGATGGCCTTGAAGTTACGCCAGCCGTGGTCGTTGTGGTAGGTTCCACTCAGCACAACGTTGGCAGCAGCATTGTTGGCAGCAACACGAGTCTGCGTGCCGTCCTCAGCGACAATAACGCCAAACGAGAGTTCTGTACCCTGCTGCTTCTCATCAGCCGTCAGCAAGTCGCCCAGCGGGTCAATCTCGAAGTCGCGGTAGACATATTCAGCAGGCTCTTCGCCCTGTTCGGGAAGGGTGATGGTGAGATTGTTCCAATAGTTGTTGCTAACCTGCGAGATTTCAAGGGTTGCGTCGTCAGCAGTGGCAGTGAAGGTGGCGGTGTTGTCGGCAGCCGTGCCGGCAGCGCCGTTGAAGTTGACAGAAGTGGCGTCGTTGTAGGTGGTGACGGCGAAGGTAGCATTCTTACAAGAAGGAACGGTAACCTTTGTGCCTGTGTTTACCTGATGCCAGCCGCTACCGTTATATGCGAACTTGCCGGCAGTGGCATCTACGTCAGCCTTCACGTCGATGGTCTTGCCATTGACAGTTGCCTGAGTGACGATGATGCCATTGCCACCCTGGAAGTTGTGCTTAGGATTATCGTTGTAGCCATTCAATATGTAGTTGATGGTCACAGCCGCCGTGCGGTCGGCCAGCTCTACTTCGTTGGCAGTATAGACGGCAGTCAGCGTCATATCAGCCTCGGGAGTAATCTCAGCACCGACGGCGTATGTGTTTGTACCGTCGTTCCAGCCGGTCAGCGTGGCACCTTCCTTATAGAGCGTGTAGTTCTTCGGAGCAGTAATCTTATTGCCAGCCTCAACTTCAACAGCAGCAGGAGCAACACCAGTACCCTCACCTGCAACGAAGGTAACATTGTAGACCGTTACCTCTTCAGGCAAATCAGCGGGATCAATAGCCTCAACAGCGAAATAACCGACATAAGGACATTTGCTGAAGTTGAGAGTCGTGGGCTGAACAGAGCGATAATAGGTCACAGCAATGCGCTGGTCAGGATTGGTAGCACTCCACTTGCCTGTTGCGTCCTTATTATTCAGTTTTGCTACTTGGCTACCTGTAGCATCTGTAATAATGACATCGCCACCAAAGTCGTTCATTCCATAGGTAATCTTGACACATCCCTCTACAGGAACTGAAGCGGTGAACTGCTGCCAGCCATAGGTAGTTCCATGCCAATAGCCAGTCAGAGTAGCAGCTGCCTCGTCCGCATTCTCTGTTGTGCCGATAGTTCCGTCTGCTGCTACAGTGATATACACTGTCGATGCAGCACCGCTGGAATTAATCTTGTCTGCCCAGCTAGCATCAGTCAGATTTACCTTGATATCGCGGAAGTGGTCAACATTGGCTACCACATCGCCCGACTCTAACTTGGCAGCATCAGTCTTGACCCACCTATCAGCGGCCCAAGCACTGTTGCCCCAGAATCCTCCAAGCATAACAAAGATGCTCAGCAGGGAGAATCTTAGTAATTTGTACTTCATACTGTTTGCTTTTTGGTTAATAATATGGTTAATTAGAAATGTATCGTTGATTGTCATTTAGATATGTATTTCCGTCCTTCACGAACAACGAGACCACGGTAGTTGGCTGAGACACGCTGGCCCTGCATGTTGCAGCAAAAGGGAAAAGGGACAGATGACGAAGCCGACGGGAGTACGATAGCATCCTCTATAGGAGCGTTGACAGCCGGCACCAGCTCCTGCTGCTCATTATAATAGGCAGGATAGTAGTCGCGCACAGCCTGACCCTCGATGGCATCACTGTTGCCGGCAAGCATAATGGGCTGCACGAGACTGTTGCAATACACTTCGATGTTGGTGTACATCTGCTGGCCGTCGACGGTGTAGAGCTTGGAATCGTCCTTCGCAGGGTCAAGACCGTTGGCCTGTTCCCATGCGTCGGGCATACCATCTTTATCGGTATCGAAATCGGCAGGACGGCTACCAGTACCGAAGTTAGCCTCGGTGTAGCCGTTGACGTCGCTCACCTTGTCAATACGTCCCCACTGATTGGTAACAGAGCCTTTGTAAGTGCAGGTGCCGTTCAGTGTTTCATTGGCATATCGCTCATCCACATCGTCACGGCAGAGTGAAGCACCTGCATAAGCGGTAACCAGCTGATAAGCCTTGGCAGCAGTATGCGTAGTGATATCACCCATGGGGCCTGCCTCGTCAAGCTTCATGCAGATGTAGTCGGTGCCATTTACAGTAATGTACTCCTCATCGGCACCGTTGTAGTGATTGGGGTCTTTAGACCAACGCTTGCCGTCACGCTCAATGGTGCCATTGTCATAGCGGAAGGTCTCCCAACCCGCAGCCTTACCGTCAATGGTATTGCCGTCGACATAGTAGCGGCTGGTCATGCCCCAGAAAGTCTGGTCGTTACCTGCATTACCATCAGCAGCTACAGTGACCTGCGTCAGCTTTTGGATGGTAGCGGCGGGACCACTCTTGTAGTAGTTGCCCACCATATTAACCTTTCCACCGCCGGGACCACCATAACAGCCGTCGACGTTGTAGACCACACAGTTGCGGAAGTCCACATTCTCAGCTTGCAGGGTATTCTCCCAATTGTATTCGCTGAAGAGCAGATTCTTTTTGTAGTCCGCCCAATTATAGCGGGCACCGTTAAAACGCGGCGAGCGATTGGCTACATGCAGGATGAGGTTATGGTGGAACGAGGCCAGCTTGCCACCCCAGATGCCGCCATAGCCATGAGCACCTTTTCCATGACCTGCGTTGCAAAGGCTCTCGCCGATAGTGCACCACTGCATGGTGAAGTTGTTGTTGTCGTAGAACGAGGCCACCTCATCAATGCTCCACGAGAGCGAGCAGTGGTCGAGTATCATCCCCGTATAGTGGCGTGCCGTGCTGGCATCAGCTCCGTCGTTGACATCCTTTTCCTGTCCGCGACGAATACGGATGAAGCGCATCACGATATTATTACCATTAGGATTTACGGAATAGTAGCGCAGGGTAATACCCGGTGCGGGCGCCGTCTGCCCCATGATAGTAGTATTGGCGCCGATATTCACATTACTCTTTAAAGCAATAACACCACCTACATCGAAGACGACGATTTTCTTAGTTGAGCCTTGGACGGCTGAACGGAACGAGCCCGTTCCAGAGTCGTTAAGGTTGGTGACGTGGCGCACCACGCCCTCACGTCCGCCAGTGACGTAGCGTCCGTGGCCTTCAGCTCCGGGGAAGGCTGGTGTCTGCGCAGCTACGCTGCTAAATAATAAATGACAAATGATAAATGATAAAATCAGTAGAAAGTGTTTCATTTGTTTTGGAGATTTGTTAGATAGTTTGTTTTTATTGCATTCGTTGAAGGCCCTCCCAGCGCACGTTCCATGTGCCGTCCTGAGGAAAGCCTGGGTCGTAAGGATTCGTGCAACCATCCCAGCCAGCGCACATCATTGCTACGGCGGTGAGCAGGGCGCCATTACCTGGCAAGTAGATGCGCAGACGGTCGGAGGTCTGGAAGTTGTGCCCGTTCTTCAGATAGGTATTCTTCTGTGTGTCAATGAGCAGGGCCTTGAGAGCCGTCTCTGGTTGGTTTAGGCGAGCGGCGGCCATGGCTGTCATACCGTAATCCCACCCCCAGGTGGTGGCCCAATTCCAATTCTGCATCACCCAATCGAGAGTTTTGTTTATTGCGATACTATCGCAACATACAGAACTGGCGGGCAGCATACCAAAGGGGCCGAGGACGGCAGGATGGTCGTTGCGACATTTTTCTTCAAAGGTCTCCGTCGAGACGACAGGAGCGGCACCAGCAGCTACGGCATCGAAGGGGTCAAAACTCTTCAGGTTTTCAGTCTTGCCTTTTGGCAGACCTGCAGTATATATACCATCCTTGTTCATAGGAAGGGACGACATATTATTAATGATGTTATCCCATTCGGTGTTACGGGATTTGCCCTGACGCTCGCGCCACTGATTGGCTACGCTAAGACCGTACTGCCAATAGGCAAGTTCAAAGGGATGGTTATACGAAAAGTCTTTCGACATTGACTCCTGCATAGCAGTCTCGCCTTGCAGGAAGTATCGCTTTGTCTTTCTATCGTAGCTTACAAAGTCAGCCATAAAGGCGGCGGTCTCCTCCACCTGCTCAGCATACTTCTTCAAGGTGGCTACGGTGGGGTTGGCACGATACAGCTCCTCAGCCATATATATATAATGTGGCTGCTGCCAAATGAGGAACGAGCCTGTGTTCGATGGTGCTTCGCCAGCCCACGGGTCGGTCATTTTCATCCATCGCACGCCCTTAAAGCCCTGGCGCTCTGCTATCTGACGAGCAATGGGATAGGCTATGGTGTTATACCAATCCATGACTGTGGCAACGGACTGCGGACGTCCCCAAAGAGCGAAGTCCACCATGTGCCACCAAGTCATCTCTAAGTGAGGACGGCCGAACCATGAGTTATAGGTCAGGCCCGTCTCTTGAGGTGGCAGACTGTTGGCACAGTTTACCTGCGTCAAATATTGTGAGAGCACGACACGGCGTTCCAGCTCCTTGGCCCTTGGATCAGTACACTGGCTAAAGTCCACAACACCGCCAGCATTCCACCAACGGTTCCAAGCCTTGATGACAGCCTTCAGTTCCTGACTGAAGACAAGATGTCGGCTGTTGGCTATTGGCTGCTGGCTATATTCTGCCTCAAACTCAAGTAAATCGGCATTGGTGGAAAGTTCAAAGTGGTGGGGTTCGCATTCTCTAAGTGTGGCATTACCCTGCCAGCTAAGGGCAAGGTAATATTTGGTTGAGTCGATAATATGCTCAATAAGAGCATGATTGGTGTTGTTGGTGACAATGCAGGATATGTGACGTTCAGGCTTCGTCCAGTCGGCGGCATCGTCAGCATGCTTACCTGTGGGATACGGGAAACGGATGCTAACGCTGGCACGCCCGTCCTTCAGCAGCGGCGACTTGATGCGGTAGATAACAGCATCCTTTTCTTGCAAAGCGGCAGTAATGACGTCAACGGGCTGTCCGTCAGCCTTACACGATGACTCAATAATGCCGTCGTAGAGTTTCAGCTCCTGATGGATGTCAGTGAGAGCCGAGAGAGGGACCTGAGCGCCAGAAGCATCTTTGAGGTCAAGGCCGATGACGCCGAGATTCAGACGATGAGGGTTCACACGGAAATACTCGGTGGCAGCCACGTTTCTAGCTGCATCGCTTTTAGAGGCTTTATACTCCACGGCATACAATTCAGAGTGGCCATGACCCAAATCGACGGTCTTCCAACTGTCGGCAGGCGTAAGGCCTTCGGTGTTTTCGAGCTTATGCCATCCCCAGTCGGACATGGCTGTCAGGGGAACACCACCCCTATATTCAAAAGGGAACGACTGCAGTCCGGTGACGTCGACCGTCGTGGCGAAATGGCCATTGCCAACGGTGAGCGAGGCCAGCGGGTCAGCCTCGGTGATGATGGGATTATTGCGGCTGACCACAGCCTTGCGGTCAATCGGTTGCATGACGTTGTCGGTGTCGTAGCCCATCATCTCCATCTCAAGTGAGGCCCAGATAAACGGGCCAAGGCCCTTGGCGTCATTGTCGCGGATGGGCTCCGAGAGGTAATAGGCATAGCCGCCATCGCGCCGACGGTTCTCTTTCACGCTGCCCTTAGGATTCACCTGCTTCATAGCAGCGATAACCTCGTCGGTAGCGGCAGGACCGAGACCAGCCACACTGCAGCAGTTGGTCAGTGAGATAGTCTTGTCATCGTTCACGCGGATGAAATTGTTGATGATGCCACGATAGGCCTTGATGCCTGCGTCGCGATACTTTGTGCCGACATAGCCCTTGCGGTAGGCTTTTAGCAACACGTAGGTGAACATGGCCGAGCAGGTGCTCTCCAGATAGTTGCCCTCACGCCCTGGCGAGTCCATCACCTGATACCATACACCGCTCTTCTTGTCCTGCCACTTGATGACGGCGTCAAGGTCCTTCTTCAACAAGTCAATGACCTCACTGCGGCGGGCGTATTCCTCAGGCAGGGCGTCAAGCACTTCGATGAGCGCCATCGTGTACCACCCCTGTGCCCTACCCCAGCAATGCTGCGAGAGGCCTGTAATGCTGTCGCTCCAGAAAGCCTTACGCGTCTCATCGTAGGCATGGCGGTTAAGGCCGGTCTTCGGATCGAGGGTACGCTCGTAGGTGGTCTTCAACTGCTCCACAGCATCGTTGTATATCTTATAGTCTTCACCACGTTTCTTTTGAGTGTTATTGAGAATAATAGGGGCGGTTAGCACCCGGTAAGGCAATCCCATGAAAATGCCGTCGAGCCACACCTGATAGGCATAAATGGCCTTGTGCCAGAACACCTTGTCGGCCTTGGTACGCGGTTGGTCCTGCAACTGCTTCATCATCGTCTTCATGGCCAGCAGATTTTTCTCCTCAGGCCACTGCTGATACATGCGGGTGACGAAATGGCCTGTGCGGATGTTATCGAGGTTGTAGTCGAGGATGTTGTAGCCACGAATGTCTCCTCGAGCGTTGATCATCGTGTCAGTATAGAGCTGACAGTAATTACGGATGTCCTCGCCGCCATATCTAAGATACGTGTCAAGCATACTCTCCAACTCAATACCCATGACATAGCTCCACTTAGGTTTTGAGGAGAAGTCAAGCAGATAACTCTCCGGCACACGCTGCATCTCCGAGTAGGTCATCCATTCGGAGTAGTGCTTGTAAGGCTTCTCGTTGAGGACAAGGCTGCCATTGACATAAAGTTTGTCGAAACGCACATCACGCACCTTTCCACTCTGGAAGTTGCCCTGTTGAACACCGTTGAAGCGGCAGTTGCGCACGTCGATGTCATAGACAAAGGTATCGTCGTCCAATCCGATGATCTGCACGCCGTACTTCGACTTCTCGCAGGTGACGTTCTCCATCAGCACGTTGCGCACCGTGGGGAAGTTGCCACGACAACAAATCTCATTGTGGTCGTAGTCGAGGTTGATCTTCAACACACTCTCGCCACACTGTCCCACCTTGATGTCCTTTACATAGATGTTCTCGATGATGCCGCCACGGCAGGAGTTAGTCTTAATACGCAGCACACGGTCGAGATTGGGCGAGTCCATCACGCAGTCATGTGCGAAAATGTTCTTTGCGCCGCCGCTGATCTCAGAGCCAATGACCACGCCACCGTGTCCGTTCTTCATTTCACAGTTGCGGATGATGATGTTCTGCGAAGGCATGGCGTGCTCGCGTCCGTCGCGGTTTCGTCCGCTCTTGATGGCAATGCAGTCGTCACCTGTATTGAAGAAACAATCCTCGATGAGCACGCGGTCACAACTCTCAGGGTCGCAGCCGTCACCATTAGGGCCTGCATTATTAATATGTACGCGACGCACAGTAACGTCGGTCGAACGTAAGGGATGAATAACCCAGAAAGGTGAATCAAGCAATGTGACATCTTCAATAAGCACACGCTGGCACTGGTAGAAATTGACAAGCTGCGGACGCAGACCGTCCTGCGGACCAAAAGAGCGTTCCCTCACGGGTTGTCCCTGTTCATCACGCATGGGTACGCCATCTTCGCCGCAACGCAGCAGACGCGGGCGTGCCTCCCTGCTCTGCGAGATGCCACCCTCCTTCCATCCAAAATGCGCAACGCCGACCCAGGGCCACCATGCCTCGTTGGAACCACCGCCGTCAATGACGCCCTTGCCGGTGATGGCAATGTCGGTCTGCCCATTGGCATAAATGCAGGGCGAGAGGTTGAAGCAGTCGAGGCCCTCCCACGTGGTCTCTACGATGGGATAGAGGTCGGGCTTGAAAGCGAAGAGCAGCGTGGCCCCCTCCTCGATATGCAGATCGACATGGCTCTTCAAATGGATAGCTGCGGTAAGGAATGTCTGACCAGCAGGTACGACAACCCGGCCACCACCTTTCTTAGCGCACTTGTCGATAGCTTTTTGTATGGCTTTCTGGTTATCGGCAGCCGATGCGTCAGGCCTGGCGCCAAACTTCGTGATAAGATAATCTTTGCCACTGATTTGAGGTACCTGAATGCTCTGTTCTATCTGTTGGTAGACGACAGCGTCCCACTCGTTGGCCTGCACAGAAAAGGAGGCCAACAAGGTTAGCAGCAGCAATGATAGGAATTTTCTCATATAGCTATTAGTGATTGTGTGTAATAGGTTGCAAAGTTACGAAAAACAATCCTAACAGCAAAATTTATATGAGGGAAAAAGAAAAATGCCTTACGGAAACGATTACGAAGAAAACATTAAAGTTGGGTGAGAAAGCTACGCAACTGATCAACGTCTTTCACGGCCGGAACTTTCTCAAAGCGTGAGTTGAGGTCGATGCCGATGCATTGCGGATGATGGAAAGCTTTTACACGTTCTGCATCGTCAGGGCCAATACCGCCACTGAGCAGGAAAGGTACAGGGCCATAATAGGCATCAAGAAGCTGCCAATCAAACTGCTGGCCGCTACCACCAGGCACAGTGGTACGGGTATCAAAGACAAAGGCATCGACACAGTCGAAATATTGCTCGCAGGCAGACAAATCGATGGTGTTTGCAATGCTGATGGCTTTCCAAAATTGAATACCTGGACGGATATCGGGATCAAGGGTGGCGCGCAGGTTGCGGATAACGGTAGGCGACTCATGGCCATGCATCTGCACGACATCAAGCTGGAAGTTCACCACACGCGTAATGATGTTTTGCGGCATCTCGTCGACGAAGACACCTACTCGCTGTGGTAAGAGGTGAGGGGATTGCAAATCCCCTTGGACAGTGAGAGATAAGAGACTGGCACGGTCAGGGATGATGCCGGCATGTGTGGGCACCATCGTGACATTGCGAGACGAGCCGTTCCAGAAAATCATCCCGATATAATCGACGCCGAGGGCCGCCACTTCGCGGATATTCTCACCGTCTCGCATACCACAAACCTTTATCTTCATACCTGTTAGTCGTTTTTAGTTTGCTGTCTGCTAGTCTGTACCTGTGAGAGATGCTGCAGCCAGCGCTCGACCTCAACCAACATCTGGTCGTGGAAAGGCCACGTAGAACGGAAACCGAAGCCGTGTCCGCCCGAGGGATAGACGAAGAGCGAGCAGAGATTACCAGCCAGTTGCATGGCACTGTAGTAAGCAATGCAATTGGTGACAGGAGGCACCACTCGGTCGTCGTTGGCGGTGATGATGATGGCGGGTGGCGTCACATTGCTCTTCACAGCATTCTGATTCGACCACTCCTTCACCAGCAACGAGTCTTTCGCGCCTTCCTCGCCAAGGAAGTTCACGCACGAACCTTTATGTGTGATACGCTGATCCATTGAGATGACGGGATAGAAGAGGATGCTGAAGTTGGGACGGCAGTCATCAGCACTATGTGTTGAGACGCTACTGGCCAGATGGCCTCCAGCCGAAAAGCCCATGATGCCAACATCCTGCGGATTGATGCCCCACACCTGCGCCGAGTCGCGCACAATACGAATGGCCTGCTGGGCATCGCCGAGGGGAATGGTGCGGTCGCCGTGGGGCATTCGGTAGGTGAGGACGAAGAAGGCAATGCCGCGTTCATTAAACCACGGTGCCCAATCATAGCCTTCGTGCTGCATAGCCAGGTGCGAATAACCGCCACCCGGACAGTCAACAATGGCACGGCCGGTGGGCTGTTCTGGCAAGTAAACCTCCATCTTGGCCTGTCCGTCAGGGGTGATATTCACGGTAAACTGCCGCAACGTCTGCGACCACAAAGGTAATGACAGCAATAGCACGAATACTATTGACAAAGTCTTTCTCATAGCTTTTCTGTAGTTTTATCTTTTAGAATGCTGCAAAAGTACGAAAAAAAGGCTGAACAGCGAAGAATCAGGTCACTTTTTTGAAGGAGCGCATCGTTTTTGGAAGAAATTTTTCGTCACTTCGCATTTTTTTCGTATATTTGCACGCTGATATGACTAAGAACTAACATCTGAAGAACCCCGAATATGAGAAACCTATTCAAGAGATTTTTAATTGTGGTCATGGCTGTGACGTTGTCGATGCAGCTATGGGCTGCCAACACCAAGCAAACTGTAGAACAAGTGACTACGACAGTAGACTTGGAAAACGACGTTGACTACATCGTCACCAGCACCACACCTTTCACCACCGATGGTATTGTCAATATCGTGAACACAGAGCACGCTGTCATCATCTTGCAGAACGTAAAGCCATCGAAGGCTATATCGATGCTGGCAACACACGTAAAGATCAACGGTGCAAAGGCTGTGAACAATACCAACTGTCAGGTGAAGATTTACAACCGCGGCAGCATCATCCTGCCCTACGGCAACAGCTTCAAGCCCCTCACCGTCTACTCGGAGAAGAACTTTGAGGGCGAGTCGACCGACGTCTTCGGCTTGGGTAACGACGGCGGATTCATGAACACGCTGACGGACGCCCAGCTGAACAACCGCATCCGCTCGTTCAAGCTGAAGCGCGGCTATATGGTGACGTTCTCCATCAAGGCGAAGGGGCGTGGCTACAGCCGTTGCTTCATAGCCGCCGACAAGGACATCGAGATGGCCTCGCTGCCCGCCATCCTTGACAGGAGTATCTCGTCCTATAGAATCTTCAAATGGCAGGACACCGGCAAGCAGGCCCTGGCCAACGATACACGCGCCAGCTCGGTCAGCGCGCTGAACGTCACGTCGTGCTACAGCTTCGGCCTAGGTGAGAGCCGTCTGCCCGATGCCGAGTGCGTGCCCCACCACATCTATGAGAACTGGCCCTCGTCGGCTGAGTGCGGCAGCAGGGAATATTCGGCTCACATGAAAACAAACAACGAGCCGCGGAATACGGCAGACGATCATCCGCAGGACCTGGAGACCATCCTAGCCAATTGGGAGAATCTGATGGCTACGGGTATGAGGCTCTGCTCGCCCTCATCGTGGGACGGCAGCGACTATACCAATGGCACGGGGTTCCTGAAGTCATTCTTCGACGAGATAGATGCCAGGGGATGGCGATGCGACATCGTTGACTTGCACTGTTACTGGCCAGAGGGCAACTTCGGCACCATTTCAAACTGGACAAGCAGCACCGGCCGCCCGGTGTGGATTTCGGAATGGGTGTGGGGCGCATCATGGAACAATAACGGCGCCTTTGCCAGTGGCGTCACTGAGACCCAGAACAAAGAAGCCGTGCAGCGTATCTGCAATGTGCTGAACAACAATGCCAACGTGGAGCGCTACTACTACTGGAACAGCGAGCGCAACCCCTCAAAGCTCATCCGCGACGACGGCTCGCTCACTCCCGCCGGACAATACTATGCCACCATCAACAGCGGCCTGGGTTACAAGGGTAAGGAGTTTGTCCCGAAAGTACCGCCACAGGTACCACCTACGGATCTTAGCATTGATTTTGACGCCACTACAAGCAAGGCCACGCTAACCTGGACGGAAAGCAACGGCGAGATGAATGAATACATCTACGTACAGAAACGTGAAAACAGCTCTCAGACATGGGTTACCGTCGTGGATGTACCCCTGACAGAGGAGACAGGCATATATACAGTCAGCGACGTAGACGCACAAGTAGGATGGGAATTCCGCATCGCGGAGAAGATGGGCAACGGCACCATCAAGTCAACAAACACCGTTATGGTAGTGAACAACAGTGTGCAAGCCGGCGACCCTGTCACTATCGGTGAAAAGACGATGTATCTTGGCGGCAACATCATTGTCAACGGCAGCTTCGACATGGGCTCCTACGGATGGACCAATGGACAAGGCTCTGCGCTTGACCAGCCTTGGTTCCAGGTACCTGCCATCGGAGGTGCTGATGGCAGTGCCTATCTGCAATGCTACGGCAACGGCGGTACGAACACCGTACAGGCCGTAAAGACCGCTGTGAAGATTGAGCCAAACTCAGATTATTATTTCATGGCCGATGCCTGCAATATGGGCGACAAGAGCATTGCCAGAGTAGGTCTTAGCAATAACGGCACCTCTATCAACGGCGGCACGGCTGCTTCGTTCAACAACACATCGGCAGTATGGCTCACCAGTTTCTACACCTTCAATAGTGGTAATAACGAGTATGTTATCATTCTGCTGAACACCCTCAACGCCCAGGCATGCTTCGACAATTTCCGCCTCTTCCGTCTTTTTGAAACCAAGGACGAGGCACTGGCCGATGCCGCTGCCAAAGAGAGGTTGCGTGCACAGGCTTTCATGGAATATAATCCGATTTTCAATAATGAGCTGACCACACAGCTGGCCACAGTCAAGAGCGACAAGCAGGAGGACATCACTTACGTGAAAAATCTCACCGACACAGCCATTAAGGCAGCCATCACATTGCCCCTGCTGAGAGCCCGTGCCAACGAGGTGAACAGCATCGTCAGTGAGTATCCCATCATAGGTAGCGAGGAGCTGGCTGCTATTGCACAAGAAGTTGCCGACAAGAACGACATCACACCGCAATGGGTGATGGATGAATACACCGCCTTGACGGACGCTATGGACGAATATATGTCGCTGAGCACGGCAGAGGGCAAGGTGCAGTCGCCTAATTTCAGCAGCACAAACGGATGGACAGTGAAATCCGGCACATACCAAGGCGGCGACCAGCGCCTGGCCACACAAGACGGTGTGACTTGCTGGAACGCTTGGTGGTCGCTCAATCCTACTGGTAACACCGACAAGACCATGGCCATCAAGCAGGACATCGCTGCGATTGACGTGCCAGGCCTCTACTTCCTGGAATGTCGCGCCTCCACTCAGCACTACTGTCTGAGCGACCAGCACGCCTTCCTGACGAAAGACGGCGAGACACACGTCAGCCCTGTGCTGAGCAAGGACTATCTCGACCTGACCAACATCAGCGTAGATGACCGCTGGGAAACGCTCACCACCCCACCCTTCTACGTGGACAATGGAGAGAGCGTGACCATTGGCTTTGAAAGCTCAAAGAACGGCGCTGTCGACAACGCTTACCACAAGATAGGTGACACAAGCGCAAGCGGGGACCACCGAGAGGGATGGTGGTGCGCTACAGATTTTGCCTTGCGTTTCATCCCCTATTATCAGACACAGGTCACCGCTGGTCAATGGCAAACGGGGTGTCTGCCCTATAACGTTGCAGCTTCGCCGAAGTTGAAGTTCTATCAAATAGCCGGCATCCTCAGCGATTACTCTGCCTTATGTCTGGAAGAGATAGAGGAGGTGGAGGCCGGAGAGCCTTTCATCTACATGTCTGATGAGGACATGGCGCGTTTCCGCGAATACGGAGAGATGAAAGAAAAGGCCAATGGCAGAGGCACGGGCAACCTGCGCGGCTTCTATGCCACCACCGGCAATGTGCCCTCCAAACACTATGCCCTCATCGATGGTGTCTGGTGTAAACCCGAAGGCCGCATGCCCATCGGCAACTATCACGCCGTGCTGCGTCCCTTCGACGACAAAAGCAGCAATCCCTACACCATTTTCTCCTCATGGAACGGTCCCACCATTCCCATCACGGGCATAACAGACAGTGAGTTGGAGGTGCTCACGGCCGACATCACTTCTCCCTCCACCTTCAACCATCAACCCTCCACCCTCTATACTACCAGTGGTGTGCCTGTCAAGCAGCAAACCTTGCGCCCAGGTGTCTATATCAAGGTGGAAAATGGTAAACCTACAAAGATTATCATCAGATGAAACACGCTACACTTCTCATCATCAGCTGCTTTATGCTAGCACCTTGTCATGCTCAGGTGGTGACAAAGGCTGACGTCACTATACCTTTCGACCTCAGTCAGACGGGCCACCGCTTTAATCCCACATGGGGCCTGGATCAGGCATGGATCAGCGAGCAGAACCTGCGCAAAGGTGTCAACCACATGGGCAAGGAGAATGTCGGCATCGGACGCTCGGCCTACCGTTTCACCAAGCCGCTGGTCAACGATTCAGCCTTGGCCAGCGACATCATCAACGTGATAAAGCAGCGCGCTGGCATCTTCGACATCGTAAACAAGTCGCTGCCCATAGTCTTCACTGCCGATCAGGAGGCAGGCACCTGCGACTATTTTGTGGTAAATAAAAAATGTAATGTGGAGCATTGGGCTGCAATGATTAACAGTCATGTACACTGGATGCAGCAGAACACACAGCATCCCATCGTGGGTGTCTCACCCTTCAACGAGCCAGATTACTGGAGCACTGAGGAGGGTGCCACCATAGAAAAACAGGTGCAGATAGCAAAGCTGTTACGCGAGAACTATCCCCGCATGGAGGGCGTCAACATGGTGGGCGGCAACACGCTGAACGATGACAAGGCATTGGCATGGTACACTACTGGCAAGCAGTATTATGACTGGGGCAACACCCACCAGCTGGCGGGCTCTTTCGACAACTACGCCAGCTTCTACCAACAGTTAGTGAAGGACGGCAAGGTTGGCTACAACGACGAGATGCACAACGTGACCGAAGCGATGACAGGCTTGGAATACGGCATGACCGTAGGTATCTGGTGGGGGTTCGACAGTCGTGCCCGTGGAGAATTCTGCGACATCAGTAGTCACGGTGAGCGTCTCGGCTACGGCGAGCATCGTGACAACTGGACCTCAGCCAGCGTCTACCGCCATGATGACGGCCGCGTAAAAGCCTTCATCGGCACCAGCGAGCGACAAGCCAAGAACACGAGTTATCAGTTTGTGTCATTAGACCGCGATGTCTACTTCGACGGCAACGGCCCCACCCGACAGTACCGCATGGTTATCCCTGGCGGCACAAGCTACCAGAACGGACAAACCAATGCTGAGCGTGTCATCGACATCACCTTTGGCGACGATGTGCCACCCGTACCCATCACCGAAGGCGTTTACAAGCTGGTGAACAGGACGACGGGCAACGTTGCAGCCGTCAGCGGCAACAACATTGTGATGCAAAAATACACAGGCAGTACCAAGCAGCAGTGGAACGTGAAGCCTGTCAGCACCCGCATCGGCGGTGACTTCAGTTTCTTTGACTTCACCTCCGTCGACAATGCGAACACGAGGATGAACGTATTGAACTTCTCCACCGAAACCGCCGCTAACATCATTGCATATTCACAGAACACCACACCAAGCAGCAACGAGCAGTGGTACCTGCAATATGCAGGCAACGGCTACTATTACATACGCAACCGAGAGAGTGCGCTCTATCTGGCCGCTTCGTCGAGCAGCACGGAAAACAACACCAACATCGACCAACGCACCCTGCCCAGCAAGGAATCCAGTAAACGACTCCTGCAATGGCGCCTGATGCCCGTAAACATCACCTACGAGACAAAGGCACCTGCACAACCCACAGGATTAGAGGCGCTGGCACAGTCGGCATCAGTATTCCTGACCTGGAGCATAGGCACAGAGACAGATCTCGACGGCTACATGGTCTTGAGATGCGAGGAGGGAAGCGAAGAGTGGAACACCATTGCACGCCGGGTTGCACAGCCGTCAGAAGGACTCACCACGGCTGTCTATGTAGACAACACCGTGTTGCCTGGCCACACTTATCAGTATAAGGTGAAGGCCATCGACATCGCCCAAAACCAAAGCACATTCTCGGAAGTAGCCAGTGCTACTGTCCCAACCGATAGAGCACTTGTAGGGCATTGGACGATGAACGGCACTGCCAACGATATCACTGAGAACGGGCGCAACGCCGCCTCTGCCATCAACACCAACTTCATAGCAGGCCATGAGGAGGGCACCAAGGCACTCAGCTTTGGCGGCAGCCAATGGCTGCAACTGCCCGTCAACACACCTGCCAGCGAGGAGTTGACCATAGCGATGTGGGTGAAGTCATCGTCGACGGCAGGATGGCAGCGGCTGTTTGATTTCGGCTACGACACTGACCACTACTTCTTCCTTACCCCCAACAATGGCTCCGTCATGCGACTGGCCATCAAGAACGGTGGCACGGAGGAACACCTCGATGCTCCGAAACTGCCCACAGGACAGTGGAAGCATGTAGCTGTGACCATCAAGAAAGGGAAGGCCTGCATCTACGTAGACGGCGAGCTTAAGGCCAGCAGCACTTCTATCACCATCTGCCCTGCCGACCTGAAGCCTGTTATCAATTACATCGGACGTAGCTTCTTCAACGACGACCCTTACTTTAACGGGCTCATGCAGGACTTGCGCATCTACAACTACGTCCTGAGCGACGATGAGGTGAAAGACGTCTTCAATGGCACCACAGCCATCCATGAGCTGGAGACACGACAAAAGCCCTCCACCGTTTACACGATGGAAGGCATTCGTTTGCAGCAACCTCGCCGAGGACTCAACATCATCAACGGCAAAGTCATCCTCAAATAAGATTAGCGCTAACGGACAATCCGCTTAATGGTCTTGTCGCCACGACGCTCGATGTAGATGCCGCGTAACTGCGGCTGACTGATACGACGTCCATTCAGGTCATAGAACGAAGCGGCAGCGGCGTCGGCCCATTGATCGGCGATACCGGCATGGGCCAGCATGTCGTTCTCATTGAACACACGCTTACCACCGGTTATTTTTAACTCACCGTCAGCTTTCACTGCCTTATCGGCATAGTTGTTGATGGTCAGCGTACCGCCCTCCATATAGAAATTGCCCGTATTCTCGTCCTCATGGTCAGCGATGATACCCGTGACGGGGTCGTTGGCCAACTCCACCTGTATGCCGTCGTCGCCAGCACTATTGATAGTCACGGTGCCGCTTTCCATTAGGAAATACTCCTTGCAGTGAATGGCATCCTTTACTGAACTGGTGATATTCAGCGTAAGATTCTTTATCTCTAAATATTCCTTGCTGTAGATGGCGTGCTTCGAATTACCCGTCACGTTGAGGACACCCTTACCCTTGAACTTGGTATGACCCTTACAGTGATAGCAGCCGTTAAAGTCCTCGTTGACACCATCGACAAGGGTGCTGGTGGTACCTTTCTTGGCAGTGACGGAACAGCGTTTGCCATTCTGCAGGTTGATGGCAGGACCTGAAGGATTGGTAAGTGTCAGCCCGTTGAGCTCCACACTGCACTTGAAGGCTCCCTCAAGATAGAACTCGCCATCACTAGATGTACCGGAGAGAACATAGATTATTTCTCCGTCCTCGTTGTCAGCAGTGGCATCTACACCCGCAAAGCTCTCGGCCTGCAATAGCTTCACATGCGACGAAGTGCCGCTGGCCACGGCTACATAGGCCTTGATGTTTTCAGCCATAGTGACAGTAGCTGTATTGCCGTCGAACTTTACCTCAACAGTGTTAGGGTCGATGGCACTAAAAACATTGGCACTGAGAGCAAGAGCCAGCAGAGTGAGTAGTTTTCTCTTCATAGACAATAGTTTTTGGTGGTTATGAAAAAACGGGGCACACGCCATGTGCGCATGTCCCGTTGCTATTCAGTAGATTATTCATTTTCATTGGTTGCGGCCATATCGACAGAAGGCTGGACAAAGCCGTAGACACTCTGCAGCATGTCGATGTCGCTGAAGAAAGACACAAGCCCTGGCATCTCCTGCTTGGCCACTGCGTCAGAGGTATTCTTGATGAGTGTCTCGATTTGTTCCTGATTGGTAGTCAAGTAGGACTGCAATTCCATCAGGTAGGCTGCAGCTTGGGCCGTATCGGTCACCTCCATCATCTTCTCTGCCACATTAGCGAGGATAGCGTAAAACTGTGCACCGTCGCCAGCCTTGAGCAATGAGTCAAGCGTGACAACCATCGACTGTGTGTTTTCAGGAGCCTCTGCCTGCGGCGCTGCCTCGCCCGGCGTAGGCGTAGTGCCTAAGCAGGAGGAGCAGCCCGTAAGGTAGAGTGTGGAGGCGGCAACAAGTGCCAGAAACAATTTCTTCATATCAAATCAAAGTCCGGGAATATTGTCGAGCAGTTTGCCAACGTCCTGACTGCTCATGTCGCTGACGAGACTCTGAGCCTTCTTGGCGAGCTCGCTATCAGAAATCTTGCCAATCACCTCAGCCACCTTGTCCTTGTTGTCCACTAGGAACTTCTGTGCGGCCTGCAGGTACTCCTTAGCCTTGCCTGGATTGTCCTTGAGGAAGCTGACGGCCTTCGTCTTTACATCGCCCAGCATGGTTACGAACTTGTTGCCGTCGCCGGCCTTCAGGTTCTCGCCCAACTGACTTACCATTTCCTTCGGGTCGTCACTCAAGTTTGAGTTTCCACAGCTCGACATCAATGTCATGGCAACAATGGCCATGAGTGCAATCATTAACTTTTTCATACGCTTGTGTTTTTTGGTTTTTGATTATAAAATGAATGATAAAAATCTCTTATTTCGCTGGCAAAATTAAGAAATAATGTTGACATCAGCAAAAAAAACGGGAAATCTTTTGGCAAGAATGAAAAATATTGCTACTTTTGCCCTGCAATAGAAAGACTAACCGATTTAATAAAGCTATGTTTCAACATACATCCAAAAGACGTGTCGTAGGAGTCAACATCGGATTAGATGCGACGTCCTATGCCATTGTTGACGTTAGGGGCAATGTCATTGCACAAGATGAGTTCCCCACTTTGGAACATCCGAACATCAGCGAATTCGTAACTTTCCTCTCCGAAAAGCTCGTCGAACTGATGGAATTAAACGGGGGCTACGACACCATCCGCTCCGTAGGCGTGGGTGTGTTGAGCGGCAACTTCGTGAAAGGCTGCATCGAGCACTCTCCCAGCCTGCCCTGGAAAGGCGAGGTACCCCTGGCATCCATGCTGCGCGACCAGTTGGGAATGGCTGTGGCCGTTGGCAACAACGCACACGTCAGGGCACTGGGCGAGCAGGTATTCGGCAAGGCTCACGGCATGAGCGATTTTATTGTCATCACCTTAGGTCCTGGTTTGGGCAGCTGCGTCTTTTCCAACGGACGGCCTCACTTAGGACACGAGGGGTTCGCCGGCGAGATTGGCCATGTATGTGTCAATCCCAACGGAAGAAAATGCGGCTGCGGCGGACAAGGCTGTCTGGAAACCTACTG
This sequence comes from uncultured Prevotellaceae bacterium, assembly GCA_947167935.1. Classification (GTDB taxonomy): domain Bacteria; phylum Bacteroidota; class Bacteroidia; order Bacteroidales; family Bacteroidaceae; genus Prevotella. Next base: position 45,348 of record CAMVJU010000006.1, on the reverse strand, counting down.
CGCCGAGGAGGGCATCGTGCTCTCTGCACAGAAGATGATGAACAGGACCGAAAAGCCCTCACTGCTCCGCTACTACGACATGCTGACCGTGCCGCTCATCGTCGAGGCTTGCGAGCAAGGCGACGAGCTGGCCCGCGAGGTGATGCGCCGCACCGGCGAGATATTGGGAATGGGCATTGCCAACTACGCGTCGGTGGCTAATCCTGAGGCAATCATCTTCACGGGAACTGTATCGCGCTCTGGTCACTGGCTCTTCGATTCTGCCAAGCAGGCCTTCGAAGAGAACGTCTTCCACAACATGCGCGGAAAGATAAAGTTCCTCACCTCTACGCTCACCGATATGGAGCAGAATGTGCTTGGCGCCAGTGTATTGGCCTGGCAGGTGAAAGAATACTCATTGTTTAAATAAATTAGGCCGACCATGACAGAGGAGCTTGTAAAAAACCGGGTTATTGGCGTTGACATCAGCATCGAACGCACCACCTATGCCATCGTCGACGTGCGTGGCAACATTATTGCCCGTGACTATCTTAACACGCAGGACTATGCCACCGCCACCGAATACGTCAGCGCCCTGAGCGAGAAGGTGGTGACGATGGCCGAGGAAAACGGCGGCTACGAATACATACGCTCGATGGGCATCAGTGCCCCAAGTGCCAATTTCCTCACAGGATGCATTGAGAACGCGCCCAACCTGCACTGGAAAGGCATAGTGCCCATGGCTGCCATGCTGCGCGACCGCATGGGCATCGCCGTGGCTCTGGCCAACGACGCACATGTGACGGCACTCGGCGAGCATACCTATGGCGCTGCACACGGCATGAACAACTTCATCGTGGTGACGCTGGGACACGGCATCGGCAGCTGCATCTTTTCAAACGGCGAAGCACACTTAGGCGCTGAAGGATTTGCAGGCGAGATAGGCCATGCCTGCGCCGTCCCCAACGGCCGTACCTGCGGCTGCGGCAAGAAAGGCTGTCTGGAGGCCTACTGCGGCGCCAAGGGCATTGTCACCACAGCCCGTAAGATGATGGATGAAAGCAACGAGCCCTCACTCATGCGTAGCGCAGAGCGTCTGACGCCGAAGATCATCCACGAGTTCTGCAAGCAGGGCGACGCTTTGGCAATTGAAGTATTCCGCCGCACAGGCAAGATGCTGGGTTTTGTAATGGCGGGCTACGCTTCCATCTTCGACCCTGAGGCGATCATCTTCACAGGCGGCATCGCAGGCGCTGGCCATTATCTGCTGATTCCAGCCAGCGAGGAATTCGAGAAACACGTGTTCCATAACACCCGTGGGCACGTGAAGTTCCTTGTATCAGCCCTCGAAGACCACGAGCGCGACGTCCTGGGCGCCAGTGCCTTGGCTTGGGGCATCAAGGAATACTCGCTCTTCAAGTAATTCCCAGTTCTACCAGTTAAAACTAGTTCTACTAGTCAAAACTAGTTTTACTAGCCATTCTAACTATCCATGAACGTCGAAGGAATCAATCAGATTATCAACGAGAGACCTAATCTCAGCACCGCCCTCGGGATGGAGTTTATCTCCACGCCCGAGGGTGATACTTGTATGGCACGTATGAAGGTAGACGAGCGCAACCGTCAGCCCTTCGGCTTCCTCAGCGGCGGTGCCTCCCTGGCATTGGCCGAGAATGTGGCAGGTGTCGGCTCGTCGGCGCTCTGTCCCGGCTGTGCCTGCGTGGGCATCGAGGTGAGCGGCAGCCATGTGAAAGCCGTCTGTGAGGGCGACACCGTTACGGCCTACGCCCGTCTGATCAGTCAGGGCTCCACGCTGCATGTGTGGCAGGTGGATATCCGCAACACCGCCGAAGAGCTGATTTCCAGCGTACGCGTCACCAACTACATCATCCATCACAAATGAACAGCTTCGCCATCTTCCGTCTGCCGCATGCCGACAGCTGCACGATGATAGAGGGAGATGCCGTTGTTGTGCCTTCCTTTGCCGAACTTGGTAATCAGCAGGGGTTCCTCATTGCGCCCTTCATGGTTTCTGAGGAAGAGCCTATTGTGCTCATTACCAATAACCAATCCCAAACAGCTAACAGCCAAAAGCTAACAGCTAATAGTCAAAAGCTAACAGCTAACAGCCATCACTATCACGAAGACTTCTCCATCTTCCACAAGGCACTCCTCGACGGACAGTTCCGAAAGCTAGTGCTGGCACGATGCGCCACCGTCGACAACGACGGCAGGGCCACGCCGATGGAACTGTTCCAGAAAGCTTGCCGCCTCTATCCCCGCATGTTTGTGGCACTGGTCAGCACACCGCAGAGCGGTATGTGGCTCACCGCCTCGCCTGAGATTCTGTTGGAGAGTTTTCCTGAAAACCGTTGGCGCACCATCGCCCTGGCAGGCACGATGCGACTGCGTTCCGACAAGACCGACAACGAGGGACAGCACCTGCGCTGGTCGGCAAAGAACATCCAGGAGCAGCGCTATGTGGCCTCCTATCTGGCCGACGTGCTGCGCCGATTCTCCGATGACGTCTGTGAAGAAGGGCCTCGCACCGTGCGTGCTGCCCATCTTGTGCATCTGCGCAGCGACTTCACCTTCTCCTTGGATAATAAGAGATGTACGCGCATAGGGAAGCTCCTCGAAGCACTCCACCCCACCCCAGCCGTGTGCGGCCTGCCGAAGGACGAGGCACAACGCTTCATCATCAGCCACGAGCATCACCCTCGCCACTACTACAGCGGCTTCATGGGGCCATTTAATGTGAACGAAGACGAAAACGAAAACGTTGACCCCACCTCACACCTCATACCTCACACTTCACACTTCACACATCTATATGTCTCCCTCCGCTGCATGCACATCACCGATAGCGCCTACCACCTCTATGCCGGCGGCGGTCTGCTGCGTGAGAGCAATGAGCAGCAGGAGTGGCAGGAAACCGAGGCGAAGATGGACACCATGCGCCGCCTTTTATTAACCCAATCATCCCAGCAGTCACAGTCCTATGTTCTCCAATAAGCCCAGCGTCAACATCCTCACCAGCTTGCTCGTAGCTCACGGCGTGAAACACGCTGTGGTGTGTCCAGGTAGCAGGAATGCACCCATCGTGCACAACCTGAACGAGTGCCCTGACATCACGTGCTATCCCATAACCGACGAGCGTTCGGCGGGTTTCTTTGCCCTCGGCATCGCACAAGCCACCGACGAGCCCGTGGTGGTGTGTGTCACCAGCGGTACGGCGTTGCTCAACCTGGCGCCAGCCGTTGCCGAGGCCCATTATCAGCACCAGTCGCTCATCGTCGTCTCTGCCGACCGTCCCGCCGAATGGATTGACCAGCTCGACGGCCAGACGCTCCAACAGCCAGGTGCCCTCGCTCCTTGGGTGAAGAAAACGGTAACCCTGCCAGATCTCTCACCTCTCACCTCACATTACTCACCTCTCACCTCACACCTCTCTCCTCTTCCTTGGCATTGCAACCGTCTGGTGAACGAGGCACTTATCGAGGCTACTGACGACACCCACCCCTGCGTGCATATCAACGTGCCGCTGAACGAGCCGCTATTTGACTTCACCGTTGAGACACTGCCCGAGGAGCGTGTCATCCGACGCTATGCACCAGCCACCGACTACAGCTGTCTGCCGCAGCAGCTCCTCGACGACCTGCAGAGTGCCAAGCGCCCGCTCATCGTATTCGGACAGCTGAGCCCACGCCGTTTCCACTATGAGGGCATCGACCACCTCTTCAGCCATATCATCGTGCTGCACGAGGCCCTTGCGCCCTTCACCAGCGTCAGTCCTTTCGAAGAAGTGCTCACTCCTCACTCCTCACACCTCTCATCTCTTACTCCTGATTTCATCCTCTACGTAGGCGATGCCATCGTGAGCAAGCGGCTGAAGCATTTTTTGCGCGAGGCGGAGGATGCCCACACTTGGCGTATCAGCTTGACGGGCGAGGTGGAGGACACCTTCCAAAATCTGCGCGGCCTCGTTGTAGGCGATGCCGAGGCAATCCTGCAGGCACTCGACTCGAAATTCTCACCTCACATCCCTCACCTCTCCCCTCATGCCGTCAACTACCGCCGCCAATGGCTACAATTGCTGAGCGATGCCCGCCAACAGCTCGACAATCCCCCTCTGACCTTCAGCGAGGAGGGTGCCGTACGTCTGCTGGAGCAGCAGCTCTCCTCACTTATCTCACCTCACACCTCTCACCTCTCACCTCACTCCTCTCACCTCATACCTCTAAGCGTCCATTACGCCAACAGCACCGCCATCCGCCTTGCCAACCGCTACGCGAAGGGCCATCCCGTATGGTGCAATCGTGGCACCAACGGCATTGAGGGTTCCCTCAGCACGGCAGCAGGGTTTGCGGCAGCCGTTCTCTCTCCTCACCCCTCCCATCCCTCACCTCTTATTTTCTGCGTCATCGGCGACCTCAGTTTCTTCTACGACCAGAATGCGCTGTGGAACACGATCCTTCCACGTCTGAACCTGCGCATCCTGCTGCTGAACAACGGTCACGGAGCCATCTTTGACCACCTGCAAGGCCTCGGTCAGAGTGCTGCCCATCCTGCCCTTGTCGCAGGAGCTCACCACACCACCGCCGAGGGCATCTGCCAGCAATGTGGCGTCAGTCGCCAAGTGGCCACCGACTTGGAGCAGCTGCAAAAAGGAATCCTCTGGCTTGCTGATGCTGAAACCAGAGGACCCCGTCTGTTGGAAGTGATGCTGTAACCCTATCTCTCGTACTTGAAGCTGGAGCCACCCACGAACTCACGCATGATGCTGGTGGGAGGAATCTCCTTGTCGCTGACGGGCAGGAAGTAGTGCAGGAACTTCAGCAGGCGGTGTGCCTCGCCGTACTCAGGACAGTTCTTGGGAATGGCTGAGAGGATGATCTCGGCATGAGGACGGAGCACGGCGAACTCGATGTTCAGCGCCGAGTTGAACATCACGTCGGCGGTTTCCTGAAAGGGGAAAATCCACCTGTCCTCGGCCTCGCACACGTTCTTCCACTGGCTGATGGTTTCGCGTGCCGTGAAGGCGCCCTTGTTGTAGTCGCGGATGATACGACGCAGCAAACGGTTGTCACGAACGGGAATCCAGTTGTGGTCGTCCAGCGAGATGCTGGTCAAGGCCGAGATGTAGATCTTGAACTTCGCCTCGCTGGGTATGTTCTTCGTCAGCAGGGGGTTGAGGGCGTGGATGCCCTCCATGATGAGCACGGAGTCGCGCTGCAGCTTCAGCTTCTTTCCGTTGTACTCGCGCTTGCCCGTGGTGAAGTTGTATTCAGGCACCTCCACCGTCTCGCCCTGCATCAGGCGTGTGAGGTGTTCTTCAAGCAGCTTGTAGTCGACGGCCTCGATGTTGTCGAAGTCGTAGTCGCCGTTGGGCAGCTTCGGCGTGTCCACGCGGTTGACGAAATAGTCGTCGGTGGAGAATGCCATCGGCCGCAATCCGCAAGCCAAGAGCTGAACGGAGAGGCGCTTGCAGAACGTGGTCTTACCCGATGACGAAGGGCCGGTGATGAGGACCAATTTGGGCATTCTCTGGGCAATCTCCTCGGCTATCTGCACGATTTTCTTCTCCTGCAGGGCCTCGCTGACCTGTATGAGCTCTGAGGCATAGCCGCGTAGGATGGCCTTGTTCACGTCGCCGGCATTCGAGAGGCGCATGATGATGTCCCAGCGCGTCTTCTCGGCAAACATTTCGAAGGTCTTGGGCATATCGACATACTCAGCCACACGCGACGGGTCGTTCCAATCGGGCACGCGCAGCAGCAATCCGTCCTGATAGCGCTGCAAATCCCACACCTTCAGATAGCCGGCCGAGGGCACTAGCGGGCCGTAGTAGTAGTCGGCGGTGTCACCCAGCATATAGTAGTCGCTGTAAATCTGTCCGCTCGTCTCCAGCAGCTTCACCTTATCTGCAAAGCCTCGCTCGGCAAAGACGCGCACGGCCTCCTCATTGGTGGCCTCATTGCGGCGGAAGGGCATGTCGAGGTCGACAATCTCCTGCATACGGGCCTTGATGGCGGCAACATCGTCATCCGTCAGCGGCTCGCCTGTCTTCTTCTTGAAATTACAGTAATACCCTCTCGACAGCGAATGCTCGATGAAGAGCTTCGACCCTGGGAAAACGTCCTGTGTGGCCTTGTAGAGCACAAAGCTGAGCGAGCGCACGTAGACGCGGTGTCCTGACCCTGCACGGGCATCGAGAAACTCCACATCGCGGTTCTGATAGAGCCTGAACTTCAGGCCTTGCGACACGTTGTTTACTTTGGCCGATACGACGGGATAAGGCAGTTGGATGTCGTCGGCAAATTCCTGATAGACGTCGAGCAGCGAGCATCCTTCGGGGAAACTCTTCGTCACGTTGTTGTTCTTGCAGCGAATCTGTAGCATATTTGGGTTGATGGTTGAAGGTTGATGGTTGATGGTTGATGGTTGAAGGCTATGTTTATTATTTCTCCACGAGTATGCGGGCATCGACGGCAATGACGTCCTGTTCGTCGGCCAGCAGCGGGTTGATGTCCATTTCCTTGATTTCTGTGGCAAAGCGCAGCAGGGTCGAGAGCCTTACGATAATCTCGGCATACTTGCGCTCGTTGATGCCCTTCTGGCCGCGAGTGCCCTTCAGGATCTTGTAGCCGCGCAGCGAACGGATCATCGAGTAGGCCTCCTCATAGCTCAATGGCGCAAGGCCTGACGAGACGTCCTTCAGCACCTCGACGAAGATGCCGCCAAGGCCGCAGAGCACCACGTGGCCGAACCTCGGCTCATACTTCGCGCCGATGAACAGCTCCGTGCCGCGAATCATCTTCTGCACCATCACGGCCGTAGCGTCAGGAATCTGCATCATGCGGTCGAACTCAGCGCTCAGCACCTCCTTCGAGCGGATGTTCAGCGCCACGCCGCCCACGTCGCTCTTATGCACGGGGCCTACCACCTTCGCCACCACGGGGAAGCCCGTCTTCTCGGCAAAGGCCAGCACCTCCTCCTTCTTGTCGCTGACGAACTCAGGAACGGTGGGGATGCCAGCGGCAGAGAGCAGTTCGTGTACGATAGAGGGAGAGACCCACCCCCTTTCCCCTCCCTGTGAGGGAGGGGCGCTATTACCTTGCAAGCCTGTGTTTTCAGCTAAAGAAGTATCTCCTCCCCTCCCTGCAGGGAGGGGTTGGGGGTGGGTCTGGAGGCTGTCGATAATCCGTCTGATTCTTGGCACATCCACCCCGTTGATCACCACGTTCTGCTCGGCAGGTGCGGGCGTCTTCATAATCTGCGTGAGGGCGGTGGCCAGCGTCACCTCGTCGCTGAAGTTCACGTGGCCGCGCTTCAGGAACTCCTGCACCTCAGGGCCTGCTGTGCTCACACTGGGCAGGACGGGGAAGATGGGCTTGCTGCACTCGCGAATCTTCTTGTCGAGCACGTCGTACACCTCGAAAATCTTCACCAAGCCAGGCGTGCCGAAGATGACCATGATGGCGTCGATATCCTCGGCCTTCTCGCAGTAGTCGATGGCGATGCCCAAGTGCTCTGCCCCACCCGTTGCCAGGATGTCGATGGGATTGGCCACGCTGCTGCCAGGCAGGAGCTTCGTCTTCAGCTCGTTGGCCACCTCAGCGGGGATTGGCGGCACCTGCATGCCTCCCTTCGACAAAGCATCGGTCAGCATCACGCCAGGGCCTCCGGCGTGGGTGACGATGGCGAAGTTCTTGCCTATGAAACGGGGCAGCGTGAAGATACAGCCCACCGTGGTCAGCTCCTCCCTGCCGTAGCAACGCACGATGCCAGCCTTGCGGAAGAGGGCCTCGACGGCGCTGTCGGAGGAGGCGATGGCACCCGTATGACTGCTGGCGGCACGACTGCCTGCTGCCGACGAGCCAGCCTTGATGGCGGCGATGCGACAGCCCTTGCGTATGAGGCTCGTGGCGTGGAAGAGCAGCTTGTCGGGGTCGGCGATGTTCTCGATATAGAGCAGCTTCACCATCGAGTCACGTTCTGCGTCGAAGTGCTCGTCCATATATTCCAGCACGCTCTCGATGCCTATCTGCTTGCCGTTGCCCACGCTCCACACCGAGTTGAACTGCAGGCCCTTCGTGACGGCGCTCTCCAGGATGAAGACGGCCGTAGCGCCCGAGCCGCTGATGAAGTCGACACCACGCGGATTGAGCTGCGGAATGGGCTTGGTGAACACCGAGTGATGCCAGCGCGTGAGCAGGCCGATGCAGTTGGGGCCTATCAGCGCACAGCCATACTGCTCGCAGGTGTCGAGGATGCGTTGCTCCAACTGGGCACCCTCGGGCGTTTCCTCGCTGAATCCGGCTGATATAATAATGAACGCGCGTACGTCCTTCTCTCTCGCCAGCAGCTCCACATAGTCGGGACAGAATCGGGCAGCCACCACGAGGATGGCCAAGTCGGTGGGTGGCAGCTCGCGGGCGTCGTGGAAGGCCTTGATACCCTGCACCTCGTCTTCCTTGGGATTCACCACACGCAGCACGCCGCTATAGCCGCCGCTCATCAGGTTGCGCACCACAGCGCCGCCCGGTTTGTGCACATTGTTCGAGCCGCCTATCACGACGATGCTCTCAGGTTCCAGTAGTTGTCGGTTTATCATATTATCGGTCAATGTTCAATGGTCAATGTTCAATGGTCAATGTTACCAGTTATCCGTGCGGAAGGGGAAGAGCGGCAGCCCTGCGCCATTCTTCACGTTGCCTATCTGGAAGTTCTTGAAGCAGTAGCGTACGGCCACAGGCTTCGCCACCTCCGGCGAGCTCACCACGATGGCCTCGTCCCAATAGCCGCCGCCCGGCTGCCAGAAGTGCTGTGCATGGGCAGGATGGAACACACGGTCGTCGCCAGCCACCTCAAAGCCCACGATGTCCTCGAAGCGGCTCATGGCGCCATACTCGTCCTGCAGGTGGATGTACACCTTGCCGTCCTTCACCGTCATGTCCTTGAACGACGAGCTCTTATACCACACCTGCTCAAAGCCGTAGTCGCGGTTCAGGGCCGTGTATGCCAGTCGCTCGCCCACCTGCCGCTTCTGTGCAGGGTGAATCTGCGTCGTCTCGTAGGGATAGACAAGGTCGTTGGTGCTCACCAGCGAGCTGTTGGGGATGATCTGCTGCGCACGATACTGCTGTTCACGCAGGCGGGCAGCATTGTCAGCGTTCACGTTGTCGTAGTGGAAAGGCGCAATCTCCACGAAGTAGAAGGGAATCTCGCCCAAGCCAAACTGACCTCGCCACTGCTCCACCAGCAGCTTCAGGCGCTCGGAATACTGGTTGCCGGGGTCGCCCACGTTGGAACAGCCCTGATAGAAGAGGATGCCCTTCACCGTGTAGTTCAGAATCGGGTTGAACGTGCCGTTGCCCCACAGCAACGCGCGCTGGTAGTCGTACTCAGGCTTGAAGTTCACGATGCCCATCGTGTCCGTCGGCTCCTGGGTATGTTTCTGCAGGTTCTCCTTCGTCAGCCAGCTCTCCACACGCGAGCCGCCCTTGTTCGCCTCGATGATGCCCACGGGCATGTTGAGCGACTTGCTCAGCAGGCGGGCGAAGAAATAGCCCGTAGCCGAAAACTCGCCCACCGTCAGCGGCGAGCACACCTGCCACTGGCATTGCGCGTCGTCCTGCGGCTCCATGCGCATCGTGCTGGGAATCTTCAGCGAGCGCACGCCCGGATGGTTCACGGCGTCGAGAATCACCTCGTTGTGGTCTTCCACAGGACAGTTGCCGAAGCCCTTCACAGGCATCTCCATGTTCGACTGACCTGCGCACACCCACACCTCGCCCACGAGCACATTGCTGATGCTGACCGCCTCGCCGTCGTCGAAGGTAATCGTCTGCGGCTCGAAGCTCGCTTTCGGCGTCTTCACCTTCACCAGCCATCGGCCGTCCTTGTCCGTGGTGGCCGTTGCCTGCTCCGTGCTCCACGAGGTAGTCACCGTCACCTTCTGCTTCGGCTTGTCCCATCCCCAGAGCCTCACCTCCGTCTGCTGCTGCACCACCATGTTGTCGCCAATCATGTGTGGCAGGCGCACCTTCGCCTCAGCCGTCATGGCCAGAGCGGCGAGTGTCATCACGAATATCAGTCTTCTCATCATTGTCATTGTAACTCATTTTAGGTTTGATGCTGCAAAGATACGATTATTTTTTCAATTCATATCAACTATCAACTAAAAAAATTCTTCGCCCCTCACCATCCTTCCTGATGATCCGCCCCCCTACTGACACACATCACACAAAAAGCCCCCGAAATTGGGGCCTTATTGTAAGGTTGTAAGGTGTAAGGTTGTAAGGTAGTAAGGTTGGCTATAGGATGGAATAATTGGGGAAAATATACTAAAAATGTGATTTTTCTTTGGATTTTTATGCCGAAAATGTGATTTTTTGAAGAAATCCCTTGATTTTCAAATTAATGTTTATAACTTTGCGGCAGAAATTCAAAATGGAAGTTTGAAGAAGTGATTAGCAAAGCAGTATTAAAACAGATTCTGGCATCCAATCAAAAGGATGTAGAACAATATCAGATTGTGCCTCGTGAATTACCCTCCGACGAGTTCGAACGTCGTGTGTTTATCGGTGTTCGAAGGGCTGGGAAGTCGTTTATGCTCTATCAGAAGATGCAGCAGATGCTGGCCGAAGGACACAGCTGGGAAGACATGCTTTATCTTAACTTTGAGGATGACCGTCTGGCAGATCTCAAGTCTGAGGACTTTGAACTGATTCTGGAGTGCCATGCAGAAATGTACGACAAGCGCCCCATGCTGTTCCTTGACGAGGTGCAGAACATCGATGGCTGGGAGAAGTTCGCCCGTCGTCTGGCCGATGCCAAATATAAGGTTTGGATCACTGGTAGCAATGCCAAGATGCTGTCATCGGAGATTATGACCACTTTGGGTGGCCGCTATCTCTCTACTGAGGTCTACCCCTATAGTTTCCAGGAATTCCTCAAGATTAAGGAAGTGCCTTACGATGAAAACAGTTTACTAGCCACTGAATCGCGTGCAAAGATGCTTCGTTCTTGGAAAGAGTATTTCGATTGGGGAGGCCTGCCTGAGTCTGTTTCTCTGAGTGTCAAGCGTGACTATCTGACCAGTACCCTGCAGAAGATATATCTGGGCGACATCGTTAACCGCAACAAGATTTCGAATGCAAATCTTCTGCGCCTGCTTCTTAAGAAAATTGCAGAGAGCGTCAAACAGCCCATTTCGTATAACCGCCTCTCAAACGTACTGTCATCAGTTAGCGGTAAGATAACTATGCCCACCGTAAGCAAATACATTGAATACAGCGAGTCAGCATGGCTTTTGCTTCGTCTGCGCAATATATCTGCTGCATTTGCCGACAAGGAGTCACTATGTAAATACTACTTTATCGACAATGGCGTACTTCACCTCTTCCTGCTGGATAGCGATACTGCACTGCTTGAGAACCTGACTGCGCTGACCCTGTTCCGCAAGTATGGACATGATAAGGATAACGAACGCGTATTCTTCTATAATGACAAGGTCGAGGTTGACTTCTATATTCCTGAAGAAAAGCTTGCCATTCAGGCATCATATAGCTTCTCACAAGCTGATTCAACTTATGACCGCGAGGTTGATGCTTTGAAGAAGATTCCAAATGCGCTCGAATGCAATCGCCGCGTCATTCTAACTTACGACGAATTTGATACCATTACTGATGAGTTTGGCACCATCGAGGTGATGCCACTATGGAAATGGATCCTCAAAGATGGGTTTCCTGGATAAAATAACAACGGGCACTATTTCTCGCAGAGCCAGTATTCCGAGCAGCCGTTGACCATGCGGTGACGGAAGCTGAAGCGGAAGTTGTTCATCGCCTTGCCCAGTACGGTTGGCGTGGTGCGTTTGGCGTCGAAATAGGCATAGCGGTTGGCGAAGGTGGAGAGGATTTCTGTGGTTCCCCACCAGCGTCCCTCGCCGTCCTTGGGCTTGCGGAAGGTCTCGTTGATCATCTCCACCAAGTCGACGGTTCGCTGATAGGGCACGTTCTCCTCAATCAGCGTCTGTATCTCGTCATCCTCCAGCCAGAACCGCTCCCCTTTATTAAATAGGTATAGGGCCTGGGCGTAGAGCTGGCGATGGTCGAGATTGTCGGTGAAGTCGATGTTCATCCCGTTGGGAATACCCACGCAGACAAAGCGACGCGAACCCGTGGGATCCACCAGCGGCTGCATCTGATTGGTGGTGCCGATGAACGAGGTGTAGCGCCTGTACTGTTTGATGGTCTTGCCGTAGGGCGGACGGAACTTCACGTCGGCCGACGACAGCAGGTACTTCAGCACAATCTGCTGCGAGTTGGTGGTCTTGTCGAACTCGTCGATGTTGATCAGCGCAAACGAGGTGAGCGCGATGTTCAGATCGAACTCGTTCTTGAAGTTCAGCTTGTCGTTATAGTAGTCGCGCAGCTCGGGGGGCAGCAGGATCTTGCAGAAACGTGTCTTTCCACAACCCTGACGGCCAATCAGCAGAGGTGTCAGCGCATTGCCAGTCAACTGCTTGTCACTCTCGCGCCACTGAGCCACCATACCCACAAGCCAGTACTTCAGGTATTTCTCCCAATGCGGCTGCTCAGTAGGCACTCGTTTCGCGAGTTCCTTAATACGGTCTACCCCATCCCACTCCGGCAACTGGTCGAGCCAGGTGTTCACGGGGTCGTACTGCTCGATACGTGTCGAGTCGATAAAGCGGTTCACGTCCTGGTCCCACGACTTCAGACCCTGCTCGCGGGCCTCGATGGTCATATCGTTGCGCACCTCTATGGTCAGCGGTTTAAACGTCTGATTCTCAGAATATTTCATGCGATATTCGGCCACGCCCGTCATCAGATTCTTGCGCATGTCATAGTTGGCGGTGAGGAAAATCTCCGTACGCATGGTCTGCAGTGTCTCCTGAGACACGCTCTTCAGCGGCTTCATCTTATGCTTCTTGCGATAGTCCTCCATCAGCGTCACCTCGTAAGTGGTGGCGAAGACACTCTTCACCAGCTCGGGGTCATTATGAAACAACGGATGTTCCAGCGTCATTCCCTGTGCATGGGCGAGGGGGATGCCCTGTTCCAGCGACTTGCGGGCAATCTGCTGCAACAGCTGCATCTGACGGTCCTCGTCGGGCAGGTCGAAATAGTCGCCCAGCACCTCACGCAGAATGAACACCCAGTTGAAATGATAGGTACGCTTGATGGTGCGACCAGGCATCAGCAGGTCGCTCTCCCACGAGATGGGTGTCGGCTCTGGCTGGTCGTGTTTCTCCGCGTCGGCCTTGAAGGGACGCGCTTTAGGATTGAAATACATCTCCGGATCGGCACTCATATACACCGTCCGCTCCAGCATCGGCTCCAGATATTCGATGTCGAAACCGAACTGGTTCTGATAGGCTCTGCGCGCCGTCTCATACAGATTCTTATGGAACTGCCTGACATCATCCTCCTTTGTGGGCAGTGTATGGTCTTCACTCCCCTCCCTCACAGGGAGGGGTTGGGGGAGAGTCTTCCCAAACAGCTCCCCTCGACATACAATCTTCACCGATTTTCCCGATGCCCCAAGGAATGCCATCACCGTCTCTTCCAGCCTCGCTGCCCTATTCCTTATCCGCACGGCCTCCTCATACGTCTTCAGGCCGTTCACTTCTACGACCACCAAACCATTGTATCGGAGTCCTTTTGCCATCTCCTTGTAGTTCATACATTCGGCGGCAAAGAGAATGCGTGGCAGATTCACGGTGTGCTGGTCGTCCAGGGTAATCTGCCCGTCACCCATCCGCTGGGCCTTATAAAACTGGTAGTTCAGTCGCAGGTTGAACACCTTGTTCTCTTCCGGATTCTTGCGGATCATCTCAGCGAGCTCTTCCAACTCTATACGTTTGATGACTTCCTTTTTACGTGCTATTTTCAATAAACTAATCTTCATATTCTTAACCTATAACTCTAAACTCTAAACTATTGTTCTTCTACCTCTACTAATGATTAGATAATCGCCTGCAAAGATACTGATTTTCATTTGTATTTACAAATATTTTCATCATTTTTTTCATCTATTTTACTTCTACATTAGTTCTATAAAACCTCTACAAAAGCCCTACTTAAAGCGAAGCCACTTTACGAGAATTACTCATGGCCTGGCTATTATTCCCAACGTGGGAACACTTCATTCCCAAGCTGGGAATATTTCATTCCCACGCTGGGAATAATTGGCGTGTAGCTCATTTTGCAGGCAGTAAAGCCATTCTTGCACAACATCCTTCTTTTTAAGTGAACACAGATGGCAAATAGATGTTATGTAGAGGCAAAGTAGAAGTAAAGTAGGACTTTTATAGATGTAAATATTTACATAAAAACTTTATTATTTGATAGTTATATTGATTTAGTAGAGTTAAATTATTTTTTTTGATTCTTCAATTGATAATTTATGCCTTTGACTTCGTCGCGCTCGACGCTTGCGGCGCTTATTCGAGCAAAGCGAGCCTTAAGAAGATACTTTCACTCGAAAGTGCAAAAAGATTTAGAGCCCCTTGATAAGGGGCGGCTATAATGCAGGGAAAAAAAGTAAGATTCTTTTTGCACTTTACTCGTTTATTCGTATCTTTGCATGCTGAGACAGTCACACGGATATGGAAGAGAAGAAACTGACATACGAAGATATTCCAATGGGATATCCCTTGTGCTTCAACGATGAGTGCACAAAGAGATCGAGTTGCATGCATTATCAGGCTGGGCTGCTGTTGCCTGAAGATCATCATCATGGCCCAGCCGTCTATCCCACGGCCTGGCAGGGCGGCGAATGCAAGTATTTCCGCGAGAAGCGCCTTGTGCAGAAAGCGTGGGGCTTCACACATCTCTATGACAATGTCACACAATGGGAAAAGGCCAAGGCCCGTCGTTGTGTACGTTTGTCGTTTAGTGGAGGCAATGGTCCCTACTACCGAGCCCATCACGGCGAAAACAAGATCTACCCAGAAAAGCAGGAAGAGATTATGAAGATCCTGGCCAAGTTCGGCAGCACCGACGGCATCCGTTTCGACCACTACGTCGAGGATTGGGACTTCGGGTAAATGCAGAATTGCACAAAAGTCACATGACAGAGGGATACTAATACAAGAAACCGAACGCCCAAAGGGGAATCTTTCTAAAGTACGCAGAGTCAATATCATCAGCTGCTACAAATGAATGATCCTGGCCTGCCAATTGATTAAAGCCTTTGTCGGCACCACCAACTTCAACCACAGTGTCACCATCTATGCGGAAATCTCCACTCTTGTAGCCAGCATACTCCACTTGGTGTCCTGCAGAAGCCAACTGATTGGCAAAGAATGTTTCACGCACCGTACCAATCTCTGGTTTCTCGGGACTGAGCGTATACAGCAGGTTGGTGTTGTCAAGATATATCTTATCTGGTTTCTGAAGATCTGTAACTCGTTTCAAATCGGTAAATAGTCGGCGAATCAGGCTCGCCTCTTCCAGATGAGTAATATATTTGAGGGTAGATAGCCTGCTAATACCTGATGCTTTCGAGAGTTTTGCGATATCGACCTCGTATGGCGTCATTTGTGATATAATATGCAGCAGCGCCTTAACTTGACGCGTGTATCCCACATCAAGACTTCGATATCTAGTCAGTTCAACGTCAATGATATAGTTTACAGCATTTTCTAACTTATCGTAATAATCCTGTTTCTGTTCAAAATAGAAAGGGTAATACCCAAATTGCAGATAACGGCTAAAATGTTCTAACGGATGACATAATGATGTTATCTGAAGACAAAACTGTGCCGGATTATCTAACAATTGATCTAGGGAAATGGGATTAATGTCAAGCCCCAAGTCAAGATGGAGGAATTCGCGCAGCGACAATCCCGGCATGTCGTAATGTAGCATGCGACGAGACAAGTCTGCCTGACCATCATTAATTTGAATGAGTGACGATCCGCTGAGCACAATGTGCAACTCTCTGTAGAGGTCATAGATTTCTTTGATTTCCCGACTCCATCCCGGATATTTATGCACTTCGTCTATGAAAAGCCATTTACCACCAATCTTGACAAAATTATCGGCAAGGTCAAGCAAGCTATGAGCAGCAAAATAGTTTGTATCTGCGGAACAGTAGAGTACATGGCGGTCACCCGAGACAAAATTCTTCTTGATGTATTGCTGCATCAATGTAGACTTGCCCACCCCCTTGGGGCCACGTATGATGATAAGACGTGAATCCCAGTTTACTCGTTGCATGAAATCACGAATGTACTTCATCGGGACTCTTGAAATGTATGCATCATGACGTTTAAATAAACTTTCCATATCAACTCGTTTTTATACAACATGTGTTATCTTTAACAAACACTATTCATTTAAATGTGTTTACCTGCATAAACATTATTTTGTCATTTGTGTTAATTATAATAAACACTTTTCGGTTGCAAAGATAATAATATCTATTGAATCCACCAAATAATTACTGAAAAATCATTTCAATGCATCGAAGATGGTTGACCTTAACTGAAAAAGGTTGTCACTTTTTTAGTGATTTATTTGAAACTTCGGCATTGGCAGATATGTGTCGGCAAACAGCCGGAAGAAGAATTGGGGAACTGGCGCAATAGAAACCATTAGCGAACAGTTGCGCAAGGAACTGCCAGGACTTCGTGGATTTTCAGCAAGGAACATCAAGAACATGCACACGTTCTTTGAAGAATGGCATATGATTGAACAGCATAATTCGGCAGTTGCGACTGCCGATTTTACAGATGATGCCGAAATTCGCCAATCGCAATTGGCAAATTTGCCTAACTTCCCATTGGCTGAATTCTTTTATGCCGGATACATCATGCAGGACTTTCGTCAGCCCATGGGTGTTGCCACCTATAAGACTGCCGATGAAATGGATCCCGAACTCCTGAAAGCCCTGCCACCAAAGGAAGAGCTGCAGAGGGTGTTTGTGGAGAGTAGTAAAAAGGAAGAATAGAAAGGATCACGTGACTTTGATCCTCTTAAATAATTTTCCTCTTTCCAGCCAGTAGTGATACTATGCTGTAAAGTTTTAAATCAAATTAACCTTTTTAGAACATGTCATCTCGCACCCTGGGAACTTACATAACGAAAAAACTCTCGAGGACAATGAAGGTAGAAAACTATCAAAGTAAACTAAATGACATACATCTGAACTGCTTGTTTGATGCAAAGGCAAAATGCCAGTGACATCACCTGATAAGTGACGTGTTCATGTCAGATTCGGAGAACACAAATTACAAATTTCGGCAGATTTTTTTGGAAGTTTGCGAGAAAAATGCTATTTTTGCGGTGAAATTTGCAGCAAATGCAATGAAGAAATTATAATTTAATAACTTAATCTAGTTCGTAACAAGAGAAAAATACAATTGTTTTTTTAGACATCCTTGACTATACTGAAGTACCTAAACTTGCACAAAAAGAAACGTCAGTTTAGTTAGGACAACAAGGGTGTCTGCGCCAAGAAACAATGGGCGTGGACAGAATGATTTGTTGTCTGACGTGGGCTGTGCAAGGCCTAGGTACGCAACCTGAATCCTGCCACGTCCTTTCTTTTTAAAGGACTTATTCTGTAAACGTATGGATAAACGGTATCTAAGGATTCATGGAGACAACGTCGTAGAGTGTGAAAGAACTCTTAATATGGTCGTTGAGGCATTAAACGCCTCATGTGTTTTGCAAAAGTGTCCTGTTTATTTCCCCAAATACAAGGTTGAAACAGGCAGTTGCATCTTTGAAATCGAATTATTGTCTGGACATGGCAGGTGGAGCGACATCGACCTTGGAGATATTGTACACCATTCAGGCGGAAGACTTCGGGAATCTGCCGACTCATATATTACAGAAGTAAAAGATAATAAAGAGTTTGTCCTATTGGGCGTCGAGTACTGCTCAGCTCTTCCGGCTGGCAATAATGCATGGCAAAGAAACGGAAGGGCACTCGCAAGCGTATTTGCCAATATTCCTTATTTATATTATGCAGAGATTGGAGGTATTGAGCTGGATGCCAATCGGGGAACCAAAGCTCCACGCTACCCTAACCCTGCCGTTCCCTTTTCGTATATTACTTTGTCGAAGGATATGGGCAGAGTCTGTCTGCCAGTGTATCGGGCGCATCCTTCCATCACTGATGGAAACCTTAAACTATACAAAGATACTTTTGGATATGCTGACGGCCTTAAATATCTCAAGTGCATACTTCTGGGTAAAGACTCAAGCAAATGTATAGCTTCTCTTACAGACAAGGCTCTCTCACTCGTAAAAATTCTGTCGAAAGCACGTATGAGGCATGATACGCTTCGCGGCAAGGAATGGAATACGCTGCTAAACTCTAAGAACAGAACATCGTGGTTGGCCAGATATGATAAGTTTGACTGGAAGAAGAAATCAGCAAGCAAGGTTCCCACTACTGCGACATTCAACCTCCTGAAGGAAGAAATAGAGTCTTTGTCGGCAAAGCCTATAACGTCAAAAGACTTGCCTTTCTGTGTCATACCAAAAGCGAATGTGGCTACTTTCAAGAGTTGGCTGAAAAAAAACTATCGTGGAATGAGACCAGCATTGGATACGAAGAAAGACCTTGCAATCGTCTGGATAACAGGCTTCAAACCCAAGGGCGATGACTCGCGTCCTGACAGAGGGCTGTCGCCCCTTTGCCGTATGCTGTTAGGTAAGTATGCGAACATTATGGCAGTCGTTTATGGACCTGGTACGAAATACACATGGGATCTTCTGTCTAAGCAACCAGAAGAGCTATGTAACAGCAATGGACTGTTTCAGGCCATCTTTGTGTGCTGCAACTATTTGCTCGTAGACAGCACGACTAGTAAGAAGAAGATGTTTGTCTGCACACATACCAAATATGCCTTGCGACCCGACACCATCACCTTCCCCTACATCCAAAAGCCCGAAGTATCATTCTTTGAGCATGACACCGACTGTGCAATTCATCAGATTCTGTCGCACCATGGGGATAAAGGTATCTACGAATGTTTCTGCAATCCGCCGGGTGGCGACTGGTCTGGAATCTCGTTGTTCCGAAATGACAAAGAATATAAATGGACATCGCTGCCAAGGGTTTCGCAGGAGAGTAAACGCCCTGACCACATTTTCCAGATTGTTAATGCAGACAGGTTGCTCTTTGTTACTATCGAATCAAAGGGTTTAGGCAAAGATCTTGAGGATAACATAGGTACCCGCCTGAAAGATTATATCAGAGAACTTTTCCATAGCAATCCTACGGCTTACAAACAACGTACTGATGGTGAATGGCAGTTCTTCGATGGCACTCTTGAAAGAATGGAATATGGAATGGTTGCCGTTGGTGCGTTCCTCTATAAGAACGACGAAGAGTTAAGCCGGCATCTTGAGCGTGGTAATCTAGATGCGATTCTCGCTTTTGAGTTTGGCGAAGTATCTACTGTGCATTTCTATTCAAACGACAACGGCTCTGTGCTTGTCTCATACCTGAAACAGGTTGCCTCAGAACAAGGAACTTTTGTAGTTCAGATACACTGATTCCTGTATGTCCTCTTGTACCTTGTCTATCACCTTTCTGAAAGCAGACTTACCTGTCTTCACTTTGAATGTAACCTTGTAAAGCTCTTCGGGTGGCGCAAACGAATATGTGCGTTCGCCTGATGAACCGTCAAAGGTGAGCATCCAATTTACGCCTTTGGAATTAAGTCCTTCGAGTGTCTGATAAAAATCATCTAAAGAAAATGGAGTCTGCGTATATCTGCTTTTTGTTCCACCATAGGGAGGGTCTAAAAACACAAAGTCACCAGCCTTTACATCCTTAAGACACTCTCTGTAATCAGTATTCAGAAATTCAAACTTGCGAATGTACCTATGCCATTGTCTGATTATCATCTCTAACCTGTCAGGGGCAATGCCTGGTCGTGTCAAGTGAAGCGAGTTGTTAAACTCACCTGCGCTGTTATAGCGTATCATCCCATTCAGACAGGTCCTCGTCAGGAATAAAAAGTCCATAGGGTTTCTCGTGGCATTAAAAGAGTCCCTTATTTCATAATACACCTGATAGCCTTCTGTCTGCAGACGTTTCCATCTTTCAGCATACTCTACCGAAACCTTCTCTGGATCCTCCTTGATTTCTTTCCACAAAGATATCAGTTCGGGTATGATGTCGCTGGCCATACCTCTATTCGATTTTGAGAAAGGCATCATGGATCCTCCTCCAACAAAGGGCTCGTAGTATGTTTTGGCTGGCAGAAAATACTCAGCCAGTTGCTCGGCAACCACTCTTTTGCTGCCAGACCATTTGATAACGGGTTGTAACGGTTTCATCCAAATAACGATGTTGCTTTTATGTTTTTCGCCTCATCTAGTCTTTTCTTGGCAATATTGTAGTATTCTTCTTCTATTTCAAAACCAGTAACGTTCATGCCAAATTTGATGCCTGCTACCATCTCTGTGCCAGAGCCTGCAAACGGGACCAACAGATTTCCTCCCTCTACTCCGCACAAAGCCAATATCCTTTCTGACACCTTGATGGGTTTTTGAGTGGGGTGCGAGCCGAATTTCATTTCTTCTTTCGACTTGTTGTTTGGTATATCCCATACGGTTCTCATCTGCTTGCCGGGTTCTTTTAGCATGTCCGAAGAGGATGCGAAAGCCTTTGAAGCTTCATAGTTGAAGAAGTATTTCCTCTTCTTTTCGCCGCCCTTATGAACCCACAAAATGGTTTCGTGACTGGCGGTGAGCCGTCGTCCTGAGAGGTTGGGAAATGAATTGCGCTTGAACCAGGCAATCTCGTTGATGATTTCCAGCCCTAATAACTGACAACAGACGTTAACAAAGCCTGAGTTGTGGTATGTGGAATGAATCCATATCGACCCTTCCAATTTCACAACTCTTTTCAGCTCTTTCAGCCATAGGTAAGTCTGCTGGAAAGATTCGTTCTGTGTCAGCAAGTCCCAAGCTTCGTTCTCCAAATTCCACTCGCCTCCAAAACCAGCAACTCTTTCTTTCTTGCCATAGTCCCAGCTGTTCTTAGATGAAGCCCCGTAGGGAGGATCAACTATACAGAGATCGAAGCTGTCGGGAGCCAGTTCCAGCAGTCCTTCAAACACATCTTTCTTATATAGATTGTATTGTGGAATCATCTTTTTTCTTCAATTTGCCGACAAAGGTACTCATTTCCTCCGACATTTCAATTATTTCTTTAGTATTTAACAATCGGGCGAATCATGGGACGGTTTCTTGATCCTCCCGTTTTTTTTTGCAAACCTTACAACCTTACACCTTACAACCTTACAATAAGCCCCTTTTTCGGGGCTTTTTTCATTGGGGGTGTCTTGCACATCTCTCTGAGTTCCTTCTTGATGGCCCTCGCCTTTTCTCCTCTCCATGTTCTGGCATTAGCCCCCTCGATCAGAGCAACGTGGTGAGGAGGTTGCCGTTGCCGATGACGTGGTAGTTGGAGTCGACGGTCTGGTTGCGACCGGGCTCGTATATGTACTTTTCAAATTCTTCGCTCATGGTCTTCTGGGGTTAAAATGTAATTCTGGGGGCAAAGGTCGGCATTTTTGGCGATTCGTCGGCTCTTATCAAAAAAAGGGAACTGCAAAATTATTGCAGATATATTTTGTATTTCGCTCGATTTGCACTATCTCTGACTTCATCGAAGATAGGCTGCATCTCGGAAATCCAAAGAAAAAAAAGTTTTTTTCTTTGGTATTTCGCTCGATTTGCACTATCTTTGTGGGCAGAAATCCATAGAAGGCAGATGACTGATGTATGATGGCCGATGTAAAACGAGATATGAGCAAGAAGTCGATACGATTTTTCAATGACCGAGAGGTGCGGGCGGTATGGGACGAGGAGCACAGCAAGTGGTGGTTCTCGGCTACCGACATTGTTCGTGCCATCAATGACGAGGATGATTACAAGAAATGTCGTAACTACTGGAAATACCTGAAAGGAAAAATGGCCAAGGACGGCGTTGAACTGGTTAGTGTCACTAACCACTTCAAATTCCAAGCTCCTGATGGCAAACAGCGTTTTGCCGATGCCCTCGACGCCGACTGTGTGCAGACGTTGGCCAAGAACTATCCTAACAACCGTGCCCGTAAGTTCCTGGAGTGGTTCACTTATAGTGACAACAGCATCGATGGACAGAGCAAGAAGAAAGCTTATACACTCATAGAGAGCGGTTTGCTTGATAGTATGAAGCCAGGAACAGTAGAGTGCCTCAAGCAGATTCACGCCTATCTGTTTGGAGGACTTTACGACTTTGCCGGTCAGATTCGAACGAAGACTATTTGGAAGGATGGCACGCTGTTTTGTCGTGCAGAGTATCTGATGAAGAATCTGGCTATCATCGAGGCGATGCCAGAAAACACTTTCGATGAGATAGCGAATAAATACGTAGAGATGAATGTGGCTCATCCCTTTATGGAAGGCAATGGGCGCAGTACCCGACTCTGGCTCGACCTGTTATTCAAGAAGCGTCTGAAGCTATGTGTTGATTGGAGCAAGATCGACAAGAAAGATTATCTGGAAGCTATGCGAAAGAGTACGACTGATGCCACAGCCATCAAGGTGTTGCTTCAAGGGGCTATGACCGACAAGATTGACGATCGCGAGATTTTTATGAAGGGAATCGACTATTCGTATTATTACGAGCAAGAGGAATAGGCAAACCTTACAACCTTACACCTTACAACCTTACATTAAGCCCCCAAAATTAACAACAAAAGCGCCGGGTCATGTCGACTCGGCGTTTTGTTTGTCATGTATGGAGAATCTTCTGTTATCTGATGAAGAGCAGCTCGCGATACTTGGGGAGGGTCCAGAGGCCGTCCTCGACGATCATCTCGAGGTGGTCGGCCTCGTTGCGGATGGCCTGCATGTGGGGACAGACGGTGTCGTGATAGGCGATGGCCCGCTGATGGATGCCCTGGATGCGGTTGGCCACACGACGGGCCTCGGTAAGCTCCTCAACGAGCTGCTCAATGCGCTCTGTGCGCTCGGCAATTTCCTCAATGAGCTTCATATTGCGGGCAGAGAGGCGGAGGGCTTTGTCGGCAGTTGGCTGTTGACAGGAGAAGATGTCCTTCATGCCCTGCACGTTCTTGATGAGCTGGCTCTGATAGTGGGTGGAGACGGGGATGATGTGGTTCATGGCGAGGTCGCCAAGGACACGGGCCTCTATCTGTACGGTCTTGACGTACATCTCCCACTTCACCTCGTTGCGGGCCTCCAGCTCCTTGCGGGTCATGACGTTGGTGCCCTCGAAGAGACGGACGCTGGCATCGTCGAGGTAGTGCTCGAAGATGACGGGACAGGACTTCTCGACGTCCAATCCGCGGCGTGCTGCCTCCTGCACCCACTCGTCGCTGTAGCCGTTGCCGTCGAAGCGCACGGGACGGCTGGTCTTGATGTCGTCGCGCAGCACGTCGATGATGGCGTGATACTTGGCGGTGTGGCCCTCGCCCAAAGCGAACTCCGGACGCACGGCATACTCGGCCATCCGCTCGTCGACACGGCGCTTGAACGACGTGAGGGCCTCGGCCACTGCGGTGTTGAGGGCTATCATGGCCGATGCACAGTTGATGCTGGAGCCAGGGGCACGGAACTCGAAGCGGTTGCCGGTGAAGGCGAAGGGCGAGGTGCGGTTGCGGTCGGTATTGTCGACGATGATGTCGGGAATCTGCGGGATGTCAATCTCGCGTGCGAGGTGCGAGGTACGAGGTGCGAGGTGCGAGGTTTGCTCAATACTATCGAGGAGCTCCGAGACATATTTTCCGAGGAAGGAGCTGATGATGGCTGGTGGTGCCTCGTTGCCTCCCAAGCGGTGGGCGTTGGTGGCCGACATGATGCTGGCCTTGAGCAGGCCGTTGTGCTTGTAGACGGCCATGAGCGTCTCGACGATGAAGGTGACGAAACGCAGCGTTTCGTTGGCTGCGGCCTCAGGATTGTTGGCGTCGGTCTTGCCAGGGGCATAGAGCAGCGTGCCGTTGTCGGCAGTGAGGCTCCAGTTGTTGTGCTTGCCTGAGCCGTTGATGCCGTCGAAGGGCTTTTCGTGGAGCAGCACACGGAAACCGTGCTTGCGCGCCACCTTCTTCATCAGCGACATGAGCAGCATGTTGTGGTCGACGGCGAGGTTGCACTCCTCGAAGATGGGAGCGAGCTCGAACTGGTTGGGAGCCACCTCGTTGTGTCGTGTCTTGCAGGGGATGGCCAGCTCGAGGGCCTGTATCTCCAAGTCCTTCATAAAGGCCTGCACACGGTCGGGAATGGTGCCGAAATAGTGGTCGTCCATCTGCTGGTTCTTGGCGCTCTCATGACCCATCAGGGTGCGGCCGGTGAGCATGAGGTCGGGACGGGCGCTGTAGAGGCCTTCGTCGACGAGGAAGTATTCCTGCTCCCAGCCGAGGTTGACCTGCACCTTGGTCACGTTGTCGTAGAACAGCGAGCAGACGTCGGTGGCGGCTTTGTCGACGGCGTGGAGGGCTCGCAGCAAGGGTGCCTTGTAGTCGAGGGCCTCACCCGTATAGGCGATGAAGATGGTGGGAATACAGAGGGTGTCGTCGATGATGAAGACGGGCGACGTGGGATCCCATGCGGAATAGCCGCGGGCCTCGAAGGTGTTGCGGATGCCGCCATTGGGGAACGAGCTGGCATCGGGCTCCTGCTGCACGAGGAGCTTGCCGCTGAAGGCTTCCATCATGCCACCCTTGCCGTCGTGCTCGACGAAGGCGTCGTGCTTCTCAGCTGTGCCCTCGGTGAGCGGCTGGAACCAGTGGGTGTAGTGGGTGACGCCCATCTCCTGTGCCCACTGCTTCATGCCGGCAGCCACAGCGTCGGCGATGGAGCGGTCGAGACGTGCTCCGTTGTCGATGACGTCGATGAGCTTTTCATAGACATCCTTCGGCAGATACTTGTACATCTTCTCGCGGTTGAAGACATACTTGCCGAAATACTCTGACGGGCGCTCTTTAGGCGCCTCAATCTCCAAGGGGCGTTTCTTGAACGCCTCTTCCACAACTTGGAATCTCAGGTTTGCTGACATATAATTGGTGGATGGTGGATGGTGGATGGTGGATGGTTGATGGTGGATGATTATAATGCCTCGTCGTCAGGATGCTGGAGCTGTCGGCCCTTGAGGGGCGGCAGGTGACGCTTGCGACGCAGGTAGGCCTCACGCCTTTCCTCGTAGTCCTGCTGGTGTTTTTCTATGTAGCCGTCGGCCATGATGCGTTTCTATTTGAACCTTGCGAACACCGCGTCGATCTTGATGGGGGCGTTGGCATTGTCGGGGCCTCCCACCAGACGGGTGCTGCTGAGCGACATGTCGTGATGCACGCTGGTGACCTCATACGAAGTGTTGGCAGAAAAGGTGATGGGCACCAGCACCATCTTGTTCCAGTCGGGGTGATGCTGCTCCCACAGCGGATCCTTGCTGAGTCCTTCCGTGCGGATGTTCCACAGGGCCGTGATGAGGGCCGAGAGGTTGTTGAACGTATAGGTATTCGTGTTGCTGGCGCCATTACTGGTCACGGGGTCGTAGTCGTTGAAGCCCGTGATATAGGACATGACGTTGTCGGGTACGCGGTTGTTCTCGAAGAAATGGTAGAGGCTGTCCTTCTGCACCATCAGCAGCGTCTGCGGGGCAGGCAGCATACGGCTGTCGCTCGACAGGTTGTTCAGTCGCTGCAGGGTGAGCTTGGCAGATAGCAGGGAGTCTCCCTCGTGGCTTCGCTTCATCTCGGCTACGGGCAGCGTCACCTCGGTAAAGAGGCCTGCGGGCGTCTTCAGGTAGGTGTGCTGTGTCTCGGCAGCCATTGCCTCGAGTGTCTCGCGGTCGTTGGTGATGCAGGTTGTCTGCAGCACCTCGCGAGTGCCAGCAAATACCAGCGTGCCCACGGCGCTGATGGTGTCGTCCTTGGCCGTGAAATAGGTGCGCAGGCCTACATCGGTCACCTTTGCATGGAAGCCCATACCGTCGGTAATCTGGAAGAAGAAGCCCGGACAGACGTGATGGGCGAAGGTGTAGGAGTTGCGGAAGTATTCAGGATGGTCGAAATACTGCAGCATGAGGTAGGTGCCGTAGTTCTTGTAGAGGGTACCGTCGGCAGCCGTATAGGCATCGTTCAGCGGGATGCGGATGCAATCCTGATAGGAATCGCCGGAGCGCACATCGTCGAGCTCGCCCAGATTGGAATAGCTGAACACATGGTTCTTGCGAAGGCCACCATTGAGGATCATCCCTGCCTGCATGGGGTTGAAGTTGGAATAGTAGCGGACGCCTTCCTCCAAGGGCGTTGCCATCTCGCTAACACGCATCTTCATGGCCGTGAGGCTGTCGGCATCGCGGAAGGGCGAGGAGATATAGAGGATGAGGTCGCAGGAGTCGGCCGAGGCACGTCCGTTGAAGAGATTGGGTATCTGGCTCTCTTCCGGCATCGATATTCTTTCCAGGAGATGGAACTGCGTGGTGAACTCGCTAATGACATTGGCACCCGTCTGGGGATCCCTGACGCTGCCAAGATAACAGTCGGCAGAAAGCGAGAGGACGGAGTCGGCCATGATGGTGCGAGTGGTGACATTGAAACTCTCGGTGGCTACTACGAGCTTGTCGCTTTCGTTGGTGAGCGACTGACCGATGTTCAAACTGTCTTCTTCACATGAAGAAATGGCTACCAGCGCAAATGCTGCGGCAGCCATTAACTGAGATTTACAAAGCTTGTTGTTGATCATTGAGATATACTAAATTTTCTCGTAGAATTCCTCGTATGTGTCGGCGAAATCCTCGATATAGGGCAGGAAGGGCACATTCTTTTCTGCCGCATATTTTATCAGCGTCTCGCTGACATCCTTGTGTGCCTGTATGACACCGTCGCTATAGTCGATGGCCAGCTTGCCCAGCTCGTCGAAGGTGAAACGGTGGTCATAGGCCGAGAGCAACTCAGGCTTGGCATCGCGGAAGGCGATATCCTGCGCGAACTTCTCACCCAGCTCCACCGG
Organism: uncultured Prevotellaceae bacterium; assembly: GCA_947167935.1. Classification (GTDB taxonomy): domain Bacteria; phylum Bacteroidota; class Bacteroidia; order Bacteroidales; family Bacteroidaceae; genus Prevotella. The sequence goes on along the minus strand of CAMVJU010000006.1, from coordinate 18,346 downwards.
CTGCATCTCGTTGAAGAGCGACGTCACCACCTTGGCCTCGGCAAACGAGGGCTCGTCGGCATAGGCGGTCTTCACATAGAAGGGAACGGAGGCACTCATCCATCCCTGACAATGAATGATGTCGGGCGTCCAGCGCATCTTCTTGATGGTCTCAAGGACGCCACGGGCAAAGAAGATGGCACGCTCGCCGTCGTCGTCGATAATCTGACGACGCTTTGAGAAATAATCATCGTTGTCAATGAAATAGACGGCCACGTGGGATGTCACGATGGAGGCCACCTTGATGATCAGCGGATGATCGGTGTCGTTGATGATAAGATTCATACCCGACAGGCGCTGCACTTCGTGCAACTGGCCGCGACGTTCGTTGATGGTGCCCCATTTAGGCATGAAGGTACGGATCTCGTGACCAAGGTCCTGCATAGCACGCGACAGCTCATGACCCATGAGGGAGAGGTCGTTGTCGGCCATGTAGGGCGAAACCTCTTGGTTGATGAACAGGATTTTCTTTTTTGCCATTGCTCTTCGTTTAGGGTAAATGGTTGGAATTCCTTTGCAAAGGTACGATTTTTTTTGCATAAAACCGAATAAAATGCGCAGAAAAAGCGTGTTTTTAGGAAAAAGTGACATTTTATAGGTTTATTTTTAGTCTTTTTTTTCCTTGTTTGCAAAAATTGTTGTTATTTTGCACCCGCTTTTTAACAAAAGCCGTTAGCAAAAACACACCGTTCGGCTCTGCCGCTTTTACAAAAAGCGACAGCCGACTAAAAGAACGCTCAACAAAATTGAAAGTATTCACAAAGATTGTTGACCTGCAGAATGCACTCTTCGACGAGCGCAAGGCAGGACGAAGCGTAGGCCTTGTACCTACGATGGGAGCGCTGCACGAGGGTCATGCCTCGCTGGTACGCCGCTCAGTGAAGGATAACGACGTGACTGTGGTGTCGGTGTTTGTCAATCCCACCCAGTTCAACGACCAAAACGACCTCACCCGCTATCCGCGGACTTTGGAGGCTGACTGCCAGCTGCTTGAGGATTGCAAGGCCGACTACGTGCTGGCTCCGGCTGTGGAAGAGATGTATCCCACACCCGACAACCGTCAGTTTGAGTATCCCCCTGTTTCCACCGTGATGGAGGGCGCCCACCGTCCTGGTCACTTCAATGGTGTGTGTCAGGTGGTGAGTCGTCTGTTCTACATCGTGCGTCCCGATCGTGCCTACTTCGGCGAGAAGGATTGGCAGCAGATTGCCGTGGTCAAGGCGATGGTCAGACAGCTGCAGTTGCCTGTTCAGATTGTGGAGTGTCCCATCGTTCGCGAAAAAGACGGATTAGCCAAGTCGAGCCGTAACACCCTGCTGGCTCCTGACGAGCGAGCCATCGCACCCACCATCTACAAGGCGCTGAAAGACAGCACGGAATACGCAAAGAAGCACACCCTGAAAGAGACACACGACTACGTCGTCAACACCATCAACGCTGTGGACGGCTTAGACGTGGAATACTTCTCGATTGTAGACGGCAACACGCTGCAGGACGTCGCCAACTGGGAGGACTCTCCCTATGTGGTGGGCTGCATCACCGTCTACTGCGGCAAGACACCCATTCGCCTGATTGACCATATCAAGTATAAGGGTTGATGGTTGAAGGTTGAATGTTAAAAGGTTAAAAGTTAAAGGTTTATTGCAATGATGATAGAAGTAATGAAGTCGAAGCTGCACTGCGTCCAGGTGACCGAGGCCAACCTGAACTATATGGGCAGCATCACCATTGACGAGGACCTGATGGACGCCGCCAACCTCATTGCCGGCGAGAAGGTGCAGGTGCTCGACAACAACAACGGCGAGCGCTTTGAGACCTATATTATCAAGGGCGAGCGAGGTTCAGGATGCATCTGCCTGAACGGAGCCGCAGCAAGGCGTGTGCAGGTGGGTGACACCATCATCATCATCTCCTATGCCCTGATGGACTTCGAAGAGGCTAAGAGCTTCAAGCCCTCAGTGGTGTTCCCAAGGGACAACAAGTTAGTTTGACAATTCCGGCAGCAGCTGCTGAATATAGGGACGCTGCCAGTCACGCAAATGGAAACGCTGCTGATCGTACTGCAGCAAATCCAAATCAACAGGCACAAGACCCTGACGACGAGCCTCGTCGTTGCGGCCTTGTGCTTTTTCTATCTCCTTTAGTCTGCTGTTAAGTTCATCGCAGTCAAGGTCGGTCTGCGCATAGACAAGTTGGTTGAGATAGAGGTGAGAGGTGTGAGGTGAGGGGTGTGATGAGGTGAGAGGTGTGAGGTGAGAGATGTGAGAATGATATGGTTCCGTCCAGATGGCAGACGTATAGACAGGAGAGACGAGAACCTGAGCAAGGGCTTCGCGGGCCTCACTCAGGTTCTTTTCCTGCTCATGATTGCTGGCTAAAGATATGAGTACGCTGTGCATCTTTTACCAATAACCAATAACCGATAACCGATTGTCGATAGCTAAAGCCAATAGCCTTTAAAACTTAAGCTTATTGATTCGGTCCTTGATCTTAAAGACATAGGCATCGATGACGGCAACGGCTGTGATGTTGAGCACGTCGCGCACAGAGGCGCCGAAGTCGACAAAGTGGATGGCCTTGTTCAAACCGATCTGGATGGGGCCGATAATCTCGGCATCGGTGCCCAGCATCTGCAACATCTTGTAGCTGGAGCGGGCCGACGTGAGGTTGGGGAAGACAAGCGTGTTGACGTCCTTGCCATAGAGACGTGAGAAAGGATACTGCTCGTCGCGCAGCTCGCGGTCGAGGGCAAAGCCTATCTGCATCTCGCCATCGATGGGCAGATCAGGATAGAGCTCGTGCAGCTGCTCCACGGCATGCTTCACCTTCAGGGCGCCGTCGCTCGTGGAGGAGCCGAAGTTCGAGTGACTGACCATTGCGATGACGGGTTTCTCGTTGAAGAAGCGCACGGCGGTGGATGCCAGCTTGCCAATGTCGACGAGCGTGTCGGTATCAGGATTCTCATTCACCAGCGTGTCAACGACATAGAGTGTGCCGCGAGGCGAATTGATGATGTGCATAGCGCAGAAGTGCTGGTACTCAGGACGGATGCCGATGACTTCCTTGACCACCTTCACCGTGTTCGAATACTTTGTGTAGAGACCTGTGATAAAGGCATCGGCCTCGCCCGTCTCCACCATCATCATGCCGAAGTAGTTGCGCTCGAACATCTTGTCGTTGGCCTCCTGGAAGGTGTAGCCCTCGCGGCCGCGTTTCTCGGTGAGGATGCGGGCATAGCGCTCGCGGCGCTCCTGCTCGTTGGGATGACGCAGGTTGACAATCTCGATGCCCTCCAGAGAGAGATCGAGCTGAGCAGCCATCTTCGTGATGACCTCGTCGTTGCCTAAGAGGATGGGGTGACAGATGCCTTCAGCCTTTGCCTGCACAGCAGCGCGGAGCATCGTGGGGTGAACGGCCTCGGCAAAGACAACTCTCTGCGGATGGGCAGCAGCGGTGGCATAGAGCTTCTGCGTGAGCTTCGTCTCCTGTCCCAGCAGCACGCTGAGCGAGTCCTTGTACTGCTCCCAGTCGGTAATCTCCTTGCGGGCCACACCGCTGTCGATGGCGGCCTTGGCCACAGCAGCACTCACCTCAGAGATGAGTCGGGGGTCGACGGGTTTCGGAATAAAGTAGTCACGTCCGAACTTCAGGTTGTTCACCTTGTACACATCGTTCACCACATCGGGAACGGGCTGTTTTGCCAGGTCGGCAATAGCGTGGACGGCGGCCAACTTCATCTCCTCGTTGATGGCGGTGGCGTGCACGTCGAGGGCGCCGCGGAAGATGTAGGGGAAGCCAATCACATTATTGATCTGATTGGGATAGTCGGTACGACCAGTCGACATCAGCACATCGGGACGGGCGTCCATGGCATCCTCGTAGGTGATCTCAGGCGTGGGGTTGGCCAAAGCGAAGATAACGGGGTCTTCAGCCATTGAGCGCACCATATCCTTACTGAGCACATTGCCTTTCGACAGGCCCACGAAGACGTCGGCATCCTTCACAGCCTCGGCCAGCGTATGGATATCGGTCCTCTCAGTAGCGAAGAATTTCTTCTGCTCGTTCAAATCCTTGCGTTCCACAGAGATGACGCCCTTCGAGTCGAGCATCACGATATTCTCCTTCTGCGCACCGATGGCCATATATAGTTTGGTACACGAGATGGCAGCGGCGCCGGCACCGTTCACCACGATGCGCACCTTGCGGATGTCCTTGCCAATGACCTCCAGCGCATTCTTCAGGCCTGCAGCCGAGATGATGGCCGTGCCGTGCTGGTCGTCGTGCATCACGGGGATGTCGAGCGTCTTCTTCAGGCGTTCCTCAATATAGAAGCACTCGGGCGCCTTGATGTCTTCGAGGTTGATGCCGCCGAAAGTGGGAGCGATGCGCTCCACGGCCTCGCAGAATTTCTCAGGGTCTTTCTCGTCGACCTCGATATCGAACACGTCGATGCCGCCGTAAATCTTGAACAACAGGCCCTTACCCTCCATCACCGGCTTGCCGCTCATAGCACCGATGTCGCCTAAGCCTAATACGGCCGTGCCGTTGCTGATGACAGCCACCAGATTGCCTTTGTCGGTGTACTTGTACGCATCGTCAGGATTCTGCTGGATCTCCAGGCAGGGATAGGCCACGCCAGGCGAATAGGCCAGCGAGAGGTCTGTTTGTGTACGATAAGCCTTTGTGGGCTTCACTTCAATCTTACCAGGGCGCCCACTCTCATGATAGGCAAGGGCAGCCTCCTTCGTAATCTTTACCATCGTTGTCTAGTTGTTGATATTTATTTTCTCCCAAAGTCGGCCGGTACCTCGCCCCACTTCGCCGTCTCCCACTTCACAATGGGGTTGCGGTAATCGTGGGTGCGCAGCCAGTTTTCGGCTCGGGCGATAATCTGATAGAGCTGCTCCGTCTCTGGTGTGTGCTCCAGCTTGGTCTTACACTGCCGTTTCTTCACCCAGAGGATAGCATTGTATGAGTCGCTGTAGATGGTCTTCGTGTGCAGGCCCTGCTGCCAGCAGAGGGCGAGGGCATGCACGATGGCCAGGAACTCGCCGATGTTGTTCGTGCCCTTCATCGGACCGAAATGGAAAATGCGTGCGCCAGTGACCAAGTCAATGCCCTGATACTCCATAGGCCCAGGATTGCCAGGGCATGAGGCATCTACGGCGATGGCATCGGCCGTCACTTCCATAGGAAGGGGCAGCACGGTGTCGTGACGGTAGTCGGGAGGGTTTTGCATCATCGTCATTGTTTGTTGCGATGATATCGCAACATACTGAACTACATTCGCTCTGGCACTTCGATACCCAGCAGGTCCATGCCGTTCTTGATGATCTTGGCTACGTTCTTAGCCAGCATCAGGCGCACGGCCTTCTTCTGCTCGTCGGGCTCGTTGAGGATGGAGAAGTCGTGGTAGAACTGGTTGAACACCTTTGTCAGCTCGTAGCAGTAGTTGGCGATGCCAGAAGGAGAATAGTCCTTGCCTGCTTGCTCCACGGCTGCACCATACTCGCTCATCTTCTGAATCAGCTCAATCTCTTTCTCGGAAAGGAACCCACCCCCAGCCCCTCCCGAACAGGAGGGGAGTTTAGATAGACTATCCGCTTCGTTTCCACCATGAGAGTAATCCACCTCCCCTCCTGTTCGGGAGGGGTCGGGGGTGGGTTGTTTTCTCAGTATGCTGCGAATACGAGCGTAGGTATACTGGATGAAGGGGCCTGTATTGCCGTTGAAGTCAATTGACTCCTCAGGATTGAAGAGCATATTCTTGCGGGCGTCGACCTTCAGGATGAAATACTTCAAGGCACCCATACCCACGATACGGGCAATCTCGCGGCGTTCCTCCTCGGTCATATCATCGAACTTACCCAGCTCCATCGAGGTCTTGTAGGCATCCTCGACCATCAGCGCCATCAGGTCGTCGGCATCTACGACGGTTCCCTCGCGGCTCTTCATCTTGCCGTTGGGCAGCTCCACCATTCCATAAGAGAAATGTACGAGCTCCTTGCCCCACTTGAAGCCCAGACGATCCAACAGGATGGAGAGCACCTGGAAGTGGTAGTTCTGCTCGTTGCCCACCACATAGATCATCTTGTCAATGGGATAGTCCTGAAAACGCATCTCGGCTGTGCCGATGTCCTGCGTCATATAGACAGAGGTGCCGTCAGAGCGCAGCAGCAGCTTTTGGTCGAGGCCCTCGTTGGTGAGGTCGGCCCATACGCTGTTGTCCTCGTGACGCTCGAAGAGGCCCTTGGCGAGTCCTTCCTCCACCTTGGCCTTACCCTTCAAGTAGGTCTGAGACTCATAGTAGATCTTATCGAAGCCAACACCCATCTTCTTGTAGGTCTCGTCGAAGCCGGCATATACCCAGTTGTTCATCTTCTCCCAGAGGGCACGCACCTCGGGGTCGTTCTGTTCCCATTTTACAAGCATCTCGTGAGCCTCCTTGATGAGCGGTGCCTCCTGCTTGGCCTGCTCCTCGTCCATACCCTGGGCAACGAGCTGCTTGATCTCCTCGCGGTAGTGCTTGTCAAAGGCCACATAGTAGTCGCCAATGAGGTGGTCGCCCTTCTTGCCAGAGGTCTCAGGCGTCTCGCCATTGCCGTATTTCAGCCAGGCAAGCATTGACTTACAGATATGGATACCGCGGTCGTTCACGATATTGGTCTTCACCACCTTGTTGCCGTTGGCCTCCATAATCTTGGCCAGCGACCAACCCAGCAGGTTGTTGCGTACATGACCGAGGTGCAGGGGTTTGTTGGTGTTGGGCGATGAGTATTCGATCATCACGAGGGGAGAATTCTCGTCAGCCTGCTTTGTGCCAAAGCTATCATCCTTGTCGATGGCCTGCAGTAGCTGGAGCCAGGCACCCTCGCCAACGGAGAGATTAAGGAATCCCTTCACCACGTTAAATTTCTCTACGGCTGAGCAGTTGTCTACCAGATACTGACCAATCTCCTGAGCGGTCTGCTCAGGGCTCTTCTTTGCAGCCTTGACAAAGGGAAACACCACGAGGGTCAGGTTGCCCTCAAATTCGCTACGCGTCTTCTGCAACTGCAGCATCTTTTCAGTAGCCTCCAAACCATAGAGTGCCTTCACGGCCTCGCCTGCGGCTTGGCTTATCAATGTCTCAATATTCATGCGATTTGTAATTACAATTCATTTCGGGGTGCAAAGGTACTATAATTTTTCTAATTTTTGAAAAAATCCCAGTTAGTTTTTTTGATTCCAGATTATTCTTTGTACCTTTGCAGCCGTCTAATCTTATAGATTGACAACCCTAAATAGCAAAAACAATGAAAAGATTACTCTTGGCCATTGTGGCCATCCTAACAATGAGCACCACCCAGGCACAGACGGCACAGCAGGTGCTCGACAAGTGTGCCGCCTTAGTAAGCGCCCCTGACGGCGCCACAGCCAACTTCGCGATGACGAGCGCCCAATATGGCAACGCCAGCGGCACCATCAGCATCAAGGGACAGAAGTTCTACATGCACAGCAACGCCACGACGATGTGGTTCGACGGCACCACCCTGTGGACCTACGTGGCACAGAACGAGGAAGTGAACATCTCGACACCGACGGCTCAGCAGCTGCAAAGCCTCAACCCCTACCACTTCATCAACCTCTACAAGCAGGGCTACACCACCACGATGACCACCAGCGCCACATCTTATACCGTACACCTGACGGCTACCGACCCGCAGAAGAAGATCAGCGAGGCCTTCGTCACCGTCAGCAAGGAGAACTATGCCCCGAAGGAGATCAAGCTGTTGCAAGGCACGAAGTGGACCACCTTCACCGTGAGCGGTCTGAAGGCTGAGCGCCAGGACGATACGAAATTCCGCTTCAAGAGCAGTGACTATCCCGATGCTGAACTCATAGACCTGCGCTAAATGAACCGACTGCAAATCTATCGCGAGCTGCACCGCCACTCTAAATTAGGCGAGAAGCGCCATCCCATGCTGGAACAGAGCATGGCGGCCAAGGTGATGATGTACATCGGTGCAGGCATTATGGCCATTTATCTCGTCTTCCTCGGCAGTCTCTTTGGCAAGATGGCCGCCGAGCATGAGGTACCCGCCATGATACTGGGGCTGATGGTATTGCTGTTGATGCCCCTCGACTTCGTGATGCGCTTCATCGCCCAGCAGACGCCGATGATGTTCATCAAGCCCTACCTGCTACTGAACATGCCGAAGAAGACGGTGGTGGAGAGCTATCTGATCAACCTCGTCACCAGCGGCTACAATTTTCTCTGGCTGGCCCTGCTGATTCCTTACGCGTACATCTGTTTAGTATCGGGCATGAGTTTCTGGGCTATGCTGGCCGTCGTGCTGTGTGGCCTGCTGTTGGTAATGATCAACAGCCAGTGGTATCTTCTGGTACGCACGCTCATAAGCCGCTCACTCCTGTGGTGGCTGCTGCCCATTGGCGTCTATGCCGCCATCTGGCTGCCAATGGTGCTGCTTTTCAACGATCCCTTCGAACCCATGGAGGATTTCTTCGACACCTTCGACACGGCACCTCTGCTGTGGCTCGTGGTGCTTGCGGCTTTGCTTGTGCTCGTCGCCATCTTGTTGATCAACCGCCAGCTGCAGCTGCGCTTTGTCAAACAGGAGCTGTCGCGTGAGGAGAAGAAGGCCGCTGCCATCAAGCACGTATGGCGGCTGTCGTTCCTCGAGCGTTTCGGACAGGCAGGAGAATACCTGAAACTGGAAATCAAGAGCATCCTGCGCAACAAGGCCATCCGCACCCGTGTGATGATGAGCCTGGGTCTCATCGTCATGTTCACGGTGCTTATCAGCTACACCGACATCTACGACAATCCCTGGATGCTAAACTTCTGGTGCTACTACTGCTTCGCCATCTACAGCATGACCACGTTGGTGAAAATCATGGGACCTGAAGGCAACTACATCGACCTGCTGATGACACAGCACGAGAACATCCTCCTGCTACTGCGTGCCAAGTATTACTTCCATGCAGTCATCCTGCTTATTCCCCTGCTCATCATGCTGCCTGCCGTCATTGCCGGAAAGTTCACCATCATGATGATGCTGGCGTTCCTGCTGCTGACCAGTGGTCTGAGCTTCTTCATCCTGTTCCAGCTGGCCGTCTACAACAAGCAGACGCTGCCCCTCAACGAGAAGATCACGGGCAAAAACAATATGGAGAGCGGTTTCCAGCTCCTCATCGAGCTGGTGGGCATGTTCCTGCCACTCGGCCTGATGAGCCTCCTGCTGGTACTTACAGATGAGGACACAACCTACACCGTGATGGCTATTGTTGGCTTGCTGCTCACCCTCGCCCACCCTATCTGGCTGCGCAACATCTACAACCGTATGATGCGACGCAAATATGCGAACCTGGAAGGTTTCCACGCCTCAAGAAGTTAAGAGGAAAGAGGAGAGTGGAGAGAGGAGAGAGAAAACTATTTAACGACTAATTTACTAAACAATGAGAAAAAAACTATCTATCGCAGCATTATTGCTGCTGATAGCTGTTTCCTGGACACGAGCAGACATCGGCCAAACAATTACCGTAAACGGACAGACGATACAGGGCATCGTCAACCGCATTACCTTCGAAGGCGATAACGTGGTACTGCACTTCGCCGGCGACAACACCGAGACGGCCGATATGGACGCCGTCGTGCTGAGTTTTGACTATTCCTCAATGGTTTCCGTCGAGGAGCTCTCCGTCCTCCCCTACTCATCCTCTACCTCCGTCACTATCTACGATGCCCAAGGCAAGCTCATTGCCACCACCTCCCGCCTCATGCCCCTCAGCTCTTGCCTCTCGACTCTCAGAAGCGGTGTCTATGTGCTCAAGAGTGACCAGCAAACCATGAAGATCAGCACCTCCGCCCTCCACATTCCACCCTCCACCATTCACCATACACCCTCTACCCTCATCACCCGAGCTGCTGGAACGGATGACTCTGTACCTCGCAACACAAGTGTCAGTCAGGCACTGCTCACACTGACCGACGGTACCAACCGTTACTATGACACACAGTCGCTGGAGGCCATCGACATAGACGGACAGACGGGCCGCATCACGCTGACCACCACCAGCCAGCAGCAGGACGTGTTCAACGCCACACTCGCCACACTAGCTTTTGCTAAGGCAGCAACCAATGAGGGCATCATCATCACAGAGGCTAAGGGCTGGCTGGAGTCGGCCTACGTGAAGTTCAACCTCTATGAAGGAGCCACCACCTACAACGTCTATGTGAAGGGCGGACAGTATGCCGACTTCACCAGGATTGACAACGAGCTGGTGCGCAACTATGGCACCTACGGCCGCGCTGACGTTGTTGGGCTCAAGGCCGGCAGCTACATCCTGAAGGTTGTGCCCGTAGTTGACAACGACGAGCTGACCGACAAGGCTGCCGTCACTGAAGTACTCACCGTCAAGAACTACGACCGTACGGGCTATGCCCACTTCAACTACAGCGGCGTGGGAGCCTACAACGACGACGGCACACTAAAGCAGGGTGCGAAGGTGTTCTATGTGACGAAGACCACCGCGAAGACCATCAGCACCGACGTGGTTGGAGCCAAGCAGAACCCCTGCGTCGGCATACAGACGATTATCGATGCCTACCAGAAGGGCAAGGACACCACGCCTATCGCTTTCCGCTTCATCGGACTTGTTGAAAAGGACGACCTCGACGCCATCAGCAGCAGCGAGCAGGGATTGCAGTTGAAGGGCAAGAAGTCCGACAGCGAGCTAAATATCACCATCGAGGGCATCGGCGACGACGCCACCCTGCGCGGTTTCGGTTTTCTCGTTCGCAATGCCAAGAGCGTGGAGTTCCGTAACCTCGCCATCATGCGCTGCATGGATGACGGCATCTCCCTCGACACCGACAACTCCCACATTTGGATACATAACATGGACTTCTTCTACGGCAAACACGGCAGCGGCGACCATACCAAGGGCGACGGCGCCTGCGATGCCAAGTCCGACACGAAATACTCCACCTTCAGCTACTGCCACTACTGGGATACCGGAAAGACCAATATGTTCGGCATGAAGAGCGAGAGCGGACCCAATTACCTGTCATACCACCACAATTGGTTCGACCACAGCGACTCGCGCCATCCCCGTGTGCGTACCATGACCGTGCACGTCTACAACAATTTCTTCGACAACGTGGCCAAGTACGGTGTGGGAGCCACCTACGGTGCCAGCGTCTTCGTGGAGAACAACTATTTCCTCAAGACCAAGAAGCCCATCCTCTCCTCCAAGCAGGGAACTGACGCATTGGGCAGCGGCACCTTCAGCGGCGAAAATGGTGGCATGATCAAGGCTTACGGCAACTACTTCGACCGTACAGCCGAACATTTCAGCTACTACACGCAGAACAATCCTTCGGCTAAGGGCTACGATGCCTACGAGACAGCCACCCGTGACGAGCAGGTGCCTGAAACGGAGCAAACCCTCGCCGGCGGCACAACTTATAACAATTTCGACACTAATTCAGAGCTCATCTACACCTATACACCCGATACTGCCGAGGATGTGCCCGTCATCGTCACCGGCTACTATGGTGCAGGCCGTATGAATCACGGCGACTTCCAGTACACTTTCCCTGACAACACAGGCAACGATGACACAGATTCGGCCTACGACACCGTGCTAGGCAATATGATTGACAGCTACAAGTCAGCCTTCATTGGTATCTTTGGCGAATAGGCCCTTCCTCGCCACAACGAGATACAGCCTATCGCCCTCACCGCCGAGACACAGTATGTGCTGACCAACGCTGCAAGCGTTTATATTCTTTCTTGGTAAGGCGAAGGAAGGAACCGTGCTGCGGACCTGTAACACCTTCGATGTCGACAGGGTCGTGGAAGTTGCGAAGATGCTCATCGGCCTTGCAGATGCGGTAGTGCTTCGGGCGGTCGCTGTACTGGATATAAGCCACCCGCCAAGTCTTGTCGCCAATAAGCTGGAAGGCGCTGCTACCCTCACACTTTTTCTTTCCCTCGAAGCTGACGTAGTCATCCTCCACCGGCTCGCCCCAGCCATAGCTGAGGTGCTCGCTAGTAGCGGTATAAATGCCAGGATGGCCGCCCTCCTTCTTGATAAGCATGTGATAGAGGCCATCGTCGAGCAGGTTGATGTCGGCATCGATGGTGGCATAGCCCCAGTCGAAAAGCAGCTTAGGCTGTGTCAGCTTGGTGAACGACTTGTCGGCATAGCTGTAGTACATGCGGTCGTAGGCCTCCTCAGCGCTATTCCACATAGAGTAGTAGATGAAATAACCACCCTTGTCGCCATCGGGCCACACGTAGGCAGGGTCCCAGAAAATCTGCGGCGCCCATACGCGGTTGATGGTGCTCCAGTCCTTGTACGCGCTCTCCTCCTCTGGACTCCCCTCTCCCTTGGGGGAGGGGCTGGGAGTGGGGTAAAAAATTCCCGGCGCCTGACGATAGTCGAAAGTGACGCTCGTCCAGTGGATGAGGTCGTCGCTGCGCAGGAGGTCGATACCATAGTTGTCCCACTTCTTGCTCTTCGCCACACACATGTCGGTGGTGACCATCACATAGCCCTTGCCGTCCCATGAGCGGCAGACATAGGCATCGCGCTGGCCGCCCTCGATACGGGCGTGCTCCTTGGGATCCATCACGGCGTCGCCGCCCAGCAGGTCTTCGTAGTGATAGCCGTCACGACTCAGCGCATAGGCGGTATACTCGCCGCGGTCGCTCATGTGGCAGTAGAGGTAGCCGTAGTCGCCCGTCACAATGCTCTGCACGCCAGTATCCATATCGCCGTCGAAGCTGATGGGGTCGCGGTATTGCGAGTGCACACGAATAGAGGCCTTGCCCGTCTCAAACATGTCGACGGTGTAATGACACAAGTCCTCCTGCGTCCTCGCATCGAAGTCAATCTGCGTACAGCCAGCCTTCGTCTGCCGCTGCTGATAGTGCTGCACCGGCGCCTCGAAGTTCAACCCCTGGGCAGGCTGCATCATCGGCGCCTGATGCGCTCGTCCCAGATAGGGAAGGTAGCTGTGCACGGTGTCGCCCCGCAATTCTAAGTAGAAGTCGGGCGTCACCGTCCTTGCGCCATAGCGCAGCGTCTGCATCGTCGTAACGTCGATGTGCCATTGGTGCTGCTCCACCGACTCACTCACAGCCTTCCGTGTCATTGCCCTACGCTCAGCCTGCTCCTGTGTCGTAGAACAACTAAGCATCGACAAGACTGCGACGGCAAATATACAAATCTTTCCTTTCATACTCCTTGTTCATTTGTTGTCGCAAAGTTACGAAATTATTGTTAATCTACGCAAAAAAGAAATCAAAAAAAGTTCATAGTTCGACAATTCATCATATTTTTGCACAAACAAATCCAATTTAAGACAATGAAAAGTATTGCAATAATGAAGAAAACGGGTGTGGCAGTACTGTTGACAATGCTTGTTGTAAGCTGCGCACCCGTAGTAACCACTGACATGTACACCTATGAGTGGCCCGCCACTGTGCCCGACTCGGTACAAATCTTTGCCCTCGGCGAAAAACGGCCACCACGCACCATAGCCATCGGCGAAGTGACCGTTAAAGCCAACCCCATGCTGACAAACGCCTCTTTCAGCCATATGACGGAGCTTGCCGTGGAGGCGACTGCCAAGAATGGCGGTAACGGCCTGATCATTACTTCCGACCGCATGCCCGACATGTTCCGCTCTACCTGCCGCCTTCAAGGCACCATGTTGCATCTGCCACAGGAGGCAGTGGCACAGCGCAATACTGACGACAGTCTGAGAGAGGCCCACCTACAAGCGACGCTTACCGACGAGGAATATGCCGATTACAAAGAGTATCGTGCAGCCCGGCAGCAGTATGAGGTAAGGCGTCAGGCCTATGAGGCAGAAGAGCGCAAGATGGAGGAACAGCGCAAAAACACACCACGCAATATCCTGCGGGTGAACTGCGGCCCGTCGTGGATGACGTCGGAATACTGGCTAGACAACCATCGATACAAAGGACGCACAGGCTTCGACCTGCTGGCCGACTATGACCATGTGTGGAAGTCGGGTTTCGGCTTCGGTATCAACTACCTGCACAACCACACCTCATATCCCGAAGGAGTGAAGACCAACCTGAACTACCTTGGTCCAAGTTTCGTGATGGCTTTCGGCAATAACCACACCCGTTTAGACATGGCCATTGGCCTGGGCTACAGCCACTACGACGAGAACTACAGAAACCTATCCGAGAGTGTAAGCCGATTAGGAGCCTTTTATCGTATCGGCTTGGAATACAGCATTATGAAGAACTTGGCCATCGGCATACAGTTGCATTTCTTCTCCATGAGCCTCAAAGAACCAAAAGAGGTGGAGCTGAAAGACAACGAGTTCTACGGCATCCAGCATATTGGCCTGCACGCCGGTCTGCGCTATTACTTCTAAGTCATCCCAATAGTGATTCTTTTTGAAACGGACAAGATTCTAAAGCATATTGTTCACGTTTCTGAAGCATATTGTTCACGATTCTAAACGGCCTGTTTATTTTTCTAAACAGCCTGTTTATTTTCATGAACGCCGCGTTTTTTATGCGTTTCATACATTTCACCTTACGCAGGCAACAACCTGTGTAGTTTTTTTCACTTTTACCCATAATTATTTGTTAGAATCCAGAAATTATACTATTTTTGTACGCGAAATACCAATCTACTATTATCCTTTTACACTAATGCAAAGGCTTTCCAACTTTTTTCAAATAGTTTTGCGCCGCACCGGCGCGATGGCGCTGGCCGTACTGACCGTTATGGCCCTGTTCGCCTGCAACAGCAAACATAGAAGTAGCGATGACGATGACGACGAAGAGGAGGATGAAACAGAAGTCACGAGCGCTTTGCAAATAGACGACGAGCTGCTCAACTCCTTCGACCCTGACGTGCCTTTCGAGCAGACGGGCCACAGCCGTCCTTTTAGAATCCAGCCACGTGAGGACATGATTATCAGCGCCGATGCCGGGGCCTTCGAGCAGGACGTGAACATTCGCGTTACCGACGTGCCCGCCGAGACGATGGATGCATTAGACCGCCAGCTGGAGGGCAGTGGCACGACGATGATTTTTGCCTACGACCTCGACGCCGGCCTGCCGCCCGACTCCGTCATCCCCGGCAAGTACACCGTGAGCATCGACTTGGAGAAGCACGGCATTCCCGAGGAACTGTATCCCTACTTTATGATGTACCGCGTGGCGAGCGATGGCAGTCTATGGCCGCTGAACGTGCGTATCAACGGACATACTGCCACGTATATGGCCAGCCAGAACAGCATCACGCTGGCTGCCTTGGCTATCAGCGTCATCAAAATTTCAGCAGTTGTAGGATTCGTCATGTATACCTATGCCCACTATCCTGCCATCATCCAGACAGCACGCCACTTAATCGACATCGGCATCTGGCCCTCCAACTGGTGGAAATGGGACGATGCGGTTTACGAGTACATAAAGGATGACTACGGCAACTTCTACGTCGCCTACCGCTACAGCATGACCGAGAACGGCGACAAGGCCCGGGAATATGTGAAGAAGAAGAAAGAGCTGAAGAACCTGATGGAGGCGATGCACAAGGAGGCCAACAAACGCTACGACGATCAGTATCCGCAGCGCTTCTACGGCTGGTTTGACAGCAAGGAGGAGGAAGAGAAGCGACGCATCGGCCGCGAGATGGAATTCTACAACCTGCTGGCACACAGTTCCCGTGTACAGGAACTGAAAGACGATCCGTTACTGCAGACCCCCAAGAGTGTGGATGACATCATAGAGGCCACAAAGCTGGCCAACCGCTACTGCCGCTCCGTTCACCACATGAAGCCGCTGAGCTATGAGTATGTCACTTGGCTTACTCCGCCGTTGGAGGTGTGGAAAGAAGAAGCCTGCCGTCTTCAGGTGCCGATATTCGACCCCTGCATCATCGTGAATTACAGCAATGTGGTGCAGGACGGACAGTATAAGAAAGATACCTATTATAAGAATCTCAGCACCATTGCCCACGAGACGATGCACCTTTACCAAATGGAGTATGTGGTCAACTCTTTCATCAAGGACAACTGCTATTTGGAGGCCACGGGCGCACTGATAGAACAGCATTTCACCGATTGGCTCATTAAGACGGTTCCAGGAATGCCTATCACCAATGCCTTCAGTGAAGAGGCCGCCAAGGTCATGGGCTACTCGGATCGCAAGAACAAGGAGCAGCTGAGCACGCCCTTAGGCAAGAAGAGCCCCACCTACCAAGGCATCGACCGAGCAGAGCACGAGCGCGGCTATATGATGGCTGACATGCTACAATACCTCTGGGAGAAAAAGCCCAACCCGCGCGACACGCTCGACTTTGCCAAGATGATGAACCGCTACGCCGTGAACAAGGGCATGTTGAAGTCAATGCAAGACATCTTCGGCATCGACGGCGACCGGGCTTTCACAAAATACTATGAGGGTTTCTGTGAGAAGTACATCAGCGAGATAGATACAAGGCAACAGTCCTACCGTATGCAGATGGCAGGCGACCACTTAGTGCTGCCCAACGTGGAGCACACTCCTAACCATTGCATCATGCGCGTGAATAACCTAGGAGAGAAAGGAGGACCGAAAGGCTATCCCTTCATGGTGAACACGTTCCATATTGTGGCAAAAGCAACCGACCGCAACGTTCCCCGCCAACGCTACAGCCTCTTTGCCATACCGTCCAAAATGGTGAAAGCCAGCGAAATAAAGTTCACGTTCTTTAAAGACAACGATTTCACTGAAAACAACATGTATTTCGCCCCGCAAGACCTTCCGCCCTATTGCACTGCCGCAGTGATGACACGCCCCGACAGCAAGGACCTGGCGATGGGCGACGACTATTATTACGACATTGTGGCCTTCTACCAGCCCTCGGCGACACCAGAAGTCAGCGGGCCGTCTCTTGACAAGCGTGGCCTGTTAGTGAAACTCAAATGCACACCTTCGCCCGAGCTGAAGGAAAAAGAATTAGTGACGGGTCTGCAGATTATAATGGAGAACAACAAGTCGGGCAGGATGCAGTCATTCGTGATGAAGGTAAACGACTGGAAGGACGAGTTCGTAGCCCCCTACGACAAGCTTGACATCACCGACACCGCCAATGTTGACGTCAGTCTGCGCTCGCGCTGGTACTACGACTCGCCGCAGGGCCGCCGCTATTCGCCCGCCACCGACATTGTGAACTACCGCCGTCAGAGCGACAACGTGCAGCAGACTGTCGAACAAGACACCACACAGGTGGTGACGGGTCAGGAGACGGAAGCCGAGGAAGACCAGGGTGCCATGTACTCACCGGATTTCATTGACTGCGACGCCTACGTGGAGAGTGTTGTCACCTGGCTGACGCACGACTTCGGCCAGCAGTACAGCTTTGACCCCGATTCCTATAAGCCCGACGAACGCTTCATAGGACATGTAACGGCCAAAGAAGGCCATTTCGTCATCACCGTGCCTGACTGCCACTTGTCGAAACCCAGCAACTACAAAAACGGCACCATCACCTACGACTTGCCGGCCTTTGCCGTGTCGGGCAGCTACACGGTGAAACCACCGGAAAACGGCAAGGTGAAAGCTATGTTTGATGCTTATAGCGTTGGCGTGTCATCAGGTCGCACATTCAAATACAAGTATGATTGCGATGCATTCCTCAGCACGCAGGAAGTTGAAGTATCGGGAAGGGAAGGCAGCGAGGGCATCGACCGCATCGTTAATAACTTCTATACATGGGATGGCGAGACATTTAGCCAAATCAGGGTTTTAGCCCCTGCTCACCTGCACAACAAGGAGAAAACAAAATCAAAAGAGGAAGATGAGACAATCAGTACCGGAAGAAGCACAGTCCGTATAAGAAGTGCTGAACCCGAATGGGACACCGAAGAGGAAAGCTATATTATAGTAATAATGAAACTCATCAAGCCGGAGTAAATCATTCAGAATAAAAATGGCAGTATGACACACAAGACAATGATTCACATCCTGCTGGCTCTGCTGCTCTCTTTGCAGATTGGGGCACAGGAGCTCTACGTAGGGTCGTATAACATCAGGTATAAGAACGGTGATGACGCAGCCAACGGCAACAGCTGGGAGCAGCGCTGCCCCGTGCTGTGCGACCAAGTGAACTTCGAGCATCCTGACGTGTTCGGAGCACAGGAGGTATTAGAGTCACAGCTAAAGGATATGCTGCTGCGCTTGGATGGCTACGACTACATCGGCGTGGGTCGCGATGACGGAAAGACGAAGGGCGAGTATGCCGCCATCTTCTACGACAAGCAGAA
>CAMVJU010000005.1 GCA_947167935.1 uncultured Prevotellaceae bacterium | reverse complement strand
GATGTGCAGCAGGTCGAATGGAAGATTTGCTAAAAGTTCGGTGTACTTGTCCATATAAACGATGTTTATGGGTTAATAGTTTTTGATGTTTGATTGTTTGACTGATGGAAGAGGAGATTATGCAGATTTTTGATTACCGATGACCTCCAAAAAAGCGGAGGGGACGTAGGCGGTGGCCACGCTGCAAAGACCATTGATGGTAACAATGACACGCTGCTGACCGGCCACACGGGCCACACGTCCCTCGACACCACAAAACGGACCACCGATGACGCGCACGATGTCGCCGCTCTTAAAGTTGCACTTTTCAGCGCTAACCAGACGCACGTGCTCGCTGTCAGTACAAGTGGCCAATACGAAATTGTGCATCTCATCGTTGGGCACCACCAATGGGGGATTCTTGCCGTTCTCCGTGTTGAAATGGTCATAATAGTAGGTAAGAAAGTCCAACTGTGCTGTCTCCTTGACGTACTCGTCGGCCTTTTCACGTGTGGCGTAGACGAAGAGAATGTTAGGCACAAGCACTTCTTCGGTGCGCACCCGCTTCTCATCCTTGAGCTTGTAGATGAAGTGCATGGGCAGATAGCTGAAAGTTCCGTCATCCACAATATAGTCGTACGCGCGGCGCTCACGTCCATATGACGCGCGCACTACGTACCATTTTTTATTTGGGTCGTGTGCATATTCTACCGACACCCCGGTCTGCGAGCTAGTGGCTTTGGGGAGGGCGCTGATGCCATCTTTGGCGCTACTGGTCCTACCAGTGTCCTTATTATCAGCACAATAGGGTCGGATATCCACATTAGTCAATGTGCTCATATCTGCCTTGCGGTTTCGAAGCGTGGCTTTGAAAAGCCAAAATCGCCTACAAAGTTAGGAAAAAAATAAAAAACTCATGCATTTTTAGCCGTTTTTTTTCTAAAAAAATACATTTTTCGATAGTAAATGAGACATTTTTTTAGTGGAAGAATAACAGTTAAAATGACGAGCGTTTCTCACAAAAAAACTAACGTTGGATTTTTGTGCATCCAACGTTAGAATTTTTCTGTGGGATATGTACCCGCCACCTTTCGGCGCTTATATAAAAATATGTGTGTTACTCCTTGGCGGCGTTCTCTTGGTCGATGGCCTTAATCTTGTCCTTCACCAGCTGCATGTCGTCCTTCAGCTTCTGCATCTTGCGGTTCATCTCGTCAATGAGTGAGTTGCCCTTCTTCGAACTGGCACTGAGGAAGCCCAGGTTGTTCTCGTAGGTCTGTACCTCCTGTTTCATCTGATCCAGCTGGCGCACCAGACGGGCACGCTCGTTGTCGAGGGCACCTTCGCCACGTTCGGCCACTTGTTTCAGGTTGTCCCTGAATTTCGACAGGCGGCGGCGCTGCACGCTGATGTTTAGGTCTTTGTACAGCTTGTCAAGTATCTCGTGATACTCCTCGTAGAGTTTGTCCTTCTCCTTGAACGGCACATGGCCGATGGCATTGTATTCCTCGACAAGCTGCTGCACCTTTGCCTGCACGTCGCCACCACCCTCTTCGGCAGCGGCTTTGATGCGTGTAATGACGTCGCGCTTCTTCTGCAGGTTTTCGCGCTCCTCGCCACGCTGGCCGGCGCCGGCGGCGTTACGGGCCTCGAAGAACTTGTTGCAGGCACCGAGGAACTCCTCCCATAGCTGGTCACCCAGTTTCTTGGGCACCATGCCGATGGTTTTCCACTCTTTCTGCAGGGCGATGAGCTTGTCGCCGGTAGAGCGCCATTCGGTGCTGTCCTGTAGGGCCTTGGCCTTCTCGATGAGGGCGCGCTTCTTCTCAGCGTTCTCCTTATAGGTGTCCTTGACGGCACGGAAGTGCTCACCCTTGCTAGTGAAGAACGTGTCACAGGCAGCGCGGAAACGCTCGAAGATCTTCACGTTCATCTTCTGCGGTGCGAAGCCGATGGTCTTCCATTCTGTCTGCAGGGCGATAATCTCCTGCGTATGGCGTTCCCAGTCGGCGCTGCCCTTATTCTCTTCTGCCAGGATGGCCTCGGCCTTCTCGCACAGGGCGGTTTTCTTCTCCAGATTCTCCTCCTCGCGGGCACGCAGACCCTCGAAGTGCTGCTGGTGGCGCTTGTTGATGACGGTGCTGGCGGCCTTGAAGCGCTGCCACACCTCTTCACGCAGCTCCTTGCTGACGGGACCAATCTCACGGTATTCCTGATGCAGCTTCTGCAACTGGTGGAAAGCGCTGATGACGTCGTTCTCGTCGGCCAGCTTCTCAGCTGCCTCACACAGACGTGTCTTGGCCTCGAGGTTCTTTTTGAAGTCCAGCTCCCGAGCCTCGCTGTTCAGCTTCAGCAGGTCGTAGAACTGCTCCACATAGAGCTGGTAGTTGCGCCACAGCTCGTTGGCCTTCTCAGCGGGCACGGCCTTGATGTCGCGCCATTCCTGCTGCAGGGCCTTGAACTCCTGATAGGTCTTGCTGGCCTCCTCGGGCGAGGTGACCATGCTCTTTATCTTCTCAATGATGGCGAGCTTCTTCTTCAGATTCTCTTCCTTCTCAGCTTCCTGTTCGCGGAAGAGCTGCTGCCTGCGTTCCTTGATGATGCCCATCTCGGCCTTGAAAGCCTCCTCGGCCACGTCGGGCGTGATCTGATAGGCCTCGGGGTCGCCGCCGCCATCGATATATTCCTTTAGGCGGGCTTCGCGCTCGGCAATGTGCAGCTTGTAGAAGACTGTCTTGAGGTAGTCCACCTCATCCTTCTGCGGCATTTCCTCACCGTGGGCCAGCTCCTTCACACGGTCCAGCACCTCCGCCTTCGTGGCGTAGGTCTTGGGCTCGACAGGGGCTTCTGGGGCCTCTGGAGCTTCTTCCTGAACTTCCGGGATTTCCGGAGCTTCTGGAATTTCCTGTGCTTTGGGCGTTTCCGGCACTTCCGGTGCTTCCTGCTCTTCCAGAGTCTCCTGGGGCTCAGGGGCTGCCTGTTCTTCTACTTTTTCTACTTCCTGGTTGACCGTCTCTTCGACTGGCGAATTGTTGACGGTTACATTCTCTTGAGAGTCCATCATTTAACTGTTTTAAGTTACTGATTTATTTAGGTATATTCACAAAACGTGGCAAAAGTACGAAAAAGTTAGGAGTTAGGGGGCAGAAAGCTAAGACTTTTTTACTTCGCTTTATTCTTTTTTAACAAAAGACAAAAAAAAGGAACGCCGATGCTTTGCCGTTTCAATGCTTTGTTATAACTTTGCAGGCGCAAATACGGTGGTTTGGGCCCCTTGGGGCTTGATTAAAAGGGAAAGGGGTGTGAATCCCCTGCTGTCCCGCAGCTGTGAGTCGCCTTAGAACGGCGCAAGCATAACGTCACTGAGATTTTCGGGAAGACGCTTGCAGTCCGAGCGACGAGCCAGAAGACCTGCCGCCAATGTTAAGTCCTGCAGCACCTCTGGGGTTAGGACAGCAGGACGATGCAGCTCTAAAATATTTATATGAGAGGTGCAGGACTCGTTGTAGGTATGTTGTTACTCTTCACTCAGACACTATGGGGAGAAGAGCTGAATGATACGACCCTGTACGTAGAGAAGAATAGGAATGCCTCGCTCCAGTCTGAGGTTGCCGCACAGTTTGACATAGTTTTCGCGGTAGACGGGCACCAGGAGCGAGGCTTCTTTGTTGACACCACACAGACGCTCAGTGAGGTAGAGGTGTATGGCAAAAGGCCCATCGCCACGTCGCAGACGTTGCGTGGTGCCGACCTCCGAGTCTTGTCGACGACCTCGGTGGCTGACGCACTGAAGTATTTCTCTGGCGTACAGATCAAGGACTATGGCGGATTGGGTGGCCTGAAGACCATCAACGTGCGCTCGATGGGCGCACAGCATGTGGGCATCTATGTGGATGGCATCCGCATCACTAATGCGCAGAACGGCACCGTCGATCTGGGGAAGTTCTCTCTCTCTTCTCTGGAGACGGTGTCGCTCTACAACGCCAACAAGCTTGACAACTGCCAGTCGGCTTCGGAGTATGCCTCTGGCGCCACCGTCTATCTTACCACGAAACGGCCTACGAAGGACTCGCTGTCGGTGCAGCTGCGCCGTGCCTCTTTTTCTACCTATATGGCAAAAGTCAATGGTCAATGGTCAATGGTTAATGGCTTGCGTGGCTTCGTGGATGGCGAGTGGTGTGACTCGCGCGGCGACTATCCTTTCCGCTATCATTCCAGTTACGAGGATACCATTGGTAGGCGTGCCAACAGTGATATCCGCTACGGGCGCATCGAAGGAGCATTGTTCAAGGGCGGCTTCTCTACACATCTATATTATTATGACTCCGAGCGTGGCTGTCCTGGTGGCATTGTCCGCAGGCTGAGCGACAAATACATCAACGTAGGCCGTGAGTGGGATAGGGACTTCTTCGTACAAGCCTCATGGCAACACGAGTTCCTGAATCACCATCGTGTCAAGGTGAACGCGAAGTACACCAACGAGTACCTGCGTTACTGCACAGACTACCCTGAGAACCAGAACACGGCACGCGTCAACAACCACTATCGTCAGGAAGACGGCTACGGTGCACTCTGCTACGGCTATACGCCTTGGCCTTGGCTTTCGCTCTCAACCAGCTACGACGTGCGTTACAGTAAACTGCGTGCCGATCTCAAGCACTTTGACAACGTGTTCCGCTTGGATCAGAAAGAAGTGGTGGCAGCACAGATGAACTACCACGGCGTACAGGCAGCTGCATCTATGCTGCATCAGCATTACCACGACTTTACGTTTACCCGCGTAGGCGCTGCCGACCCGTTAGACCGCTGGACACCCGCCGTATCCGTTGCCTACACACTCTACGGTGTCACGATGCGTGCGTGGTACAAGAAGATTTTCCGTGCCCCCACACTTAACGACCTCTACTACACGCAGGTGGGCAACCGCAACCTCAAACCGGAGTATACAAAGCAATGGAATATCGGATTGGAATACCACTGGACTGCCTCTCACCTCTCACCTCTCGCACCTCACCTCTCTTTCGACGTGCAGGCTGATGTCTATCAGAACAGGATAGAAAACCGCATTGTATGCCTGCCGCTGAAGGGCACGTATACTTGGACGATGATGAACTACGGCTACACTTTCTGCCGAGGGCTCAACGCTACGGCGCAGGGACATTACGACAAGAAGGACTGGCACTTCTCGCTGCTTACTTCGCTGACCTGGCAGAAAGACCTCAACCGCACCGACCCTACAGACGAGGATACCTACAACAAGCCCATCTGCTACTCGCCGGAGCTGTCCTACACCCTGACCGGTGTGGCTGCCAGGAAAGAGCTATCGCTTACCATTTCTTATATGCACGTGGGCGAGCGCATGTGGAGTTATGCCGACCCTGAGGACATTCTTGAGCCTTACAACAACGTCGATGCGAAACTCTCTTATTTCATGCCTTCGACTCTTGTCTCTCGTCTCTCGCCTCTCACCTCTCTGGGTCTCTGTCTTGAGGTCTGCGACGTGCTCAACGAGCAGTACGAGCATATTCCCCGCTACCCCATGCCGGGCCGCAACTATAAACTCACCCTTACCATCGGAATTTAAGAACAAAAAAATGAAACGTCTGCTGATATTTTTATCATTTATCATTTCCCATTTTTCATTTAGCATAGCGCAAGAACGGCTCATCGTGCTGAATGAAGGCATGTGGCAGGCCGATAACGGGCGCCTGACTTACTTTGAGGACGACCACGTGGTGAGCAACTCGTGGTTCCGCGACGTGAACGGACAGAAGATAGGCGATACGCCCAACGACATCATTCAGGTAAACGACAACCTCATCGCCATCGCTGTCAACTGGTCGAACATCGTGCAGTTCATCACGCCCGACGGCAAGGCTGTGGCAGCTACAGAGGACATCCCCAACAACCGCAAGCTGTGCTCCGATGGCAAATTTGTCTACGTCTCCAGTTATGGCCATGAGTGCCTGACCACCAGTGGCTTCAAATATTTCGACAAGGGTTTCGTGGCAAAGATAGATATCACGACCTTTAAGACCGTGGCCGCTTGCGAAGTGGGTTATGAGCCCGAGGGTATTGCCCTCTATAAGGGCCGTCTTTTCGTGGTGAACACCGGCGGTTACGCAGCACAGGAATTTGATCATGACTACGAGACTACGGTAAGCATTATCAATGCTGAAACCATGCAGGTGGAGAAAACCATTGACACGGGTGTGCCCAATCTCTATGGCAAGATGTCGCAGTATGGACGTTACCTGTGCATCAATTCGCCTGGCGACTATTACGAGATTCCCACGGCCAGTCTCGTCTTCGACTGTGAGAAGGCCCTCAGCGGTCAGGACTGCTTTGTACGCTTCGACGAGCCCGCCACCTACAATTGCACCACGCTCGATGGTAAGTTCCTGGCCGTAGGCTCCAGTTTTTCCTACATCACAGGCGGCTATGAATTTTCCTGCATGACCATCGACCCGCAGACAGTTATGGAAACCGGTGGCGCCAGCGGCCTGACACATACGCTTCCTGGCACACTGAAGGCCGACTTTGAGAATATGAACCAGCCCTACGGCATCTACGTCAATCCCTACACTGGCTATATCTACGGCACTGACGCCAGCTCTTTCGAGAATGCCGGCTACCTTTACCAGTGGACGCCCGAGGGACAGCTCTTGGGCAAATACAAGGTCTATGTCAATCCGGGCCACTTCCTCGCCCTGCCGCCCGACGGCCAGCACTTTAATAGCGTGAATCAAATTGTAAATCGTAAATTGTCAAATCGTAAATTGTTTGACCTTCAGGGCCGACGAGTGTCAAGTCCTCGCCAACGTGATATTTACATCAGCCAAGGACGTAAGTTTCTGTTCAAATAGCAATACCTTTTTATTAACCTTCTAAATATCAAACAAAATGAAGAAGTTTCTACTAAGTTTCATGGCGCTGCTGCTGTTGACAACAGGCAACGCTTTTGCCACCACTGTTGAGGTGACAATGAACGCGAAGAGCAAGCTCATCCAGTCGCTGGTCAATACTGCGACCAATGAGTCTGTGACCGTAGGTGAACCCGATGGCACGAAGTACACCTTCGATGCTCCCGACGGCACTTACCTGCTGACCGCCACCGCCGCCGATGGCGAGACCGTGAGTGGCACCATCCAGCTCGACATCGATGCCGACCACACCACCTTCGCCATCTTCTCGCCTGAGATCACAGTGAAGAACGCTGACTGGGTCTATGGTACCGACTATACCTTCGACCTCAAGGTGACGACGAAGGAAGGCGCTGTGGTCAATACCACGATGGGCGAATATACTTCGGGCAAGAAGATGTTCCTCGTCTTTAGCGGCAACACCTACTACCTCGACCTCATTCCCTCTGACACGCGTCAGGCCGAGGGCTACCTCGTCGCTTCCTACACAGGCACGGTGACCTTCAACGCTTCCATTAATGCCGAGGCTCCCATGAGCTATAGCTACAGCGTGAGCGTGCCCGCCGGCGCCGACTTCTTCCTCGGCACCAAGACGGCCCACTTCGTGAAGTTCAAGGAGGTGGCTCCCCAGAGTATCGCTACTGAGGGCGGCAGCAAGGTCTACACCTTCAAGCTGGCCGACAAGCAGCAGTACAACTATCGTGTAAGCCAGGAGGGCAAGTACACGCAGGCAGGTCTCTTCACCATGAGCGGCGACCCCGAGAAGCGCCCCGAGCTGGCCTTTACCGATGCTGACCTCTCGGCCAAGGACCCGAAGTTCATCGACCACGACGTGACCAGCAACGATGGCTACAACGTGGCAGACATCTTCCTCAACATCAACGAGCGTGGACACCTGCTGCTGGCTAACGTGGGTGACACCTACGACATCCTGCCCATGCGCAACTGGGAGCTCACTAACAGTATCACCGCCAACTACTTCATCGAGCCCGACTTCCACTTTACCGTGCTGAATACTATGGGCAAGGAAGACAATTCTGTGGTGAAGGTCGAGAATGAGCTGCTCACCGCTGTTGGCACAGGCACCGCCATCGTGCTGGTGACCTACGATGCCATCCACCTCGATCAGTATAGCGGAGCCACGAAGAGTTCCTTCGTAGGTGGCAGTGACTGGGGTGCCATCTGGCCTGAGAATACGGGTGTGTTCGTGGTCACCGTAGGACAGGAACCCGCAGATTTCTCGCCCAATATCACCATCAATGAGGACTACCTGACCACCGTCACTCCGTGGGGTGGGGGCGACCCGATTGACACGAAACTCTCGATGAAGAACGTCGATGCTGAGTTTGACGTGTTTTATTTCCTCGATACAGAGGATGGTTTCGACTATACCTTCACGCCTGAGAGCAATGTCATTGTTACCATGTCGCAGCCTGTCATCGGCACTAACAGCATCTCATATCCGGCTTTCTCAGGAATGAATATAAGGAAGAACGATGATGGCAGCTTTACTTTACATCTTGTCGAGGGCCGCAACATCGTCTGTCTGACCAATAATGCTGGACAGTGTGTCTATCAGGTGATGACTGCCAAACCCTGCCACCGCGACATTACCGTGAATGACGAGGTCGTCACTATGGTGAAGCCTGGCGACAAGGTCACCGTGCAGTATTCCGGACTCTATCATCCCGCAGGCAAGCTGGCCGGCATCCACAATTTCAGCGGCTTCCTGGCTTACAAGCAGGCCACCGAGGGCATCACTGTGACGAATGGCAAGGCCAACCAGTATAAGATGGCCTCTACACCTGCTGCACAGGCAGTCACCTTTACTGTGCCCGAGAATTGGATTTATCCCGTGATTGAGCTCACCGACGGTGTGCTGGGCATCAGCGGCTTTGGCGATCCTGTGGGCAACCACCGAGCTACGTCGAAGCTGACGGGCCGTGCTCCCAACTTTACCGCTATCTCGCAGAGCGCAGTCTTCGGCCGCGTGCCGGCAGTGGAGATTGCCGTCGACGTGCCTGCCCTGTTGGCTGTGGCCACCTTCGAGGAGCTTGAGGTTCCTGCCGACGGTCACATCAGCGTGAGCACCGAGGAGGACGATGAGCGTACTGAGTTTGTCAGCGGCGGCTACGAGTTTGCACACGGTTGCATGAGCGACTGGGACTACTGGTATTTCTTCGGCTATGCCAACCGTACCAAGACCACGTATGAGACGCTCGACGACCAGTGGAACAATGTGGTTGGCGGCGGCTATGACGGCTCTGCCAACTATGGTGTGGCCTTTGCCGCAGCCTTCAATGGTCCCTGCTATGTCACTCCGCTTTCCGACGAACCCGTCGTGGTGCCCGGCTTCTACATCACCAACAGCAGCTACGCCTACAGTTCCTTGACCGGTGGCGATCCCTACGCCAAGAAGTTCGGCCTGGGCGACTGGTTCAAGCTCACCATTACCGGCTACGATGCCGACGACGAGGTGACGGGTACGAAGGACTACTACCTGGCCGACCTGCGCGATGCCGAGAAGGCCTACATCATCAACGACTGGCGCTATGTTGACCTCTCTGGCCTGGGCAAGGTGAGCAAGCTGAGCTTCGAGCTCTCCAGCACCGACAACGGCGACTGGGGCATGAACACGCCTGCCTACTTCTGCTTCGACAACTTCGGCGTTGAAGGCACGGAAGTGCTGCCCAATCGCAATGTAGATGTTACCACCGGCGTTGAGTCTGTTGCTGTATCACAGCAACAATCCGTACAGCGTTTCGCCATCGACGGCCGCAGCCTCAATGCCGCCCAGAAAGGCATCAACATCGTCCGTATGAACGACGGCACCGTGCGTAAGGTCGTTGTGAAATGAAGAAACTACTCTTTCTACTGACAATCGTTCTGACAGCCTGCGGAGGACAACGTGCTCCGCAGAGCTGGGCAGAGCGTTTGCAGGAAAGTACCGCACCCGACAGCCTCGTGTTCCGCTACGCCCGTCTCATCCACGTGGAGCAGCGCGAAGGCTGTCGGGTGGTTTATATCGACAACCCCTGGATGCAGGGCAAGGGTCTCCATACCTACGTCCTCGTCCCGTATGATGCTGAATTGCCGCAATCTCTCCCTGGCGGCACCGTCGTCCGCACCCCCCTCCGTCGCAGCGTCGTCTTCACCAGCGTGCATTGTGCTTTGATTGACCAGTTGCAGGCTACGGCGCAGGTGGCAGGCGTGGCTGACCTGAAGTATATCAAGGTGCCCTTTGTGCAGGAGGGTGTGAAAAGCGGAAAGATTGCCGACTGCGGCGACGGCATGAGCCCCGTGGTGGAGAAAATCATCGACACCGAGGCCGATGCCCTCCTGCTCTCGCCCTTCGAGAATGCCGGCGGCTACGGACGCATGGAGGACATCAACATCCCCATCATCGAGTGTGCCGAGTATATGGAGGCGTCACCCCTGGCCCGTGCTGAGTGGATGCGCTTCTACGGGATGCTCTATGGAAAGGAGGAAGAGGCCGAGCGGCTCTTCGCGCAGGTGGAGGCCCACTATATGACGCTGAAGCAGCAGGCTGCGACGGCTGCCGCCCGTCCGTCGGTATTGGTCGACAAGATGGCGGGCTCGGTGTGGTATGTGCCGGGCGGACGCAGCACCATCGGACAGATGCTCAGCGATGCCAACGCCGACTATCCCTGGGCCGACGACTCCCACAGCGGTTCTCTGCAGCTGGCTTTCGAGACGGTGCTGGAGCGTGCCGGAGAGAGCGACTTCTGGCTCTTCCGTTACGACAGTCCCCATCCCATCACCCTCGACGAGCTGCTCAGCGAGAAAGACGGCTACCGCATGGTACGTCCCATTCGTTTAATTACGAATTCCGCCTCCCAGTCTCCTAATTCGGAATTCGGAATTCGGAATTCTTCTGCAGTCTACGGCTGCAACGTCACCACCTCGATGTTCTACGAGGAGACCCCCTTCCGTCCTGACCTGTTGTTGCAGGACCTGATAAAAATCCTCCATCCCGACATACCAAATCTGCCTGAGCCGCGTTATTATCATAGCTTATGAGGCGGCCTGCCGTTGCTATTGTCATCTTTGCGCTACTCATCGTGGCGCTGTTCGTCCTCAATCTTTTTGAGGGCAGCATCCGCATACCTGCCTCCGACGTGTTCAGCATCCTCATGGGCGACGAGGGTGCAAAGCCCTCCTGGCGCTATATTATTATGGAGAGCCGACTGCCGCAGGCCATTACCGCCGTGCTCTGCGGAGCCTCCTTGGCCGCCAGCGGCCTGCTCCTGCAAACGGCCTTCCGCAATCCCCTGGCCGACCCCTCCATCTTCGGCATCAGCAGCGGCGCAGCCTTGGGCGTAGCCCTCGTCATGCTGATGCTGGGCGGCACGCTGTCCGTAGGCTCCTTGCAGCTCAGCGGCTTCGTGGCCGTCATCATGGCCGCCTTTGTGGGTGCGATGCTGGTCACGGCCGTCATTTTCTTCTTCTCCACCTTGGTGAAGAACCACGTCATGCTGCTCATCATCGGCATCATGATAGGCTATCTCGCCTCGTCGGCCATCACGCTGCT
Organism: uncultured Prevotellaceae bacterium; assembly: GCA_947167935.1. Classification (GTDB taxonomy): domain Bacteria; phylum Bacteroidota; class Bacteroidia; order Bacteroidales; family Bacteroidaceae; genus Prevotella. The sequence continues at coordinate 61,791 of CAMVJU010000005.1, read as the reverse complement.
CAATTTCTTCGCCACCGACGAGGGCGTGAAGACCTACGTGATGTGGGGTATGGGTTCCTTCGGCGGCGTCACCATGCGCCACATGCCGTTCTTCGCCACCACCACGCTGCTGGGCCTGACGGGCACCATGCTGCTCATTAAGCCCCTGAACGCCCTGATGCTCGGCGACCATTACGCCACCAACCTGGGCTTCAGCATACGCCGCATCCGCAACTGGCTGCTCATTGTGACGGGACTGCTCACCGCCGTCACCACCGCCTTCTGCGGTCCCGTGTCGTTCATCGCCTTGGCCGTGCCGCACATCACGCGACTGCTGCTGCGCACCGACGACCACCGCCTGCTGCTGCCCGCCACCGTGCTCTGCGGCGCCGTCGTCGCCCTCATCTGCAATTTCATCTGCTTCCTGCCCGGCGAGAGCGGCATCATTCCCCTCGCCGCCGTCACGCCGCTGATGGGCGCTCCCGTCATCATCTACATCATCCTGAAGGGAAAGAAGTAGATGCTTGACTTCAGTACACAACAACGGGAGGACCTTTTAGCCCTCCCGTTATTACTTTCAGCCGTTGCTCAGAGTTGTCTGTTGCGAAGCGTCGTCATCACGATGCGCATGTAGCTGCGGAGCTGTTTGTCGTTGAGCACCTGCCTCATCTGCTCGGCATCTTTTCTTACGGTTTGATGAATCCGAAACCTTAGCTGAGGTCCTTTCAGCGCAGCCAGCGACTGCATTTCCTTACTGAAGTTGTCGTGAATCGTCTCTACGGCATCCATCTGGTTTTCGTCCAGTTCGAGCACTTCGGAGAGGCGGTAGATGTTACAACTCATGTCGAATCTCTTGTCAGCCTTGTCACTCTTTGCAAAGCTAAATGTGAATGCCATCACGGCAGCCAGTGTGAAAACAATCTTTTTCATGTTCTTTGATTTTTTAGTTGTTATCCTGTTTGTTATCCTGATTACTGATTCTTTGACGCTGGCAATGAAAAAGGGTTTAAATCGTCTCCGAATTTTTTATATCTGACTTCACCGTTAATATTTTGAGATTGTAAAAAAACATAGAAAAGCCCCTAAATTGGGGGCTTCTTAACAAAACTCAATATGCCTCCTCGTCGACGGCGATTTCCTCGTGGTCGATCTTGCGGCTGTCGATCTTGCGCCAGCAGTAGACGATGTAGGCAAGGACGAAGGGCACGAGGAGGGAGACGTAGAACATGGTGCGCAGGGTGAACTCGCTGCTGCTGGAGTTGTCGATGGTGAGCGACATCTGGATGTCGTGCGTCGAGGGGTAGTAGGCGGTGTAGTTCCAGCCGGCGCAGAGCAGCAGGGCGAGGACGGTGAGCACGGTGCCGATGCCTGTAGGCCAGATGCCCTGATATTTCTTGTGCCTCCTCCTGTTTTCGTTTTCGTTTTCGTTCTTCCTCCACACCTCCATTGCAATGCCTGCCAGCACGAGGCCCACGCCTGCAAGGAGCATGATGAGCAGCGGCCACATCTCGATGAAGTTGTTCAGATACTTATGGGGTATCACCTGGATCTCGCCCGTCTCGATGTTCCAGCCGTAGCCGTCCTTCGTCAGCAGATGTACGGCATAGGCCACGAAGAGCACCACGAAGGGAACGGCAGAGCCCAGCAGGCGCACGGAGGCCCGCGAGCGGATATCCTCGTCGTTGACATTATTTATAATGTAGAGTGTGCCCAGCGTGCGAGCGAGGAACATCACAGCGAGTCCCAGCACGAGCACCCAGGGATTGAGGAGGGCATCGAGGCCGTGCGAGGCGTTGGCCCAATGGCTGATGGCCTGTCCGCCGCCTTCAATCAGCAGGGGTGAGGTGAGGGAGGCTTTCTCCACCACGAAGTTGGAGCCCTCGAAGAACGTGGCCACAGCGCCGCCGAGGAGCAGCGGGCCGAGGATGCCGTTGAGCACGAGGCACCACTGGAAGGTGTTGGCTCCGAGGAAGTTGCCCAGCTTGTTCTGGAACTCATAGCTGACGGCCTGCACCACGAAGGTGAACAGGATGATCATCCACAGCCAGTAGGCGCCGCCGAAGCTGGTGCTGTAGAACAGCGGGAAGGAGGCGAAGAAGGCTCCTCCGAAGGTGACCAGCGTGGTGAACGTGAACTCCCACTTGCGGCCTGTGGAGTTGACGATGAGTCGTCGTCCCTCAGGCGTCCAGCCCAGGGAGCGCACCATCGAGTTGGCGCCCTGCACAAACATCAGGAAGACGAGTATTGCTCCTAGCAGTGATACGACGAACCACCAGTAATGTTGCAGAAATTCGTATGTCATAGTTCAGGTCCTTTCTTGATTTGTTTCAACATGATACTGATCTCCACAGCCAGCATGGTGGTGAAGAGGATGAGGAAGAGGGCGAAGGTGAGCATGACCGATCCTGACTGGAGGTCGCTGGCAGCGGCCCATGTAGGCAGCATGTCCTGGATGGTCCAGGGCTGGCGGCCCATCTCAGCCACTATCCAGCCGCTCTCTGAGGCGATGTAGGCCAGGGGCAGCATGATGATGGCAGCCCAGCAGAGCCACTTCGGCTGAGAGCCCGATGCAGGCACGTCGGCCTCGGTCTCAGGCAACAGGCCGATGGCGGCCAGCAGACGACGCGAGAAGATGGAGAGGAACGGGATGTTGTAGCCCAGCACCAGCACCAGTCCGAAGAACAGGATGAGCAGGCATCCCATGCCCACCATCGTGCGGAAGGCCCAGAAATTCAAGCCTACAGGCGGCACCAGCTCGCTCTTGTCGCGTATGTAGCCATAGCCGAAGTATTTCTCGTTGTCGCGGAACACCTGCAGCTGTCGCACGGCCTCAGGATCGTCCTTGTCGATGCGGGCCTGCCGATAGGCCTGCAGGGCGGCGATGGCCAGCTTGCCGCGTGCTATCTTCTCGTCGGCCGAGAGCTCGCGCGTGCCGTCAGGCTTGGTGTAGCCATTGAGGATGTCGTTGATGCCAGGCACATAGCCGTCCATCGTGTTCGTCGCCATCACAGACAGGGCGTAGGGCAGTCCAATCTTCAGCGGCGGCTCCTGCTCGTTGGCATAGTCGGGCTGCTTCAACGGATTCACCAGCGCCACCATCGTCAGGCTCTGCGAGTTGCCGCCGTTGTAGAGAGCCTCCATAGCGGCCAACTTCATGGGCTGCGACTTGGCGACGTCCTGTCCGGAGATATGGCCTGTGAAGGCGGCTCCCAAAGCAGCCACCAGTCCTACGACGCTACCAATCTTGATGCTCTGCAGAGCCAGCTGCGTGTGACGTTTCTTCAGCAGATACCAGCACGACACGGCCACCACGAAGACGGCGCCGATGATCCAAGACGATATGACGGTGTGGAAGAACTTGTCGACGGCGAAGGGCGAGAGGGCGACGTCCCAGAACGACGTCATCTCGTTGCGCATCGTGTCAGGATTGAACTCGCAGCCCACGGGATTCTGCATCCAGGCGTTGGCCACCAGTATCCACCAGGCCGACAGCGTGGCTCCGATGCCTGTGAGCCAGGTGGCAGCGAGGTGGAAGCCTGCGCTCACCTTTTTCCATCCGAAGAACATCACAGCCACGAAGGTGCTCTCCATGAAGAACGCCACGATGCCCTCGATGGCCAGCGGAGCGCCGAAGATGTCGCCCACGAGCCATGAGTAGTTGCTCCAGTTGGTGCCAAACTCGAACTCGAGGATGATGCCCGTGGCCACACCCATAGCGAAGTTGATGCCGAAGAGGCGCTGCCAGAACTTGGAGGTCTTTTTCCAGAAGGCAGAGGCCTCGGCATCGGCCCGTTTCTGTTTCTTGTAGTAGATAGTCTCACAGATGCCCATGATGAGTGCCAGGCCCAGCGTCAGCGGGACGAAGAGCCAGTGGTAGATGGCAGTCAGCGCGAACTGTGCCCTCGACCAGTCGATGGTACCGGCATCAATTGTCAATAGTAAATCGTGCATAAGCTATTATTTATTGGTTGTTATTCAACAGTTGTGTAGCCACGAAATCGGCCTCAGCACCCTTCTCGGCATGGGTGCTCAGGAAATTGGGGAAGAAGAAAATCTTCAGGACGACGAAGATGATAAACAGCTTGATGGCAATGACCAGCCAGAGTGTCTTCCCCAGCGTCATGCTGCGGAAACCATCGTAGTAGAGGCGGAAAGCACGGTAAAGGAAACCGTTGTTTGCCATAAGCTTCAGGTTATTAGTGTGGGCAAAGATAAGTGTTTTTTTTCAATCTGCCAAAAGAAAAACTAAAATAGTTGACATTTTTACTAAATAAGCTAAATTTTTACATCGCAAAAAAGCTTTTATCCCGTTTTTCTTCGCCGTTTTGCAGGAAAGTGCGTAATTTTGCACGTTCATTAAAAAAAAAGAAAATGAAGAAGACAATCATCATTTCAGTGGCAGCGGCAGTGCTTCTGGCACTCGCTGTGGCAGCCTGTCTGTGGTTTTTCGTCATCCAGCCTAAGAATGAAGACCTGAAGCAGCAGGATGAGAAGATGAAGAGTATGCAGGAACTGGCAGAGCTCGAGAAGGAAGAGATGGAGAGCGAATATGCCCAGCTGGACCTGCAGTATGGCGAAATGATGATGCAGATCACCAACGACTCGCTCATCGCACAGCTCACCCGCGAGCAGCTGCGTGCCCAGCAATTGCTGGAGGAGCTCAAGCAGGTGAAGGCCGACAACGCCGCTGAGATCACTCGCCTCAAGAAAGAGCTGAACAGCGTGCGTGCCGTGTTGCGCGACTACATCCGCCAGGTGGACTCGCTCAATCAGGTCAACCAGCACCTGCGCAACGAGAATACGCAGCTCAGCGGACGCCTGGAGGAGAGCACTCGCGAGAACCAGAACCTGCAGCAGGAGCGCCAGCAGCTGACGGAGCGTGTGACCATCGCTGCCCAGCTCAACGCCACTGCCATCAGCATGACTCGCATGGGCAAGCGTAAGGTGGCCAAGAAGATGAGCGATACGCAGACGCTGCAGGTGAACTTCAACATCGCCCGCAACGTGACGGCAGAGAACGGCGAGCGCACCATCTACGTGCGCATCATGACACCTACGGGCAGCGTGCTCTTCGGCGGCGGCTACTTCAACTACGAGAACCGTCAGCTGGAATACTCCATGAGGAAGGTCATCGAATACTCAGGCGAGGAGACGCCCGTAGTGGTCTATTGGAACGTGGAGGAGACGCTGATGGCTGGCGACTATCACGTCAGCATCTTCGCCGACGGCAATATGATTGGCGACAAAACTTTCAGTTATGAAAAGTAAGATAAAGAACGGATGGATGATGGTGATAGCTTTATCATTTATCATTTGTCATTTATCATTTAGCCCTGCAGGGGCGCAAACCCTGCTCAGCCTCGACAGCTGCCGCGCGATGGCCCTGCGCAACAGCAAACAGCTGGGTGTGGCTGCCATCAAGCAGGACGTGGCGCAGAACCTGCGGCGATCGGCACGCACGAAGTACCTGCCGCACGTGTCGGCCATCGGCTCCTATCAGTACACCAGCGAGGAGCTCTCGCTGCTCAACGACCAGCAGAAGACAAGCCTCAGCAACATCGGAACGACGGCTGCCACAGGCTTGCAGGGACTGGCCGGAGGCGTACAGCAGCAGTTGGGACAGCTCGGACAGATGCTGGGCCAGATGGGGGTGCCAATGGAGGCCTTCCAGCAGATGGCCGGACAGATGCAGCAGCAGATGGGCCAGACACTGACGAACACAGCCGGCCTGCTGAACACGGAGGGACAGAAAATCGTCGATGCCTTCCGTACTGACACGCGCAACATCTTCGCTGGCAGCATCCTCGTGACGCAACCCCTCTTCATGGGTGGCGCCATCCTGGCCCTCAACCGCATGGCCGACATCAACGAGGACATGATGCAGTATTCAGCCGACGTGCGCAGCCAGGCCGTGCTCTACGGCGTGGATCAGGCCTACTGGCAGGTGGTCTCGCTGAAGCATAAGCAGGAGCTGGCACAGAGTTTCCTCGACGTAGTGAAGAAGCTCGACAGCGACGTGCAGAAGATGATTGAAGAGGGCGTGGCCACCCGCAGCGAGGGACTCAGCGTCAGCGTGAAGGTGAACGAAGCCGAGATGACCCTGCAGAAGGTGAACGACGGCCTGACCCTCTCGCGTATGCTGCTCTGCCAGAAGATAGGGCTGCCGCTGAAAGAGCCCGTCATCCTCGTCGACGAGAACGCCGAGAGCCTCGCCACTGTCACCCTGCAGCCGCAGCTCGATGTGCAGCAGGCTGTCGAGAACCGTCCTGAGCTAAAGATGCTGGGCAGCGCCGTCGACCTCAGCCACGAGGCCACCAACCTGCTGCGTGCTGCCAACCTGCCGCAAGTGGCGCTAACAGGCGGCTACGCCATCAGCAATCCCAACGTGCTGAACGGCTTCGAGAAGAAATTCGGCGGTTTCTGGAATGTGGGCGTCCTCGTCCGCATCCCCATCTGGAACTGGGGCGACGTGGCCTACAAGGTGCGTGCCTCGAAGGGAGCTACCGCTATTGCCAACCTCGAGTTGGACGAGGCCCGCGACCTCATCGAGCTGCAGGTGAACCAGTCGACGCTGAAGGTGGAAGAGGCCAACAAGCGCCTCGCAATGGCCCAGACGGCTATCGAGCGTGCTGAAGAGAATCTGCGTGTAGCTAACGTAGGCTTCCAGGAAGGCGTCATCACTCCCACCACCGTGATGGAGGCCCAGACAGCCTGGCTGCAGGCTCGCTCACAGCTCATCGACGCACAGATCGACGTCCGCCTCTCGCAGGTGGATTTGCAGAAAGCCTTAGGAATCCTTAACCCATAAGCCTCATTAGCTCCATTAGCCCCATAAGCCCTATAAGTCCCATAAGCCTCATAAAATTCCCAAAATCATGGAACAGAATCAAGCAAAGAAACAGCACAATAATATATTGTTGGCCATCCTCGGCTTTATCATCGTTGTAGCCATCGTGGCCATGATTGGCTATTTCACCTTCGACCGCGACCCTGAAGTCATCCAGGGACAGGTGGAAGTGTCGGAATACCGTGTATCGAGCAAGGTGCCTGGGCGCATCAAGGAGATTCGCGTCAGAGAGGGCGACTTCGTCCGTGCCGGCGATACGCTGGCCATCCTCGAAGCCCCTGAGGTGATGGCGAAGATGCAGCAGGCACAGGGCGCTGAGGAAGCCGCTGCCGCCCTGGAGCAGATGGCTCGCAACGGAGCCCGCAAGGAGCAGATTGAAGGTGCCTACCAGCTGCTGCAGCAGGCCAAGGCAGGCTTGGAGATACACGAAAAATCCTACCAGCGTGCGCAGAACCTCTTCGACGAGGGTGTCATCAGCGCCCAGAAACGCGACGAGGCCGAGGCACTCTACAAATCATCGCAGGCTCAGGTGAAGGCTGCCCAGAGCCAGTATGATATGGCTGTGAACGGTGCCCGTCAGGAGGAGCGACTGGCTGCACAGGCACAGGTCAACCGTGCCAAGGGTGCCGTGCAGGAGGTGAACGCCTACATCGGCGAGACGGTGCAGATAGCACAGATGGACGGCGAGGTGAGCAGCATCTATCCCAAGGTGGGTGAGCTCGTAGGCACAGGCAGTCCCATCATGACCATCTCGATGATGAACGATATGTGGGGCACGTTTAATGTGCGCGAGGATCAGCTGAAGGGCATGAAGGTGGGCGATGAGTTCTCGTGCTTCGTGCCTGCCTTTGGCAAGGATATCAAGATGAAGGTCTATCACATGAAGGACCAGGGCACCTACGCCGTGTGGAAGGCCACAAAGACCAACGGCCAGTACGACCTGAAGACCTTCGAGGTGAAGGCCCGTCCTATTGAGACCATCGAGGGGCTGCGGCCTGGCATGAGTCTGGTAATTAAGTAGGGAGGCTCATGGGTAGGCTCTTTCTTCGCGAGTGCCGCCGCCTATGGCAGAATCCCATCTACGGATTCTGCATGGTGGTGTTCCCATTGCTGGTGGTATTCTTCTTCACGTCGCTGATGCACGAGGGACTGCCGCAGGATATGCCTGTGGGCGTGGTGGACGAGGACAACACGTCGACGACACGCGCCTTGGTGCAGCGCCTCGATGCCTTCCAGAACTCGAAGGTGGTGGCACACTACCCTACTCTCAGCGATGCCCGTCGCGCCATCCAGCACAACGAGATCTACGGATTCCTCTACATCCCCAAGGGCACTACCGACAACCTGCTGGCCAGCCGTCAGCCGAAGATTTCCTACTACTACACGCTGACCAGCATCGCAGCCGGCTCGCTGGTGTTCAAGGATATGAAGACCATCAGCATACTGGGCTCTGCTGCCGTAGGACAGGCCACGATGCGTGCGAAGGGCTTTACGGAGGACCAGATACAGACCTTCCTGCAACCCATCCGCATCGACCTGCATCAGATCAGCAATCCGCAGACGAACTACAACGTCTATCTCTCCACGATGCTCATCCCAGGCCTGATGATGCTGTTTATGTTCCTCATCACGGCCTATTCGATAGGCACTGAGCTGAAGTTCAACACGTCGAAGGAGTGGATGCAGGCCGCTAACAACAACATCCTTGTGGCATTGACAGGCAAGCTGCTGCCGCAGACGCTCATCTTCCTACTGATTACCTTTTTCTACGAGTTCTACGTCTTCGGCATCCTGCGTTGGCCTCACCCAGGCGGCGTGGGTATGATTGTGCTCTTAGGCGTGCTCCACGTGCTGGCTGCACAGGGATTCGGCGTCTTCGCCTTCGGCCTGATGCCGTCGCTGCGCATGTCGATGAGTATCTGCTCGCTATGGGCCGTGCTCAGCTTCTCGATGGCAGGCTCGGCCTTCCCCATCATCGGCATGGACGGACCGCTGCAGGCCGCCAGCTGGCTCTTCCCCTTGCGCCACTACTACATGCTCTATCAGATCTGCGTCTTCAACGGCTATCCGCTGCTCGAGGCGTGGTTCCACTTTGCAGCCCTCGTGGGCTTTGCCCTCCTTCCTTGGCTGGTGCTGAAGAAAATCAAGAATGCAATGCTGACATACGTATATATACCATGAACAGGATTTCAGAAGCCATACACGATACCTGCTACATCTGGTGGGACGAGATGAAGCAAGTGGTGAAGGACGAGGGCGTGCTCATCTTCTTCATCCTCGTGCCGCTGCTCTATCCGTTGCTCTATTCATGGATATATAATAATGAGGTGGTGCGCGAGGTGCCCGTAGTGGTTGTCGACGACTGCCACTCGCCGTTGTCGCGACAGTTCACACGCCAATGCGACGCCTCGCCCGATGTGAAGGTACTCTCGTATGCTGCCGATATGGACGAGGCGCAGTCGCTGCTCAGCCGTCAGGTGGCGCGAGGCATCTATTATATCCCCTCCGACTTCGAGACGCGCATCAACCGTATGGAGCAGGCCACCGTCAGCGTCTATTGCGACATGAGCCTCATGCTGGCCTATAAGGCTATCTACATGACGGCACGCCTTGTGAGCCTGGAGATGGGTGCCGACATACAGATGAAGATGGGTCAGCACTTCACCACTCGCGAGGAAGAGATAGCCGCACATCCGCTACAGGCTGAGGAAGTAGCCATCTATAACCCCACAGGAGGCTATGGCTCGTTCATCATCCCTGCTGTGCTCATCCTCATCATCCAGCAGACGCTCGTCCTGGGCATCGGCCTCTCGGCAGGTACGGCACGCGAGCGCAACCGCTATCGTAACCTCATACCTATCTCGCGCCACTACAACGGCATGTTCCGCATCGTGGGCGGCAAGGCCCTCTGCTACTTCATGATCTATGCTGTGATGACTGCCTACCTCGTGCTCGTCGTGCCACGACTCTTCGGTTTCACCAGCATAGGGCGATGGGATCAGCTGGCAGTCTTCCTCCTACCCTACCTGCTCGACTGCATCTTCTTCGGAATGGTAGTGTCGTGTATGGTGCGCTATCGCGAGAATGTCATGTTGCTTGTGGTGTTTATCTCCATTCCGTTGCTCTTCCTCACAGGCGTCAGCTGGCCGCAGAGCAGCATTCCTGGCTTCTGGCAGGGCATCTCGTGGCTGTTCCCCTCCACCTTCGGCGTGCGAGGCTTCATCCGTATCAATGAAATGGGCGGCACGCTAAGTGACGTGCTGCCCGAATATCAGGTGCTGTGGGTGCAGGGACTCATCTATTTCATCATCGCCTGCCTGGTCTATCGCTATCAGATCTTCCTTGCTCGCCAAGATGCCCGCGAACGCCTCAGCAATATCCAGCAAGCCAACAGCCAGGAAGAATAGACCCCTTTCCCCAAAGTTTTCGTCTTCGTTTTCGTCTTCGTCTTCGTTTTCGTTTTCGTCTTCGTTTTATCTGCTTCCGAAGAGCAGCTGACGGTCGCGTTTAGCGGCTGGCTTGGTCCAGTTTTCAGGCACGAACTTCCAGTTGCGGCCAGCCTTGGGACGGACAGTACCCATGCGCTCAATTTCCTCCATGAGATAGTGGCGCAGGTCGAGCTCGCTCTGATAGATGATGCGGCTCTGCAGCGAGTCGCGAGGGATGCCGGCCCCATGCACGATGAGGTCGCCTCCGCCGTTGGCGCGATAGCTGTTCATCACCACCTTGTACGTCTTGTTCTCGTCGAAGGGCTCGCCGTTGCTCATGCGGAGGATGCTGACCTTCTGGCCATTGGGTTTGGTGACGTCCACCTCGTAGTCGATGCCGGAGGCAGAGTCGAAGTTAAAGGTGAGGTTCTTGAAGCCCATGCGCTGCTGGTCGCCTGTGCTGGCGTCGTTGAGCAGCAGCAGGTGGTCGTCAGGACTTTGCATCGTGTTCACCCACAGGTCGTAGCTCATCTCGAGGTGTCCGCGAATCTCGTGTCCTGTCATATTGAGGACATAGAGCTGATTCTCGTAACGGTAGAGCTTGAACATATCGGCCACGGTGACAGGGCCTTTATCGATGCTGGCGTTAAAAGACAAAGGTGCGTTCAGCGAGATGTCGGCACCCGTCAGCTGCAGCTGCATCTTGTGGATGAAGTCGATGAAGGCGGAGTTGCCGAAATAGGCGTCCTGCGTGGAACAGCCGTTGGCAAAGGTGCCGATGCGGCGTCCCACGAAGCTTTTGATGCGGTCGATGGTGGGCTGGAAGTGTGCCACCATCTCCTCGTCAATCTCCAGGTTGCGGATGTCGACGATGTTGCCCTTGATGCGCTTGTCCACCAGCAACCCATTGTCGTAGGTGAGGGTGACGGTGGCCTCAGCCACATTGCGACCGAAGCACGAGGGGTCGATGCAGAGCACATCGTGGCCTGAGGGGCCCTTCAGCATATCGTTGTGCACCTGATGGTCGTGGCCGAAGAAGATGGCATCGAATCCGTCCACCTGCTGCGCCACGAGCTGCGTGGCATCCTCCTCCAGGCCGTCTTCCATCGTGATGCCGCCGTTGAGACCGCTATGGAAGAGGCCGATGATGAGGTCGGGCTGCTCCACCTGCTGGATATACTTCACCCAGCGGCGTGCGCTGACAACCATATCCTCGAACTCCAGTCCCTGCCACAGGCTCTCGTTCAGCCAGGCGCCGATGGTGGGGGTGATCATGCCGAGGATGGCAATCTTAAGAGGTGAGTGGTGAGAGGTGAGAGGTGAGAGATTTCTTTCTATGATAACGTATGGCCTTACGTAGGGCAAACGTGTCTCTCGGTCGATGATGTTGGCACCAAGGACAGGACAGTTCAGCTCGCTCATCCACTTGTCGTAGACTTTGTGGCCTGTCTCCACATCGTGGTTACCCACGGCCTCCACGTCGTAGCCCATGTAGTTGATGACCTGTGCGGCAAGGTTCTCCTCGTCGCGCATGACATAGTTCGACCAATAGGTGCAGGGCTGTCCCTGCAGGATGTCGCCATTGTCAAGTAGCAGCAGGCGGTCGCCATACTGCTGCCGCTGCTGCTTGATATAGGTGTTGGCCCTGGCCAGAGTGCCGTTCAGTGGGCGTCCGTTGACGAAGTCGTAGGGGAAGAAATAGCCGTGAATGTCGCTGGTCTCAATAATCTTCAGCTCCACAGTCTGCGCTGATGAAGTGACGAGTGACAAGCAACAAGCAACAAGTGCCATCACTATCCTGCCTATCCACTTTGTTTTCATTATTTGAATTTAATGGACTGGAACACGTGCTTGGCCACGTCGCCGCTCAGCTTGTCTTTGAAGCCCGGCTCGTAACATATACTCACGACGACGTACTTGCTACCCTTGAAAACATGATAGTCAGTCTGGGTCAGCTCGTCACCAGGGATGGTATAGGTGAAATAGTCGTCACCGAGTTCCTCGTTTATGATCTCCTTGTTCTCGGTCCAGAAGGCATAGTCATCCTTCACTTTCTCAGGAGTATACTCCTCGCCGAAGATCTGCTCGCCACCAGTAATGTCGATACGGTTAAAGGTAACACCCTCCTCGCCATCATACGAGTAGATGGTGCCATTATCTTCCGTCAGGGTCTCGCGCTTCGACATGTCGCCAGGCACCTCTACCGAGTAGCCGTAATTGTCGTTGGTGTAGGTCTGCCAGGTCTGCCCCTGCTGTTCAGTCTGCTCGCCCTCGGCGGCTTCGGTCTTCGACTTCTTGTTGTCACATGCTGTGGTCATCATGGCCAGAACGGCCAGTGCCATAAAAACAATCTTTTTCATTTTCGTTTCTGGTAAATTATTAGGTTATTTTAAACTTTAAGGGTGCAAAGGTATGCAAAAATCCTCATAATCAGCAAACTTTTCTTCCATTTCTTTTGCCCTTTCAGAAAATAGTTGTATTTTTGCCCAATAATACCTAAAACGCTATGCAAAAGTTTGCCGACTATATCAGCAAGATAGAGATAGACTCTCTATGGAGCGGAAAGAAACACATCGTGTGGGAGCTCGACCCACGTGTAAACATCCTCAGCGGCATCAACGGCCAGGGCAAGTCCACCATCCTGAACAAAGTGGTGAAAGGCTTGTCGCAGGGAGGCGAGTTCCCCAGCCACATGCTGAAGGGTGTGCGCCTCGACGTCGTGCCTGAAGATGCCAAGTGGATTCGCTACGACATGATACGCTCGCTCGACAGCAGCCTCTCGCAGGTGTTTGCCGACGAGGAAGGCATGCTGCGCCAGGTGCTGCCCGTCATCAAGGGCGGAGGCGGCTCGTTGCTCGACTTCCAGCTCTACCACCTGCAGCGCAAATACCTTGACTATCAGGTAAATATCGGCAACCGCATCATCGCCGAACTGCAGCAGGGCAATGCCGAGGCCGCCCAGCAGCTGAGCCAGAAGAAGACACGCTTTCAGGATATAGTCGACGACCTGTTCCAGGACACGGGCAAGCACATCGTGCGCACAGAGAACGAGATACGCTTTACGCAGATTGGCGAGGTGCTCACGCCCTACCTGCTCAGCAGCGGCGAGAAGCAGATGCTCATCATCCTGCTCACAGTCCTGGTGGAGGACGACCAGCACTACGTCCTGTTCATGGACGAGCCGGAGGTGAGCCTGCACATCGAGTGGCAGAAGCGCCTCATCGACCTCATCCTCGAACTGAATCCCAACGTGCAGATCATTCTCACCACCCACTCGCCCGCTGTGGTGATGAACGGCTGGGTGGATGCCGTCACTGAGGTAAGCGATATCACAGTACCCACCCCCAACCCCTCCCGTGCAGGAGGGGAGCTATAAATCCTGAAAAAAGACAACGGCGCGAAACAAGACGGTATGGGTAAGTATCAAAAAAATGCCAATGTTGAATCTGCAAAACAAGCCAGTCACCCCTCCCGCACGGGAGGGGCAGGGGGTGGGTTGACGCAATACGTCAACAGCCAATGGGTGGACGCCGCCAATGCCCTGCGAGGCAAGAAGGCGCGTCGCCGCATCGTGGCCTATGTCGAGAGCTACGACGACATCTATTTCTGGCGTACTGTGCTCTCACGCTTCGAAGACGACCGCCGCTACTTCGAGGTGATGCTGCCCTCAAAGATGAACCTCACAAGGGGCAAGAAGTCGGTGCTGATGAATTTTCTCTCACCCCTCACCTCACACCTCTCACCTCTGGGCGACGCAATGATCGCCTGTGTGGATGCCGACTACGACTACCTGATGCAGGGTGCCACCGACCAGTCCAGAAAGGTGCTGCAGAGCCCCTACGTGTTCCACACCTACGTCTATGCCATCGAGAACTACCAGTGCTATGCGCCGTCGCTGCACGATGTGTGCGTGGCCGTGACACTCAACGATCACCGCATTTTCGACTTCCGCGACTATTTCGCGCGATTCTCAGAGGCCATCTTCCCGCTTTTCGTGTGGAGCATCATGCTCTATCGCAACGGCAACTACCCACGCTTCTCCATCACCGACTTCAACCGCATAGCCGACCCAGGCGGCTTCACCGTGCAGAACCCTGAAGCCTCGCTCAACAATGTCAAGCGCAAGGTGGGCGTGAAGATACGCGAGCTGCAGCGACAGTATCCCAATGCCAAGGACGAATACCTGCACACGAAGGACGACGTGCGCCGTCTGGGTGTGACGCCGCAGACCACCTACCTATACATACAGGGCCACCACCTGTTCGACACCGTCGTGGCACCCATCCTCACCAAGGTGTGCAACCAGCTGCGGCAGGAGCGGCAGACGGAGATCTACCACGCCCAGGCCCATCGCACGCAGAAACGAAACGAGATGTCCTGCTACGAGAACTCGCGGCAGGACATCAAAACCATGCTTAAGAAAAATACGGGCTATCAGCAGTGCCCGCTGTTTATTCAACTTCAGGGCGACGTGGAGCGTTTCCTGGACGCATACCGCCAGGGCCGCGACGCATCATCTGACGACGACTGTTCATGCTCTCCTCATACTTCTTGAACTGGTCCTCAGTAAATATCTTCTTCACACCCTCGTTGTATTCTTCCATCACCTTGCGCATGTCTTCGCGACCGCCAAAGCCTGGGCGCTGACCACGCGGCATACGGCCCTGACGCATAGAATCGGGCATCTGCATACGTCCCTGACGCAAAGAGTCAAACTGCTGCGGACGGGGCTCACCATTCTCCATACGGGGACCACGCTGACCACGGCGCATCTCACCACGCTGCGGACGCTGGCCGTCGCGCATACCAGGACCCATCATCATGGGCATCTTGTCGAAATACTCAGTATTCAGAGCCAGCAATTGGCCGGCCTGCTCCTCGGTGAGCTCAAACTCCTTCACCATCTGCTCAGTACGCTGCTTGATCATCTCAGCCTTGTCAAAGGCGGGCATCTGAGGTTGCTGCGGCATCTGAGCCTGTTCTTCAGTCTGGGCCACCATGTTGGCGCTCATCATTACTGCGGCCACAAGGGCCATCATTGCTTTCTTCATCATAGTTGTTTTCGTTTTGTTATGAGTTTATGAATGATCGTTTTTTGTGTTGCAACTATTCTTTCTGACGACATGCCATCGAAAAAGTTTAAAGAGCCGCAGAAAAAAACTGAAGTTTCCCACTTTCCCACTTTCCCACTTTTGACATTTAGGTTTTTCACCATTAGCGGACTTAAAAAGTGTAAGTAATTATCGATTGAAAAGTAATAGATTATAAGTATATATAATTTATTATAATATATAATATATATATTATATATTATAATAATATTTCTGTTCATAGGTATCTCAGGAAGTTAAATGTCAAAAGTGGGAAAGTGGGAAAGTGGGAAACTTCAGCGAAGACAATGTGTAGGGGAGCGGCTGCGTACAGATTTTTGGAGCCTGCGGAATCAGAAATGGAGCCTGCGGAAATGATTCTGCAGGCTCTATTTTTTCAGCGATGGGGAAATGAGGCTGTCGCGCTGCTCAGACGTAGGTTTCGAGCATCTTCAGCTGACCCTCGACCATGACGGACTGAGTGGTGGCAGGCAGTAGAAGGGTCTCGCCAGCACGGAGGATAGTCTCAGAGGAGGGGGAAGTGGCATCGGTGACGGTGAGCCGGGCCTCGCCACGCAGGCCGATGAGGATGACGAAGGAGTCGAGGTCGGCATAGTCGATGAGCATGGGCTCGGTGAGGTCGTAGACGGCAGTATTGAAATAGGGACAGCTGACAAGGGGCTGCGGCGTGTTGGGCGCAGGCTGGTAGTGGGTGCGGTAGTCGTCCTGCACGTTGTAGTCGATGGCCTCGGCGGCCTCGCGTGTATGCAGCTGGCGCAGGTTGCCGTTGGTATCGCGACGGTTGTAGTCGTAGATGCGATAGGTGACGTCGGAGGTCTGCTGGATCTCTGCCACGAAGCTGCCTGCTCCGATGGCGTGGATGCGTCCAGCAGGGATGAAGAATACGTCGCCCTCGCTGACATCGTAGCGAGCCAGCGCCTCTGTGATGGTGTTGTCGGCCACCATCTGGGCATACTGCTCAGGAGTGATCTGCTGTTTCAGTCCGCAGTAGAGGTGAGGGGAGGGGGGAGAGGTGTGAGGTGTGAGGTGAGAGGAGGGTGATTCCATCACGTACCACATCTCGGTCTTGCCACGAGGATGACCATGACGATGTGCCACCTCGTCGTTGGGATGCACCTGTATGGACAGGTCGTTATGGGCGTCGATGAACTTGACGAGCAAGGGAAACTCATCGCCGAAACGGGCATAGTTGTCGCGGCCCATGAGGTGCTCGCGCTGACTGCGCACCAGTTCGTTGAGGGTCATGCCGGCACAGGGGCCTTCGCTGACCACGGTCTCGCTGCCTGCCACGCCTGACAGTTCCCAGCTCTCGCCCACGTGGTCGAGCTGCTGGGAAAGATGTTTGAAGGGGATGATGCTGTCACCTCCCCAGATAGTCTGTTTTAGTAATGGTTGGAACTTATACATTATTTATATATATAAAGGTGATTTGAAAAACGCTGCAAAAGTACGGAAAATAAGATTGCGGCGGGATATTTTTGACTTTTTTTTAAAAATGTTTGATTTCTTTTGGTCGTTCTCAATAAATATTGTACCTTTGCAACCACAAAAAATGTAAAAAACCTAAAAAAAGAAGTATGATACACCGCTTTTTGGAAAAGGCCGGCAGGGCAAGTATTGCCGTCTGCCTGTCTGTTGTGTGCGGTGTCTTCACGGCCTGTACTGATGACTACGACCTCGACGATCCGGGCAACTACCCGTCGTGGCTGGGCAACAGTATCTATGAGGCAATGAAGCACCCTGAGGCCCTGACGGCCGGCACAGGAAATGTGCTGCAAGGCACATTCAGCAACTACCTGCGACTCATCGACGACTTGGGCTATGCCGAGACATTGGCCAAGACTGGTTCGAAAACCGTCTTCCCCGCCAATGACGAGGCCTTCAGCCGCTTCTACCAGAGCAACACCTGGGGTGTGAGGCGCTATGAAGACCTCACCGACGCTATGAAGCGCCAGCTGCTCTACGGCTCGATGCTCGACAACGCCATGCTGGTAGAAATGCTCTCGAACATCAGCGACGGTAGCACGGCAGTGAGACAGGGACAGGCATTGAAGCACTCTACGGGTGCCGATGTCATCGACACCATCACCTTCCTGCCCAACCAGGCCGCCATGCCCGTGAACAACAGCTATTGGGAGAAGTATTACGACACCGGCCTCTACATGGTGATGGACGCCACCAAGCCGATGATGGTGCATTTTACCGAAGAGGAGATGACCAACAACAACATCACCACGAAGGGCGAGAACAGCGACTTCGAGGTGATTACGGGTACGGCCTACGACGAGCAGGAGCACTCGGCCTACATCTTCCGCAACAAGATCATTATCCCCGACGTCACCTGTAAGAACGGATATATCCACCAGATGCAGGACGTGCTGGTGCCTCCCGGAAACATGGCCGAGGTGATTCGTACCAGCGGCGAGAGCAACCTTTTCAGCCGTATGCTCGACCGCTTCAGCGCTCCCTATGAGGATGCTTCCACCACCAAGCGCTACAACGACTGGTATGAGGAGCAGGAGAAGGCCGGCATCGACGTGTCGCGCATCCCCCATCCCGAGAAGATCTACCAGAAGCGTTATATGAGCCAGCGCTCGGAAGGCGTGAACACCACCCAGAAGATGAGAGACCCCAACGGCAACGAGCTGAACCACATGCTCTCCTACGACCCGGGGTGGAACAACTACAGCTCTGGCAACACCGGCGAAGACCCCCTGAAGGACATCGCTGCCATGTTCGTTCCTACCGACAAGGCCATGCAGGACTATTTCCTGCCTGGCGGCGAGGGAACGTTCCTCATCGACGCTTTCGGAAAGAAGCCCAACACGCTGGAGAACCTGCCTGAGAACATCGACTCCATCCCCTTGCAGAACGTGCTGCAAATCGTGGACAACCTGATGCAGGCTTCCTTCACCAGCACCGTGCCCTCGAAGTTCGGACGCGTGATGGACGAGGCCAACGACCCCATGGGCCTGTCGCTCGACGCACTGAACAAGAACGAGAACGGCATGTATGACGTGAGAATAGCCAACAACGGCGTTATCTACATGCTCAACAAGGTGTTTGCTCCGCCTTCGCTCATCGCCGTATCGGCTCCTGTCACCCTGAACAGCAACATGCGCATCATGAACGAGGCCGTGAACGACGGTAACTATAACCGTACGCCTCTGAACCTGGCGCAGAACTACTACGCCTACCTGCTGGCCATGAGCGCCAACTACGCATTCTTCATCCCCACCGACGATGCCTTCGCCAACTATTATGTGGATCCTGCCTACCTGAAGTCGGCACAGCCGCGTGCGCTGAAGTTCTACTATCAGAACAAGAGCCCCTACGTGTTCTGCTCCAGATGGAAGTACGACCCTGAGACTCGCACCGTGGGTACTGAGCCTGCCGACTCCCTCGGCATGGTGAGCACGGACGACTTCCGCCAGCTCTTCATCGACATCCTGAACTATCACACCGTCGTGCTGGGTGACGGCGAGACGCTGGGCACCAACAAATACTACAAGACGAAGCACGGCGGAGCTGTGATGTTCGACGGCAACCGTGTGCTCAGCGGCTCACAGATTGAAGGCGTCAGGCCCGTGTCGAACATCACGCAGACCTACAACCAGGCCAACGGTAAGGCCTACGCCATCGACCGCGTCATCGAGCCACCCCATCGCTCAGTGCTCAACGTGCTGCAGGACAGCACCCGCTTCAGGGAGTTCTACTCCTTGTGCAACGACGTGAACATGGACAGCCTCATGGAGTTTGCCAACGACAAGTTCATCCAGAAGATGGAAACGACAAACAAGGAGACGCGCCTGTCCTACCATCCGTTTGCAAGCAAAGGCGGTTTGACTGAAAATGTCAACTATTTCAACTCCTATAACTACACCGTCTATGCTCCTGACGATGCCGCTATGGCCATCGCCTACCAGCGCGGACTGCCTACATGGAACGACATCAAGGTGCTCTTCGACAAGTGGTATCCGAAGTACCTGGAGTTCCAGGAAGGCGTTGACAGGCAGCCTGCCTCCACAGGCACAGGCTCCAGCAAGGTGTTCCATTCCATCTGGGAAAGACTGATGAGCATCGGCGTGCTCTCAGATCGTGAAATCTACGAGCTGCAGCAAGACCGTGACAGAGCCCTGGCTATGGTGGAAGCCATCAACGCCTTCGTGCGCTACCACTTCCAGGACAACTCCATCTTTGCCGATGTTGTTGTGGAGGGAGGCGAGTTCCCCACGGCCTGCGCTGACACGCTGGGTATCCGACAGCGCGTGACTGTTGCAGGCGGCAACGGACGCATCAACGTGACTGATGCCAACGGACAGACCATCACCGTCGATGCCAACAACCCCTCGAACCTGACCAACCAGATGACTCGCGACTACGTGATCACCACCTCAGGCTCAGGACGTAACCAGAGATGCATCCTCTCAACGTCGTCATTTGCCGTAGTGCATCAGGTCTCCACCCCGCTGAGCCCCAACGAAGGCTCACGACGCTACGACGACTTGTGGACTGGCGAGAACGCTCCTGCAAGGCTAAAGGCCTATCGCAAGCTATTTGAAGAAAGACTGTATAAACGCTATACAAACTGAAAGCTATGAGAAACAAGATAAGCAAAAGACTGCTGCTTTGCCTGATGTTCACTATCGGGTATACAGCCTTTAGCACCGCCCAGGAGGCGCGTATATCAGGTACCATCTCCGACTCATCCGGTCCTGTGATGCTCTGTAACGTGGTCGAGGTGGATGCCAACAACCGTAACGTATCCTACACGCAGACCGACCTGAATGGTAACTTCTCCATGACGGTGAAGAACACGAAGAACAAGCTGAAGATTTCCTACGTAGGCTGCAAGACTCAGGTGCTGACCATCGGCACCAAGACGAAGTTCAACATCAGACTGCAAGATGAAAACGTTATCCAGCCCGTCACCGTCACTGCCAAGCGCCGCTACAGCCAGGGTGGTCTGGCCATCCCTGAGCGTGAGGTGTCAGTAGCCACACAGACATTCAACATGAGTGAGGTGGAAGGTCTGGGTTTCACCACAGCCGATGAGGCCCTGCAGGGACAGATTGCAGGTCTTGACATCGTGGCCAACTCTGGTAACCTGGGCGCCGGCACTTCCATGCGTTTGCGTGGTGTCACCACCATCAACGGTAGCGCTGAGCCCCTCATCGTCGTCGACGGCAACATCTTCGAGAATCCTGATGCATCCTTCGACTTCACCAGCGCCAACGAAGAAACCTACGCAGCGCTGCTCTCGGTCAACCCTGCCGATATCGAGGAAATTCAGGTGCTCAAGGATGCTGCTGCTACAGCCATCTGGGGTAACCGCGGCTCCAACGGCGTCATTCAGATCAAGACCAAGCGTGGTGCACGAGGCGCAGCCAAGGTGGACTACTCGCTCCGTGTACAGGCCAGCTGGCAGCCCAAGGGCTACAACATGCTGAATGGTGACGACTACACCATGATGCTGAAGGAGATGTACTACAACCCTGCCCAGAGCGCCACAGCCACCACCAATATCAACGAGATCAACTACAACAAATCGTGGGCCGAGTTTGAGAACTGGAACAACAATACTGAATGGCCGAAGGAAGTGCAGCAGACCAGCTGGACACAGTATCACACCCTCACCATCACAGGTGGTGGTGAGAAAGCCAACTTCCGCGTCTCTGCCGGCTATGACCATCAGAACGGTACGATCATCAAGCAGAAGCTCGACCGCTTCAGCACGCGTCTGGCACTCGACTATTTCGTCAGCGACCGCATCACCTTCCGCACCACCTTCCCGCTGACCTACACGGCCAACCACCGCAACTATACCGATATCCTGGGACGTGCACGTGTGCTGTCGCCTAATATGTCGGTCTACCGTCAGGATGCCCTTGGCAACAACACCGATGAGTTCTACATCATGTTGCCGTCAGGCGCCTCCAACGCCGCAGGCTCGTCAGTAGCAGGCACCTCGTCGCCACAGCTCAGCTCCATGCGCGATCAGGGCAACCCCGTCGCCATTGCCAATCTGGCCTGGTCGGACGAGAGCACCTACCGCATCTCGCCTGAGTTCAAGATTGACTATTACCTGCTGGGCAAGGATGACCAAAAGACCATGCTGAACTACACGGGTATGGTCTATCTCGACATCTTCTCGCTGAGCGAGGTCAAATACTGGCCAGGTTCCCTCTCGACACAGGGATGGACGGACTCGAACTACAACAAGTCGGACAACTACGACTACAACTCACTGGGATTCACCACGCGCCACACGCTTACCTTCACTCCGAAGTTCCACAACAGGGACTGGTTCAGCACCATGCTGGTGCAGTGGGAAATGATCACGAACACTAACAACAGGCAGAGCGTGGCCAACTATAATGCTCCTAACGGAACGACATCGCCCACCGTTGACACTGCCATCAGAGACATGAGCACCAGCAACGGCCAGGGACGCTCTATGGCTGCAGCCTATTCAGGACACATCTCTTATAAAGGCGGTCTCTATAGCTTTGCCGTTTCGCTGCGTGCCGACGGTACCACCCAGTTCGGCAAGAACAAGAAGTGGGGCTACTCACCTGGCATCTCCCTCCGATGGAACACCATCGACGAGAAGTTCATGGATTGGTCGAAGAAATGGCTGTCGATGCTCTCCCTCCGTGCCTCATGGGGTATCGTGGGACGCACCCCAGGCCAGGAGTACCTGCAATACTCCCGCTATAACGCCGAAGGTATCTATGGCGATGCCCTGAACAAACACAGCATCACCTTCCTGGAAGGTCTCCGTCTCGACAACCTCAATAGGGAACAGACGACGCAATATAACCTTGGTGGAAACTTCGGATTCCTGAAGAGCACCATTACCGGCGACTTCAACTTCTACTTCAAGCGCACCAGAGACCTGCTCATGGGTGGTGTCCGCATCCCGTCCTACACAGGCTTCACCTCGCTGTCGTCGGCCAATGTGGGTGAGATGACCAACAAGGGTTGGGAGCTGAACATCCAGGCCAACCAGTTCCTGAAGATTGGAAAGTTCAAGCTCAGCGCCAACTTCAACATTTCGCAGAACTTCAACGAGATCGTCGATATGGACGAAAGCGTGCTGGAGAGTATCAACTCAGAGTGGAACAGCGATGCCCGCGGAGAATACCTCAACCGCATTCAGAAGGGTAACCCTCTGGGCTCCATCTACGGACTGCGCTACAAGGGTGTCTACCAGTACACCTACGAATACCTGCTCAACCTCAAGCAGCGTAACGGATGGGACGGCGAGCAGCTGCGCGACTACATCAACAACGAGTTCCTGGCTTCCGGCAAGACGGCGCCTGTCGCCATCGACGACCAGGGCAGGGTGATGATGGATGCCCAAGGGCTTCCTATCCGCCTGAAATACAACTACAAGGACGGTATAGCAACGTATGATTTCCAGGGTGGTGATGCCATCTATGAGGACGTCAACCACGACGGACAGATCAACTCGCTCGACATCGTCTATCTTGGCAACTCCAACCCGCATCTGCAAGGCGGTTTCGGCTTCAACGTCCAGTATGACGACTGGTGGCTGAGAACAAGTTTCAACTATCGTCAGGGCGTCAGCATCGTCAATGCCGCCAAGATGGAATTGGAGAAGATGTACAATGCGAACAACCAGAGCTCTGCCGTGAACTGGCGCTGGCGCAAGAACGGTGATGTCACCATCATGCCGCGTGCCATGTTCAACACAGGATACAACTGGCAGGGCAGCGACCGCTATGTGGAGGACGGTTCCTTTGTACGTATGAGCTACATTCAGCTGGGCTACAAGTTCAAGAGCAGCGTGCTGAAGAAGCTGGGCCTGAGAAGACTGCAGATGAGTGTCTCAGGACAGAACCTCTTCCTGTGGAGCAAGTACAGCGGCATCGAGCCTGAGAAGGGTGCAGGAGCCTGGGGCATCGCCAAGGACTATGACCAGACACCTCGTGCAAAGTCTGTTACTATGAACATCGAGGTTGGATTCTAATCTTAATTGATAATTGATAATTGAAAATTGAAAATTATGATTACCAAGATAAAAAAATACATCGTTAGCGGTTTGGTGGGATGTGGCGTTGTAGCCTTCCTCACTGGCTGTACCGATTTCCTGACCATCTACCCCAACGACCGCATCGTGGGTAACGAATTCTGGAAGAAGAAGAGCGACGTGGAACAGATGGTAGACGGATGCTACCACTCCATGATTGAATACAACATCCAGGAACGTGCCATCATTTGGGGTGCCTTCCGCTCTGACGAGCTGGTACAATACTCCAGTAACAACGACAATACGCTGAACAACATCACTGCCGTGAACCTGCTGCCCACCAACAAATACAACTCGTGGGGAGCCTTCTACAAGGTCATCAACAACTGCAACATCGTGCTCAACCATGCCGAAGAAGTGCTGGATGAAGACCCTGAGTTTACGAGAGGTGACTATGAGGTGGTACGTGCCCAGATGCTGGCCCTGCGCTCGCTGTGCTATTTCTACCTGGTGCGTGCCTTCCGCGACGTACCCTATACCACGCACTCCTACGAGGTGGATTCAGAGGTGGAACTCCTGCCACAGAGCACGCCGGCAGAGGTGCTGCAGTACTGTCTGAACGACTTGGAGGATGCACAACGCAACATCATGCGCAGCGGAGCCTACGGCAAGAACGACTGGCGCAACAAGGGCTATATGACTCGCGATGCCGTCTACTCCCTCATGGCCGACATCTACCTCTGGAGAGCAGCCATGACGCACAGCACCGCTGACTACCAGCAGGCCATCGCCTTCTGCGACACCGTCATCAACGCCAAGCACCGCTACTATGAGCAGAACAAGATTGCGACCACATTGAAGGACGATGAGGACGATATCTATCATCTCATCGACGGAGATGAGGCCATGAACGAGATCTTCGGCTCCAGCGGCAACTCAAGGGAGAGCATCCTGGAATGGCAGTATATCAATCAGGACAACGTCAACACGGCGTTGGAGAACTACTACTACCGTTCAGGAGAGAGCAGTAACAGCAGTATCCTCATGGCCTCTGAACTCTTCAATACCATAGACAAGTCGGCAGACACCCAGCAGGGTAAGAAATTCTACCTGACGAAGAACGACTACCGTTTCTGGAACAACGTCTACGAGTCCAACAACGAGGATATGCAGCAGATGAGCATCAGAAAGATGTGCGACTTGACAAGAGAGACATTCAGCTCCAGCTCAACCAAAGGCTCCAAAAAGAACCTGGACAGCAGGGCATACAATCAGTTCGGCCAGAACTGGGTTGTCTACCGTCTGACCGATGTGATGCTGATGAAAGCTGAGGCCCTCGTCGAGACAGCTGCCAACGACAGCGACGCCGTGGTGCTGAAGCAGGCCTTCGACTTGGTGCAGGCCGTGAACAAGCGCTCGATGATGCGCAATTCCGCCGACACGCTGAAATTCGACACCTATAAGACAAAGGACAACATGGAGTTGCTCGTCATGAACGAGCGCGAGCGCGAGCTCTGCTTCGAAGGCAAGCGCTGGTTCGACCTCCTGCGCTACACCTACCGCCACATGGAGGGTGTCGACGTCAACGTCCTGTTGGCCGACATGGCGGAAGGCCCGAAGCTCTACAAACCCATGTTGGACATGATTGTACGAAAGTATAATGGCGACGATGGCCCCAGCGGCGATGCCGTGTCCTACAAGATGAAGGGCGAACACTATCTCTACTGGCCTGTGGAAGAGAACGAACTAAAGGTGAACAAACTCCTCAGGCAGAATCCGGTCTACATTCAGGAGAAGACAACCTCTAAGAATTAAGCTACGGTTTTTACAAGGTTTTAATACGGAACATCAATCATGAATAGTATGAATACCATCAAGAAATACATCACAAAAGGTCTGGTGTGCTGCGGCATGGCTGCAGCCCTCGCACCGATGTTCACCTCCTGTAAGGAAGACATCGACGAGTCGAACCTTTACACCTTCACGGGTGAGACCATCGAGGACTACCTCCTGAACCGCAGCGAGAAGTTCAGCAGCTTCAACTACATCCTGTCACGCATCGGTTACGACAAGATTCTTGCTGCATACGGCACATACACCTGTTTCGCACCCACCAATGAGGCTATCGACGTGTATCTTGACAGCCTCTACAACGACCCCATCAACGTGGAAATTCCCCACAACGGCATGACGCAGCCGGGCCTGGAGGGACTGACGGACTCGCTCTGCGAGGATATCGCCCTCTTCCACCTGCTCAACACCAAAGTGATGGGTGTGGACATGAGCTCGTCCAGAACGCTGAACACGCTACTGGGACGGGACATCAACACCAGCATCGACCCTGAGACGGGTGAGATGCTTGTCAGTCGCGCCTCCACCATCACCAGCATGGACAATGAGCTGGAGAACGGCGTCCTGCATGAGATCAACTGTGTCATCCGCCGCTCCAACATGCTGATATCCGGTGAGATGGAAAACCATCCTGACCAGTTCACCCTTTTCTCGCAGGCCCTGAAGCTCACAGGTCTGGCTGACTCGCTTACTGAGGTCAAGTCGACAGACTTTGTCAAGGTGGGCAACCCCGACTTCTGGACGCCGAAGGAGCGCATGATGGGATACACCATCTTTGCTGAGACCGATCAGGTATTGGCTGATCACGGCATCACCAGTATTGACGACCTGAAGGCTTACGCCGACAGCGTCTATGCCAATTGCGCCGACCAGGGAACGGGCTGGTATGACTATGCCCGCAATCACCGCATTCAGATCAGTACAGGCACGGACTACAAGAATCCGTGGAACACGCTGAGCATGTTTGTGCGCTACCATATCATCGAAGCCAAGATTGCCTACGACATGCTGGTTCGTTCAGGCATAGGAAACGAAACGAGCAAGATGCAGTACGTAGATTACTACGAGACGATGCTTCCTTACACCATGATGAAAATCAGTAAGATCCAAAGCAAATTGCTGCTCAACCGCTGGGTAGCCAACAACACCCTCACCGATCAGATAGCCGACGTAGGCACTGCTGCTATGCACACCGTACTCTTCAACGGCATCGAGCTGCAAGGCGTGAAGGCACAGGTATCGGCTCTCAACGGCTACATCCACCCCGTGAAGGAGATGGTGGCCTATGAGAAGCGTGTGCCGCAGGGCGCACTCAACGAGCGTATCCGTATCGACGACACAGCTCTCTTTGGCGAGATGATGTCCACCAACCTCCGCGGCTGTACGGAAGACTGGGTGAAGGCACAGAACGGAGGAAAGGGCGGCAGCAGCTCAGACCGCCACAACGGTTGCGGCTATATCCGCATCCCGCCTGGCTTCTTCAAGGACTTGGCTATCTTTAATGGCGACGACACACGCTTCCTGTACTTCCCCCACTGGGGCGACGGTTGGAGCAACTATCAGGGCGATGAGTTCAACTGCATGGGCAACTACGACTTCGCATTCCGTCTGCCGCCCATGCCTGACGGCACCTACGAGCTGCGTATCGGCTACACTACTGAGAATGAGCGCGGAATGTTGCAGTTCTACCTTGGGACAAGTTCTGATCTGGCGTCCATGAAAGCCCTCGACATCCCTGTCGACATGCGTATTAAATTCTCTAATACAGGCGCCACACCTGAACCCCGTACTGGTTGGTGTGACTGGGAGCTGTTTGAGGACAAGGGCATCGAGAGCGACGGCAACATGCGCAACCTCGGCTACATGCGTGGTCCCCTCTCCTACAACTTCCAAGGCAAGGTGGCCCGTAGTCACCCCCAGGACCTGCGCCGCATCATTGCCAAGCAGGAGTTCAAGCAAGGTGAATACTGGCTGCGCTGTAAGAGTGTGATTGACATGAAGAACGCAGAGTTCCACCTCGACTATATCGAGTTCTGCCCTGAGAATGTCTACAACAACACCCGTTATCTGGAGGATATGTACTAATGACAATACACCATCAACGTTAACCATTAAACATTATTGAGAATGAAAAAGAAATCAATGATAAGGCTCCTGACCAACAAAATAACGGTTATTGGTTATTGGGTATTGGTTATTGGTGCAACGACTGCCTGCTCCGACTGGACCGACCACTACGAGGCCGACAGTGCACTCCTGGATACGCAGCAGCAGACACTGTGGGAGAACATTGCCTCTACGGCGAACCTGACGCAGTTCAAGACCCTGCTGCAGAAGACGGGCTACGACGCAGTGCTCAATACCACGCAGACCTATACGGTGTGGGCTCCTGCTGACGGCACTTATGACTATGAGGCACTCTCTGCCATGAACAACAGCCGTCTGCAGCGCGAGTTCGTGGAGAACCACGTGGCACGCAACAGCTATCCGGCATCGGGCTTGGTGGAGAAGAGCCTGTACACCATCAACGAGAAGCTCATGCACTTCAAGGGAAACCAGCAGTATGCCATACAGGGCATCGATGTTTCCAAAGCCAACTTGAACACGCACAATGGCATCCTTCACGTGCTGAACGGCAAGATTCCGTTTATGGCAAACATCTACGAGTCGCTGAACAACAACGATTTCCCCATCGACTCCATTGCCAATTACTACCACAGCTTCGACGAGCGCAAGTTGGACGAGAGCAGGAGCATACAGGGCCCCATCGTCGACGGTAACATCACCTATCTCGACTCTGTCTTCATCGAGCGCAACGACCTTTACTCAAACTATTTCGCCTTCATCAACCGTGAGGACAGCAACTACACCATGCTGGTGCCCACCAACGAGGCATGGACGAAGGCCAAGGCAAAGATCAAGCAGTATTATAAGTACCTGCCCTCATTTGAGGCTGTTGAGACCATCGACGGCACTGAGATGATTAAGTCTACCGTTACCATCCGTGACGTGGACTCCCTCACCGAGGCAACGGTCAACAACATGCTCATGTATGATCTGTTCTATAACAACAACCTCTACGACAACAAGAAGCTCAATTCACTTCAGACAGGCGAGCCGCTGAGGGCCGACTCCCTCTACTCCACCAGTGGCACCAAGATCTACAGCGAGGACGCTGCCAATCTGTTTGAGGGAGCCGAGCGCCACAACAAGAGCAACGGTGCCATCTGGATTACCGACAGTCTGCGCATGCAGCCCTGGAACACATGGAACCCAGAGCTGATTATTCAGGCCGAGGGCCGCGTTATGGATGCCGTGAATGTCAGCGAAGCCAAGCGCGTTTACATTTCCTCCGGCACTCAGAATCCTGACGTCAGCGGCAAAGTGTCGAGAGATGCCTATCTCGACCTGCCTCCCATCGCCAAGGGTGCCAGCCCCAGCGTTGTCTTCAGCCTGCCTGGTGTGCGCAGCTCCACCTACAGCATCTACATCGTTACCGTTCCTGCCAACATACTCAGCAATTACTATGAGTCAAAGCCCTACTGCTTCCGTGTATCCTTGGGATATGTCGACGAAAACGGCAAGAACAAGGACAAGGACAGGAAGTGGTGCATTGAAAGCCAGTTCGTCAGCAATCCTACCCGCGTCGACACCATCTACCTGGGCGACTTCACATTCCCCATGTCCTACTATGGAACGGGCAACAATTTCCCCTACATGCGTGTCGAGTGCTACATCAGGTCTAACTTTGTGGATGTCTACGACCCCAACCTGCGCTTCGACTGCATCATCCTGCGTCCGAAGGAGCTTGACACCTATATGAAAGAGCATCCTGAGTACAAGTATGACCAGGGCAATTACTAACCTGAAGATGAAACTGAAAAAGAGTAAACAGCTATGAGACGATACAGCATCCTACTTTTTTCCTTACTGAATGTTTTCATGGTGACGTCAACGATGGCGCAAGACGATGACGACATTGTGTACACCACCGAAGAAGAGCCCGTAGCCGTGGTCAAGAAACCCGTGGTGAAAATGCCGACCTACCCCACGATGGAGGTCAAGGGCATCTGCATCGACGCAGCAACGAAGCAGCCGCTTGCCGGTGTGCTCATCCAGGCTCTGGGCGATGCGAAGTACACCGCCATGACTGACGACGACGGCACCTTCACCATCAAAGTGCCCACCTTTGCCACGTCGCTCTATGTCCACTCGCCTGAGTTCCTCAGCCAGCAGGTAGGCATCGGCCGTGGCGACGCCCCCCTGCGCATCGAGATGCTCAGCGACAAGTTCCGTACCATGTACGACAAGACCACCCGTGTCGAGGCTTCCTCAACGGCGAAGATGACGAACACCACGTCGCAAACCATCGAGACCGACATTGAGAACGAGCTGGGTGCCAGCGTGCATTCCCTGACACGTTCAGGCGGACCTGGCTATGGTGCAGCCATGTTCATACGCGGCTTGAACTCACTCAACGCCAACGCACAGCCCCTCTTCGTCGTCGACGGCATCGTTCAGGACATACAGCAGACACGTTCCACGCTGCACTATGGCGACTACACCAACCTCCTGCTGAACATCAACCCTGAGGACATCGAGCAGGTGACAGTGCTGAAGAACGCCACTGCCCTCTACGGCGCCAAGGGTGCCAACGGCGTAGTGCTCATCGAGACGAAGCGTGGCCACTCTATGGCTACCCGCATCGATGCCAACATCGGCGTGGGCGTCACGCTGGTGCCACAGACACCTGACATGATGAATGCCGGCCAATACCGCCTCTATGCCACCGAGATGCTGGGCACCTATCCTGACATCAACGACTACACCGACCCGCTGACGTTCAAGTTCCTCATCGACGACACGTCGAAGTATTACTACACCAAGTATCACAACGACACCGACTGGAAGAAGGAGGTCTACCGCACGGCGCTGAACCAGAACTACAACATCAACGTGCAGGGTGGTGACGACATCGGTATGTACAACCTCTCGCTGGGCTATACCGATGGACAGAGCACAGCCAAGAAAAACAGCTTCAACCGTCTGAACGTGCGCTTCAACACTGATATCTACATCATCAACAAGCTCACCACACGCTTCGACATGTCGTTTGCCAAGATCAATCGCGACGTCTTCGACAACGGTGCTCCGCAGGATCTCACCACAGGCACCATCTCGTCGCCCACCTTCCTGGCACTCATCAAGTCGCCTTTCCTCAACCCCTACACATATAATAATATGACGGGCAAGCTGTCGGCTACGATGAGCGAGGCCGACGACTTTGTCGACATGCTCGACGGCGACCTCACACTCGGCAACCCCACTGCCCTGCTGGCCAACGGCGACGACATCAACAAGAACCGTGTGGAGACAACGCATTTCAATGCCGTCATCGCACCGCGATATGAGTTCAATCCCAACCTCTCGCTGACTGAGACCTTCAGCTACAGCCTCGACCGCGTGTCGCAGCGCTACTATCGTCCGAAGGGCGGCATGCCCACCTTCCTCATCGAAGGCATCGGCCGCGTGCAGAATATGGCCATGTCCATGTTCTCCAAGGAGACCTCCGTCGTCAGCGACACCCGTCTGGAGTGGAAGAAGCAGTTCCGCGAGCACACCCTCGACGTTTTCGGCGGCCTGCGCTTCACGTCCTTCGGCTTCGACAACAACTCGCCTAAGGGCCAGTATTCCTCTGCCGGCAACGACAAGATGCCTAACATCACCACGGATATGGACTTCATCGAGGCCACTGGTACCGACGATGAGTGGCGCGGCCTCACCTGGTATGCCAATCTCGACTACAACTACCGCAACCGCTACTTCGCACAGTTGTCGGTGGCTATGGAAAGCAACAGCCGCTTCGGTAAAGAGGCCGACGGTCTGAAGCTGGCCGACGTGTGCTGGGGCATCTTCCCCAGCCTGCAGCTGGGATGGGCCGTCAGCAACGAGTCTTGGTTCCCGCAGACCAAGGGCATCAACTACCTGCTGCTGCGCGCTGGCTACGATATCAGCGGCAACGACGACATCAACAACTACGCCGCACGCACCTCCTTCGGAGTCAGCAAGTACCTCTGGCGCTCCACCGCTGCCGTCCTCGACAACATCGGCAACGAGAGCATCAGCTGGGAGCAGACCAACAAGTTCAACATCGGCCTGAAGACTGCCCTGCTGAACAACCGCGTAGCCGTGGACTTCGACTACTTCTACCACCACACCACCAACCTGCTCACGCTGAAGAGCTTCAACAACCCCATCGCAGGTATCAACAACTACTGGAGCAATGGCGGCTCGCTCGACAATCAGGGCTTCGAGGTCTCTGTCAGCGCCAAGCCCATCGTGGCTCGCAACATCAGCCTGGAGATGGGTGCCAGCCTTGGCCACTACGTCAATAAGGTGAAGACGCTGCCCAACGACAGCCGCATCTACGTAGGAGGCAAGCAGGACGCACAGGGCTACACCAGCAGCATCTATGGTCAGGATAATATCGCCACCATCGTAGGCCTGCCCGTCGGCATGTTCTACGGCTATAAGACCGACGGCGTCTTTGCCACCGACCAGGAGGCCTCCACAGCAGGCAAGAACGGCTATCTCTACCTCACCGATGCCACTGGCGCACAGCAGCAGTTCCGTGCAGGCGACATGCACTTTGTCGACATCAACGGCGACGGCGAGATCAGCATTGCCGACAAGACCATCATCGGCAATCCCAACCCCGACATCTATGGCAACATCTTCGCTACCCTCAACTGGAAGAACCTCACCCTGCACGTAGGCCTGAACTACTCGTTGGGCAACGACATCTTCAACTACCAGCGTTCGCTGCTCGAGGGTGGCTTCAACTTCTACAACCAGACCACCGCCATGACCAACCGCTGGCGTGCCGAGGGACAGCAAACAGACATCCCACGCATCAGCTTTGAAGACCCGATGGGCAACTCGCGCTTCAGCGACCGCTGGATCGAGGACGGCTCCTACCTGTGTCTGAAGACAGTGCGCCTCAACTACCAGGTGCCCGTCAACCTCAGCTGGCTGCAGGGCCTGGCTATCTGGGGCGAGGCCAACAACCTCCTCACCATCACCCGCTACTTAGGCAACGATCCCGAGATGTCCGTGTCCAACTCCGTCCTCTATCAGGGCATCGACGCCGGCAACGTAGCATTGGGGCGCACCTTCACGCTCGGCATGAGAATCAACCTCTAAAATGAAGAATGTAGAATGAAGAATGAAGAATTTGCTACCGCACAATACAGTGGTTTAAATAATAATTCGGCTATGAATACAAGATTAAGCAATAGATGGAAAAGAAGTATGAACATGACGATGAAGTTGCTCGGCGCAGCATTCTTCATTCTTCATTCTTCATTCTTCATTTCCTGTCAGGATTTCTTCGAGACTGACTCCGACCGTCAGATCTTCGACCCGGCACTCGACCAGAAGACCGACTCCATGTTCTACACCCTCGGCATCATGAAGGGCTTGCAGATGGTGGCCGACCAGTATGTGATGACGGGCGAGATACGTGGCGACCTGGTGCAGACCAACCAGTACACCGAGACCGACCTGCGCCGTCTGGCCGACTTCTCTGCCGACGTCACCAACAAGTACGACTCAGCCTACGCCTACTACCGCATCATCAACAACTGCAATTACTACATCGCACATCGCGATACCACGCTGCGCACTGGCAGCCGCCGCGTGGCCATCCCTGAGTATGCCGAGGCCCTGGCCGTGCGTGCCTGGACCTACATGCAGCTGTGCAAGACCTATGGTGAGGTGCCCTTCTACACCGACCCGCTGACCAGCATCGGCGATGCCAACAAGCATTTCGACAAGAAAGACCTGCAGGGCATCAGCGACGCCCTCATCCCTGAGCTGCTGCAGTTCAGCGGCATCACCATCGACGGCGGCACTCCTGTGCCCAACTATGGAAACATCTCTGCCGGCGTGCTCAACAGCAGCGAGACGGGCAGCCCCACTGAGAAGACCGTCAGCTCGAAGAACATCATGATTCCCGTCGACGTCATCCTCGGCGATCTCTACCTCGAGACACACCAGTACGAGAAGGCCGCCAAGCACTACTTCCAGTACATCGTCGACAATGAGCTGAGCACTACCTCCATCATGGCCAGCCCCACCAGCGAGCAGCTCGAGCGCTATGATGAAATCCTGCCCGAGGACTTCGTCACCGTCAGGACATCACCCAGCTGGAGCTCCATCTTCAGCGGCGAGTCCACCACCGACATCATCACCTACATCCCCTTGGCCACCAACCGCCTGCGTGGTACCGTCACAGAGCTGCCCCGCTATTTCGGCTACGACTTCTACAGCACCACCGGCGGCGATGCCAACAGCTCCTCACGTTTCCTCAAGGAGCGCCAGATAGACGCCTCACAGGCCTATCTCACACTTGCCAACAGCCAGGACTACTACTACATTCCTGACGGCAGCGATGAAGGCTCTGTCAACGTCAGCGCCACCAGCATAGGCGACTGCCGCCGCTATTCCACCATGAGGCAGGTAGTGCCATCCTCACGCGCCGACTCCGTCTACTACGTCATGGTCAAGTTCAACAGCGCCAACGTGCCCCTCTACCGCCTTGCCACCGTCTATCTGCGACTGGCAGAGGCCATCAACCGCATGGGCTATCCCGACGCTGCCTTCGCCATCCTCAAGGAAGGCATCAACTACGACGGCGATGAGGAACATCCCAACAGGTACATCGAGCTGGGCGACAGCACCGACCTCGAGATGGGACGCTACATCCATCAGGAAACAGCCGCCATGCTGTCCACCACCCTGCCTTTCTTCACGGCTGAGAATCGCAACCTCTTCCAGCGCGGCAACGGCATCCACTCACGCGGCAGCAACAACACCAAGGGCATGTCGCCCTATCAGTACAAAGCCATCGTGGGACAGAAGCTCGCCGAGCTGACGGCTGTCTACGGCCTCAACCCTGAGAACTTCACCCTGCAGGACACCATCAATGCGATGGAAGACCTCATCTGCGACGAGATGGCACTTGAGCTGGCCTTCGAAGGCAACCGCTTCGGCGACCTCACCCGCCTCGCCCGCCACAAGAACAACGCAGGCCTCTACGGCTCCACCTTCGGCAGCGAGTGGCTGGCACGCAAGCTCGAGTTCAAGCATCCCGTCAAGTCACTACGCGACGAGAAGAACTGGTACCTGCCCTTCCGCGAAGAAGAGTAGACGCTGCTGCAAAAACAACAGAAAAACAAAAGAAAGCCACGATTTTGATGGTTTTCTTTTGTTTTTTTTTGTCTGAAACAAAAAATTGTGTACCTTTGCAACCGATTGAAACAAACAAACAAAAAGAAAAAACAACATGGACGACTACCCGGCGGACAATTTTAAACGCTAAGGGGGATAGCGAGCAAGGCTGCTAATCCCCTTGCCGCATTATTATTATCGTAAAGGATTGGCAAAATGAAGACATTCTGGAACTTCCAAGGAGGACTGACGCAGCTCTCCGAGTGGCAGCCCAATAGCTGGATCCAGGTGACCTGTCCCACAGAAGAGGACCAGCATCACCTCGAGCAGCAGTTCGGCATACCCGACTATTTCATCACCGACATCAGCGATACCGACGAGCGAGCTCGCTACGAGTACGACGACGGCTGGATGCTTATCATCCTCCGCATCCCCTACGTGCGCGAAGTACGCTCACGCACGCCCTACACCACCGTGCCCCTCGGCATCATCCACAAGCGCGACGTCACCATCACCGTCTGCTACTACGAGACCAACATGATGATCGACTTCGTCAGCTACCAGCAGAAGCGCGGCGTGGGCTTCACCGACTACGTCGACATGATTTTCCGACTCTTCTACTCCTCCGCTGTGTGGTACCTGAAGCGCCTGAAGCAAATCAACTCGCTCATCGACAAGGCCAAGCGCAACCTCGACCGCGACGTGAACAACGAGTCGCTCATCGGCCTCTCGCGCTTGCAGGACTCGCTCACCTATTTCCAGACCTCCATCCGCGGCAACGAGACCCTGCTGTCGAAGCTGAAGTTCAAGCTGCAGATTGACGAGCTGGACGCCGACCTCATCGAAGACGTCAACATCGAGATGACGCAGGCCCGCGAGACCACCGCCATCTACTCCGACATCCTTGAGTCGACGATGGACACCTACTCCTCCATCATCAACAACAACATGAACACCGTGATGCGTACCCTCACCTCCGTCACCATCATCATGATGTTCCCCACCCTCATCGCCTCGCTCTTCGGCATGAACCTCATCAATGGCATGGAGGACAAGCCCTTCGGCTTCATCCTTGCCCTCGTCATCAGCGTGGGCACCGCTGCCGCCGCCTGGTGGTTCTTCCGCCACAAGCGCCTCGTGTAATTAAATAGCCCCCAATTTCGGGGGCTTAATTATTTCTCGCAGTTATTCTGTCTCCTCAAAGCCTTCCTCTTCGTCCCAGTCGTCTTGGCGGTTCCTTCTTCTGCGACGGGGACTGAGCTGGACTTGGTCGCCCACATTACTGGTAATCGTAAGCAGGGGCTCTTGACAGGTGACTATGCTGATGGCGGGGACTGAATATGATTTCTTTTCCATAATATTTGCGTTTGTGTGTTATTTGATTGCAACCTTACGTCCGTTGACGATGTAGATGCCCTTGTGTGATGGCTTGTCGATGCGCTGTCCGTTCAGGTTGTACAGCTGTCGGCTGTCCTGCCTGTCGAGGCTGTGGTCGGCAATGGCGGTGGTGGTGTCGCCTATTACCTGTCCGTTCAGCAGCCATGCCCTGATGCCTGCCGCCCGCTGGGTGGGTATGGCGAGGAAGGCCTTGTGTGCCTGACAGATGAAGGGCGCGCCGTTGGGCTCGCCGTAGTAGAAGCCTACTGACGACAGCTCGCTCTGGGCGTTGAGCGACAGCATGTAGTATTTGTAGCTGTTGCCATCTTTAACGGCGGTGGTGGCAGCGGCATCGTAGCCGTAGAGGCAGCTGGCGGTGGCGGTCTGATTGCCGGCTTTCAGGGCGAAGCGGTAGTTGTGGCTGGATGTGTTGTCAGCCTGGGTATCATGAAGCACTACGGCGGTACCTGCGCTGATGACGTTGCCGACGGCTTGTTCCTGCAGCCCGGCTTCGTCTACGGTGTAGGTGCAGGCCTCCACGCCGAGGGGTACTTCAAGGTTCTTGGTGCCGTAGTAGAGCGTGGCGTAGCCAGACGGACCGATGGTAAGGTCGACATATGCCTTGCGGTAGATCTGCACTAACTTCGTCTGCGACGAGCTAGAGGTGTAACATGAGAAGATGGGGTTGCCGCTATTGGGATTGTAACGCAGCAGGTTGTGCGTGTTCCCGCCCTGGAATTTGATAGTGGCGTCGCCGTTGGAAATGGTGATGGAAGCCTTGGCGTTTGCATCGGGATCGGTTTTGGTCCTGAGGTAGTTGTCGTTGCTGCTGGCGGCGTATAGGTAGCCGTTGCGGGTGTTGAAGAGGAAGTTGCTGCCGTCTTTCTCCAGGGTGATGACCTGTGCGGCGTCGCCCGGTGTGAGTGTGCCATCGGCATGCAGCGTCACGTCGCTGGTGGCAGCACGGTTCTTATTGTTCTGCGTGGTGCTCATCACCAAAGCGTTCTGTCCGCTGACGTATGCTATCAGTATCTCGTCGCCTGCGGCCAGCGTCGAGGCATCGGTCACCTTCTCGTAGATGTAGCCGCTGGCGGTGACGGTGAGGGTATAGGATGCCGTTGCCTGATAATAGGTTTCGTTGCCAGCGAAGGTGGCCTTGATGACGGTGGTGCCTGCCGACAGCGGTGTCACCTCGCCGGTGGCGGCATCGACGGTGGCAACGGCGGGCTGGCTGCTGCTGTAGGTGACGTCAAGGCCGGCAGGCATGATGGACAGCGTGGGCTCGGTGAATTCGGCTCCCACTTCGGTCTGTGCCGTGCTGGTGCTGAAGCTGATGAACACGGGCTGCACATAGTGGTCGTAGCTGAATGGCACTTCAGTCATGTCACCCCAGATGTATTCCTCCAGTCCGGGATAGTCGATGAAGGGGTTGCGGTTTTTCTGCTGGGTGTAGACGGCTTCGTTGCGGGCGGTTTCCTTGTCGCTCACGGGGTCTCTCTTGGCCCACTCCATCAGCATCTGCAGCTGCCATTTGCTTAGGCCAGGATAGGTGTTGCCGTCGAGGGTGATGCGTGAGTCGCTGTTGTTGGTGTACCAGTCGGGCAGTTTCTTCTCATAGCAGGTCACCATATAGAAATATGTACGGGCTAAGTCGCCTTTGTACTCATCGTTGGGCTCAAATACCTTGCCGGTATAGCCAGGATAGGTGCAGAGGCCCACCTTGCTGAATCCTCCTACCGACTGGCCTAATTCGCCATCGTTCGGGCCGAAGGGGAGGTTGCTGCGCATGCCGTTGACATATCCGTCGGTGGGGTAGACGTGGTGAAGGTCGCTGTACATCGGCATCACCCCACTGCCAAACCAGCTTTGTGGGAAGGAGTGTTCACGGTTGTAGCAGTCGCCCTCGCTGTGATAGGTGGATCCGCTGTTGGCGGGATCGTAGTTGCTGATGCCTGAATACATGTCCCATATCTTGCCGTCGCTGCGCAGGTCAGTGCTCTTGAAGGCTTCCCACAGGTCATCGTAGGCCAGTTCGGTGCGATTGTAGATAATTTCGCTCATGGCGGTCTTCAGTCCGGATCCCTTCTTGGTGTCGGCAGGCATGTAGTAGGCTATGGCACCGCTGCCTTTGTAGAGGTTGGCCTGAATCATCGAGACGTTGGGATCGCTGGTATAGACGTTGAAGCGTGGACTGTCAGCGTTGTAGAGCATAGTGCCACAGTCGCCGTAGGTCATAATAATGCCGTTGGTACCTTTGCCGAGTGTCCATGTGGCAGGGGTGTTGCTATAGGACAGTTTCTTGGCAGCTGTGGCAGAGAGGTATTGATTCGTAGTTTCGTTTCTTAGTGCCCAGCCGCCGGTGACCTTCTCAAGGACGAATACGGCTACATCGTCGTTGCTGCTGATGGTGTTGCCGTCGACGTCGACGTTGACATCATTGAGATAACCTCCGGTGAGTGTTTTCCCTGCCGCCTTCTCCTTGCTGCCACAGGCTATGATGTAGCGATAGTCGGCCACTAAGTCGTCTGTCGAGCTAACGAGCTGGAACGTATTGTTGATTGGAGTGGCGCTGAGACCTTTGAAGCTGAACGATATGGTACCGTCAGTATTCTGGGTGATTTTCTCTACCGACGAATCGAGGTAATAGGTGCCATCGATGTTTTTATTGAAGAGTTTGGCAGCAGGCGTGGTGGACTTGTTGAAGGAGTTATTCGAGCCATAGGGGAACGGGTCGTTCGTCATGCCATCGAAGGTGTAGTATTTTTTTCCGTAATGCACCTGATATTGGTACACATTGTCAGCTGCCACCCAAGTCATACGCTGGTGGGAGGGATCGTCGTTGACTTCGTTGCTGCTCCATGCCGATGCATCATAGTCTACGTGGAGGATGAGCAGCCCGCTGCCGGGCAATGATGCGTCCCATCCTGTCTTCTGGCGGTTTTCCAGAAGATAATACTCGTTTTTGTTGCCTTTATTATAGATAATGTAGGACTTGCCGCTATCCTGCAGGGGCGCCATATTGGTGACGTCCTGTGTGTAGAGCAGCTCAGTGGGCTCGCTCCATCCGGCCACCCATCGCTCGTAGCTGGTAAAACCGGCAGGTTGATAGCCGTCGCCGCAGTAGGAGCCGCCGTCCATCAAGTCCCAATAACCCATGCCCTGTCCGCCGCTGTAATCTGTGTCGTAGAAGTCAGGATAGCCTAAACAGTGGCTGAACTCATGGCACATGGTGCCGATGCCTGCCACATAGTTACTACCGTTGAGCTCTGAGCCGCAGGCATAGGTGTCGATGGTCACTCCATCGAGGGTCTGCGCCCCTGTACATTCATCGTCA
Source organism: uncultured Prevotellaceae bacterium (assembly GCA_947167935.1). GTDB lineage: Bacteria > Bacteroidota > Bacteroidia > Bacteroidales > Bacteroidaceae > Prevotella. Next base: position 22,637 of record CAMVJU010000005.1, on the reverse strand, counting down.
TAATACCCGGCGGCATATAATGACCATTCATGGGGCCAGATAGTGTCATCAGCACCACCGTCGGCTTCGCCCTGGCCTGCATATACCAGATAAACCTGCTCCACCGTTTTGTCGCCGTCCCAGTCGTAGACAGAAAAGTCAACGTCTTTGTCAACCAGCTGCAGGGCCTCTACCACCATCGTGCCGGGATGTTTGTCATCGCCATGGCTGTCGTTTTCACCATAGTAAGAGTAATCCTTCGACAACGTCACAGGTCCCACTACGTCGAAAGTAAGTTGGAACTTGTGTAGACTTTGGGCGTAGAAGTAGTCATAGACGGAGCCTTTGAACTGATAACCGCCGCCAACAGTCGCGTTGAAGCCTGTTTGGTTGGCCATGTCTGTGAAAAACTCGTTGGCCTCACCAATCGTTTTGTCTTGGAAGTTCACCAAGATGATGAGTCCTTTCTTCTCGCCAGAAATAGGGTTGGTCTGTCCTACTTTGCCAGGTGCAGTCATGCGCTTCATGCGCCGTTCGTTAGCCGCAGTACGCCGCTGGGCAGCGCGTTCCATTACAGTTTGTTTGTCGATGGCGTGGTAGAAAACACTGCCGTTAGTGGCCTGATAGGCTCGGCCATCACTACCTAACCAGTAGTGGCCGTGCTCGTCGCCCACCAACACGGCACTTATGGTGGTGCCGTTGGCCAGGGTCAGATAGCGTGTCTGCCCAGGGCGGGCTGGCACGGCATAGGCTGCTGTTATAAACAATAACAGGGAAAAAGTCAAAACAAGTTGTCTGACGTTTGCATAGGATAGCATTTTCTTCATTCTATTCAAGTGTTTTTAGTTTTGTTTGCAAAGGTGCGAATTTTTTCTTAATTGGCAATGAAAAAATCATTTTTTTGCTGTTTATCAATGTTATAGAGGATGGCGCCAGGTGCAGCCGCTTTTCCATTCTGAACAGCCGTATGCGGTCTTGCCCTTGATGATGTGGCCCTTGCCGCAAAGGGGGCAGGGGGAGCCAATGGTGAATTGAGAATTCTCAGCTGCCGCCGTAGGCTCCTTTGGTGATGATTTTTTGGGGGGTTGTTCTGCTTTCTGTGACTTTACCTTTTTCAGCTCGTTGTCGGTGAGGATGGTAACACGGCGGTTGCTGTTGTCGGCCATTACCTCGTTGACGATCTCGGTGACCTGCTGCTTCAGCTCGTCGATGAACTGGCGGGCGTCGTATTTCTGGTGCTCGATGTCGCGCAGCTTCTTCTCCCAGATGCCTGTCAGCTCGCAGCTCTTCAGCAGCTCCTCGCGGATGAGGTCGATGAGCTCGATGCCGGTAGGTGTGGCGATGAGGCGCTTGCGGTCGCGCTTGATATAACGGCGTTTGAAGAGTGTCTCGATGATGCTGGCGCGGCTTGACGGACGGCCGATGCCGTTCTCCTTCATGGCGGCACGCAGCTCCTCGTCCTCGACGAACTTGCCGGCGGTCTCCATCGCACGCAGCAGCGAGGCCTCGTTGTAGTAGGGTGGGGGCGTGGTCCACTTTTCTGTGAGTGTGGGCTTGTGAGGACCACTCTCGCCCTTGGTGAAGGTGGGTAACCCAGACGGTTCATCAGATGGGTTATCACTCTCCCCTCCTGCACGGGAGGGGTCGGAGGTGGGTTGAACCACGCGCCAGCCTGGGTCGAGGATTTCCTTGCCAGTGACCTTGAACTCGATGGCCTGCTCCTTTGGCTGCGACTCAGTCGCATCAGTCCGAACCTCGCCCAGCACCGTCGTGGTGGAGAAACGGCAGTCGGGCAGGAAGACGCCGATGAAGCGACGGGCCACGAGGTCGAAGACCTTCTGCTCAGCATCGCTGAGATATTGCGGTATGACGCCTGTGGGGATGATGGCGTGGTGGTCGGTGACCTTGCTGGTGTCGAAGACGCGCTTCGACTTCTTCAGCGGTTTGCCGCCGATGGGCTTGATGAACTCGGCATAGGGTGCCACGCCTGCAAACTTCGTCTGATAGAGGGCGTTCATGGCCTGCGGACACTTGGGGTAGATGTCGTCGCTGAGATACTGCGTGTCGACACGCGGATAGGTGGTGAACTTCTTCTCGTAGAGTGCCTGGATGAGGTTGAGCGTCTGCTCGGCTGAGAAGCCGAACTTGCGGTTGCAGTCCACCTGCAGCGAGGTGAGGTCGTAGAGCTGTGGCGGCTGTTCCTTGCCCTCTTTCTTCTCCACCTTAGTGACAGTAAAAGGCTTGCCCTCGATGGTGGCGAAGGCCTGCTCGCCCTCTTCCTTCGAGGTGAACTTTCCCTTAGTGGCCGTGAAGGTGGTGTCGCGATAGACGGTGGCGAGCACCCAGTAGGGCTCGGGCTTGAAGTTCTCTATCTCCTTCTGGCGATTGACGATGAGGGCGAGGGTAGGGGTCTGTACGCGTCCGATGCTGAGCACCTGACGGTTCTGTCCGTATTTCAGCGTGTAGAGGCGCGTGGCGTTCATGCCGAGGAGCCAGTCGCCGATGGCGCGGCTCATGCCTGCCATGTAGAGGGGCTGGTAGTCGTCCTGGTCTTTCAGGCTGGCGAATCCCTCGCGGATGGCCTCGTCGGTCATCGAGGATATCCAGAGGCGCTTCACGGGACATTTTGCCTGCGCCTTCTGCATCACCCAGCGCTGGATGAGCTCACCCTCCTGTCCGGCATCGCCGCAGTTGACGATGGCGTCGGCGGCCTGCATCAGTTTCTCGATGATGGCAAACTGCTTGACGATGTGTTCCTCGGGGATGAGCTTGATGCCGAAGCGCTGCGGAATCATTGGCAGCTGCGTCAGTGCCCAGGGCTTCCACGACGATGTGTAGTCGCCCGGCTCCTTCAGCGTGCACAGGTGGCCGTAGGTCCACGTCACCTGATAGCCGTTGCCCTCCATATATCCGTCGCGTGAGGACGTAGCCCCGATGATGCGGGCAATATCGCGCGCCACGCTCGGCTTCTCTGCTATGCAAACAACCATTCTTCTTTTTTGACAATTATGCGATTGAGTGTGCAAAGGTACAAAATAATTTATAAATCATCATTCATATGGAAAAAAATTCGTACCTTTGCCCCTTGAAACCGATTACCTATATGACTGTAAGCATGATTGCCGCCGTGGCCAGAAACCGAGCCATCGGCTATGAGAACAAACTCATTTACTGGCTGCCCAACGACCTGAAGCGTTTCAAGGCGCTGACCACAGGCCACACCATCGTGATGGGCCGCAAGACCTTCGAGAGCCTGCCCAAGGGTGCGCTGCCCAACCGCCGCAACTGCGTGCTGACACGCAGCCGCAAGCAGTTGGAGGGTTGTGAGTGCTTCGCCACGTGGGATGAGTTCATCGCAACCTGCCGTCCTGATGAAGACATCTTTATCATCGGTGGGGCCAGCCTCTACAAGAATCTCATCGACAAGGCCGACCGCCTTTGCCTGACGGAGATTGACGACACGCCGCAGCAGGCCGACACCTTCTTCCCCGACTACAGCGAGGGATGGAGCGAGGTGAGCCGTGAGGAGCATCCTGCCGACGAGAAACACAGCCACAGCTATGCTTTCGTCGACTATGAGCCAAAGAAGTGATTTAAAATCAAAGTAAGTATGGCAATTTATATTGTTATCGGAGTGGTGGCATTGCTGCTGGTGGTGCTGTTGTGGGGCTATAACAGCCTGGTGAGACTGCGTAACAAGGTGAACGAGGCCTTTGCGACGATGGACGTGCTGCTGAAGAAACGTTTCGACCTGATTCCCAGTCTGGTGGAGATGGTGAAGGGCTACGCACGCCATGAGTCGGACGTGCTATTGGAGGTGACGAACAAACGCACCACAGCCACCCGTGGCGCTCAGTTGAACGGCGAGGTGAAAATCAGCGATGCGCTGAAATCGCTCTTCGTGGTGGCCGAGGACTATCCCGACCTGAAGGCCAACGGCAACTTCCTGAAGCTGCAGGATCAGCTGGTCAGGATGGAGGACGAGATCTCGCTGTCGCGCCGATATTACAACGGCAGCGTCAGGGAGTTTAACAACCGCTGTCAGGTGTTTCCGATGAACTTGATTGCAAACATGTTCGGCTTCAAACCGATGCCGATGTTCTCGGTAGACAGCAATGCCGAGCGGCAGGCCGTAAACGTAAACATATAAACCACAGCTATGAGCAGACGCAGATTCCTATGGCTGGCACTCCTGCTGACCGTGTGCCTTCAGGCCAGCGCCAACAGGGGCGGCTTCTATTACAAGAACATCTCGATAGAGGCCCTGGTGCACGAGAACAACGTGTGGGACGTGACGGAGACCTTCGACATCTACTTCGAGGAGCCGCGCCACGGATTCTACCGCTATATCCCCAAGGGATTCCAACTCACCCACAAGGTGAACGGTGAAGAGCAGGAGTTCCGCTATGTGTGTGACATCGACGACATCGAAGTGGACGGGTGGGAGTTTACCACTGAGGACAGCGACGACGAGTTCTGCATCATCCGCATCGGCGATGCCGACCGCGAAGTGAGCGGCAACCAGCGCTATGTCATCAGCTATACCTACACCTATCCCGACGACCGTCTGGCAAACAAGGACTACCTCTTTCATACCGTATTAGGCACAGAGTTTGAGCAGCGCATCGAGCATGTGGACTTCGACATCACTTTCGACAAGGATCTGCCCGACGACATTGTCGATCGGTTGAAAATCTATTCCGGCGTCTATGGGAAGACGGATGACATGATTCCCAGCCTCAGCGTGGAGGCATCAACCGACGAGATTGCCGGTGAAGCGCAGGATGTGGAGCCTCGTCACGGCATCACCCTCTATGCCAAACTGCCGGAGGGCTACTACGAGGGTGCCCGCTCAGTCAATTACATCTGGTTCTACATCTTCCTCACGCTGACCATCCTGACCATCGTGGCCATCGTCTATTACCAGCTGAAGCAGAAGACACCCCACATCACCAAGGTCATCGAGTTCTATCCGCCCGAAGGCATCAGCAGCGGCGAGGTAGGCACCATCATCGACGAGTCGGTCGACGACATCGACATCGCCTCACTCATCCCCTGGCTGGCGGGGCAGGGCTACATCAGCATCAAGGAGACACAGAAGGGCAAGCTCTTCAAATCGACCGACTTGGAGCTGACCAAGCTGAAGGAACTGCCCGAGGATGCCCCCAGCTATCAGAAACAGCTGGTGACGCTGCTCTTTGGGAAAAAGGATGTGGTCAAAATGAAGAGCATCGGCAACAAGCCTGAGCAATATACAAAGGTCAAGAACTCGCTCAAAAAGCATTTCAAGGACAAGCGGGAGCTCACCACCTTGGAGACACCCTACTTCCTCTACCCGTTGCTCACCCTCTTCGGCACACTCACACTCGGCTTCAACACCGTCGTCTCCACCCTCGACTGGACCATCCTCTTCGCAGCAGCCATCTTCTTCGGACTGCCCTGCATCCTCGCCTCGGTCTACAGAATCGGCGGGAGAGCCTCCGACCTCCTGCATTCCTCCGTCTACCACACCCTCTTCCTCATCGGAAAGGCGGTGCTGATGCTCGTCACGTGGCAGGTCTTCAGCAAGGTCTTCACCGACTATGGCGCTCCCCTCAACCAATGGGCAATGCTGGCACTCTATGTCGTCAGCTTCCTGCTCAATGAGCTGGCAGGACGCTTCCTAGTTGACACCGACTATCGCGTACAGATGATGGGACGTCTGCTGGGCTTCAAGGAGTTTATCGAGACGGCCGAGAAACCACGATTGGAGCAGTTGCAGGCCGACGACCCGCAGTATTTCTACAAGGTGCTGCCCTACGCCATGGTGTTCGGGCTCAGCGACAAGTGGGAAAACCTGTTCAAGGAAATCAAGGTGGATAAACCCGAATGGTATGACAGCGCCACGCCCCTCATGGGTGCCGCCCTCACACACAACATGATGCACAACTTCTCCTCTACGGTTAGCAGCGCCATCACAACCATCAGCCACAGCAGTAGCGGCGGTGGCGGAGGAGGTTTCTCAGGCGGTGGCGGCTTTGCCGGCGGCGGCGGTGGCGGCGGTGGCGGCGGCAGCTGGTAATCTTTGTGTTGCTTATGCACGGTCGCATGATGACAGAATAAAAACACATAACTATGATAGGATTTAGAACAATGATGAAAGGAATTAAAATGATGTGTATGACAGCACTGTTGGCGGGATGTAATGCCGCAACCGACATGACTCTGGAACAGCAGGTGGACGAGCTCTATGCGAAGATGACGCAGGAGGAGCGCATCGCCCAGCTGAGGAGTATGTACATGGACGAGCTCTTCGACGAACAGGGCCGATTGGACACGGCGAAATGTCGCGAGATCATCCCCAACGGCATCGGACACTTCTCGCAGTATTGCAGCCAGGTACCTCGCGAGCCCAATGAGCTGCGCGACCGCGTGGCTGCCCTGCAGGACTGGCTCATCCATAATACGCCCAGCGGTATACCGGCGCTCTTCCACGAGGAGGTGCTGTCGGGCATCAACACACGTGGCGCCACTATCTATCCGCAACAGATAGGACAGGCCTGCTCGTTCAACCCTGAGCTGGCCGAGAAGAAGACGCTGCAGACGAGCACCACGATGCGCAAGATGGGTGGCGTGCTGTCGCTGTCGCCGATGGTCGATGTATGCCGAAACCCAAGCTTCAACCGTCTGGAGGAGTCCTACGGCGAGGATGCCTACCTGTCGGCCGTGATGGGCGTGGCCTTTGTCAAGGGCCTGCAGCAAGGCGACCTGAAGAAAGGCGTGGGTGCCTGCTCGAAGCACTATCTGGGCTATGGCGGTGGTGGCGATTCCGAAGAAAAGGAGCTGATGGAAGAGATTCTGTTGCCGCACGAGACGATGATTCGTCTGGCTGGTAGCCGTGCCGTGATGCCTGGCTATCATGCCATGACTGACAGAAACGGTGAGAAGATTAACTGCGTGGCCAACAGCAAAATTCTGGAGGATATCCTGCGCAATTATCTCAGTTTCGACGGTATGGTGGTGAGCGACTACACGGCCATCGACCAGCTCAGCCCCAAGGATGAGCCGCTCATCTGCGCCTCGGTAGCCATCAATGCCGGCTGCGACGTCGACTTCCCGCATGGTGCCAACTACAAGTATCTGCAGCAGGCCATCGACAAGGGACTGGTGGAACCCGAAGTGTTGGAGCGTGCTGTGAAGAACGTGCTGCGTTACAAGATTCGCTGCGGTCTGATGGACGAGAATCCCTACCTCTACAGCACTGATAACATCGTCTTAGACACGCCCGAGGAGCGTCAGGCGGCCTACGACATCGCCACACAGTCCATCGTACTCCTGGAGAACAATGGCATCCTGCCGCTGTCACTCAATACTCAACACTCAACCCTCAACATTCTCCTCACTGGCCCCAACGCCAACTCCATGTGGGCTATGTGCGGCGACTACTCCTTCCCCTCAATGACCTACTTCTGGAAGAAGAATATGGAGGATTTGGAGCATCCGGATATCGTGACGCTTTTGGAGGGCATGAACGGACATAAGCCTGAGGGAGTCGACATCCTCTATTCACGTGGCTGTGACTGGACGGAGGAGATTGAGACGAAATATCAGGAGTTGGGCGATGAGCGTGCCTGGGAATATGAGATTCTGCACCGCAAGGTGGATTCTGGCGAGAAGGCCGACAAGGCCGAGGCGCTGAGGATGGCCCGTCAGGCCGACGTCATCGTAGCTGCCGTGGGTGAGAACGTGATGCTCTGCGGCGAGAACCGCGACCGTCAGGGGCTGCGTCTGCCAGGCAAGCAGGAGCAGTATGTCGAGGAGCTGTTGGCTACTGGCAAGCCCGTCGTGCTGGTCGTCTTCGGAGGCCGTGCACAGGTTATCTCAGGCATTGCCGAGCGTTGCGCCGCCGTCATCCAGGCCTGGTATCCTGGCGAGGAGGGTGGCAACGCTGTGGCCGATATCCTCTTCGGCAAGGTGTCGCCGTCGGCTAAGCTCTCCGTCAGCTATCCCAACACCGAGGTCTACGAGCCCATCTGCTACAACTATTCTGAAGAAAAAGACTCGCGAGTGCAGTGGCCTTTCGGCTATGGCTTGAGTTACACCACGTTTGAATATGCCAACCTCCACGCTGATGCCGAGGTGCCCACGAATGGGCAGTGCGTGAACCTCTCCTTCGAGGTGAAGAATACGGGCGAGGTGGCTGCTGATGAGATAGCACAGGTCTATCTCTCACCTCTCACCTCTCAGCACACGCCTCTAAAACCACAGACCCTGCAGGGCTTTGCCCGTGTCTCCTTGCAGCCCGGCGAGACGAAGACGGTGAAGGTGAAGCTCTACACGGAGCAGTTCGGCTACTACACCAACAACGGCCAGCCGCAATGGAACGTCAGCCCGGGCACTTACACCGTGAAGGTTGGTGCCTCGTCGGCCGATATCCGTCTGCAGCAGCAGGTGGAATTGACGGGTCAGACATCCATCAAGCCATTGCGCGTGCATTATTTCTCGGAGAGTACGGTTAATTAACGGAATAAAAGGATGAAACGGATTATATTGGCAGTATTGTTAGGTATGAGTTTAAGTGTACAGGCAGAAGGACAGTTGACGGTGAAGAAGGTGGCACGCAACGCCGTGCGTATCCAGTACACCGAGGGTAGCGTGACCAACGACTTGCCCGATTGGATCTACGTGAAGCAGGATGAGGTGGCCAACAGCGACCTCAAGGTCGAGACAAAGGGTCAGCGTCTGACCGTGAAGGACAAGAACGGCAAGACGGTGTTCACAGCCACGCGTCATCAGCTGGCAAATGGCGAGGCCACGCTGGCCTTCGCATCGCCGAAGGATGAGTATCTCTTTGGTTTAGGGCAGTTTCAGGACGGCTACAGCAATGTGCGAGGCCTCTCGCGCCGCCTGACACAGGTGAACACGCAGATCAGCCTGCCTATGCTCATCTCCAGCAAAGGCTACGGCATCTTGTGGAATAACTATGGCCTCACCGATTTCAACCCGTGCAGCCAGAGTGTCGCCCTCGTCAAGAGCAACAAGGCCGGCGAGAGTGAGGAGGTGAACGTCACCACTACTGAGGGCGGTAGGCGTGAGCGGAGAGAACGCCACATCTTCGAGGCCACCATCGACATTGCCAAGACTGGTGACTATGCCCTTTTGCTCGACGTAGGACAGGTGATGGCCCGTCGCCACAACCTCGTCATCGATGGTGAGACTGTCATCGATGCACAGAACCTGTGGCTGCCGCCAACAACTTCGGTGATCGTCAATTTGAAGAAAGGACGCCACGCCGTCACGGCTGAGCTGACAGGCGACGACAAACCCGTGCTTTATTATAATAATGTGAAAGACGAGACCGTCTTCCGCTCGCCTGTCGCCACCGCTGTCGACTACACCGTGTTCGTCGGCTCTCCCGACGAAATCATCGCCACCTATCGCGAGCTGACAGGCCCTTGTCCGCAGATTCCCACGTGGGCGCTAGGCTATATCCACTGCCGCGAGCGTTTCCATTCTTCAGAAGAAATCCTTCAGACTGCCAACCGATTCCGTCAGGAGGGGATGCCCGTCAGCGTGATGGTGCAGGACTGGCAATACTGGGGTAAGTACGGCTGGAACGCCATGCGCTTCGACGAGGAATTCTATCCTGATCCGAAGGCGCTCACCGACAGCTTGCACAAGATGAACATGCACCTCATGCTCAGCGTGTGGTCGAAGATTGACAAGAACAGCGAGGTGGGCAAGCAGATGATGGCAGACAACTACTATATCCCTGGCACTGACTGGATTGACTTCTTCAATCCTGAGGCAGCCGCCTCCTACTGGAAGAACTTTGCCGAGCGCCTCGTGCCCTTAGGCATCGACGCCTGGTGGCAGGATGCCACAGAGCCAGAGAACGACGACCTCGTGGGCCGTCGCGTCAACAACGGCCGATGGAGTGGCGAGCAGGTGCGCAATGTCTATCCCCTGATGGTAAACAAGACCGTCTTCGAGGGGCTGCGTAGTGTCGGCGTGGAACAGCCTATGATCCTCACCCGCTGCGGTTTCCCAGGCATACAGCGCTATGGCTCGGCCTTGTGGAGTGGCGATGTGGGCAACGACTGGGAAACCTTCCGCCGTCAGATTGTGGCTGGTCTTGGTGTGCAGGCAGCAGGCATCCCCTGGTGGACCTACGACGCTGGTGGTTTCTTCCGTCCTGGCGATCAGTACACCAACCAGGAATATATCGAGCGGATGCTGCGTTGGATAGAGACCAGCGTCTACCTGCCCCTGATGCGAGTGCATGGCTATATGAGCAATACCGAGCCTTGGAACTACGGCGCTGAGGCCCAGGCCATCATTGCCGAGTGCATCAGAGAACGCGAGCAGCTGCGGCCTTATTTGGAGGAGTGTGCACGTCGTGTGGCCGAAGAAGGCTATACGTTGATGCGTCCGCTGGTCTTCGATTTTGCCGACGATCCCGTTGCCCTGCAGCAGAAATATGAGTATATGTTCGGCCCTGAGCTGCTCATCAGTCCTGTCACCGAGCCCGGCGTCACTGAATGGCACACCTATCTGCCCAAGAACGCCAAGGGCTGGCGTGACAAACGGACGGGACAGCACTATGACGGAGGACAATTCGTCACCACATCCGTTGACAAGGCCCACATCCCTGTCTTCGTCAAAGAATAGTGTGAAAAAGAGCAGCGAGCCAGTCGGTTCGCTGCTCTTGTAAAGAAAATGTCCGTTTTATTTGGTGCTTTTCTTGTTTTTTCGTAATTTTGCCGACTGAACGAACTAACACTATTTTTTAACTACAACAATGACGAGAAAAACGATGTCTACGTTGCTGCTGCTGGCCGTATGCGCTCTGGCCGGAGTGGCAGCTAATCCTTACAAGAAGTACACTGACGGCCTGCTCTTCCAGATGGCTGAGGTGAGTGCACCGCAGATTCCTCAGCGACAAGCCTCGTTGGCCGACTATGCCGCTGACGGCACAGGCCAGCAGCTATGTACGGAAATGTTCCAGCGTGCCATCGACGAGCTGGCGCAGAAAGGTGGCGGACAGCTCGTGGTGCCGCGTGGCATCTGGTTGACGGGTCCCATCGTGCTGAAGTCGAACATCGAGCTTCACCTGGAGCACGGCGCCGTCATCCAGTTTGCGGCTGACGAGAGCCTCTATCCCATTGTCACTACCTCGTTTGAGGGACTGGACACACGCCGCTGCCAGTCGCCCATCAGTGCCGTGGGACAGACGAACATCGCCATCACGGGCTATGGTGCCATCGACGGCAACGGACAGTATTGGCGTCCGCTGAAGAAGTCGAAGGTGAGCGACCCGCTATGGAAGGAGCTGACCTCGCAGCCTGGTGGTGTGGAGACGAAAAAGGGCTACTGGGTACCCAGCGAGGGTTATGCCAAGGCTGAGAAGATATCGTCGATGAATGTGCCCGACAAACCCCTCAGCGATGCGGAGTGGCAGGAAATCAAGCGTTTCCTGCGTCCTGTGATGGTGAGCCTCGTCGACTGCAAGAACGTGCTGCTGCAGGGTGTCATCTTCCAGAATTCACCTGCATGGAACCTGCACCCGCTCATGTGTGAGAACATTATTATCGACAACGTGCTGGTGCGCAATCCTGCCTATGCCCAGAATGGCGATGCTTTAGACCTGGAATCCTGCCGTAATGCCCTCATCGTGAATTCGCGCTTCGACGCCGGCGACGACGGCATCTGCCTGAAGAGCGGCAAGGACAAGGATGGGCGTCGTCGCGGCCGTCCCTGCGAGAACGTCGTCGTCAGCGGCTGCACCGTCTTTGCTGGTCATGGCGGCTTTGTCGTGGGCTCGGAGATGAGCGGCGGCGTGAGGAATATCATGGTGAAGGACTGCCAGTTCCTTGGCACCGACGTGGGTCTGCGCTTCAAGTCGACAAGGGGCCGCGGCGGCATTGTCGAGAATATATACATTGACGGCATCTCGATGAACGACATCAAGACCTATGCCCTCACCTTCAATATGTACTACGGCGGCAAGTCGGTGGCTGAGGTGCTGGCCGAAGGCGGAACGGCTCCCGTTGCCGTTGAGATGCCTGTGACAGAGGAGACGCCCATCTTCCGCAACATTGATATCCGCAACGTCATCTGCAGCAATGCAGGTTATGCGATGGAGTTCAACGGCCTGCCCGAGATGCCCATCGACGGCATCCACCTCAAGGATATTGTCATCCGTGCAAAGAACGATGCCACCTTCAACTACAGCAAGGACATCACCAAGGAGAATGTTCGCATCATATTGGAATAAAAATGTAAAGAAATCGGAAAGGACTGTAGGAGGCGAAAAGGGGGTGCCGACGTGTTCCTCTGATGCTCCTCGAAAAATTGCATTTTGCACTCAAAGAGGTCGCTTTTGGCCTCTTTTTTGTCTCTATAAGCCCCTGAAACGTGGATAAAGCTTAAAAAAATGATGAAAAAAAGCCGAAAATTTTTCTCTGTGTAAAAAAATCACTATATTTGCAGGTCAAATTGCGCATATACAGCAACAAATATTATAAAAATCAAAATGCAAAACAAAGGAATTGTAAAGTTTATTGCAGTCGCGCTCGTGCTCGTCTGCTGCTTCTATCTCTCCTTCTCGTTTGTGACCTCTCACTACGAGAACAAGATTGAGCAGATTCGTGCCACACAGGGCGATGCTGCTGCAAGCCGCTATCAGGACTCCTTAGAGATCACCAAAGTTTGGCTGTGGTCGTGGAACCTGAAAGAGTGCCGTGAGATGGAAATGGGACTTGGCCTTGACCTGAAAGGCGGTCTGAATGCTATTTTGGAAGTGTCGGTGCCTGACATCATCGACATGCTTGCCGCCAGCCACAATCAGGACGGCGACTATCGCAAGGTCTTCGAGGCCACTTCCAAGCAAGTGCAGGAAAAGGGCGAAGGTGATTTCGTGGACATTTTCTGCGATATGTGGGAGAGTCAGTATCCCAACCGCAAGCTGCGTGAGATTTTCGCCACGTCACAGCTGCGTGACAAGGTGACCAGCCAGTCGGAGAACAAAGAGGTTCGCCAGGTCCTTCACGATGAGGTGGCTTCTGCTATCGACAATGCTGAGAACGTGGTGCGCAACCGTATCGACAAGTTCGGTGTGGTGCAGCCCAACATCCAGCGTCTGGAAGGCCAATCGCGCATCATGGTCGAACTGCCTGGTGTGAAGGACGAGGCTCGTTATCTGAAGATGCTCGCCAGCAGCGCCAACCTGGAGTTCTGGGAGACCTACAGCGCCGCTGAGGTCGTTGGCTATATCCAGCAGATGATGAACGATTATGCTGCCATGATGGAGCACAGTGTTCAGCCCGAGACGGCTGACTCTGCCAACGTGGCTGTTGCCGATTCGCTGAATCAGGCTGATGCCGACTCCACCAATGTGGCTGCTGCTAACAATGCCGACGCTTCTGACCTCACCGCTCGCTTAGGTGGTCAGCAGCAGACCAGCGGTGGCTATCAGCTGCCCAGCATCGGCTTCACTCAGGGCAATGCTCTGGTGGCTTATGCCTACAAGGCCGATACCGCTGCCATCAACGATATCATCCAGTCTGACATGGGCCAGCGCATCCAGCGTGAGAATAACTTCAAACTGCTCTGGAGTGCCAAGGCTGAGTCCGACCGTACCGAGGCACAGGCTGGCGAGGTGTTTGGCCTGTATGCTATCAAGGTGACCGATCCCATGGGCCGTCCTGCTTTGGAAGGCAATGTCATCGTCAGCGCTAAGGATGAGTTCGACCAGCTGGGCAAGCCCGTCGTTACCATGCAGATGGATAGCAAGGGTACCGCTGAGTGGGCACGCCTTACGCGCGAGAACATTAATAAGAGTATTGCCATCGTGCTGGACAACGAGGTGTATAGCGCTCCTAACGTGAACAGCGAGATTGACGGCGGTAACTCTCAGATCTCCGGTCGCTTCACCATTGAGGAGACCAAGGACCTGGCCAACACGCTGAATTCAGGTAAGATGCCGGCTCCGATGCGCATCCTGTCGCACCAGATGGTAGGCCCGTCACTCGGTGCCAAGTCCATCCAGCAGGGTATCATTTCGTTCATCGTGGCATTCATCCTCCTGATGTGCGTGATGGTGCTGCTCTATAACTTCATCCCCGGTATGCTGGCCAACTGCGCCCTGCTGCTCAACCTGTTCTTTACGCTGGGTATTCTGGCGTCGTTCCAGGCTGCGCTGACGATGCCTGGTATCGCAGGTATCGTGCTGACTCTGGGTACGGCTGTGGACGCCAACGTGCTGATCTACGAGCGTATCAAGGAAGAGATGCGTAAGGGCCTGCACATCCGTGAGGCTGTGAACGCAGGTTACTCGAATGCCTTCTCGGCTATCTTCGACTCCAACCTGACGTCATTGATCACTGGTATCATCCTCTACATCTTCGGTACAGGTCCCATCCGCGGCTTCGCTACGACGCTGATCATCGGTATCTGCATATCGTTCTTCACCGCAGTGTTCATGACACGTCTCATCTACGACCGTCAGATGCGTAAGGACAAGTGGCAGAACCTCACTTTCAACACGAAGTTCTCGAAGAACCTGATGCAGAACACCAAGTTCAACATCATGGGACAGTTTAAGAAGTCGTACGCCATCTGGGCCATCGCCGCTGTGCTGTTCTGCGTGAGCTTCGCAGTACGTGGCCTGAGCCGCAGCATCGACTTCACGGGTGGCCGTAACTTTGTGGTCGTACTCGAGAAGGACGTGCCTGTCGAGGATGTGCGTAAGGTGCTCGAGGGTGCCTTCATCAACACCACCGGCAGCAACGAGGGCAAGCAGGCCAACACCAGCGTCATCGCCCTCGAGGGTAAGAGCACCGTTCGTATCTCTACGAACTGGAACTATGAGGACAACAGCCCCGTCATCGACGAGCAGGCAAAGGATATCCTCTACGAGAAGCTGAAGGGTGCTGGCCTTATCACAAAGGCTACTGCCGATCAGTTCAAGGCTCCTGCCGCTAACGGCGTGGAGAAGGACAGCGAGATTGGCCGTATCGAGAGCGACATGAAGGTGGGTCCGTCTATTGCTAAGACCATCACCCGTGCTGCCTTCATCAGCGTGCTGCTCGCTCTGATCGCCATCTTCCTCTACATCCTGCTGCGCTTCCGCAACGTGGCCTTCTCCGTGGGCTCTATCGTCGCTCTGTTCTTCGACGCCCTCATTGTCGTCGGCTTCTTCTCCGTACTCTGGGGATGGGTGCCCATGTCATTGGAGGTCGACCAGACGTTCATCGGCGCTATCCTGACGGTGATCGGTTACTCCATCAACGATAAGGTGGTGGTGTTCGACCGTATCCGTGAGAATCTCGGCCTCTATCCGAAGCACGACAAGAAACAGCTCTTCAACGACTCTATCAACCAGACCTTGGCACGTACCATCAATACGTCAGTGACGACGCTCATCGTGCTGCTCACCATCTTCGTACTTGGTGGCGACAGCATCCGTCCGTTCTCCTTCGCCATGATTCTGGGTGTCATCTTCGGCACACTGTCGTCTATCTTCATCGCTGCGCCCACGGCTTACCTCATCTTGAGCCGCAAGAGCAACAAGCAGCAGAAGAAAGAAGAGGCTGCAAAGTAAAGACGCTCCTTGCAGTCAACTGCAACCTTGGAAAATAAGCCCCGGCCCACGCCAATCCCGCGGGGCGGGGCTTTTCTTAAACCTTTCTATGAGAAAACTACTATCAACTATCCTGCTACTCTGTCTGCTGGCTGTTCCTGTTTCCATGAGCGCCGGCAAGCGTTACATTATGGTAAAGGCAGGAGACGCTGAGAGTCTTTTGGATGCCATCAACCTGTCGAGCGTGATGAACGCCGACACGCTGTCGGAGCGCCTCTACATCCTCATCCCCAACGGCTTCTACGACCTTGGTGAGCGGGTGCTTACTCCTATCTGGGGACACAATGTCGCTTTGATTGGACAGAGCATGGAGGGCACCATCATCCGCAACTGCCCGCATATCAAGGATGAGAGTATCAGCCGGACAGCCACGCTACTCAACCGTGGCCATAATACATATGTGCAGGATCTGACGCTACAGAACGACCTCGACTACTACCACTCCGGCCCTGCTGGCCGCGCCGTCTGCTGGCAGGACAAGGGCAACCGCGCCATGTTCAAGCGCGTGAGGATGCTCTCCTATCAGGACACCTATTACAGCCATAGCGAGGAGTGCCAGCACTACCTGGAGGACTGCGAGATACATGGCACCGTAGACTTCATCTGCGGCGCCGGCGACGTGTTCTTCAACCATTGCCTCATCGTTACCGAGAAGCGCAACGATGAGAACAACTCGCACAACGTCATTGCGGCGCCGCGCACGTCGACAACAGAATGGGGCTACGTGTTTAAGGACTGTACCATCCGCAACAACATTTCCAATTTCCACTTGGCCCGCGGATGGCACACCCATCCCCGCTGCTACTGGATTAACACCGTGTTGGAGTCGCCTGAGAAGCTGGAGCCTGAGCGTTTCGACCCGCAGAGCATCCGTTCAGAGGAGTGTGAGTTTGGTGAATATGGAACGGTGGATATGCAAGGCAATCAACTTACGCCCGCCACGAATGTCATCACCCTGCGCGGCAAGGAGGGTACACGCACGGTGCAGACCACGCTGACAGCCGACAGCGCAGCTCTCTTTACCCTGCGCAACGTCTTCCCCGACTGGCAGCCCGACAAAGTAGTGCGCCGTTTGGAGAAGATGTGCTTGCGTTTGACCCGCAAATTGTTCTAAAGAAATTCGGGCAGTTGGTAGAGTTTGTTGCCGTTAGAGCCCTTAATGAGAATAAGCCGTCCTTCGGGGCGGTTTTTTTGTAGCTCAGCTTTTACGGCTTCCACATCGTTAAATATGCGGTAGTTAAGGTTCTTCGCAAGCGAAGCGGCGGAATCCGGGTGAGCGTCGTTTAGGTTAACGTTAAAGAACTCCTGTCCTACGAGCCAGGCATCGGTAATGCTAGTGGCCTGTAGTATATCGACTACGCGCTGATGCTCCTCCTTGCTGACGTTGCCCAGCTCGCGCATCTCGCCGAGGATGGCCATCTTTGCCTCGCCCTCGTTGGTTGCCATGAGTTTGAAGTTCTCCAAGGCGGCGGCCATGCTCGAGGGATTGGCGTTGTAGGCATCAACGATGAGGCGGTTGTGGGCCGTCTGCACTAGCTGCGAGCGGCTGTTGGTGGGCACGTAGTTCTCCAAAGCGTGGCAGATGGCCTTACGCTCTACGCCGAAGTTGATACCCACGGCGATGGCGGCCAGCAGGTTGTCGATGTTATAAGCGCCGATGAGGTGCGTTTTCACCTTATGCCATTTCTGCGAGGCGCCCGTCTCTTCTAATTCCATCAATGGCTTGCGCCAGCGGAACGTCAGCTCAGGGTCGCAGCTCACCACTTCACCCGATATGCACATGTACTGCTTCTCTGGGTCGGTGCTGTAGGGCGTAAGGAATATCTCGTCGTCGTCGCCGATGAGGTCTACGAGGTAGTCGTTGTCGGCGTTGATGAAGATAGGTCCCTCGGTGTTTGCCTTCAGATAGTCATAGAGCTCGCCCTTGGTCTTGATGACACCCTCGAAGGAACCGAAGCCCTGCAGGTGGGCGCGCCCCACGTTGGTGATGAGGCCGCAAGTAGGCTCAGCCGTCTCTACCAGCGTCTTGATGTCGCCGGGATGGCTGGCGCCCATCTCGATGATGGCTATCTCGTGCTCCTTGTTCAGGCGCAGCAGCGTCTTCGGCACACCCACGTCGTTGTTGAAGTTCCCCTCGGTGGCCAGCACGTTGTATTTCTCCGACAGCACAGCCTTGATCAGCTCCTTCGTGGTGGTCTTGCCGTTGGTGCCGGTGATGGCGATGACGGGAATGTCGAACTGGCGACGATGCTCGCGGGCGATGTCCTTCAGGGTTTGGAGGCAGGAGTCGACTCTGATAAAGCCCCTCTCAGTCCCCCCGAGAGGGGGAAGATTGTCAGCGGAGTATATAGGGTATTGTTTCCCTCCTTCTTGGGGGGCTTCATCCACGATAGCATAGGCGCAGCCTTTTTCCAGGGCCTGAAGGGCGAAGCGGTTGCCGTTGAAGTTGTCACCCTTCAAGGCGATGAAGATGCTGCCTTCAGGACAGTCGCGGCTGTCGGTGGTGATGGGAAGCCCTAAGAGCCCACCCAAGCTCTCCCGAAGGGAGGGATGTTGAGTATCTTTGTTATTTTGTGTCATATTTGTAAGAGTTGATTCACATTTAACATCCCTCCCTTCGGGAGGGCTTGGGTGGGCCTAATACCATTGCACGGAGTTGGAGTAGCTGGAGCGCTTGTCGTACTTCAGGGCGTCGGTCAGGGTGGAGGCGTTGCAGCGGAAGCTGAAGTTATAGCTGGTGTAGGGCGCCAGCACGACGGAGCACGACATGTTGAAGCAATGCAGGTCGCGACTGAGCGAGGCGGTGGTCATCGATATCTTCTTGTAGTCGAAGTCGTAGCCCGAGGAGAAACTGATGTTCCAACCGTCGCTGATGCGTATATTGCCGCTGATGTTCAGGTTCTGCGTGAACTTGTAGGGATAGCGCATTGTGTTGTAGTTGAAGCGCTTCACATTATTATCCTCGCGCATGCTGATGCCGTAGCCGAAGCTGAGGCTCCAGGGCAGTGAGAAGGCCATGTATCCGTCCTCGTCGGTCTCGGCCTTGCCTGCTTTCTCACGTTTGGCTCCATGCTTGCCTTTCTCCAGGTCGCGGTCTACGTTGGTTTCCACCTCGTTGTCGTCCTCGTCGTCATCCTCATCGTCAATGTCGCGTCGGCGGTCTTTCTTTTTGTCTTTCTCGTCGCGCTCACCCTTCAGCCAGCGGATGATTTTGGCTATCTTGTCATTGCTGATGGTATAGCTCAGGTTCTGCGACATACCCTGGAAACGGCCTAACTTGCCCAGGCCCCAATAGGTCTGCGTCTCGCTGAGTCGGGGCGTGGCGCCTACGGAGTCGGCTTCGTAGACATAGCTGGCGAAGACGGCGTTGAGGTTGAAGGTGTAGCTCTTTGTCAGCTTCAGGCGAATGCGGGTGTTGAGGTCGCTCCAAGGACGTATCTTTGCCGCCATGTTGTAGGACATCGAGGCACCCAGCTCGTCGATGATGCTCACCTTCTTGAAGCCCGAGATGGTGTCCTCGTCGCTCTTGATGCGCATCTCGATGTTGTTCGACATGTCGAAGGAGATGCTACCCGTCTTGCCCCTGCCCGGCACGCCGTAGAGGGAGCCTGAGTAGGGCGAGTATTCCACCAATGTGACGTTGCCCTCAGCGTCGGTCTTCTGGTAGGTCTCGTAGTAGCCGTAGCGCTTGGCGCTGAAGTCGGGCGAATAGCTGAAGCTGACAGAGGGCGTGAAGACGTGGCGGATGCGGTCGATCTTATCGCCGAAGAGCTTGCGTGAGGGGATGTAGAAACCGTAGAGCTTGGTGCTGGCCGACACGGACATGCTCCAGTTGTAGACGTTGTAGAAGCCGTAGACGGTGTCGTTCACCTCCTTGCTGGCCACCTCGTCCCACGACTTCATGATCTTGTTGGTGTAGGTGCGGTCGGTGAAGTTGATCGACGGGTTGACGTTGATGTAGTTCAGGATGGAGAAGTTGCCGCTGATGGGGATGCTGTGCTGCATACCGTTGCGCCAGTCCTTGATGATGTTCGAGTGCATCAGCTTGTCCTCCTTCGTGTTGATGGAGTTGGAGAAGTGGCCTGTGTAGCTCATCGAGATCTTCTCATACCAGCGCTCCTTGCCTGCCATCTTCTTGCGCTTGAAGGGGTAGAAGCGCGAGATGCTGATGTTCAGGTCGGGCATCGTCATCGCGATGGTGGAGTCCTTCATGTTCTGGTTGAGGTTCATCGTCGTGCTGAGCGAGAGGCCGATGCTGGAGAAGTTCGTGCTATAGCTGACGGAGGAGGTACGCGTCGACTGCGTCATCGTCTGCGGGTTGTACATCGACGTGAGGTTGTTCTTCTCGTAGCTGCTGGTGGCGAAGTTCACCGATGCGGAGAGGTTGCTGAAGGGGTTGGCCTTCGGGTCTTGACGGTGGCTCCATTGTATCTTGAAGCTTGTCTGCTTGGCATAGTCGGGCATGTTTTTCTCGCCCGTCACCGAGTTCTGATAGCTGGCAAAGACGGAGCCGCTGTAGCGATAGCGCTTGCGGTAGTTGCTGGCAGCGCTGATGCCCCACGAGCCTTTGGTGTAGATTTCGCCGATGAGCTTCAGGTCCATCTTGTCGCTGATGGCGAAATAGTAGCCGCCATCGCGCAGGTAGAATCCTCGTGACGTCTCGTCGCCGTAGGTGGGCATGATAAAGCCCGAGGAATAGCTCTTGGTGAAGGGGAAGAATCCGTAGGGGATGGCCAATGGGATGGGCACATCGCAAACTACGAGGTAGGACGGGCCGAAGACCACATCCTTGCCAGGACGCACCTTCGCACGGCTCATGGCGATGTAGAAGTCGGGATGCGGATCGTCGCAGGTGGTGTATTTGCCGTGACCCAGGAAGAGTTCGCCGTTGGCGCCGCGCTTGGCCACCTCAGCCGTCAGATATCCATCTTCCTGTTGGGTGTAGACCTGCTGGATAAGGCCCTTCTTCGTTTTGAAGTTGAAGGCCATCGTGTCGTTCTCGTAGGTGTCGCTACCCATTTTGAAGATGGGGGTACCAAATTTGTTTCCTAAGGAGTCAGCCGAGCCTGTGGCGTGCACCAGTGAGGAGTCGAGCACCATGTATATCTGGTCGCTTTGCAGGTCCATGTTGATATACTCCACGTGCGACGAGCCGAACAGCTGGGCCGTGCCTGTGGCTGCCTCGTAGATGATGGAGTCGTTGGCCGAGAACTTTACGGGAGCGTCGATGCCGTTCTTTTTCTGACGGTTCAGCGAGTCGAGGCGCAGCGAGTCGTCAATCACCTTGTTGTATTTGTAGATGGCCAGCTCCAGCGAGTCCATCAGCGTGGTGTCGCGCTTCAGGGCAGCATGGGCAGGACGGGAGGTGTCTATCGGCAGGCTATCGGGAAGGATGGCCTCGGCCTTTTCTTCCTTTTCCGAAGGGACTTCTAAAGAATCAGTTTTGAGGGAGTCGACGGGAGCAATGATGGAATCGGCAGTCTCCTTGATGGTCTCCAAAGGAGCCTCTATGGTATCGGCCAAGGCTGCGATGGTATCAGCAACGACTTCTTCTATGGACTCCAAGGAAACCTCCGGCGTTGTGCTGTCAGAGGGCAGAACGATGGTGTTTTCCTTGGTCGTGGTGGGAGCGGGCGTTGTCTTAGGCTTCTCTTTGATGAGCGACGAAGGCGTACAGGCCCACAGCAGAATGAAGGCCAGTACAAAGATGAACGTACCCGTTTTTTGTCTCACGGCTGCAAAATTACATAATTTCTGGGGAGTAGGGGAGCGAATGGAGTTAAAGGGAGTTAAAGTACCGCAGTTTTTAAGATTACTCAAACATTTTTGACCATTCCATGAACTTCTCCACACCCTCATGGCCGAACTTCTCGAGGCTCTGCGCTGTCTCGGCGACGGTGAGGACGCGGTCGGGATGTGACTTCGAATAGAATTTGTCGGCATAGCACACGAGTTGCTCGGCAATGGTCTCGGGGATGAAGTCCTTCAATGGCAAGGGCAGCTGCTGGCGCTCTATCTGCTGGCGGGTGAGGCCTGTGCCGGTATGCCGCTCGCAGACACGGGCGAAGGCTTCATCGCAACCCTCACGGCGTAGCAATTCTGCGCCGATGAGGCCGTGGCGGATATATGGCTCTGTGCCGTTGCAGAGGATGGACGGTGCGTGGCACCATCGTATGCCGATGTCGTGCAGCATCGCCGCGGCCTCGATGAAATCCTTGTCTATCTGCAGCTCCGGGTGTTTCTCTACTATCGCCAAGCAGCGGTCAGCCACTTGCCGTGAGTGTTTCAACAAGAGGCTACGCAATGCGTCGCCCTCGGGGTAATACTTATCAATAATTGCCTGATAATCCATATTCGGACTTTGTTTTATTTGTTATTTACCACGGGTTTATTGTTATTTGCCACGGACTTTCACGGACGGCCACGGACATGTCATGTTGTTGCCACGGATTGTCCGTATAAGTCCGTTAAAGCCCGTGGCTATATTAGAGTCTTTGGCAAATTCATTCTCTGTCCGTATTAGTCCGTGAAAGTCCGTGGCCATATAGAGTCTGTGGCTATAGGTCTGAGGCTTTGGCGGCCTGACCGAGGAGCCGTTTGAACCCACGCCCTTCTTGCTGGGAGAAATTCAGGATATAGCCAACCTTGCTGTGTGTCAGGTTGACATAGTTTAGTGTCTGGGCAATGTGCTCGTCAGTGATAGCGTTAACTGCCTTTAGCTCTATGATAATCTTCTCTTCCAAAAAGATGTCGGCTACATAATTGCCGATGATGTGGCCTTTGTATTCTACTGTCAGCGGTTTCTGGCGTTCATACTGTAGTCCCATCTCGTCGAGCTCTATGCACAGCGCATTTTCGTAGACTTTTTCTGCGAGACCCTTCCCTAAGTAGTCTATCACATTAAAGTAGGCTCTGACAATCTTATTTGATAAATCTTCGTATAGTAGCATGTTCTATATTGATGATATTGTTGTCCGTAAAAGTCCGTGAAAGTCCGTGGCTATATTCATCCGTTGTCCGTATCAGTCCGTGAAAG
>CAMVJU010000004.1 GCA_947167935.1 uncultured Prevotellaceae bacterium | reverse complement strand
ACCCGTGCTTGCGAGGCCGTCTGCCCGAAGAACGAGACCATCGCCAACATCGCCCGACTGAACCGCGAGTTCATCAAGGCAAAGCTGGCTGACTAATCCTCAAAGCCCCACCCTCAACTCCCCTCCCATTCAAGGGGAGGGGCAGGGGTGGGGTCTTCTTTTTCTCCATCACATAACAATGGTGGTATTTTTCATCTCAATAATTAACCTAAAACGACAAAAAAAATGAGAGTAAAAAAACTTATTATGATGGCAGGGCTTATGGCATTTGCCATAAACGCATCAGCACAGTCTTCAGGCAGTACTGATATTGACACCAACGGATGGAACTGCGTATGGGCAGAGTGGAATCCCAGCACATTCAAAGTAGACCAAAAGGGTGCTGACAACCAATCGTTCACTGGCATAGCCGCTGGCTACAGTAAGGCATTCAGTATCATGCCAACATCCCCCACTTTTGTTGAAGTAGGCTTAGGACTACAATACTCTTTTTATGAGGAGGAATTTCAAGAGCAGCGTTCTGGTTATATTTGGTCAGATGAATATGAAGATACATGGTGGGTCACCACTCACAGAAGTTTAGACATGTGGTCTTTAAAAGTTCCTATCAACCTGCTTTACAAGTATGACATAGCCAACAGTCCTGTGTCGTTGATGCCTTTTATTGGCGTGAACGTGCGCTATAATTTTATTGCCACGATGCACGATAACACAGGCGACAACTATGGAAAGACTTCAGAACAGAATCTCTTCGACTCACATGACATGGGCAGTAGCAAAAACACCTGGAATCACTTCCAATTTGGCTGGAACATCGGAGTGAAAGCCCGCTTTGGCAAACACATCCTTGCTGGCCTTTCCTATGGTAATGACCTCTCAGAGATTGCCCAGAAGACAAAGATTTCAACAACTACAATTTCTGTAGGATTCGCTTTCTAAAAGATAGTCGACCACTTAAAGAACTTGTGGGCTTAACGCGTACATTATTTATAATAAGAGCGTCGCAAAACAGCGGCGCTCTTTTTTATACCCCAGATATTGGGCCTTAACGTCACCACGTCACCGTCACCACGTCACCAACGCTGTTGGCTGCTGTGTTTCCCTGATCTGCATCAGCTGAAATTTCAGCCCACGTTCGCTATCCCTGAGTCTCAGGAGCCTCCAAAATTTCCTGTGGGGCCTCTTTTTTTGCTGAGGAGCCTCCTTATTATCCTGAAGAGCCTGTTTATCCTCAAATTCTCTTGAGAATTCATCCCCTAATCTACGTCAGCGCAAAATTTCCCTCTCGTTCGCCTACGGCAGTACCATGTAATATGATAAAAATGGCCAAAAGCATGTAAGCCGTATAATTCTGTTGGCGCTCTATTGTCCTTTGTATATTTTGCTATTTCGTTCATTATCAGAAAATTAACAAATTTCGCTTGGTGACGTGGTGACGTGGTGACAGGTGACGTTAAGGTCGAAAAAAACCGCAAAAATAATATATTATTTTTGAATTTTACATCAGTAATTTTTTCGCTTAACGTCACCAACGTCACCGTCACCAACGTCACCATTCAAAGGTAGTGCGACTCATTTCTATTAGCAAACAGCCAACGGCGTTGGTGACGTTGGTGACGGTGACGTTGGTGACGTTAAGGCCTCAAATTAGCAGTTTTTCTTTCCGATGTAAGTGAAAAATTTCGCCCACGTTCGCTTAGTCCAGACTCGCGATTCGCGATGGTGGTTTTTCTCCATCAAGGGTGTCACGTTTCGTTACTCCCTTTGTGCATCAAACCAGTGCACCGAAACGGTGCAGTGCTTTTAGTTCAAAACCTGGGCCCTGATTCAGGGCGGTGGTATTAGTTCAAGGCAGTGCCCCGAATCAGGGCAGTGCCTTATGTTCATTCCAGAGTCCACTTCTATTTTGCTTCTTTGCTCATTATCAGCCGATTAATGATTTTTAGTTGGTGACGGTGGTGACGGTGACGCGAGTGACGTTAAGGTCGAAAATAACCGCACCGTCACCAACGTCACCATTCAAAGGTATTGTCTGACCTGAGTCGGCGATTTGCCTAGTCAGCATGAGTGTACGTTTCATACAGTCATCCCCATACACTTTAAACCTGTTGCCCTGAAACAGGGAGTTTGGAGAGTCTTTTACCTACCGATGTTTTGTGCCCACATACGACTGAGGCAGAGTCGCAATTCGCGACGGTGCCCTTACCCTCCCCGTTCGGTCGGATTTGTAATCCGACCGTAGTGAATATAAGCATTTGCAATGCGAAAAGAACGAATAATAAAAGCTATGGCAGCAATAGCACAGATGAATAAATTGCGGATTACAAATCCTTATACTCACAACGGCTGGATTACAAATCCAGTCGAACGGGGGTGCCCATTTCGTTCACCCCTTGCACTTTATACCGGTGCCCCGAATCAGGGCGTCCTTTTGTCTTCAGAATATACATGTACAACTTACCGAACGAATCTCGTCCTCAATGAGTGTTATTTGCAAAGGGTGTCGCAAAACGCGACACCCTTTAGCGTTCTATTATACAATAATGTATGTTTTTTCGGGCTAATATGTTGGGGGTTCAAAATCTTTTTGTATTTTTGCAGCAAGTTACTCAAATAAAGCCAATGAGCAATGACATATCTCAATCAGTTTCACAAAGAGGCCGTGGAGAGGAAATTGTGGAAAATAGAAGAACCCGTTCGGTCGGATTTGTAATCCGACCGCAGTGAATATAAGCATTTGCAATGCGAAGAGAACTAATAAAATGAACTATGGCAGCAATTGCACTGACTAAGGAACTGTATTTCACCACCACCACTGTCATTGACTGGTTGGACATATTCACCCGTCCCATCTATAAGCACGTCGTGGTGGAGTCCCTTGCCTATTGCCAGGAACAAAAGGGGCTTGAAATCTATTCATGGGTGTTGATGACCAATCATTTGCATATGATTGTAGGAACACATGAAACCACCACTTGTCTATCAGATATTCTTCGCGACTTCAAGAAGTATACTAACAAGAAAATTCTGGCTGCTATAGAAAATAATCAGCAAGAAAGCAGAAAGGACTGGATTCTTGACAGATGTCGGTTTGCCGGAAACAATGACAAGAAAATTAAGAACTACCGTTTTTGGAAAGAGGGAAACCATGTGGAACAACTTAATACTTATGACTTTTACAAACAGAAGTTAGACTATATCCACATGAATCCCGTAAGACAGGAAATTGTGACGCGACCAGAGGACTATTTGTATAGTTCAGCTCGCAACTATGCTGGAATGGAAGGGCTGCTCAATGTTATAGTGGTACAATGAATATTTCGGATTACAAATCCTTATACTCACAGCGGCTGGATTACAAATCCAGCCGAACAGCGCAAATCCAGCGGAACGTGGACTGGCACCTGTCTTAAATTGGGAATTAAGCCAGACCACTGTCGCGAATCGCGATTTCAGCTTTATCTGAATACAGACCTCATACTTTACCCAGGTATCAGTTATTTTTCCTTAATAGCACGGAGAACGTTTCGTTCTGTCAGGTACCGGTGTCCCGTTTTGGGACAGTGGTTTAAGAACAATGGTATTAGGGTATGCAAAAAGCGAAAACGCACTAGACACTCATCTTAATGATTTTTCCCAAAAAGTTTGGCTGATGGGAAGAATTGTTATACTTTTGTAGAGTCAAACGGAAAAGAGACCGTTGTATTATTTACAAACAAACGATGAAAAAGATTTTTACCCTAATGATGGCTATGAGCTGCACGATAATACTCACGGCTGCCAAAGTGAACAAGTTCTTCAACATCAATGTGAACGGCAAGAACCGCACCTACCTGCTCTATGTGCCCAATAATGTAAAAGCCAGCGCACCACTTGTCATCTCACTGCATGGTGCCGGTGGCCAGGTGTCTACCACTTCGCACGACCCCGACTTCAACTCCATCGCTGACAAAGACGGCTTCATCGTGGCCTACCCGCAGGGGTTGCAGACAACCTTCCCAGGATTGGGTGGCATGCAAGCTCCTGGCTGGACATCGACAGGCGAGGAGAACTTCGACACCGACTTCCTGAAAGCTGTTGTCGAGGATATTGACGCGAAATACCCACTCGACCGCCAGCGCCTCTACTGCTGCGGTTTCTCCAACGGCGGCATGATGACCTATTGCATGGCCAACACATGCAGCCACATCTTCGCAGCCTATGCCGCCATCAGCGGCTACCCTATCAACGAGTTCCACCTGCACCACACCAGCTGGCGGCCTGTGCCCTTCCTCCATATTCATGGCAAGGCTGACGATTTCGTGAAGTACTCACTAGTGCCTAACGTTATTGAAAACATGGTAGACCGCAATGGCGCCAACCCCGTTCCTGTGGTTACCACGAAGAGTGGAAAATACACCAAGAATGTCTACGAAGCTGGCGAAGGCGGATTCCCCATCATTTTCTACGAGATAGACGGCATGGGCCACAGCCCCTTTACCAACAATACGGAGGACAACAGCTCGTCGCAAACCATGTGGAACTTCTTCCAGCAGTACACGCTTGACGTTCCTTGCGACACCACTATGAAATGGCGCCCACGCATAGAGACCGATGGCTACGACCCCAAGAGCCACGGGTGGACGATGAACGCCCGCACCACACTGTTGCGATTCGGCGGAGACCAGAACACCGATGACAACCAGAACGTCTATCGCTCGCTGCAGTTCAAGACCGGCAAGTATAAGCTTTGCTTCCACTCAGAGGGTGAAGCCGACAAGACCATCAGAGTGAAGATTGAAAAGCTGACAGGACAAAAGAATGTCGTATTGAACGATACTGTGGCTGTGGGCGGCGATGTATCCCTGCCTTTCGAGGTGAGCGACGGCTGGGGGGAGTACAGGATAACCCTCTTACGAGAAACTAAAAATGACAACATCACCGTCAATAATATTGGCATCTACTCCCTGACCGACGAGGAAAGTGCTTCACTAAGCTTCCCCACATCCCCCGCCACCGACAGCACTTCGTCTTTCGACTTGCTGGGCCGCCCCGTTGAAGGACAACCCACCCACCACGGCATCTACATCAGAAACGGCAAAAAGACTGTCGTGGGAAAGTAAACTGACGGAATCAATTGTTTTTCGAGCGAACCTTATTGTTGTTATTTAAATAACCTATTTATGAAAAAACTATTCTTGCCTCTTCTGCTGATGGTAGCAGTGTCTGCAAATGCTGCAGAAAACCCAGTGTTAACAATCGAGGGTGGTAAAGTTCAGGGTGTTCTGGCCGACGATCATCCTGACGTGTTTGTCTATCGTGGCATCCCCTACGCTGCGCCTCCCATCAGGGAGAACCGTTGGAAGGCTCCCCAGCCTGTCGTGCCCTGGAAGGGCGTGAAAGTCTGCGACACTTTCGGTCGCCCGAGCTATCAGGCCATCCAGTATACTGGTGGCTACTACACCGAGTGGGGCTATGGCAAGGAAGCTGCCTTCAGCGAGGACTGCCTGTATTTGAACGTATGGACAAAGGCTCCTGGACAGGTAAACAAGAAGCTGCCTGTAGCCCTATGGATTCATGGCGGCGGCTATCGCGAGGGCTTCGGCTCTGAGCCTGAGTTCGACGGTCAGGAGTGGGGCGCAAAGGACGTGGTGCTCGTCTCCATCAACTATCGTCTGGGCGTCTTCGGATTCCTCGTACACCCCTTGCTGGCAGAAGAGAGCCCGAATAAGGTTTCTGGCAACTACGGCATCCTCGACCAGATTGAGGCCCTGAAGTGGATTCAGAAGAATATCGAACAGTTTGGCGGCGACCCCAACAACGTGACCATCTTCGGACAGAGTGCCGGCGGTGGCAGCGTGCGCACTCTTTGTGAGTCGCCTTTGGCTCGCGGCTTGTTCCACAAAGCCGTCATCATGAGTGCCCAGGGACTGAGCATTCCCAATCCCAACGGCGGAGGCATGATGGGTGGCCGTTACAGCGGCGGCTCGATGGAAGATGCGATGGCCAATGCCAAGAAGGTGTTTGACTGGGCTGGTCTGACCGACCTGCAGAAGATGCGCGCAGCATCCACAGAGACCGTTTTCGCCCTCAACACGCTCTACTTCCAAATCAACAACGACGGACAGCAGGGTGGCGGCCCGATGGCAGCCATGTTCAGAGGCCTGCCCTTCATGCCAATGATTGACGGCTATGTCAGCAAGAAGAGCTTCGACGACGCTACCCGTGAGGGCACGCTGGCCGACGTACCTTATATGATTGGCTTCACCCTCAACGATATGGGCAATATGGCTCCCAACATTGCTGAGTTCTGCAAGGTTCGCGAGCAAAAGGGCGGCAAGGCATGGGCCTATGAGTTTGCCCGTCCGCTGCCCGATGACGGCTCTCATCCTGAGGTAACCCAGCGTCTGAAGGGTGCCTTCCACTCCAGCGACCTCTGGTTTGTCTTCAAGAGTCTGAAACACTGCTGGCGTCCTTGGACCAAGGGCGACTGGGATCTCTCCGAGAAGATGCTGACCGCCTGGACCAACTTCGCCAAGTACAGCGACCCCAACGGTCCTCGTGGCGGCGCCTGGAAACCTTGCACGGAAAAGAATCCCAAGTTCATGGTGTTCAAGCTCGACGATAAGGATGCCGAGGCCTCCGTCTTCGGCGAGCCCGAGATTGCTCCTCAGCCCCAGGGCTTCCCCTTCGGCGGTGGTGCTCCTGCTCCGAGAAGATAATCCTGAATAATAACAAGAGCGCTGCAGAAAACCTGCGGCGCTCTTATTGTTTTACCAGCTTTTCCGATAAATTCGTTTCAGCTTAATTCTCGAATGGGTTCTCCGTGGGATAGAAGTTGCCCTTCGGGAAGTTGTAGTCGATTTCCTCAACCTCGATGCCCATGTACTTCAGCACCTCCCAGAGATACTTGCCAGCGTGGTCGAACATGACGGCTGCATGGTGCGGATAGTGCTTCTCGATAAGTACGTGGCGATAGAAGCGGCTCATGTTCTTGATGCCGAAGATACCAATGCTGCCGAACGAACGGGTAGCCACGGGCAGAATCTCGCCCTGGGCGATGTAGGCACGGAGCTTGGTGTCGGCGGTCGACTGCAGGCGATAGACGGTAGCCTTGCCAGGCTTCAGGTCGCCTTCCAGGGTGCCGTTGGTCACCTCGACGGGCAGGGCGCGGGCCATGATACGCTGGAAGCACATCTGGCAGCTGCAAACCTTCGACGAAGCGGTGTTACCGCAATGGAAGCCCATGAAGATCTCCTTGTCGGTGTATTCGTCGCACAGGAACTTCTTGCCCTTGATGCTCTCCTCGTACATGTCGGTAGGCACGGAGTTGTTGATGTCGAGCAGCGTCACGGCATCGTTGGTGATGCAGGTGCCGATGAATTCTGACAGAGCACCGTAGATGTCGACCTCGCAGGCCACGGGGATGCCACGGCCCGTCAGACGGCTGTTCACATAGCAGGGCACGAAGCCGAACATGGTCTGGAATGCAGGCCAGCACTTGTTGGCCATAGCCACATACTTGCGCGAGCCCTTATGAGCCTCAATCCAGTCGGTCAGCGTCAGCTCGTACTGGGCCAGCTTCGGCAGCACGCTGGGAATCTTGTTGCCGGTACCCAGCTCAGCAGCCATGTCCTTCACCACGTCGTCGATGCGCGGGTCGCCCTGATGCTTCTGGAAGGCCTCGAGCAGATCGAGCTCCGAGTTCTCCTCAATCTCCACGTCGAGATCATAGAGGGCACGGATGGGAGCGTTGCAGGCCAGGAAGTTGTTGGGACGGGGGCCGAAGCTGATGATCTTCAGGTTCTGCAGACCGACGATGGCACGTGCGATGGGCTGGAACTCGTGGATGAGCTCGGCGCAATGAGCAGCGTCGCCCACGGGATTCTCAGGAATGTAGGCGCGGGTCTTGCGCAGCGAGAGTGCGTGGCTGGCGTTCAGCATACCGCAGTAAGCATCGCCGCGACCGTCAATCAGGTCGTTCTGGGTCTCCTCAGCGGCGGCGCAGAACATCGTCGGGCCCTGGAACCAGTCGGCAATCATGGTCTCAGAGATTTCGGGACCGAAGTTGCCAAGATAAACGACGAGGGCATTACAGCCAGCCTTCTGCACATCGGCCAATGCCTGCTGGGCGTGAATCTCGCTCTCCACGATGCAGATGGGGCACTCGTAGACGCCTTCCTTGCCAAACTTTTTCTCATACTCAGCAATCACGGCCTTGCGACGGTTAACTGCCAATGACTCGGGGAAACAGTCGCGGCTCACAGCCACGACACCAATCTTAATTTCTGGTACGTTTTTCATGTGTTTTTATCCAATAATTATTAGAATTGTTTCAGGCTGCAAAGATAATAATAAAATTTCATTTCACCAACATATTTCCTACATAATATTTGGCCCGATTCTCACTTCTTCCACACCTTCATCGACTGCAGCAGTACGCTGAGCAGGATGAGGGCGATGCCGAGATAGAAGGAGAAGTTGATTTCGCGCCCCTCACCGAAGATGAGAAAGGCAAGGATGATGGTGTAGCAGGGCTCGAGATTGTAGGTCAGATTGACGGTGAAGGCCGACAGCCGCTTCAGGGCCTGAATCTGAAGCAAATACATGCCTACGGTGCAAAACAACGCATGGCAGAGCATGAACCACAGGTTGGAGCCCTCGGGAATGGTGACCACAGGCTGCTGGCTGGGAAAGAACCACAGATAGACGGGAATGATGGCCGAAACGAGCACGAGGCCGCCCGACATCTGATACATCAGCACCGTTCGGCTGCGCACACCCACGCTGGCTTTCTTGTTACAGATGGTGTAGAGGGCGCAGACGGCCGACGACACCACGCCGATCATGATGCCGTAGCGATAGCGGGCATCGAGCGAGAAGATGCACATCACACCTGCAACGGTGATCAGCGAGAAAAGCAGCTCCAAGCCCGAGAAGCGTTTCTTGAGGATGAGCGGCTCGAAGAGGGCCGTGAAGAACCCGATGAGCGAAAAGCAGATGACGCCTATCGACACGTTGGAAGCCTTGATACTGCCATAGAACAGCATCCAATGGAGGCCCAGCAGCGCACCGCATCCGCAGAGCTGCAGGAACTTGCGCCAACCCACACGGGGCAAGCCCGCGAAGACCAGCAGGATGCAACTCGTGAAAAGCATACGGTACCACACGATATCCACCTCGTTGAGCGTGATCAGACGCCCG
Source organism: uncultured Prevotellaceae bacterium (assembly GCA_947167935.1). GTDB lineage: Bacteria > Bacteroidota > Bacteroidia > Bacteroidales > Bacteroidaceae > Prevotella. The sequence goes on along the minus strand of CAMVJU010000004.1, from coordinate 67,050 downwards.
AAGAGGCCCGTGAAACCTGCAAGCATCACACTGAGGTGCAACTGGAGGAATCCTTTCTTCGTCTCGTTCATTTCAGATGCAAAGGTACGAATAAGTGAGAAGAAAACCAAAGGATATCAGCAAAAAGAAAATCATTTTCTTTTCTTTCTTCGCAAAAGTTTGTACCTTTGCAGTCTCTTATAATAATGTACACAAAGACATGCGGAAACTGATGATGATGATGGCCACGATGCTGGCCTTTTGCTCGGCGGCAACGGCTGCGGAGCGGTTTGTGACCTTCGTGCCCGAGGCCGACGCGCAGCGGTTGTGCACGGGCGATATCAGCTACAGCGAGAACGACTTCGAGGCGGTGAAAATTGCCATCGGGAGCCTGAAGGCCGACATGCAGCAGAGCCTGACGGAGAGCTACACGGCGGGCGACGGCCTGACGCTGCTCATCGGCACGCTGGGCAAGAACGCCGACATCGACCGTCTGGCAAAGCAGGGACAGCTGTCCGACCTGAAGGGGAAGCGCGAGAAGTTCGTCATCACCACCATCGGCAAGCAGCTGGTCATCGCCGGCAGCGACCGCCGAGGCACCGTCTACGGCATCTACGAGCTGAGCGAGCAGCTGGGCGTCTCGCCCTGGTACTGGTGGATGGACGTGCCTGTAGAGCCTCATGCGTGCGCGTACATTAAAAAAGGTACCTATACCGATGGCGAGCCTGCCGTAGAGTTCCGCGGCCTGTTCCTCAACGATGAGGCGCCATGTCTCACCTCGTGGGTGAAGAACACGTGGGGAACGGACTATGGCGACCACCGCTTCTATGAGAAAGTCTTCGAACTCATCCTGCGCCTGCGTGGAAACATGATGTGGCCGGCCATGTGGGGCTGGGCTTTCTACGCCGACGACCCTGAGAACGGCAAGACCGCCGACCGCATGGGCATCATCATGGGCACCAGCCATCACGAGCCGATGGCCCGCAACCACCAGGAATATGCCCGCAAGCGTCAAGAGTGGGGCCCCTGGAACTATGCAACCAACAAGGAGAACCTCGACCGCTTCTTCCGCGAAGGCATCGAGCGCATGAAGGGCACCGAGGATATGGTGACCATCGGTATGCGCGGCGATGGCGACGAGGCCATGAGCGCCGAAGCCGACACGAAGCTGCTACAGAGCGTCGTCGAGAATCAGCGCCGCATCATCAAGGAGGTAACGGGCCGTCCTGCCAAGGAAACAACGCAGGTGTGGGCGCTCTACAAAGAGGTGCTCGACTACTACGATGCAGGAATGCGTGTACCCGACGATGTCATCATGCTGCTCTGCGACGACAACTGGGGCAACGTGCGCCGCGTGCCGTCAGGCAATCACAAAGGCGGCTGGGGATTGTACTATCACGTCGACTACGTGGGCGCTCCCCGCAACTCGAAGTGGCTCAACGTCACACCGTCACAGAATATGTGGGAACAGCTCACGCTGGCCTACGACTACGGCATCCGCCGCATGTGGATTCTCAATGTGGGCGACCTGAAGCCGATGGAATATCCCATCACGCTGTTCATGGATATGGCGTGGAACCCAGGTTCAGTAGGCCGCGATGTCATCGCGACACACACCACAGCCTTCTGCACCCAGCAGTTCGGCCCCGCACAAGGCCCCGAAGCCGCACGCATCCTGAACCGCCTCTGCAAGTTGAACGGACGCTGCACGCCTGAGATGCTCGATGCCCGCACCTACAACGTCGAGACGGGCGAGTGGCAGCAGGTGGCCGACGAATACATGCGCCTTGAGACGGAGGCCCTGCGCCAGTATCTCACGCTTTCGCCGCAATACCGCGACGCCTACCAGCAGCTGATTCTCTTCCCCACACAGGCCATGTCGAACCTGCACCAAATGTATTTCGCACAGGCCATGAACCTGAAGCTCGCCGCCCAGGGCTCGCCTGATGCCAACCTTTGGGCCGACCGCGTGGCAGAGGCCTTCCATCGCGATTCACTGCTCTGCGCCGACTACAACCACGGCATCGCAGGCGGCAAGTGGAACGGCATGATGACGCAGAAGCACATCGGCTACCGCTCGTGGAACGACAACTTCCCTCGCGACATGATGCCGCGCGTGCAGCAGGTCAGCGACACAACGGACGGCGGCTACGTCTTCACCATGAAGGACGGCACCGTGACGATGGAGGCAGAGCATTTCTTTGCCGCTACGCCCGCTCCCGAGACAGAGTGGGTTGTCATCCCCGACATGGGCCGCACACGCAGCGCCGTAGCCCTCACGCCCTACACGAAGCCTGTGGAGGGTGCGGAGCTTATCTACCGATGGAATGGGCAAAAACTGTCGAATGTAGAGGTATCTGTGGTCACAAAATCCACGCTCGACTTCCTCAACAAAGGCGGCCTCACGTTCACCGTGCAGCTGGACGACAGCGAGCCCGTCGTTGTGAATTTCAACGAGAAGCTGAACGAAAAACCCGAGAACATCTACTCCGTCTATTACCCCACGGTGGCACGCCGCGTGGTGGAGAGCAAGGTGCAGATGCAAGGCGCTGCCACCGAAGGCGAGCACACGCTGATCCTGCGTCCGCAAGATCCTGCCATCGTGTTTGAGAAGATAGTTGTTACGACCACATCCCTTCCGAAGACCTACCTCTTCGGCAACGAGTCGGAGTATAAAAGAGGTGAGAAGTGAGAGGTGTGAGGCGAGAAGTGAGAGGTGTGAGGTAAGAAATGTACGTTTTGAAGCATGACTAACGGATACGGCGAAGAGAAGAAAGGCATACTGAGGTCGCTCGACTACTTTACGATTGTCCTGTACCTCGTCCTGCTGGTTGGCGGCTGGTTCAGCGTATGCGGCGCCAGCTACGAGCTGGGCACCGAGGTAGACCTATTCTCTTTGGACACGCGCTCAGGTATGCAGATAGTGTGGATAGGCACGGCATTGGTGCTGGCCCTGTTCATTATGCTGCTCGACGACCGCTACTTCGACATGTTTGCCTACGTCATCTTCGGCTTCATGCTGTTGTTGCTCTTTGCCACCATCTTCAACCCGCACAGTATCAAGGGCTCGCGCTCGTGGCTCGTGATGGGCCCGCTGCGATTACAGCCGGCAGAGTTTGCGAAGTTTGCCACAGCCCTCGTGCTGGCAAAGTTCATGTCGAGGCGCGACTACGACATCCACGGCCTGAAGGACTTCCTGCGCACCCTCGCCATCATCTTCACCCCCATGCTCTTCATCGTGATGCAGCGCGAGACGGGCTCTGCCCTCGTCTACCTGTCATTCTTCCTCGTGCTCTATCGCGAGGGCCTGACGGGCTCGGTGCTGTTCACGGCTGTGGCGATGGTGTTCTATTTCGTGGTGGGCATACGCTACAGCGAGCCGTTACTCCTCGAGACGCCCACGCACATAGGCCGCTTCGTGGTGCTATTGGCCATTCAGGTCTTTTCAATAGTGATGGTGGGCGTTTACCTGCAGAAATGGAAGCAGGTGCTGTGGGCTTTGGCAGGCACGGTAGGGCTGACGCTCATCGCCCTGGGTTTCTCGCTCTACGTACTGCCTTTCGATATCTATTGGGTACAGCTGGCCATCAGCGTAGGCGTCGTCATCTGGTTGGTGTGGCAGGCGATAGCCACTCAGCTGCGCCCGTGGATTTGGATAGCGTTCTTTGCCGTTGGCTCCCTGCTTTTCTTCCGCGGTGCCGACTACGCCCTGAACCACGTGCTGGAGCCCCATCAGCGCACACGCATCAACGTGCTCTTAGGCTTGGAGGATGACCTGAAAGGTGCCGGCTATAATGTGCATCAAAGCGAGATTGCCATCGGCTCAGGCGGTCTGACGGGCAAGGGTTTCCTCAACGGCACGCAGACGAAGCTGAAATATGTGCCCGAGCAGGATACTGACTTCATTTTCTGCACCGTCGGCGAGGAGCAAGGCTTCGTGGGATCAACCATCGTGCTACTGCTTTTCCTTACCCTCATCCTCAGGCTGGTGCACTTAGCCGAACGCCAGCCCACCACCTTCGGCCGCATCTATGGCTATTGCGTGCTGAGCATCTTCCTCTTCCACATCTTTATAAATGTGGGAATGGTCTTGGGCATGACGCCCGTTATCGGCATCCCGCTGCCTTTCTTCAGTTATGGCGGCTCCTCGCTTTGGGGATTCACCATCCTCTTGTTTATCTTCCTGCGTATCGATGCAGGGCGCAACCTTCAGCCGCAATAAGACTAAAACAAAGGAGTTAAAGCAGCCAAACCGCTTTAACTCCTTGAAGTTTTACTGTCCCTTGAACTGCCGCAGCTTCTGATCCCAGTAGGCTCGAAGATCACGCCAACGATAATAGGGATAGCTGACGGGAGTGACAGGCAGCGCTGCCTCGCGCTCGTTCAGCAGGGCCTTCACTAGAATGTCGCCCTCACCCTTCTTCGGCTTGTAGAAGATGAGCTGTATGTTGCAGGCCATCGGGAATATCTTGTAGTTACGCCAATGCTGATCGAGTGTCTCCATATCCTCCACCACGATGCCGCACGAGTCGAGTTCCATCAGGCAGGCCAGCGGCAGCACGCACACCTCATGTCCAAAGCGCAGTGTGGCCTGCGTCTTGCCTAATGCCACACAGGTGTCGGCCGTGTGGATGATGTTCTCCAGTAAGTTCAGCTGCGAGAAGGGCATGATGCTGCCCGTATAGGGCGAGGCGCCGTAGTTCTGATACCAGCCCACGTTCTGAATGCGCCACATATCATAAATTTCGTCGTTAGTAAAAAGATGCAGGAGGTCGGGCGCATCGTCGTGGCTTTGCATATTGATGGCTATTTCAAAGAGATGCCGCATTAGACGGTCGGTTTCCAAGCTGTCCTTAGCCCATTGTGTGTCATTGAACAGCACACTGGTGATGCGCTCAGGATGCGTGTGCGCCTTGCGAAACTCACCATCCACATGCCTGCCCTTGCCGCCGTTCTCTTTCACACGTCCCTCCCAGTCTTGGTTGAGGTAATACTGCAGAGCGTCGCTCACGTCGTTGTGGATGTGCGCCGTAGGATTGGCAGCCATCAGCTCCTCGCACTCGGCAATCATCGAGAGGATGCAACGGTTTACAGTAGTGGAACGGGCATCGATAGCCACATCTTTTGTAAGGAAGATTTCAGGAAAATGCTCGGCCAGACGCTTTCCGATGCCGTGATGCTGGCGCTCGCCAACGGTGGTAAGGTCGCCCAGGCGCTTGTACGTCGTTTTATTGAACAGTTCCAATCGGCGCAGCGTCTCTTCGCCCTCACGGGTGAGCTTGCCCTGCTCACGGGCCTTGCGCAACGGTCGGATCACGCGCTGATAGTCGTCGCGACCGATAAGCCAGCGCGAGCCGTGACGTCCATAATGCGTCAGATAGAACGGCTCATAGCCCTTTGGTGCCTTCGTGTAGTGGAAATCGGGCAGCTGCCTGTTATAATCCAAATAGTTAGAACCTGCCAGCCAGGGATTTTTGTCAATTTCCTGGCGAGCCGTCTGTGCCGAGGCCGTCAGCATAGCTGCAGCCAGCATTGTCGTTGCAAGAAGTCTTTTCATTTTCGTCTCGGTTAAATGATTTCTGTGCAAATATACAACCATTTTTTTGAAATCAGGCACACTTGGCAAAAAAAGTGGCTTCTTCAGCGAAAAAATCACGTCACTTAAAAAAATCCCAGGCCCTGGGACTTTTGTCCCAAGCCTTGGGACTTTTTTCCCAGGCCTTGGGATTTTTCTGGGCAAGCTACAGAAAAGGCTGTATGCATCGTTTTTTCATCTTTTAGATGAACAAAAGAAAAAAAATGTGTGAAAACACACTCTAAATGAAAAAGTTTTCGTAATTTTGCGCACAAAGAACAAAAACCTATTGCGTATGGGACAGAAAAGAGGAGGCAGACGCTTGTCGAAGCGCCAAGTGGCCGACGCCGTGCAAGCACTTTTTCAGGCACATCCAGGCGAGGCCCTGAGTTTTAAGTACATTTTCAAGACGTTGAAGCTCGACACGCATCCTGCCAAGATGCTGGCCGTCGACGTGATGGAGGAAATGGCGTGGGACGACTACCTGAGCAAGGTAGACAACTCCACCTACCGGCTGAACCTGAAGACGCAGGTGCAGGAGGGCACGTTTATCCGCAAGGCCAACGGCAAGAACTCGTTCATGCCCGACGACGGCGGCAAGCCCATCTTCGTCAGCGAGCGCAACTCAATGTCGGCAATGGGCGGCGACCGCGTCCGTGTGGCCATGATGGCTCGCCGTCAGAATCACATCAAGGAGGCCATCGTCACCGAAATCCTTGAGCGCAAACACGACCAGGCCGTCGGCATCCTGCAGGTGGAGAAAGACTACGCCTTCCTCATTACTGAAGGCAACATCTTCGCACAGGACGTGCTCATTCCCAAAAAGAAGCTGAAGGGCGGCAAGACGGGCGAGAAGGCTGTGGTGAAAATCACGCAGTGGCCGTCGGAGGAGTCGAAGAACCTCATCGGCGAGGTCATCGACGTCCTGGGCGAGCAGGGCGACAACAACGTCGAGATGCATGCCATCCTTGCCCAGTACGGCCTGCCCTATAAATATCCGCAGCGTGTGGAGGAGGCTGCCAACAAAATCGATGCCACCATCACACCTGAGGAAATAGCCAAGCGTGAGGACTTCCGCAATGTGCTTACCTTCACTATCGACCCCGCCGACGCAAAGGACTTCGACGACGCATTGTCAATCAGGCCGATGGATGGGATGTGGGAGGTCGGCGTTCACATTGCCGACGTCTCGCACTATGTGACCGAAGGCTCCATCATCGACAAGGAGGCACAGCAGCGAGCCACCAGCGTCTACCTTGTTGACCGCACCATTCCCATGCTGCCCGAGCGGCTGTGCAACTTCATCTGCTCGCTCAGGCCCGACGAGGAGAAGCTGTGCTATAGCGTCATCTTCCTGATGGACGAGGAAGCGAACATCAAGAAATGGCATCTGGCACACACTGTTATCAAGAGTAACCGCCGCTTTGCCTACGAGGAAGTGCAGGCAATCCTGGAGAATGGAACCAAAAAGACTAGCAAAGCCGATGACTCGAGCTTAGCCAAGGAGCTTTGCCTGCTCAGCGCGATGGCTCAGAAGCTGCGCGAACGTCGCTTCCAGAACGGCGCCGTGAAGTTCGACCGCGAGGAACTGCACTTCGACATCGACGAGAAGGGCCATCCCACACGCTGCTTCTTCAAGAAATCTACGCTGGCCACGCAACTCATCGAGGAGTTCATGCTGTTGGCCAACAGAACTGTGGCTGAAAGCATCGGCCGTGTGCCCAAGGGCACCAAAGCAAAGACGCTGCCCTATCGTATCCACGACCAGCCCGACCCGCAAAAGCTGGAGAACCTGCGCGTGGCCCTGGCACCCTTCGGCTATAAGGTGAAGACCAGCGGCACACGCGGCGCCATCTCACGCGGACTGAACAAGCTGATGACAGAGGCTGAGGGCCGCCGCGAGCAGAAGCTGGTGGAGACGCTGGCACTCAGGGCTATGATGAAGGCCAAATACTCGACGCATAACATCGGCCACTACGGCCTGGCCTTCGACTTCTACACGCATTTCACATCGCCTATCCGCCGCTATCCCGATACGATGGTGCATCGCTTGCTTACCCGCTATCAGGAGGGTGGACGCTCAGCAAATCAGGATCACTACGAGGAACTCTGCGAGCACTCCAGCGAGATGGAGCAGACCGCACAGAACGCCGAGCGCGACAGCATCAAGTACAAGATGGTGGAGTTTATGGCCGACAAGATTGGCCAGGAGTTCGACGCGCATATCAGCGGCGTGCAGAGCTACGGCATCTACTGTGAAATCGATGAGAACCATTGCGAGGGCCTTGTCGGTATGCACGACTTGGATGGCGATTATTACGAGTTCGACGAGAAAAATTGCCAGCTCGTGGGCCGCAGACATCACGGCAAGTACCAGCTGGGCGACGCCATCCGCATCAAAGTAGCACGCGCCAACGTGGAAAGACGCCAGCTGGACTTCATCCTCGCCGACGAATAAGACAAAAAATGTATCACTAAAAAAAATAACGTATTGTATGAAAAAAATGACAACTCTCAGCGTGCTGCTCTTCGCCGCAGCCTTGCTGGTTTCTTGTGACAAGAAGTCCTCCGGCGAAGAGGAGGCACAGGGTGAAGGAGATTATCTGGTTGAATACTTCGCTTTCCAGGAAGAGGAAGACGGCCCTTGGGGACTGATGGGTACCGACGGCACCGTGCTTGTGAAGCCCAAGTACGATGAAAGCGATGTTTCATGTGTCGTCAACGACCGCTTCTACGTTGGCAGTTATGACGATGGATATACCATCTACACAGCCGAGAAGAATCCTAAAAAGATTGGTAAGTACAAGAAATGCGGCAGCTTCACTGGCGACCTGTGCCCTGTGCTGGACATGAATGATCATTTCCTCTACATTGACAAAGATGGCGAGAAGGTGCTTGACGTTACTGAGATTGACGGCAAGAAAGTGCAGGCAGCCTACAACTTCTTCTGCGGACGTGCCATGATCAACACAGAAGATGGCAAGTGGGGCTTCATTGACGAAGAAGGCAAGTCTGTCAAAGGCATCGAATACGCTGATGCCTGGAACTACTGCGAGGATTTGGCCATTGTCTATTACGACAACCCCACCTATGAAGATGATGACACGGGCAAATGGGGTGTCATCGATACCGAAGGCAAAAAACTCTTCACCAAGCGCTTCAATGATCTGAAGCCTAGTGAGTTCAGGTTTGCAAGCGGCCTCCTTGAGGTAACCGATTCGGATGGCAACTACCACCTTATCGACAAGGACGGTAAAGAAGCCGTGAAGCTGAAGGAGAAGACCTTTACCAATTTTATCTGTGATGCCGGCATCAACGTCTACAATACTGAAACCTCGAAAGCAGGACTCATGGACAAGGAGGGCGAGTGGATCATCAGGCCTAAGTTCCAGTCTATTTCCTTCAACGGCAAGCTATTGGCCGCCAGCACGGATGACGAGGAGTACGCACTCTACACGCTGGAGGGTGAGAAGATTGCCAATCTGCCTCACGGCTATGTTGTCCTGTTCGACAAGGAGTTCAAAGATTGCGACAGCTATCTGCTCGTCGGCTCATGGGAGGACGGTTACAAGCTGATGGATTCTGAAGGAAACGAGGTGGATACCGATTACAAGATTCACGGTTACAGCACAAGCTACAACTGGGGCTTCTCCAACGAGTACGATGATGAAGATTACGACGAAGACTACGAGGAGGAGGATTACTACGAGGAATAATCTATCAAATATGTTAACGGACGTCGACTGCGGGGCAGCGGCGTCCGTTATCTTTTTTTCTTAGCCAATGTTCAGGGACTTCTTTTATATGACCAAGAGCGACAGGCGCATCATTCTGTCGGCGCTAGTCCTTATCGGCGTGGCCGTAGCCATCATCTTCCTCGCAGGAGGAAGGGACAAGACACAAGACAGCACAGCCATCCAGCAGGCCAATGCCGATTCCATTGAAAACACAGCCGCCCCAGAAGTCTCGGTAGGCTCAGAAGCTCCATTGGCCTCAGCATCCCACGAGCTGTTTGCCTTCGATCCGAATACCGCCGACAGCCTCGCCCTCCTCCGCTTAGGCCTCTCAAAATGGCAAATTCGCAACATCTATAAATACAGGGCAGCGGGTGGCATATATCGCTCGAAGGAAGACTTCGCACGACTCTACGGTCTCACCGTCAGGCACTATCGCGAGTTGGAGCCATACATTACCATCGGCGCCGACTTCCTGCCTGCCTCTACGCTATTCCCCGACAGGAAGGCGGAATACACAAACGGAGGGACAGAACGGCACGACAGCACCTTTACACCTCGCTATCCCGTAAAGCTCACTGAAGGCGAGACTATCGACCTGGCTACTGCCGATACCGCTTTGTTGCAGCGTGTGCCTGGCATCGGCTCTTATTATGCGCGACGCATCGCAGAATATAGGCAACGCCTTGGCGGCTTTGCCGACTTGTCGCAGCTCGATGAAATCGATGGTTTTCCGCACGAGTCCCTACCCTACTTCACGCTTAACGCAGGCAGCTCAGCTACGGAAAAGCTTAACGTGAACAGCCTTTCCATCAATGAGCTGAAGCGACATCCCTACATCAATTACTATATGGCACGTGCCATTGTGGACTATCGGCGACAGAACGGGCCCATCGCCGACATTAATGAATTGCGCCTGCTGCCCGATTTTGACGATGCGACTCTCAACAGGCTACGTCCTTACGTCAGCTATTGAAGGTGATACTCACCATCGGGCTGCGTAGGCAGATCGTAGAGGTAGGTACGGGGCAAGGCAGCGTTAGGATGGTCATCACGGACACGACGCAAACCCTTACCTTTTAACGGAAAATAAGAGCGCAGACGGCAAACACCGCCCTGCGCAGAACGGATGACGGCATGCTGGAGGCGGCCGTCCTTCCATTGCATATCCACCTCAAATCCGCCACGTGCCTTCAAGCCGCTGACGCTACCCTCTGGCCAGGCCGATGGCAAGGCGGGCAGAAGGAAGACATAGCCATCGTGGCTCTGCAACAGCATCTCAGCAATGCCGGCCGTGCAGCCGAAGTTGCCGTCAATTTGGAACGGCGGATGGGCATCGAAGAGGTTGGGATAGGTGCCGCCACGCTGCTTCGTCGTGCCGATGATGAGGAAGGTGTCAGGGGTAAGCGTCAGCTGGTCGCAGATGAGCTTATAGGCGTGGTCGCCGTCAAGCAGGCGCGCCCAGGAACACACTTTCCACGCCATCGACCAGCCCGTGCTTACATCGCCACGTGCCTCCAACGATTTCTTCGCAGCCTGCCATAGCTCAGGCGTGCGATAAGGCGAAATCTGGTTGGAGGGGAAAAGACCGTAGAGATGGGAGAAATGGCGGTGGTCATCCTTCGGGTCGTCCACATCATCGAGCCATTCCTGCAGCTGTCCCCAGCGGCCAATCTGCATCGGCGGGATACGCTTCAGCTGCTGGCGGAGGGTGTCAATGAGAGACTCATAAGTCCCATTGGGCCCATAGGGCTTATGGGGCTCATAGGCCTTATACACCTCGGCAGCCTTCAGCACCTCGTTATAAAGCTCAGCAACAAGCTGATTGTCCATTGTCACGCCGGCATCGAGTGAGCTGCCGCGTCCTGGGCCGCCATGCTCAGGCGAGACGCCTGGGCAGACAACTAAATAGGGTTGAGAGGTGAGCGGTGAGAGATGGGAGGAATCTTCTACGAGCGTCTGTGAGTAGAAACGGGCAGCATCTGCCATGATGGGGAACGCTTTTTGCAGGAACTCTACATCGCCCGTGAAGAGATAATGCTCCCACAGATGTCTGCAGAGCCATGCGCCACCCATAGGCCACAGGCCCGTGGCGGCATGATCCACGGGGCCAGTAATACGCCATTGGTCGGTGTTGTGATGCAGCACCCAGCCATCGGCACCATACATGTCACGAGCGGTCTGGCGTCCCGTCACACTCACCTCGCTGATGAGTTTGAACAGCGGACCGTTCATCTCCGTCAGATTACAAACCTCCGCCGGCCAGTAGTTCATCTCCAGATTGATGTTGGTAGTATACTTCGAGTCCCACGACGGCCACATACGGTCGTTCCACAGGCCCTGAAGATTGGCAGGGTTGATGTCGTCAGGCTGCGAAGAGCAGATAAGCAGGTAGCGACCGTACTGGAAAAAGGTTGAAACGAGCGGTGTCGGAAGACTCAGCTTCACCCTGTCAAAATAATGATGATAAATCTGTTGATGTCGCGCCTTCAGACTATCATAGCCTAAAGCCATCGCCTCGGTGAGGCGCAGCCGACTCTGTTGCTGCTCATCGCCGGATACATCGTTGTAGCTCTTGACGTTGCTGCCCAAGGTGATGAAGAGCGTGGCCTCGTCAGCACCCACGACGGACAGCTGACCGTCTGCCATACTCACCGTGCCTCCATCTGTCTGCACCGCCATCAAGCACATGAAGCGCACCAGACTCTTCACTCCTTCGTGCTTCCCTGTGACGCCATGAAGATAGACGGCGCCATTCTCGATTCCGATTAGCGGATAGTCATGCGGTGTCTGCATCGAAGCGGTGAACGTCACCTTACCTGGCTGCGAGGCGGTGAAATGAACGGCCACCACCTTGCTGCCGAGCGGTGCAAGCGTCTCACGCTCGAATTGCACGCCGTCAACCGTGTAACGCACCACATGGCAAGCCTCATTCAGGTCGAGCAGGCGCTCATAGCCACTATAGTTGGTGTGGCCGGGCTGGGCGATGTACACGTCGCCGAAAGGCTGGAAGGGCATCCCGCAGTTTTTCCCTGCGCCCAAGGGCATCACCTTTTCATCGGCCAATTGCTGCGCTTCGCGGTAGCGTCCCTCGAAGATGAGCTGGCGCACCTGCGGCAGGTATTCGCGTGCCTCAGGGTTGAGCACCTGATTGGGGCGGCCTGCCCATAGCGTCTCCTCATTCAACTGAATGTGCTCCACAGCGGGCGTGCCATAGACCATCGCCCCCATCGTGCCATTGCCCAAGGGCAACGCCTGCGTCCACGTAGCCGCGGGTTTGTCATACCACAGCTGCTGCGCCACTACGTGGCTAAATGATAAATGACAAATGATAAATGATAAACCTATCAGTGTTCGTCTTCTCATCGTCTAAATGTCTGATTGTCTAATTGAGTCTGCAAAGCCTCAGCGGGCAGGATAGTTACCTTGCTCTCGTCAATCTTTGTACGGTCAAGCTGGAAAACGTCGGCAAAGAAATCATAGACGGCCTGGCGCTTGTTCGGACCAAAGTCGTGGCGCTCGTCGGGCAGATGAACGTTGTGCACGTTGTCCTCAGCACCATAGAAGCCAAAGATGCGACGAATGAAGGGAAACTCCAGCTCAGGCGTCGTACTGGTCCAGTCGCCACCGTCACTGACGAGCAGCATGGGACGCGGAGCGATAAGGGCGGCCAATTCCGCCTCGCACGTGCCACCACCGGCCAGCTGCACGGGCATACCGCTCTCGCAGGGACAGCCACCATCGAAGTGGCTCGCCACATGTACGACGGGCGCCGAAACCTTTATGCGACTGTCTAAGAGAGCGAGGAGCACGGTATGAGTGCCGCCGCCGCTGCCGCCACAAGCCGCAACACGTGTGGTGTCGATGTCTTTTCTGTTCGCCAGCATCCAGTCGAGAAGCTTCAGTCCGCAGGCAGCCTGGAAGATGTGGGCACGGGCGGTGTGATGGTCGCCTACCTCGTCAGCCGACTGTCCGTAGCCATAAAGGTCGAAGTCCACGCAGATGGCGCCCATGCGAGCCAGCGTAGCGAGGCGCTGCTGCTCGTCATCGCGATAGCGCGAAGGCCAGTGGCCGTCTGGACAGATGATGAGGGGTTTCTTACCTTTCTTCAACGAGGTATAGATGGTGCCAAAGACGTGCTGACCAGGTGTCAGCTCCAGACAGATATTCTGTGTGGTGTAGCCGTCGTGTTTCTTTATCTTTGAGAGAATAGCGGGGGCATCCTTTACGCAGGAGTCGAGAAAAGCATCAATTTCCAATCGCTCGCGCACCTCTTTAATAAGGACGGCGCGGCGCTGCTCCCACTCTTCCACATTACTATACTTTGCAGACAGCCATTCGAGCATCTGCCGACCCTCGTCCTCGTGGCGGCGCGGATATTCGTAGAGTTTAATCTTATAGCTGTTGCCGCTCTGCTTCCACCAATTCCAGTCGAAGTGCTTGCAGATATTGTCTAGTGTCTGCTCCAAAGAGTAGGGTCGCACACGGAAATCAGCGTATGTCAGCATAACTCCAGCCGTATCAACGTTACTGTCGAACTTAAACTTAACGCCGAATTGCTTTGCAACATCCTGCATCACATCATGCACGGGACGAGCATAATGCTGCTCATAGCTCTGGGCTATGCTAAATCCTAAATGAAAAATGAAAAATGAAATAATAAGCAGAATTCGTTTCATCGTCTTATGGTTTGTAGATTAGTTTTTCAATATTGACACTATTGGCAACAGGACGGCCGTCGACGAAGAGCGTGAGGCCACGCCCTTGATGGTAGCGCTGGCCATCGGCATCCCAGATGATGGTGAGCGTGTGCCCGCGATAGCTGACGCCATCGAGACAGAAGTACGCCCACTTGTTCTTCGGAACAAGCGGGTTGACAACGATACTGCCGTCAGCCTGAGGCCGTAAGCCACAGATGCCAGTAATGATGAGGTCGTTATAAGTGGAATGGTTATAGTAGCGCGAACGCTCACGGTCGCCCATGAGCCAAGCGCCATTGGTCTCATCCAAATATTCACCGATGTAAGGGCGGCCGCGGTGATGCTGGCTCTCAGTATAAAGCTGCATCTGCTTGAAGAAAACAGAATCAAGCCGAGGATAAGGATACGGACAAGTATTCAGATAGTTGGCCATAGCCGTCAATGTCTGGGATGTGGCAAAAGGCCAAATGGCTCCGTCCCACTCGCACTTACCCACACCGTGACTGCGGAACTCCGGGTGACGACGCTCGGCGGTGGTCAGACCGTATGGAGCCGAGAAACCCTGTTCATCGAAGACTTGTCTCCAGGCACCGTCATGGTAACGTTTAGGCGTTAGGGACATCATATACATGACGGAATCGCACGAGGGTATTCCGAAGTACCAAGGGATGTAGCCGATGGCCTCACGCACTTGCGCCAACGTGTCGCCACGCAAAGTCTCATAGAACTGGTGGTCAGGATTCCACAGCTTTGTCTCGATGAGTTGGCGTAACGTATCGGCTTTCTGCTCGTAAAGATGGGCCTTGGCACTGTCACCTCCCATATAATTAATGTACGCGAGGGCCTTGGCATTGCCATACATATAGCTGTTGATGGTGGGGCGGGCATACTGTTTCTTGCGGCCACCGCTAATACTTTCCTCCATGCCATCCTGCACATCACCTTGCCAGTAGAGGCCAGAAGAAAGGCGGTTAGTGGTCTCCCAGCGAGCATACTCCTCCTCTAAACGAGGTTTCAGCGAGAAGAGGAAGGCGGTGTCGCCCTGCACTTTCCACATGTCGAGGATAGCATAAGGATTCCACGAAGAGAACTTATTCATCTTCGTCATTGCCTGACCGTCGTTGCCAAAATACCAGGTACGCAGAATCTGGTGCAGGTAGGTGGTGTCGCGCAGCCAGCGGCTCTCCATCACGTGGTGACCAATGGCACAGGCGATGAGGTTGTACTTGTCGGCATAGCTGCGCGGCACGAGAAACTCCGTCATGCCATAACCTACCGGCGTGTGCTTGATATGTTTGCGCAATGTCCACCAGCGGTAGTAGAACATCTCACGCATCTGCTCGTCGGGGCAGTCGAAGAGCGGGATGTTTGCTCGCATCCACTGCGAGGCCTGCGCGTTGGGGATGGTGGTCACGATGTTCTCATCCTCCATCGTGTTAAAGCGCTCGGCATAGTGGGCGAAGGAGTCGTAATGGAGGACGGCCGTCATACTGCCGTCTACAGAGCGGGAGGTGACATTGGCAATATGGAACCCCGCTGCTTCGTCTAACTCATCAGCACGAGGCATATCAAAGTCCTGATCGGCAGGCGTATTGACATCGGGTTTGTCGAAGAGCGGACCACTACGGAACACGATACGGCTGATACTCTCCACGGGAGTGTCAAACTGGCGCTCACAGACTTTCTTACCATTAAGATAATAGACCGCACGATGAAGCGATGTGGAAAGTACGGCACGGATATGGTATTCCACTCCTGGCTCATAGTGTTTCAGCAAGGTGCCATACCTGGCTCCGCCCTTCACACGGATCGTTCCTGTGGAGTCCACCACGATGCGGGAACAAACATTACCTGCATCATCCACAAATTCAATATCCAATTCACCGTTGTCCTCTTGGTCTGTCATCAAGTCAAACTCCACCTCCAATTCCTTGGTATTGGGTATCACACGCTCTGCCTTCGCATAGTCGTATGGATCACAATCATAAAGGTTGAGCCACCCATTCTTCAATAGTATCGAACAGAGCTTTGGCATATAGAGGTTCCAATCGGTGAGTGTAGAAAGCCCTCCTGTCTGGGGGAAGGGAACAGAATGAGTCGTCGCATCCAGTCTGACTGGCACAGGAATACGACTCACCCACATATCTTCCTTATTATTAGAGTAGGCCACCCAAAGACAACTGTCCTTGGGGACACCGTTCCCTTCCTGGATGCCGCGCACATACTGCGGGCCGTAGCTCTTGTACTGGCCGCCATGGCGCAAAGGTGTCACCTCGCCGTTGATGAGCGAGAGCGTGGTATAGTCGAGACCGTCGGCAGAGAGCGAGATGGCCAATGGCCAGCGATATTCGGATGGATTATAGACGGTGGCGTAGGTGCCGTCGCTGAGGCGCTGTCCCCAGATCTTCGCATTGCTGTTGACAAAGCCCGGCGCACGGTCGCAGCCCAGGTTACCGTTGATGTCAGTAAGGCGCCACGTCCTGCCGCCGTCAGCAGAGAGCGAGGTGACGGCGTGCTTCCACAGCGCCACCTTGCGTCCGTCGGGCAACGTGTATCCAGAGAAGGCTTTGTAGGGCTTGTTCAAGGGAATCAGCGGGTCGTTGCGGTCAGCCTCCTCCACCCACTGCATCAGCTGCATCGGGTCGGCCAGCATCTGGTCGACGGCCTTAACGAAGGCCTTGTCCTTACTCTTCTTATAATACGGGTAAACCGTATTACGCTCTGAGAAGCCGTGGTTGTAGTAGATAAAGTAGATGGGGCCGAAGGTGCCGTCTTCGAAAATACGGCGCGCCACACGGCCGATGCCGTTGCCGTCATTGGGGTCATCCTTCATGGTGAGACAAATGCCGTAGCTGCCTGTGGCGAGGAGAACGGAGCCATTGACATTATAGGACACATGGGGCTTGTGGGTCGTATAAGTCTTATCATATTTCTGGGCCTCATACCACCCTACGCGCTGGTGCATCACGGCCTTCAGGTTGTGGGCGGGGGGTAGGTCGGGACGGCTCTCCTTCGTCCAGCCCTCGGGCACGGGATATTCGGGGAAGAGCTCAACGGGCTGCGTCCACGTGTAGCCGTCCTCCGAGGTCTGCATCATCGTCTTGCCCGGTGCCTCATGCTCGTGGCGCGGATCGGTAAGGTAGTGCATATAGAACTTGCCGTTCCAATAGGCGAGCATGGGCTGATGGTTATAGGTCCAGGGCTTCTCGCCGCGCATGGTCTGAATAGAATGGACGCCCACGACAGGCTTTAGGCCGCCGTCGTGTCTTTCTGTCAGCGCCATCGTCAAGCCCGAATAGTGTACCACATCTTTATTATACTTAATGAGGCCATCGACCAACTCCTCTGGTGCCATGAAAACCGTGCCGTGCTTATGACCAACAGGAAACGACACAGCGCCTGTCTGGTCCTGAAAGCTCTTGAAGTCCTTCGTGCGATGGGCACCATAGATGCCGTGCTGGTAGCTGTCGTAGTAGATATACCACCAGTCCCCTACCCTTGCCGTGCTCGGCCCTTCGGTAAAACTCTCGGTGAAGGGCTCCGACGCCTCGCTCCACGGCCCGTAGGGGCTGTCAGCAAAAGCCACCTTGAGGTTGCGCATAGGGCGCGAGTTGTCTTTCACCACCATCACATAGTCCTTCGGTCCACGTTTAACCAGCATGGCATCAATAGCTGAGAAACCTGGGTCGTAGAAGAGCTTGGTTTCAGAAAAGCGTTTGAAGTCGCGTGTAGTCATGTAGTAGAGGCGGTGGTTGTTCTTCGTGTCTTCCTGATAATCAGGGAAACGGCCAGGCACACACGATGCCCACACAATGAGAAACTGCCGCTTCACGTCGTCGTAGAACAACTCCGGCGCCCACGTATTCACCGTTGTGGTGTCCATGCCAGTGGGGATGAAGCGCTGTGGAGTCCAATGGATAAGGTCTTTCGACGAGGAGTAGCCAAAGCCGATATCGCCACGCCACGAGCTGGTCCACACTAAATGAAAGGTGCCGTCAGGGCCTTGTACGACCGACGGGTCGCGCATCACCTTCTGCGTCCCCACCTCAGGCCGCAAAAAGACGCCTTGGATGCTGTCCCACCGCAGTCCGTCGTAGCTGTAAATAAAGCGCAGTCCATCGGTGGCTGGTTCATGGAACGACGTAGACACATAGATATCCTTTGCCTGTGCTCCCATAGAGAGCAGGAGCACAGCAATAGTCAACAACATATTTCTTATCATCAAGGGAAAAGACGTTTTAGTTCATTTCATCGGCAAAGATAAGCATTTTTTAGTCTATGCCCTCATTTTTTTTCAAAAAACTTAACTGAATAAAAAAAAACTTTGTAAATTTGCAGCCAAAGACAAACTTCTCAGAAATAACAAATTCTTTTTTAACAACTTTATTAACTAAAACTAACAAAACATGAAGAAAAAATTACTCTCCATTGCTGCTTTGGCTGCCTTACTGTTTGTGCCGCAGTTTGTCTGCGCACAGGATGCAGAGGACATCGTGGTAAGTCCCGTAGAAGGCGACATCGCCGAAGCAGTAGCCACAGCTACAGAAGGCAAGACAGTGAACAGCATCACCGTCAACCTAACAAAGGATGTCACCTACACTATCAACAACACGATTACCGCCCCGAATAATCTGACCATCAATGGCAATGGTGCCACTGTCGATGCTTCTGGGTTAAACGCTCCATTCATCACTATTAACGGCACTACCGTTTTTGCAAAAAAAGCCGATGGCACCGACTCCGACCATATGCTTGTTGCTTTGGACAGCATCTGCGGCCTAACAATTACTGGGTTGAAAGACACCTTTATCAAAGATGCCCAGAAAACCTTGCTGGAGACTCTTGTCATTGAGGACTGCTTTATCGAAATGCCCGCCTCCAACAAGAACGTTATCGACTTCAATGGCAAAGGATATGTAGGTGCAGTGAAGGTCGTTAACTCCACCATCTGGGCCAAAGGCATGAACACTGGCTTCTTCGCTCAGTATGGCAGCCGTCCTAAGAACGTGAACGGCGACTGGCTGCAGGAGTTTGACTTCGAGAACAGCACCATTGTAAACATTGCCAATGGTAAAAACGTCTGCGACCTGAAGCAGAACGGCACTGCACAGAATGTCTACACCCTCAAGAACAGCATCTTCGTTGACTGCGGTAAGAACGGTCAGACCGTTGTTGGCTTCAACAAGGGCCAGACCAGTGCCACTCCCGTTTGGGATGTCACAGGCAACTACTTTGCATGGGGCGGTGTAGCCAACTGCACCAACGATGCAGAGATTGAAAAGACTGGCAAGAAGGATGGCATAGACATCGTGCAGAACTGTATCTATGACGAGAGCTTCCCGCCGTTCGCTGACGGCAGCGCTGAGATTGGCAGCTTCGACCTTCTCCCACAATCAGCTTACAACTTGGCAGGTATTGGCGATCCGCGCTGGGTACAGGCCGTCGACATCTTTGTTGAGCCCGATCCCAATGCCGACATCGCTACTGAGCTGGACGTCGTTACTGAAGGCATCACCAAGATTGGTGATATCACCATCACACTGGAAAAAGACGCCGAGTACACCATCAGCAAGACGCTCACTATTCCCAATAATCTGGTTGTCTTAGGAAACTTTGGTAAGATTGTGGTGCCCGCTACAATGAAGGAGCCTCTTATCACGCTTGAAGGAACTGAGTTAGTTGCCAAAAAAGCCGACGGCACTGAGACTGATTACAAGGAAATTGGAGCAGTCATAATTAATCAACTCAATGTTTCTGGTCTGCAGAATGCCCTCATCAAGGACAACCAGAAGACCTTCGTAGACGTTCTCGCCATCAATGAGTCCAACATTGAGATGCCCGCTTCCAACAAGAACGTCATCGACTTCAGCAGCAAGGGTTACATCGGCCAAGTTTCTGTTATCAGCTCCACAATTTGGGCCAAGGACAAGAACACGGGCTTCTTCGCTCAGTATGGCGGCAGACCTAAGGACTTTGCTGAAAGCACCGACTACATGCAGAAGTTTGATTTCAGATACTCAACTATCGTGAACATTGCCAACGGCAAGAACTTCTGCGACCTGAAGCAGAACGGAACCAAACAGAACAGCTATACCTTAAGCGAAAACATCTTCGTTAACTGCGGTAAGGAAGGACAGACCGTTGTTGGCTTCAACAAGGGCCAGACCAGCCCAACACCTGAATGGGAAGTTATCGGCAACTACTTTGCTTGGGGCGATGCATGCAAGAACGAAGCTGAGATTGCCAAGGCTGGCAAGAAGAACGATGCCGACATCGTACAGGCTTGCGTTGAGGGTCTGCTGACCTTCAATGATGCCGCCAATGGCGACTTCAACGGCACATTCGAGCTCGCTGATGACGCTGAGCAGCCTGAAGTCCTTGGTGCTCCTGAGTGGGAAATCACCTACACCGGCGCTACCGTAGGCATCAGCACCGTCAAGGCTGACACCGATGCCAACACAATCTACAACCTGAACGGCCAGCAGATGAACGGCATGCTGAAGAGCGGCCTTTACATCGTCAACGGCAAGAAGGTCGTGATTAAGTGAGTGAAGAACCGAGCTTGCTCGAGTTCTTCCAAACGGGAACGAGCTCGAGCGAAGCTCAAGGTCGTGATTAAGTAAGAGAAGAACTTACTACATAAAATCTGCCCTGTTCGGAAAGAAATCCGAGCAGGGCGTTTTTTAGTCCCAAGCCTTGGGATTTTTGTCCCAGGCCTTGGGACTTTTTTCCCAGGCCTTGGGATTTTTTGGGACGAAGTGTTTTTACTCTCCTTCTACGCCGTCTTCTGTGTAAGTGATGACACCGTTCTTAAGGGTAGCGTCGATGCAGCGACGGCCTGAGATGTAGAGGCGGAAACTGCAGTCCCATTCGCGCGGCCATGCGGGGAAAAGAACAGGATTATTGTCGGAATCTTCCTGCACCAGCATCTCCTGCACGCCAATCATGCCGGCACCGCCGCGATTCAGGTCAGGAGCCCAGTCAAAGCCTGCATCGTAGAAGGCAGGAAAGCGGTAAGGCCCATCGCTCAGCTTCTCGGTGTTCAGTCGCCTTGCCTCTTCGGTAAGACCCAGGCACGCAGCCCAGATATTGTCCTGCTTCCAGCCTTTCGTGCTGCGCATCTCAAGGGCATGCGGGTCTTTAAAATAGGTATTGCGCGCGATGTTGAGATGCGGTTTCCCCACACCGTAGATGCGCCAGGGGAAAACGGGATAGAGCTGGGGCACCTCGCTATTCTGGATGCGTTCCCAGCTCTCAGCCGGCGCAATGCAGGTGTCGCCGTCGATGACACAAAGGGGAATGTCAGGGATGCCGTCGAAATCGTAGTTCAGCGCCTTCAGGGCAGCGATGGTACTGGCGGGGTTGCGCGCCATCTTATAGGTTTCACAGCCCGAGCCCGGATAGATAATGAGGTTAAAGTCGTCGTCATACGACTTCTCGCCACGTTTCTTCGCCTCCCATTCGTAGTGTTCATGGAAGAAACGCTTTGTCTCTTCTACCATCTCATAGTATTTCTCCAATGTCGAGTCAGGATACCACGGCAGAATCTTGACGTACATTTGGCAGAACTCCAAGGCCGTGTCCCACTCATACTCCAGCCATTTGTTCTTCTCCACGCCCAGGTCGTCGCCCTCTTTATGCTTGCCGTATTCGGCCACATTGGGCAGACCGAAATTCTCCAGCTGCTCAGTGAAGGAGGCGCCGCCGTGACCCCAATAGAATTGTGAGCGTTTCACAGCGTTGGGCAACAGGCGCAGGTAGGTGTTGAGCTGCGGCATGAGCACGTCCCAGTCACCACTCTTCACCATTGGCCAATAGACCAAACGCTGGTTTTGTGCCGTCATAGTGCCGCCTCCCCACTTGCGGTAGTCGGGTGTAAAAGTAGCGGTGGAATCGACAAAAACGGGATCAAACGTGAAGAGTCCGCCGTTGAACTTCGTAGGCCACTCGCCATCGGCATTGCAGCCCAGCATGTAGCGCATCAATTCATAATTACGTACCATTGTCTGCGCGGCCTTGTCCTTAGTGTCGAGCTGTATGAAGCTGGTCTGCCAGTAGATGTACCACCAGTTGTGGCTGCGCCGCTGCGAATCGCTCTGCTTCAACTCAGGGAAGGCGAACGGGGCCACGGTGCCACAGCCGTCCACGACATCGAGTTCATAGCGCTGATGATTCAGATATCGCAGGTCAATCATCACTCCAGAGAAGCGCAAGTCATCACAGGAATAATTCCAGGCTTGATAGTCTGTGCCGGCATATTCTCCTTTTTCGGTGCCGGTGTAGTGGAAGCCCGGCGCATACATGACACCTTTCATCAATAGCGAACCAATGGGGTTGTAGAGCGAGTCCTTGATGCTCTCCAAGTGCTCACGCTCCACAGTATAGTCAAAAACTGTGCGCTCTCTGTTCTTGTGAGTGAAGGTAAGCTGGTTGTCATCGGGCTCGATGCTGTCGGCATAGGTAACAAGATCCGCAGGGGTCAGCCATTTGTAGGAGCATTGCTGCCCCTCGGCTTTAGTGACGGGGCGGTCTTTATAGCGCCAGCTCTCGTAGCTCAGCGTGGCCCGTTTTGTTTGTTGCGACTGAGTCGCAACAAACACGACCGGCTCTTGGACATCGGCCCAGATGCGCACCTTCACGCCACCACCCTTCACATAGACGCAGCCCTCCTCCAGACACAAGCGCTGCTCGAAGTCGCGTTTGCCGAAGGGGTCGCCGTCGATATGCAGGCGCCACCGTCCAGCCTTCAGCAGCGTATTGTTCTCGTCGAACCAGCCGCTCTGCTGCACATAGAACAGCAGGTCGCCGTTCTCCACCCATATATTCATGCCGATGTCATGGCCGCCACAGGGCATTGACTCACTGCTGTTGCAGCTCTGCGTCTTCCACACTATGTCCTTCGGCATGTAGGGACGTTTCCCCGCACTAACTGTTGAAAAAGACAGGACAGCTATCAGAAAGACTGCAATTCTAAAGGATATCATTTTTGTATTCATGGCGCAAATTTAACGATTATTCCTTAACATACAAAGGAAAAAACAAAGAATGTTTGCATATTTAAAAATAATGTGATAACTTTGCGCCCGAACTACTTAAAGAAAGAATCGACCATGAAAAGAATCATCATCGCTACGTTGGTGGTAGTGGGTGTTGCAGCCCTAACAGCCACAGCGCAGAAACCATGGGACAACGGCCGCCTACGCGTGTCGGACAACCACCAGTATCTCGTGCATGAAAACGGCACGCCATTCTTCTGGCTGGGCAACACGGCATGGCTCATGCCCGAAAGGCTGAATCGCGACG
The DNA here is from genome assembly GCA_947167935.1 of uncultured Prevotellaceae bacterium. GTDB lineage: Bacteria > Bacteroidota > Bacteroidia > Bacteroidales > Bacteroidaceae > Prevotella. The sequence goes on along the minus strand of CAMVJU010000004.1, from coordinate 43,759 downwards.
AGGTGGAGTTCTACCTCACCCGCGAGCATGAGCAGGGCTACAACGTGGAACAGGTACAGGTGCTCGACAGCAACTATCCTACGTTCAATGTCTTCGGGCAGCAAGCCTTTGACGACAGTTTTGACTTCACACCCTACACCAAGCCCGGCGTCTACGGCTATTGGGATCATCTCGACTACATCGTGGACATGGCCGCAAGGCAGGGCATCTACATCGCCATGGACTGCATATGGGGTGGACAGATCAAGCGTCTCACACCCGAGAAAGCCTCAAAATATGGCCATTTCATCGGGCTTCGCTACAAAGACAAGCCAAACATCATCTGGATGATTGGCGGCGACATCATGGGCGACAAGGGTATGGAAAGCTGGGATGCCCTCGCACGTGCCATCAAGGAGGTGGACCCCAATCACCTGATGACCTTCCATCCACGGGGCCGTACCACAAGTGCATGGTGGTACAATGATCGCGAATGGTTAGACTTCAATATGTTCCAGAGCGGGCATAGGCGCTACGGGCAGCGAAATGGCGACGGCGACTACACCATCCGCGACAACACCGAAGAGGACAACTGGCGCTATGTGTCGATGAGCTTTGGCGACAAACAGGAGCAGATTGCGGGACGTGAGGTAAAGGGTGAGCGCAAGCCTGTCATCGACGGTGAGCCGTCGTATGAGGACATTCCGCAGGGGCTGCACGATTTCTCTGCACCGCGCTGGCAGGACTATGATGTACGCCGCTATGCCTACTGGTCGGTTTTTGCCGGCAGTTTCGGCCACACCTACGGTCACAATAGCATCATGCAGTTTATGCGGCCTGGCGTGCTCGGTTCCTTTGGCGCGGAGAAAGCATGGTGGGACGCCCTGAAAGCCCCGGGCTACCAGCAGATGAAATACCTGAAGGCACTGATGCTGAGCGTGCCCTTCACCGAAGGCCGCAATGACCAGAGCATCATCGTCAGCCCCAACGGCGAACGTTATGATTGGATCATCGCTACGCGCGGCAACGACTATCTGCTCGTCTATAACTACAGCGGCAAGCCCATGCAGCTTGACCTCACTAAGATTTCGGGCAAGAAAAAGAACGTGTGGGTGATGAATCCTGCCGATGGAACCGTCGTTTTTTGCGGCGACTACGACAGCAAACGCGGCATAGACTTCACCTTCGACAGCGCCTACCTGCGGCAGAGCGACCGCGTACTTATTGCCATCGACAGCTCTAAAGATTATATCAGCAAGGAAGCCACCACCATCCTAAAGCACTAAGCCATGACCCAAAGACTTCTGGCGGCAGCCCTTTCATTTTTCATTTGCCATTTGTCGTTTAGCCCTGCAGGGGCACAACCCTCCGTGGCCGGACTCTTCCCCTTGGAGGGCAGCGGTCGCATCGTATACAATTTCAACGAGGGCTGGCGTTTTTGCTTAGGAGATGCAGAAAATGCCCATTCCATCGGTTTTGACGACAGTCTTTGGCCAGTTGTATGCGCGCCACATACGGTGCAGCTCATACCAGCTGAAGCTAGTGGAGGCCGCAACTATCAAGGCGTGTGCTGGTATAGGAAACAATTTGTGGTGCCTGCCGACATGCAGGACAAAGAGCTTATTGTGCACTTTGAGGCCATCATGGGAAAGCAGGAGATTTTTGTCAACGGACAGCTGGCAAAAACAAACGAGGGCGGTTACCTACCTATTATCGTCAACCTTTCTGAATTAGGCGTTAACGCAGGCGACAGCTGCCTTATCGCCGTCAAAGCCGACAACAGCGACGACAAATCCTATCCACCCGGAAAGAAACAGGCACAATTAGACTTTGCCTACCACGGCGGTATCTACCGCGACGTGTGGCTCATCGGCCGTAGCGCTATACACATCACCGATCCGCTGGAACGCGACATTGTTGCCGATGGCGGTGTCTTCCTGCACTACGACAACATCTCTGAAAAGAGCGCCGATGTGTTCATTGACGTGGAGGTGGAACAGACCCACCCCCAACCCCTCCCTATAGGGAGGAGAGCCATTACCGTTAAGGTAGAGGCAACCATCAGGGATGCTGACGGCCGCATAGTCAAAACCCTACGCCAAACAAAGGCGGTAGCCAACTCTACACGCTACACGCTACACGCTACACTAAAGAATCCTCACCTGTGGTCGCCGGAGCATCCTTACCTCTATAACATAGAGCTCAAGGTAACCACTCCCCTCCCCCCCGCGGGAGGGGCCGGGGGTGGGGCTCTTGACGGCGGCATCGTGCGCATGGGCATTCGTAAAGCGGAATTCCGTGGCAAGGATGGTTTTTGGCTCAACGGCAAGCCCTATCACCAGTTAGTGGGTGCCAACCGCCATCAGGACTTCGCCTATGTAGGGAATGCTATGCCCAACAGTCAGCAATGGCGCGATGCCAAACGTCTGAAGGACGCTGGCTTTACAATTATACGCGCTGCCCACTATCCGCAAGATCCTGCCTTCATGGATGCATGCGATGAAATGGGCCTTTTTGTCATCGTTCCAACGCCAGGATGGCAGTATTGGAACAAGGAAAGCGGATGGGCAGAGAAGGTACATGACAACACCCGACGCATCATCCGCCGCGATCGCAACCACCCCTCCGTGCTGATGTGGGAGCCAATCCTTAACGAGACACGCTATCCCAAGGACTTCGCCCTTGAAGCGCTGGCTATTACACGTGAAGAGTTCCCGTGGCCCGGACGCCCCGTTGCTGCCGCAGACATGAACTCCGAAGGCGTGAAAGACAACTACGACGTGCTCTATGACTGGGCTGATAACATTGGCAATTACGAAACCGACAAATGTGTCTTCACCCGTGAATGGGGCGAATACGTTGATGACTGGTACGCGCACAATGCCATCAACCGTGCTTGCCGTGCCTGGGGCGAACACGCACAGCTGGCACAGGCGCTTTCGCTGACCAACACCTACGGCATGATATTCCGCGGCCAGCGGCAGTTCATCGGTGGTTGCCAGTGGCACCCATTTGACCACCAGCGCGGCTATCATCCTGACGCCTACTTCGGCGGACTGTACGATGCGTTCCGCCAGAAGAAGTATGCATTTGAGGCAATTAGAAGTCAAAGACCCACCCCCAACCCCTCCCCTATAGGGAGGGGAGGAGATATCTCTATAGACAATATGGGCGTGCAAGGTAATGCCTCCCCTCCCTACAAGGGAGGGGTTGGGCCTGTTCTTTTCATCGCCCATGAGATGACACAATCGTCGCCAGAGGATGTCACTATATTCAGCAACTGCGACAGCGTACGGCTCACGGCTCTTGACGGCTGGAAGAGTGCCACGTTGCCAGTGGTGCACGACACCAACGGCGTTCCCAACGCACCCGTGGTGTTCAAGGGCTTTTGGGACTTCTGGCAGGCGCGCTCGCTTAGCTACACACAGCGTTCCTGGCAAAAAGTAAAGCTGGTGGCCGAGGGCATCGTCAATGGAGAGGTAGTCATTCGCGAAGAGAAAATGCCGGCACGTCGTAGCACCAAACTGAGATTATATGCCGATGAAATGGGCAAAAAACTCGTAGCCAACGGTAGCGACTTCATCGTCGTGGTGGCTGAAGTGACCGATGACGAGGGACACGTGCGACGTCAGGCACGCGAGCATGTGACGTTCATTGTCGAGGGTGAGGGCACCATTATCGGCGATGCTGGTATCATGGCTAATCCGCGTATTGTAGAATGGGGCTCAGCACCAGTGCTGGTGCGCTCTACGCACACGGCAGGTCAAATCCGCATTATCGCACGGCCTACGTTTGAGGGAGTACACGCGCCGACAGCAGACACATTACTTATAGAAAGCGTGCCCCCAGCATTGCCCCAATGCTATGCTGTCGTTTCCAGTAAAACTTGTTTGACTAGCTCAACTAGTACACCTAGCCCCACAATGATGTCGGAGGAGGAACGCCGCCGAACTTTGGAGGAAGTAGAGCGTCAACAGCACGACTTTGGCATCCATGACGTTAAATAAACATAAACTTTAACGATACTGAGGGCATGTTCCATTAAATAATGTTACCTTTGTCTCAGAAAACTATAGCAAACTGACAAATCAACGAATCATTAACTACAACTAACATCATTATGAAGAAAATCTTTACTCTAATGGTTTTAGCCTGTATGACTCTTAGCACACAGGCACAAGGCAAGTATGCCCTTGAGGCAGGCACTGGTGACTTTGCCGCAGGAACAAAGATTACATCAGTAGAAAACATTACGCTCACCTTCGGCTATGCAGGAGAGGCAGACTACTTAAATCCCACGGCCGATGCCAGCATTGAAGGCTATACTGCCTATACCGCCGGCAATGGCGTGAACGGCAAATCTGACGGTAGCGTTGGAACGACCTATATCTTCGAACCGGCTAAAAACGGAGAATTGAAGGTAGCTGTAATGATTAACGCCAACAAGGAATTCTACGTATTGGAGAACGGCACAGCACTCTCTGGACTTAATGGCATTACCGTTGCAGAGAAAACTGGCAAGGTCTATACCTTCAGTGTTACTAGCGGTAAGACCTACAAAGTGACATGCAAAGGCTCGAAACTGGGTTTCTTTGGCTTTGAGTACACCGTGAGCGATGATCAAGGCGGCGACGACCCTGTTACTCCTGAAAACGGTGAGAACTACAGCTCCATTGTCGACGGCAAGCTAGCGCCTGAGTTCGCCGCTGTGGCTGGCGATAACGGTGGCGTGGCCAATAACATTGCTGACGGCAAGAGCATCATCACGATAAAAGCCGGCAAGGCCACTGTGACTGCCGTTGGCGGCACAACACCTGCCAACGACACAGAGATTGGTGGTGCAGCTCAGCAAATCGTGCCTGGAGCAGCCATTGAAGGCATGGAGAACACCTACGAGGTGGCTGAAGTAAAAGCATGGAACGATGTGAGCTGGGGCATGAAGAATCAAGGCGACATTGACTTCTGGTATGTCACTGGAACAGGTAACCCTTACGTGAATATGTATTGTGTGCAGAACTCGAAGGACGGCGAACCCGTGGAGGGTAGCTACAAGGCCGACTACGTCTACTACGAGCCCGATGGCTCCAAGGGCATGCCTATCACTGGTTTGTACTATAAGTTTGCCGCTTCCGAGCAGGGTGCCTTCAAGGTGAAGGTGTGGGCCAACAAGGGCAATCGCAAGACCTTCGTTGTCAATGCCAAGACCATGAAAGCCGAGCGTCTGCTGGCCTCTGGCTACATCAACGGCGTAAATGACGAGAGCGGCAAGAAGAAACTGCTCACTGTGGAACAGGTAGACTCTGTGCACCACATTTATATTTGGGGCGATTACGAGAATAAACTGGCCGCTGGTCCTGGCGAAGACCAGACACAGGAAGAGTTCGATGCTAAGATGGCAGAGCTGAAAGCAACGACAGAGGCTCTCGAGACCGAGCGTCAATATGTCATCGGCAACGGTAACCAGAATTTCTGGGGCTGGCTGACCTTCGACGTGGAGCCAGGTGAGGAATACTGGGTATTCCAGCACAGCTCACAGATTGGTTTCGGCGGCTTCGAGTTCCACGAGGGCGTTACAGCCGACGAGCTCATCAATGGTATTGAGGCTGCCTATGTATACACCACCAATTTCTCCACATACGAGGATGAGGAGACTGGTGAGCGCGTAACGTGGAAGGGCGAGAAGGCTGTAGGCAACGGTCAGTTCGCCACCGAGGAACCCGAGCTCGACGAGAATGGGAATCCCATCAATGTAGTGCCCTTTGGCGACTTCTTCCAGAACGACGGTAGCGCCGTGCGCACCAGCTACTGCCTGCTGCCTGAAGACGTACTGGCACACTCCGCCAAGACACACGAGCTGACCATCGCCTTCTGGGTCAGCGCCGTGGGCTTTACCCCCAACCAATACACCTATGCCCCAATGTTCACAGCCTACGCACAGAAGAACAGCACCAACACCTATCCTATGATGGCCCTGCAGAGCCGCGGTCCCATCCAGGTAAACTGCTCAGGCTGGTGTGATTTCGTTGGCGCCCAGAATGTGGATGGTAAGGTGAACATCTACAACCAGAACGCATGGGAAGCCGGCGATGCCGCCTACAACTTCGTCAACAACTGGTTGGAAGACCAAAAGTGGCACTACTACACCGCCGTGTTCACCGACACCAACGCCAAGGTATTCCTCGACGGTGAGATAAAGAACGAGTGGAACGTGGACGGCGTGACCGATGGCCAAGTCATCAGCGGGCTCTTCGACCACGGTGCCGATCTGAAGTATGTGTGTCTCGGCGGTAATCAAGCATGGGACTGGAACGATAATGACGCTCCCTTCCGCTTCGCTCGTCTGCTCATCAAGAACACGAAGATGACTGCCGGCGAAATCAAGGCTCAGATGCTGGCCGACTTCCCCGGCTATGAGGCTTACCATGCCAGCAACCCCGAGCTTGAAGGCATCAACACCATCATTGGACGTACCAATGCCAACAATGGTACCACCTACAATCTCAACGGCCAGCAAGTGAATGTAAACTTCAAGGGTATCGTTATCAAGAATGGCAAGAAGCTCCTCATAAAGTAAACAGCACAAACCCGTGCACTGATAAACAAAAACTATGAGCAGCCCCTTCCCTCCCTTAGGGGAGGGGCTGCACTTTTCTTAAGAAGACATTACAATAAAACTAACATCTATGAACAAACAAATCATCCTGAAAAACAGCATCCTTCCCGCTTTGGCAGCCTGCGCCTTATTGGCGGTTGGGTGTGCCGACCATTACGATGGTGATGAAACGTGGAGTCCGCAGGTGAAGAATGCCACGCTAACATCGCCCGATGCCGGAAAGATTACCATCTCACCCAGTGCGGACGGTAGCACGATGACCATCGCATGGCCCGTCGTCTATGGTGCCGGAGGTTATGCCGTAGAGCTCTACAACGTGAACGACCCCAATAGTCCCGTCCTTGTGAAGACCGACACCATCGACGGCTGCAGCCTGCGTGTAGACCGTGAGGAGGACACCAACTACAGCCTTACCATCCGCACACTGGGTAACCAGAAATACAACAACCATGAGGCGCAGGAACAAACGGAGTACAAATTCAACACTTTCCTGCCCACCTACGCCGAGATTCCAGATGGCAGCGACCTGAAGGCATGGTTCGCAGAGAACCCCATCCCCGCCGACAGTACTAGCCACTTGTGTTATGACCTCGTGCCAGGCGGCAACTACACAGTGTCAGGCAAGATTGACTTCTACGGTCATCAAGTGACACTGCGCTCATCGTCAAAAGCAAACTATGCAAACGTCGTCATGGGGGCTGGCTCATACTTCAATACTTACGCCGGCTTCACCCTGAAATACCTCAACATCAATGCTGAGGCCACCAACAAGCCTCTCATCTCCTTCAGTGACGAACCTGAAGAGAGCATCAAAAACCTCATTGGTGAGAAGGGGTACTACTTCATCATGGATCCCGTGGTGGTGCAGGGCTGCAACATCACAAACTTGGGCTCCAGCATCGTGGCCAGCAACTCAGCCAAGTACGATGTGCGCGTAGTGAGCATCAACAATACTATAGTGCAGCTCGACAAGACACTACCTGCCGCCAACTCCGCTGCAGTTATCTACATGAAGTCCGGCTTCATCTCCGACTTCACCATCAAGAACAGCACCGTCTATTCGCGGGAGCATACTGACTGCTTCTTCATACAGCATGGCGGCCGCCCGAAGGACGTGAGCGATGAGGAACAGCGTTATGTTAGCATCCTTAACTGTACGCTCTGCAATATTGCATACGGCAAGAACTTCTGTGACTATCACAACGGTCAGACCACCTATCACTACACGTTAAAGAACACTATCGTCGTGGACTGCGGAAAGGCCAATTTCCTCACAGGTCTGAACAAAGGCCAGTCGAGCGACAACCCCGTATGGGACGTAAACAACAACACCTGTTGGCGTGACGGTGCCGATGCAAGCGCCTCACAGACAGGCATCAAGAACCCTGGTCTGTGGCTTACTACTGACCCTGGCATTGACCCCGCCAACGCCAAATTCGTCCCCGCCGCTGCACAGCAGGAAGCCGGACAGGGCGACCCAAGATGGATTGAAGAGTAAAGACTAAAGACTGAAGATTATGAAATATACGATAAAAAAGCGTTTATCGCTAAGTTTGCTATTTGTTATTTGTTCCTTATTCTTTAGCCTCAGAGCTCAAGCACAGAACAAGGTCGTGACCGGTACAGTTTATGACGAGACGGGCGAACCTGTCATCGGCGCCACTGTGCAAGTGAAGGGCACAAGCATTGGAACCATCACTGATTACGACGGCAACTACAAGATAGAAGTGCCCGAGAAGGCAAAACTTACCATTACTTATATTGGTTACGTGCCTGTGGAGACCACTGGCGGCAGGGTTAAGCTACAGGAAGACCGCCAGTCATTAGAAGAGGTCGTCGTCGTGGGTTATGGCACACAGAAGATGAAGAACGTGACAGGAGCCGTCGAGGCCATCTCTGCCGATGAACTGAAAGACCTCTCCGTGGGTTCACTCGGCGATGCCCTTGCCGGACAGTTCAATGGTGTGAGTGTCAGCCGTGGCGCCGGTGCCTACCGTCCCGGCCAAAGTCCTTCGCTGCAAATACGTAATGCTGGGGCCAACACGCAGAATACTCCTGGCGCTACCAATGGCGGTGATCCCAATGCCTCGCCGCTTTATGTCATCGATGATTTCATCTCCACCGAGGAGGCTTTCAACAACCTCGACATTAGCGAGGTGGAGAGCATCACTGTGCTGAAGGACGCAGCTGCAGCCGTTTACGGTGCACGCTCGGCCTACGGTGTTGTCCTCGTGAAGACAAAGAAGGGCAAAATTGGTGCACCGCGTATCTCCTACAACGGCCAATTTGGCTGGACCGATGCCATGTTCACTCCAAAAATGCTCTCATCCTACGACTACGGCCGTGTATGGAATGCCGTTACTGCCGCAGGTACAGCCACTAAAGATTACGTGGACAATGCTCGTGTGCTCTTCCAGCAGAATGAGTTGGAACAGATGAAGAACCTGAACTATGACCTGCTCGACGATGAATGGCGCGCCGCGCTGACCCACCGTCACAGCATCAACGTGGGCGGTGGTACGGAGCAGGCTACTTATTTTGCCAACGTCAGCTACTTTAATCAGGACGGTAACATCGGTAAGCTCGACTATGACCGCTGGAACTACCGCGCCGGCATGAATACCAATATCGGCAAATACGTGAAAGCTACCCTCGAGGTGAGCGGCGACTACGGCAAGAAGAACAACGCCATCATCGCTAAAGGCGGCGGCACCGACGGCGACTACAAATACCTAATGGCCCACCTGCCTTTCGTGCCCAGTTCCGTCGACGGCTACTCGCTGGTCTACTCAGGTATGCAGAACACCATCCCGACAAGCGACACCCGCCTCTACAACTTCGAGGCCGTACAGAATTGCGACGACTATGTGCGCAACATGACCAACAACCTCACCATCAACGGTGCCCTGTCCTTCGACCTCGGCTTCATCAAGGCGTTGAAGGGACTCACCGCCCGTGTGTCGTACTCGAAGACCATCAACAACTCGAAGAACAACACCATGAAGACCTTCATGGATGTCTATCAGCTGCAGGAGCGCAACGCCGATTACCCACATCTTTATACTTGGGCCGGCCAGAACACCGCTGAATGGTACAATGCAGCCACGCTCTCCACGCTGACACTCAACAACGGCAGCCTGCTGCAGCGTTCCATGCAGCGCAACGACAGCTACCAGCTGAACCTCACCTTGCAGTATGCCCGTAAATGGGGCCGTAACGATCTCAGCGCCCTCTACACCTTGGAACGCTCTGAGAACGAGTGGGAAGACCTCACTGGTGAGATTACCGACCCTGTGAGCTACACCGACGGACAGTCGAAGTCAGCCACTGGCGACCAAGCCACCTCGTTCAATCGTGGCGAAGGCGGCATGCTTTCGCATGTGGCCCGTTTGAACTACGCCTACGCTGACAAATATCTATTCGAATTCCTATTCCGTGCCGATGGCAACGGCTCGAAGTTCGCTCCTGAGAATCGTTGGGGCTACTTCCCCAGCTTCTCTGCCGGTTGGGTGATGAGCGAGGAGGAGTGGTTCCAGAAGGCCTTACCTTGGGTCAACTTCTTGAAACTCCGCGGCAGCTGGGGCTACCTTGGTCGCGACAACATCGTGGCTTTCCTTTGGCGGCAGCAGTATAACCGCGACCTCGACAAGGGTGCCGTCTTCGGACAGGCGTCGACAAACACACCCGTCTCAGCCGGTTCGGTGATGCCTGTGCGTGGCGTCAATCCCGGCGTACACTGGGACAAGAACTACAAGACCAACATCGGTCTCGATATGCGTTTCCTCGACGGTCGTCTCTCTGTCGACTTTAACTACTACTACGACCGCGGCCGCGATATGTTCATGACCTACACCGGCACATCGTTCTTCCCCACCACCGTAGGCACGCAGGCTTCTCCTGAGAACTACGGCGCCGTAGACAACTGGGGCTGGGAGCTGAACCTGGGCTGGCGCGACAAGATTGGCAAGGATTGGCAATACTGGGCCAAGCTCAGCACCGGCTGGAACGACAACAAGATTCTGGAGGGTCCGTTCCCCGCTACGCCCGAATATGACAGTATGGTCAAGGGCGAGCGTATGGACCGCGGCGTATGGGGTCTGAAGTGTCTCGGCATGTTCCGCAGCTATCAGGAGATTCAGGAGTATTTCACCGAGAACAACATCACTACTTATTTCGGCAAGACCATCGACGATGTGCATCCCGGCACGCTCATCTATGCCGACGTGCATGGTGATAACGACGGCACGGGCAACTATGGCGGTCCCGACGGCAAGATTAACCAGAACGACTATGTGCAGCTGTCGAAGTTCTCGAACAACCCCTACGGCTTTACGGTGAATTTTGGCGGTTCGTGGCGCGACCTCTCGCTGACGGCGCAGTTCTCAGCTGCTTGGGGAGCCTACGACATCGTGCAGACCGACTTCCGCAAATCGGCCGACGACCTGGAATATCAGAACCTGCCTTCGTTCTGGAGCGACATGTTCGTCTACGAGGACATCTACGATGCTGCCGGCAACGTCACCGTGCCCCGCAACGCCGAGGCGGCCTATCCTAACATGAAATACAGCAGCATCAACGAACAGGCCTCAAGTTTCTGGCTCGTCAATGCCGCCAATGTCACGCTGCGCAACGTCTCGATAGCCTATAGCCTGCCGAAGTCGTGGCTGAAGCCCATCGGCGTGAGCAACGTCCGCCTAAACTTCACTGTGCAGAACGCGCTTTACCTCTACAACCCGTATCCCGGAAAGTCATGGGCCAGCTACGGTGGCACCTACGGACGCTATCCCAACCTCCGCAAGATGACCTTCGGTGTCAATGTCAGCTTCTAAAAACCCCCTCCCTGACCCTCCCCGAGGGAAGGGAATAGATAGATAAAGCATATAACATCAAAATATTCAATGGATATGAAAAAGAATATCATTAAATATGTAGTGTATTTGGTAATAGCTCTCCCCCTCGGGGGAGTAGGTGGGGGGTTGGTCTCCTGTTCCGATGACTTCCTTGACGACATGACCGTCTACGGCAGCTTTTCCGAAGACAAGGTCTATAGCAGCTATGCCGGTGCACTCGACCGTGTGAACACCCTCTACCGCGAACTGCTGCCGCAGGCCTGTCAGGGCAGCGGCAACGGCTCCAACGGACAGAACACCTATATTTCTACGGGCTCACCGGAGGTGTGGTCAAAGTCATCATTAGAGTATGGTGGCTTTACCGATTTCACAAACCCCGATCAGGAGCTTGACTACACCAATGTGACCGACTACTTTTACGTCATCAACAAGAGCGACAGCCCCTGGGGCAATATCCGCAACGCCAACGACATCATCGAACATGTGGAGAACAGCGACAAGCTGACGCAGGAGGAGAAGAACAAACTGCTGGGACAGGCTTATTTCTTCCGCGCCTACCGCTATTGGTCACTCGTGAAGCTCTACGGCGGCGTGCCCATCATCGACCACCCACAGGATCCCATTATCGGCGATGGCGACGGCAGCGACAAGATTGTGCCGCGCTCACCTGCCAAGGACTGCATCCAATTCATCTGCGACGACCTGCAGAAGGCTGCCGACATGTTGCCCAAGTCGTGGGGCTCCAGTGATTACGGACGTATCACCGCTGGTGCCGCAGCAGCCCTGAAGGGACAGGTGGAGCTCTTCTATGCCTCCCCGCTTTTCAACCGTGTTGACGAAGCCTCCCGCTGGGAGACGGCCTACCAGACCAACAAGCAGGCCCTGCAGCTGCTCAACGAGGGTGGTGTGGGATTGGCTTACTCAGCCAACGGCGGCACTCAGAATGCTTTGAACTGGGCGAAGATGTTCCTTGCCAACGACGGCAGCGACGGCTCCGTAGGCGAAACTGTCCTGGCCACGCTCTACAACAACCGCGACAAGGTGGAGACCGCCAACTACGACAAGTGGAACTACTGGGAGCACAACCTGCGCCCCGTCAATGCCAACGGCAATGGCGGTCTACATCCCACAGCTGAGATGGTCGACCTCTTCCCTATGGCCGACGGCTTGCAGCCCGGCAAGAGCAAGATTCACTACGACCAGCTCTGCTTCTGGCTGAACCGCGACCCGCGTTTCTATCGCACCTTTGCATTCCCCGGTGTGGAGTGGAAGTTCGACACCAACGGCAACGACCTGAACAGCTACGACGATGTGGGCAAGAAGTATGTCTATGCCTACTTCCCCCACCAGTATAGCGGCTCCGGCACCAACTACCAGCTGTGGAGCTATACGTGGTATGCCTCGCAAGACGATGCCGACCGCATGAGTAGCACCTCCAACGGCTATACCGCCGACCTGATAGCCCAGAAGAACAGCGCCGTATACATCCGCAAGCGCAGTGACGACGGAGCCCTCAGCGCCTCGCCACTCTACCGCTTCAGTGTCAGCGCCTCCACGCCGAAGGGGTTCCAGCAAAGTGCAGCACCGCTCATCTGGATGCGCTACGCCGAGGTACTCCTCGACTTTGCCGAGGCAGCCGCCGGTGCCAACCATCTGGACGAGGCTCTGCAGGCCTTGCAGCAAATCCGTGCCCGTGTAGGCTACACCGCTGAACAAAACTACGGCCTACCCACCGATCTCAATACGCGTGAAAAGATGCTTGCCGCCGTGCTCTACGAGCGTCAGGTGGAGCTCGCCTTCGAAGGCAAGGCCTTCGACGACACACGCCGATGGATGCTCTTCGACGGTGGTACCGAGACCTTTGACGGAGAGCCCACGTCCTGGAAGCTCACCGGCTTTGGCGGCAATACCTGCACCTATCTTGGCGTCACTCCGCTCAATGGTCAGCGCCGTCACGAGATTGTCATCTACACCCGTAGCCTTGGCGACCAGAAGAACGATGCCGACCCTGTGCTGGAGAAACGCCCGAAAGCCCTCAGCCTTACCGAAGGACTCACCTACGACGATGATGCCGAGGAATATGGCAGCAACGAGGCCATGGACCTGGCCGACTTCTACGCCGCCTATCTGAAACGTAAGGACGTGAATGTCGACACCAACGACGACACAAAGGGCATCAAGTTCCTGCCACAATACTATTTCATCGGCTTCAAGCAGAGTGCCATGCAGACCAATCCGACACTCCTGCAGACCGTAGGCTGGCACGACTACAGCCACGGACAGGCTGGAACCTTCGATCCGCTGCAGTAAAAAAAGGAGGCTCTTCACGATTTTTTGGAGGCTCCCCACGATTTTTTGGAGGCTCTTTACGAAATTTTCTAACGTGAGAAAAGTATTTTTCGAGCGTTAGAAAATTTTGTGTAAATAATCTCCGAAATATTTGTTGAATCAAAAAATAAGGTTTAACTTTGCAGCAATTATCTCACATTACTAACTTTAATATTTAAGCTTATGAAAAAAAATCTACGCTTTATGTTTACCGCCCTGCTGATGATGTTCGGCATGACGGCTATGGCACAGGAGGTGACACTTGATTTTACAACCAATGAAGAGTGGGGACTGCCTACCGAATATGTAACGGATGCCGCCTCATACACCAATGCCAACAAGTATACCATTACCATCAACGCCTCTAACGGACACAAATTCAACGAAAAAGACCAGTATCTGATTTGGGGCAAACAGGGAGCCACATTTACTTTCTCCGCTTTTGACTTCCCAGTGGAACGTATCGACGTAACAGGCCGTGAGGGCGCCTCAGGTAACACATTACAGAACATCTATGTTGGCGAGGAAGCCGTAAGCACGGAGACAAAGGGGGTCACGGGGAAGAACTCCTACGTGATAACCGAAGCCTATCAAGCTGCGGGTAATGTCTACGTATTGAAGATTAACAGCAATCACAACAGCCAGATTACGAAAATTGAAATCTTTAAGAAAGGTGAGGCTAGTGTAATCGCTCCGATTTTCACGCCTAACGGTGGTGATTTTGAAGAGAAAGTTGATGTAACCCTCAGTGCTGGTGAAGGCGCAAGCATCTACTATGCTCTTGGCGAGGCAGATTTCAAAGCATATACTGCTCCCTTCACTTTGACCGAGACCACGACTGTGAAAGCATATGCAGAGCAGAATGGCAAGCAGAGTGAAACTGTTAGCGTCACATTTACCAAGAAAGATGCTCAGCAGATTCAGAAGATCACCGTGGCCAAAGCCCTTGAGATTATCGCAGGCCTTGATGATAATGGAAAGACCACTGAGGAATATGACGTAGAAGGTTTTGTTGTGGCCGTTGACGAGTGGTCGCCGAAGCCCGACGGCTATGGCAACGCCACCTTCGACATCAGCGATGAGGCAGGCAACACCACCAGCGTGCTGAAGGTGTTCCGTGCCAAGAATGCCGAAGGCCAGAACTTTACCACCGACGACACGCCCTTGGCAGTTGGCGAAAAGGTCACCGTTCGTGGCCAGCTTCAGAAGTATGTCAAGAATGGTGTCACAACACCTGAGGTGGCTACTAATGGCAAGGTCATTGCCAGAAGCACCCTCACCGCCATCAACACCGTGAAGGCAGCCAACGAGCAGGGCGTTGTCTACAACCTGCAGGGCCAGCAGGTGATGCAGCCCACGAAGGGCCTGTACATCATCAACGGCAAAAAGGTCGTGATTAAGTAAGTGAAGAACCGAGCACACATGCGGGCGGCGTTTCCTATCGCGGGAAGCGCCGCTCTCTTTTTCTATATCTCTTTTTTTGCGACAAAATGAAAATTTAT
This sequence comes from uncultured Prevotellaceae bacterium, assembly GCA_947167935.1. GTDB lineage: Bacteria > Bacteroidota > Bacteroidia > Bacteroidales > Bacteroidaceae > Prevotella. The sequence goes on along the minus strand of CAMVJU010000004.1, from coordinate 28,487 downwards.
GCAGGATCATTTGGCTGTATGCAGAAAAATATGTACTTTTGCAGCCCAAACTTGCATAAATATACAAAACATGAAGACAAAGAACAATCGCCTTGAGGCGCTGCGCCTGATTATCTCGAGCCAGCAGCTGGGCAGCCAGGAGGAAGTGATGAGTGCCTTGCAGCGCGAGGGCTTCCGTGTGACGCAGGCCACGCTGAGCCGCGACTTGAAGCAGCTGAAGGTGGCAAAGGCCTCCACGCTGGGCGGCAGCTACATCTACGTGTTGCCCAACGAGACGATGTACAAGCGTGTGAGCACGGCATCATCGGTACGCGAGATGATGCAGATGCCCGGCTTCCTGAGCATCAATTTCTCAGGCAATATGGGCGTCATCAAGACACGCCCTGGCTATGCCAGCGCTTTGGCGTGGAACATCGACCGCAGCGACATTCCCCAGGTATTGGGCACCATCGCCGGCGACGACACCATCTTTATCGTCATTCGCGAGGGGTGCAGCCCGCAGGAGGTGACCACGGCGCTGACTGATGCCATCGGTCCTCCTTTGACATAAGGACATGTTCTTTAAACATAAGAACAGAAGGACATGCTTTTTAGACATAAGAACAGAAGAACATATTTTTGAAAAAGGACACACATATTTATAATGGAGAAGAATAAAGAAGAGGAGGTTTTGCCCGTAAAGGGCTCCGAGGAGGAGATTGAGGTGCTGGTGGCAGGCCCCGAGCATGAGGTCTATGTCGACACCATCCTCGACACCATCGCCGAGGCAGCGAAGGTGCGTGGCACCGGCATCGCCAAACGCACACATGAGTATCTTGCCAAGAAGATGCTGGAGGCAAAGGCTGTCATCGCCCTGGCCAAGGACGGACGCTTTGCCGGCTTCAGCTATATCGAGACATGGGAGCAGCAGCAGTATGTCACCACCAGCGGTCTCATCGTGCATCCCGACTTCCGCGGCCACCACGTGGCCAAGCGCATCAAAGACATGACCTTTTCATTGGCCCGTACACGCTGGCCTCACGCCAAGATCTTTTCATTAACCAGCGGTGCTGCGGTGATGAAGATGAATACTGAGCTGGGCTACCAGCCCGTCACCTTCGCCGACCTCACCGACGACGAGGCTTTCTGGAGAGGCTGCGAGGGCTGCGTCAACGTCGACGTGCTGCATCGCACCGACCGCAAATACTGCATCTGCACGGCCATGCTCTATGATCCCACGGAGCATCTGCCCGCAAAGATTCCCGACGAGGTCATCTCGCGCATCAAGCATCTTGAAGAACTTGAAGAAAAATAATCATTTACATAAGAAAGAAATATGGCAAACAAGAAAGTTGTTGTAGCTTACTCAGGTGGACTTGACACCAGCTACACCGTGATGAAGTTAAAAGAAGAGGGCTACGACGTCTATGCCGCCTGCGCCAACACGGGCGGTTTCAGCGACGAGCAGCTGAAAAAGAACGAAGAGAACGCCTTCAAGTTGGGCGCCAAGGAATATGTGACGCTCGACGTGACGCAGGAATACTATGCCAAGTCGCTGAAATACATGATCTTCGGCAATGTGCTGCGCAATAACTGCTACCCCATCAGCGTCTCCTCAGAGCGTATCTTCCAGGCCATCGCCATCGCTCGCTATGCCAAGGAGATTGGCGCCGATGCCATCGCCCACGGCTCAACGGGTGCCGGCAACGACCAGATACGTTTCGACATGACGTTCCTCGTAATGGCTCCCGGCGTGGAGATCATCACCCTGACACGCGACAAGAAACTGACACGCAAGGAGGAGGTGGATTTCCTCAACGAGCACGGCTTTAATGCCGACTTCGCCAAGCTGAAGTATTCGTACAACGTGGGTATCTGGGGCACCAGCATCTGCGGCGGCGAGCTGCTCGACCCCACACAGGGGCTGCCCGAGGATGCCTACCTGAAGCACGTCACCGCCAAGGAGCCCGAGGCCCTGCTGAAGATTCAGTTCGAGAAGGGCGAGATTGTCGGCGTCAACGGCGAGCACTTCGACGACAAGGTAAAGGCCATCCAGAAGATTGAGGAGATTGGTGCCTCCTATGCCATTGGCCGCGACGCCAACGTGGGCGACACCATCATCGGCATCAAGGGCCGCGTGGGCTTCGAGGCCGCTGCGCCCAAGCTCATCATCGAGGCACACCGCCTGTTGGAGAAGTCAACGCTCTCCAAGTGGCAACAGTATTGGAAGGACCAGGTGGCCAACTGGTACGGCATGTTCCTGCACGAGAGCCAGTATCTGGAGCCCGTGATGCCCGACATCGAGGCCATGCTCACCTCGTCACAGCGCAACGTCACCGGCACCGCCATCCTGAAACTGCGTCCCTACGGCTTCGAGACCGTCGGCATCGACAGTCCCAACGACCTCACCCGCTCTAAGCTGGGTGAATATGGCGAGACACAGACAGGCTGGACAGCCGACGAGGCCAAGGGCTTCATCAAGGTCAGCTCTACCCCACTCCGCGTCTACTACGGCATCCACAAAGACGAGCATCGGTAATTTAAGCCTCGGATTGACACGGACTTTTCACGAAAAAAACAATAAAAACAATGGAACAGAAAAGGTTTTATCTATCAGAAACAGATAAGAAGATTGCAGGCGTTTGCGGCGGCATCGCCGAATATTTCAACATAGACTCGCTACTAGTCCGCGTTGCCTTCCTTCTTTTCACCTGTAGTTTAGGCGGCGGCCTCCTTGCATATATTGTACTGTGGCTGTGTGCCCCTAAACGTGTAGGACAATGATTAAAGTTGGAATACTTGGTGCAGCAGGCTACACGGGTGGCGAGCTCATCCGCGTCCTGCTGAATCATCCCGAGGCGAAGATTGTCTTTGCCAATAGTGAGAGTAATGCAGGCAACCTCATCAGCGACGTACACGAAGGGCTGATCGGGGAAACCGACCTATGCTTCACGGACGAGATGCCCTTTGAGCAGGTTGATGTGGTGTTCTTCTGCGTCGGCCACGGCAAGAGCGAGGCCTTTTTAAAGGAGCACGCCATCCCCAAGAATGTGAAAATCATCGACCTGGCGCAGGACTTCCGCATCAAGGGCGACCACGACTACGTCTACGGCCTGCCGGAAATCAACAAGGCCGAAATCATGCAGGCACAGCATGTGGCCAACCCTGGCTGCTTCGCCACCGCCATCCAGCTGGCGCTGCTGCCTGCCGCCTATCTGAACCTGCTGAAGGACGATGTCAGCGTCAACGCCATCACTGGCTCTACGGGTGCCGGTCAGAAACCTGGCGCCACCACGCATTTCTCCTGGCGCACCGACAACCTGAGCATCTACAAGCCGTTCCAGCATCAGCACATCGCCGAGATAAGACAGAGTCTGAAGCAGGTGCAGGGTTACTTGGATGCCGACATCGACTTCATCCCCTATCGCGGCAACTTCGCCCGTGGCATCTTCTGCACGGCGGTGGTAAAGACGCCGGCGCCCATCGAGGACATCGTGGAGGCCTACAAGGAATTCTACGCCGATGCCGCCTTCACCCACTACAGCGACAAGGCCATCGACCTGAAGCAGGTGGTGAACACGAACAAGGCGCTGGTACATTGTGAGAAGTACGGCAACAAGCTGCTCATCACTTCTGCCATCGACAACCTGCTAAAAGGTGCCGTCGGCCAGGCCGTGCAGAACATGAATCTGATGTTCGGCCTTGACGAGACTGCAGGACTCCGCCTAAAAGCTTCTGCTTTCTAAGGCTATTGCCCTCCCAATCGGTCGAAGTATTCGATGATGTCGTCCCAAGTCTTGAAGGTGTCGCTGCCGAAGACGATGCTGGTGGCCATCGTGTCGCCCGTCTCGGCACCCTCGATGAGATAGTCGCCGTAGAGCAGGCGCCGCTGGTTGGTGAACACGGTGTGTCCCCAGGCCGGCACGTTGATATACTGCTCCAGCCACGCTGAAATGCTGGCGTATGCTGACACATCGGTGCTATTGGCTGGGGCAACAAAGAACACCTGATAATTCTCTATAAGCTGGCGCACCGCCTTCTGACAGGAGGCCGTGGGCAGCTGGCGCGCATCGACGAGCGTCTCCGTTCCAATATACACGACGGGGCGCTCGCGTTTTTCCTGCCTGTCGTCAATCCAGCGTATCACGGGCAGCACGCTGTGCATGAATGAGCGGTCGTCCATGCGGTGCTCGCCGTGGAAGTGGATGGCCTGAGGATAGTGCTGGTGGAAGAGGTCGAAGGTATCCACCACCGTGTCCTCGTCGCCGAAGAGGCCGAAGACGCGTTTCCTGTCGTCATCGTCGAGATGCTCGAAACGCCTTTCCGACACCGTGCGGTATTCCTTCACCAGGGCCTTGTCCACATAGAACGTCTGCACACCGTCCAGTCGCGGATTCTGATACTCCTGCGTGCCCGTCATGCCGTGCTCATGCATCGTGTCGGCGATGCACAGCGCAGGATTGGTGCATATGCGGTCGAAGCCGCGCAGCTGCTCAGTGTACATGCCGCCCATCGACGTGCCGAGGATGATGTCGGGCTGCTCGTCCCTGCACAGCTGGTGCAGCAGGGCGATGGCCTCCTCAGGATGCAGGGGCAGGTCGGGAGCGATGATAGTGGCATTGGGAAATGCCGTGCGCAGACGGCGCACCGTGCCCGACTGTCCGCTGCTGCCGAAGCCGTGCACATACATCAGTTTCTTCCCCTTCAGCAGGTCGGGGAACTGCTTTACATAACTATTTTCCATAACTCGTCGGCAAAATTCGCACTTGCTGAGCGCAAAATTACGAAAAATAGTTAAGAAAAACACAATTCATATCGTTTTTTTTCTAACTTTGCAGCAGTAAGTAAAAGGAGAAAGGAGAAAGAAACATGAAAACCCAGACTATTCGCAGCATAGCGGTGAAGGCCCTGTTGGTACTCTTCACCCTTCACGTTTTCCCCGTTACATCTGAGGCGAAGGTGCGCTTCGGCGTTACCGGCGGTTTCCAGCTCACCGACATGTCACTCAGCAACGAGGCACTGGACAAGGACAACCGCATGGGCTGGTTTGTCGGTCCCACAGTGAAGTTCACCCTGCCCGTCGTGGGCTTGGGCATCGATGTGGCCGCCCTCTACGACCAGCGCGACCTCAAGGTCGACGACACCGTGTTCAAGCAGAAGAGCATCGTCGTTCAGGGCGATGCCCGTTTCGGCGTCGGCATCGGCGAGCTGCTCGGCGTCTTCTTCAAGCTGGGCCCGCGGTTCAGCTTCAACGTGGGCGACGACTTCGTACACTGGCTCACCACCGAGGCGGAATACAAGCAATGGTCGCTGCAGGAGACGATGCTCAGCGTCAACATGGGCGTAGGTGTCACCTTCGCCAAGCATTTCGAGGCCGACCTGCGCTACAACGTGCCCATCAGCAAGACCAGCGACTTCACCTGGAACGAGCTGGGCGACGAGCTGTGGGATCAGACGTGGCACCACGCCAAGTCGCGCACCAACGCCTGGAGCGTCTCCGTCAGCTATTTCTTCTGAACATACACAACCATTCAATCATCATTTTAACAAACCAAACAACAAAGACATGAAAAAAAACAATTACCTCTCATCCGGCAAGCTGCAGCTTTTCCTGATGCTGCTGGCCATGGTGCTCCTGGTGTCCTGCGGAGGCAACAGCAAGAAAGACCGTTCCGACGACGATGAAGACGAAGACGAAACGGAAACCGTCATAGACAATGCAGACGAAGACGAAAACGAAAACGAAGACGAAAACGAAGACGAAAACGAATACGAAAACGAAGACGACGTCGAAGACGAAGACGATGCCGACAACGAGTATCTCGAGTACAAGGCCAAAACCATCCAGTTGTTTAAAGACTGTTATAACGCCTTGCTCTCAACCGACGTAGAGGGCATCCATGAAAAAATGCTGGCCTTCGGCTTCAACCTGGAGAATGCTGAAGGGGCGACGCTCACCTATACCTTTCCCGAGAATGGTGGCGAAGCCGCAGTGGGAGCCAACGAGGACATCGGTATGTACATCAGCTTCGACAATGTGTATCCTGTAGAGCACTGGTTCCGCCATGAGAGAGAAAGGCGTGGATTCGTGCAGGATCCGGAAATCCTGCCTTTTTATTCCGACGGCACAGTCACCTTTGAAGAGACAGTGGACGGTATCAGGTTGCGTCTCACCAACCCAGGACAATAACCCACGACACATACATCATATAAAACAGGAATCAGGAGGCAGATTGTCTCCTGATTCCATTTTCTCTACGCCGTCAGGGCTTTATGAACCGCAATGCCCAGGCTGACCAATATCTCCAGCACCAGCAAGGCCGTCACCAGGATCAGCACAATGGTCATGCCGGGAGCATACATGTAGCCCAAAATAAAAACCAGCACCATCACTGCCGTCACCAATAGCGATCGCTGCAACCCGTTGACGAAGCTCTTGGCGCCAATGATGCTCTCGCACACATTCAGTATGATGAGTATAAAGACCATACCCACGCCTGCCAGCAGCGAAGGATAGATGCCCCACTTCAGGAAAGATTCGACAAGCCAGTAACATATACCCATATGATCTCCATTTGAGACGAGGCCCGCCAGCAGGGCGAAGAGCACGCTCACGGTGGCGAAATAGCGGTTGGTATCCATCTTCTCATGCCAGAAAGCCTTGTCGACCGTCTGCATGAATGTTCCAATCATTTGTAAGGTTTTCATAAGCTTTTCCTTTCTTCAGTCATACTAAATGAAACATTCGCGCAACACCACAGTATAAAGCAGGATCAGCCCGACGGTGATGAGGACAACGCCCGCCACCGCAGCGCCCATCCATTTGTTGATGGGCGACAGCCGCAAGGGCTCCGCGGCATTGTAGGGCCTTGAGAACGCCTCGCTGCGAGCCATGTGCCACAGGCCGAAGGCTGTAAGCAGAATCAGAATTTGCCAGAGCACATAGTATAAGCCTGACTCCGTGTAGAAATCCTGATAGGAGAAATTCGAACCAGACGACCAAGACCAGTTTTCTGCCATCGTCTGGTTATAGACATTATACAGACCGTCAGAGACGGTGTTTGTCACAGCTACCGAGAGCACCAAAATCCACCGCACCAGCAAAATGCCTATCCACGACTTGCTCTTTGCCGACAGGCACTTGTCACGCAGCAGCAACGAGAGCGCATAGACAGTTCCCAGCTCAAACACAATCCAGCCGTAGTTGATTACCTTCATGAGCGTTTCGTCGAGGTCGGCATCAGAGGCGAAATGATTGACCAGTTCCTGGTAGTAGATAAAGCCGAATATCATTCCGCCCGCCATGCAGACAATCGTGATGAGGGTGAAAAGCCTCACCGTCCTGTTGCACGCCAGCTTGTATAGCAGGATAAAGCCGATGAGTGGCAGAAGATAGAAGACCACTTCGCTGTTACGCCAGAAAGTATAGAGCTTTTCATACGCCTCGTTGAAATCTTCATAATCAACATAGTCGAAGAAGTTGTGCGACGTGCCATAGCGATACATCAGCAGATAGGCGATTGTGCCGACGAAGAACAGCAGGGCAATCCACGTCTGCTTCGACCTTATAAACGACCACAAGCCACCCTGCTTCGATAGCGCCACCAGCTGTTGCTGCAGCTTCGTCTCCTCACTTTGGGGTTCTGTAGCCCTTACCGTGTTTACGCTGCTGACTGCTTCCTCGGCGAGCTGTGTCTTGCTGTCGTCGCCGCTCTCTACAGGCATCGGCACATCGTCGGCCGTGCCCAGCATAGCGAGGAATGCGTCGACACTCTGCGGACGGTTCTTCTTCAATGGCTGCATGGCCTGCTCGATGGCATTCCATATAGTGGGGCTTACGCTGGTGGGACGCTCAGCCAATCCGTTCTCCATGATCTCGTCGGCCTCGGGCGGCGTGTGCCCGGCCAACAGGTAGTAGAGCGTGGCACCGAGGCTGTAGATGTCGGTTGCCGGAGTGAAAAGCTCCATTCCTCCGTCCTTGTATTGCTCAAAGGGAGCATAGCCCTTACTCAGTCCGATGGGCGTGGTCGATGTCTGCGAGCCCGTCTGGTCGTAGCGCTTAGACACGCCGAAATCAATCAGCACGGCCTCGCCGCGACTGTTCAGCAGCACATTGTCGGGCTTCACGTCAAGGTGCAGGATGTTGTGCTGATGCAGGCTGTGCAGCGCCTGTCCTATCTGGGTGATGTAGCTGATGGCTTTTTGTTCGCTGAGTGCGCCCTTGCCAGCCACCAGCTGCTTCAGCGAGCCGCCGTTGACATATTCCATCACGTAGTAGGCGGTGCCGTTCTCCTCGAAGATGTCGTGGATGCGCACAATGTGGGGCACATCGCCCAGCTGAGCGATGAAACGTGCCTCTTTCAGAAACTTCTTCCTAAAGTTGTCCACCAGCTGTGCGCTGCCTTTTGTTCCCACGCTGACGCTATTCGTCGCATCGTCGCGGTTGCAGTAGTCCTTCATAAAGAACTCCTTGATGGCCACGGTGCGTTCCAGCCCAGTCTGAACACCCTCATAGGTAATGCCGAAGCCGCCCTGGCCCAGCTTGCGCACGATGCGGTATCTCCCGTTCTGCAGCTCGGAGCCTTCTCTCAGCTCTTGTTGATTGTTCAGGTCATCCATATGATTCAAATCTTGTTAGTATTTGGTGTCTTGTGGTAGTGTTCTTCCAATATACCCACTCATCCTTTTTCGTTCCTATTTATTATTCGAACGTACTGGCCGTACACTTTGACCAAAATATCGGCTATCATCGTCACTAGAGTCAATACGATTTGAATCAAATCGTACGTCATATGCTCCACTAGACAAATTTGTATCAAGTGAACGGGAGTAGTAATAGCCACGTTTATCCAGCCAAGAATTACTTGTGTTACTTATGAAACCCGCAGCAGGCAAAAAAATACTATTGCCTTTGCTCATGCTCGTTACTAAAATGCCATTCACGCCGTTTTGAGTAGTCCAATTTGTAGAAGTGTAGGTGCTATGCAACAATTCATTTAGTTGGTCATAGCTTGGCATCTGCCAGTATGCCCCCCAATTAACAGTAGCAGCATCGTCTGAAGGGTCAAGCTCCGTCTTATTGTCCACAACGCCCTTGCTGCTATCTGTACAGTACTTGGTCAACGTATTACTTGAACCATTGCAGTATTTGTAGGTATCCCATGAATAATTTGACTTCGTTTGTGTCTCGCCCCATGCAAAATAACCACCATTGTCTTCCGGTTTGGAAGCTCCTACATTGCAGCAGGCCCACAATGTTCCACTTGGCAGACCGAGGTCAATAAGATGTGGGTGGTTAGAGTCGGGGCAGGTGAGATAGCCAATGGGAGCTCCTCCGCCATCAGATAGAGCGAGGCGAAGGCCACTTCCATCATATTGACTTTCTCCTTCTCTCAATCCGTCATTCCTACTTGACACTCGACATAATGGAGAATTGTGATCCCATCTTCCACCACGTCTGACATGGAAAGATGTTGCTGATGGGCCTGTTGGGTTGTCATGTGATGCTACAGAATAATACTGCTCGTCATACCAGTCATTACACCATTCCCATACATTTCCACTCATGTCATATATTCCCAATTCATTATAAGCCTTTTGTGCAACGGGGTGTGTCTGTCCATTACTATTATTGGTATACCAAGCAACAGCATCAATATCATTACTACCAGAATACTTATATCCATTGCTGTTTTTACCACCACGTGCGGCAAATTCCCATTCCGCCTCTGTAGGCAGACGGAACTCGCGTCCAGTAAGAGTATTTAGTTTGGAAATAAACGTCTGGCACTCGTCCCAACTGACATTCTCAACAGGCAAGTCAACTCCTTTCCAGTTGCTTGGATTGTTCCCCATAACAGTTTCCCACAATTGTTGTGTTACTTCTGTCTGGCCTATTGCATAATCATCTACTCTCACCTCGTGTCGAGGTCTTTCTACGGACGATGCTTCGTAATCGTCATCTTCTGCCCCCATCCAGAACGTGCCACCTTCGACGGCAATCATGTCGAACGACACACCATTGACGGTGAATGTTTGCTTCTCAGCAGTAGCAGCGTCAGCTCCCGTGCCGGAAAGGGCTACTGTTTGTGTGCCATTTTCTGCATCGGAAAAAATTCTGACAATGCGACCATAACTAACGCCAACTCCTAAAGGTGTGAAAACAACATCAAACACCTTGCTCTTGCCGGCAGCCAAGGTGAATTCCTTTCCGCTTTCCGGAATATCATATTGTTCGAGGTGTGTCTCGCTCACCTTGAAAGTCAGGTCAAGAGACCCGTCGTTGCTCACCGTGAAGTGTTCCGTCTTGCTTGTACCCACAGGAACATTACCGAAGCTAATCTTCGTTGGCTCTACACGTATCAGCTTCTGGTCGTTGAGTTCACCATTGTCAAATTTCAGCTCATTGCCGTCCCATGTGGCATACATGTGGTAGGCATGACCTTGCTGGATGTTGACCGACGACGATTTGGCGTTTACTGAGGATACGGGCTTGCCGTTGATGTTGGCTTCCAGAATAGCATCCTTCATCTCCAAGCCTGTGGGGATATACCATGAGAGGAATTTCCCTGTCGCGCCAGCTGCGATGTTGCCGATGTTACTCTCTACATCTCCTGGCTCGATTACATACGACAACGGATCGAAATTGTCATCCAGTGTGTAATTAATGTCGCATTTGTACCATGGATTCGGCGTGTCAAACCCCCATAGCATGAAGTCGATAGATGATGCTGTGGTATTCTTGACATGAAGCACTTCGTATGTGCCAAGATGCTTAAAGGTGGCGCGGATGCCTGCATCATTACCAGCACAACGGAACCAAATTGGAGCAGTTGTCTCCATTCCGTCACTCCAGAACACACGCTTTAGCGGACATTTTGCTATCGCAACGGTATTGTCCACCACCATTCCCTCAGCATCACAGAGACCTATCACCTCATATGGGCATCCTGGGTCAACTGTTGACGGAAGCTGGATGGTGAACGAACAGCTCTTTCCGTCGTCGCTGATGTCTGACACATTGCTATCTTCCATCGCATAGCACTTTCCTTCCTGTATGACAAACAGGTGTATCACGTCGTTCGCTGTCCATCGGGCAATGAGGTCGAGGGTGCCTTCGGTCTGGCGCAATGCCACTCTCCGAGGTCCATTGGCCGTGCTACCTGTGCCGTCATTCATCCCTGTCCCCGGCATGGTGGCATAAACGGTAATCTGTCGGTTTGCATAATCCTTGACGATGTCTTCCGTACATGCTGATCCCAGTAGCATGAATGTCAGAAAGACAAAAAAATATAACTGAATCTTTCTCATAATTCAAACTCTTTAACGGTAGATTCTACATAGTGGTGGAACTAGCTTTCTGTGTGAATTTAAAATGTCTTTTTCATTGGGCTTCTTAGAAATTCTCTCCCGGCACATCAGGAATCTCTTCACCTGTTCCATCCGATTTCCTACTGCCCATGTTGAATTTGCCACCCTCACGTTTGATGTATCCGAAAGTCCTCACTTTCGAATAGGGCCTGACCTCATATGACTTTCCTGGCTCCAATCCGGCAGTAGATAATTCTGCAGACATCACAAAGGGTGTACTCCCACGGTCCCCATATATTGACTTCAGACTGATATATTGCCATTCGCGCGGTTTTGCATCTGTCCTTGACAAACAAAAACCATAGTCTTCCTCAGGAAAGAACGCACGGAACAGGAAGGCTTCACTCCGCATGACTGAAAAATTGACGTATCCCGCCTTCAGTACATTCTCGGTCGGGGTTATTTGCATGTTGTAGTATTGTGGGAAGAAGAATCCGCCGGACACGAGGTCGCGTTCTATAATGTTAGCATCGCCAGTAGTAAATTTCTTTATATTATCGTCTGACAGATTCAGTGTCGCATCTGCTGACACGTCGGCTCCTACATACAGCGAAATGTCATCCTTGAACTCAACGTCATCCCAGAAAGAGCCCGTGGAATATTTATAAGCCCACGAAATCTCTCCATTGACCCCGATGTACGGCGTGAGTTGTACTGCCACACTGGCCAGGTCCAAGTCGAAAGGCTTGAATCTTAATTCGGCGATGGCTTTCAGCTTGATGTCACCTTTGACTCCCAGCTCCACGTCGGTAGCTTGGTAAAGCATTTCCTTCAGCATTTCAACGAATTCATCCTTAGTCGTCGGGATATTGGATTCAAATTTGGCATAGATGTTTTTTCCGTCTTCATCAGGTATTCTTGTATATCCCATCTTTCCTTTAAAATAGAAATCCTTGTCAAGAGGTGTCCATTTAATATATGCTTTGGCACTTGGATTTACTTGTCCTGCAAATGGGCTTTTATATAAATCTTTGGGATCGATACCGAATTTCATAGCTGCAACCATCTTAATCGGAATACTTATGCCGACAGGAGTAGGAACATAAAGCATCGGAAGGTCATCTAATTCGCCGAATGGAATTTCCCATTTTTTCTCCAAGGCCAGTTCCAGAACGAGTTTGAGATAGACCGAGATGCCGGCCTCTATGGCCAGGCGTTCCACAGTGGTGTAATGAGTTTCCAGATCGAAGTCTCCCAGGAATTTCGCTCCAATAGTAAATTCAATATCACCCCATTTGGTGTCGCCAGTCTTGAAGTCTTTTGTAAATGTCTTGCTGAACAGATTAATCGGTTCTTCGTCGGCGTCTATTACGTTTCCTCTCACCCTCGCTGGTCTTCTTGCTCCAGCAGCAGGTTTTCCTTCATACAGCTGTATCGGTGCCTTGAACTTCTGGTTTGGCAGCAACTCGCCAAGGGTGGCAGGAGAGGTGTGAATGTAGGTTTTGCCATCTTTCTTCTCCACACTCCTCACCTTATACAAAAAACCGTATGGTGCCACCGTGGTTACATCCGAATAAATAATCTCGCCCGTCTGGGGGATGTCCGTCTCATCGGAGGACAGCACGACGGTACCGTCATCCAGTATATTCTCGACAGTCGTGTCATAGGTATCGTCGTTGCTGTATACGTGTACGACAGGCTCTTTTTCTTCATCTCCCAGAGTAAGTTTCTCACCGTCCCAGACGGCAAACATGCCATAGGCATGATTAGTTTGCAAGGTAATGTCGCTGCTAATACGGTTCTCAGAACGCACCTCCTTGCCGTCAATCTCGGCGATAAGCTGGGCGTCTTGTATCTTATTACCATTAGGAACATAATATGAGTAAATTCGATAAGCGTTCTTACCTGTGAAGGCAGCGATGTCCACCACGTCACTGACAGCCTCGTCTTTTTGCTCGGTATTCACCACCTTGCCGTTGTCGATATTCACCTCGGCATGCGTATAATACCACTTCTTCTCGGCGTCAAAGCCTTTGTGCCTGAACTTTATGGGGTTGCCCGACTTGTTGATAATAAAAAGAAGCTCTGTAGTGCCGGCAATAGACTCCTTTGTCTCTATGTAGCTCTGCCTGCCAGGAACCTTGAAATAAATGCCAAAATTTCCGCCGCGATGAAGATTTGTCCTATAATACAAGTCGTCTCCATCTCTTTTCCACGAACATCCTAATCCGTACACTTCATATGGTTTGCCAGCATCTAACTTGCCTGTCGCATCAAACTCTACTATTCCATTTTTCTTATCACTTGATTCTACAATCAAGTCTTGTTCTCCCAAATAGACCAGTTTACCACTTTGTTTGGCCCATATATCAATAGTGGAATTGGAATTCCATGAGGATGTGAATTGAGTGCTTACCTCACTCCCTTCTTGTGAGGTGACAAGCAGTTCACATGGCATCTGTGGACTACTAGACTTGATTTTCATCTGAAGGCTTCCACCGCCCGGCGTTGGATCCTGTTCATCTTTGTCGCTAGAACAAGAAAACATGAACAGCATGGAAATAGGCAAAAACAGCCAAAGAAGAATTCCCTTACTCGTTGTCAATGATTGCTTTATCATAATGGTGATATTAGTGATTCAGTTTATATTTTAGGTTATATGCTGCAAAGATAGACAAATATTTCTTAGCCACCAAATTCTTTGCCGAAAAACTGCTTCAGATTGATTCACGTTGTTTTCAGGGCACATTGTCTTTAGTCTTAATTGTATCAGTAATGATTGGTGGGATGTGATTGCAAAAAGAAAAACAAAAATTCATTTCAAATTTTGCATTTTTACCTACATCCTACACTTTTTTTATTATTTATCTGAAATACTGAAAGTTGCAAAGTGTAGGTATGCCTTTATACCTACACTTTACCTACACTCTACCTACACTATTGCGACGACAGGGTGGCTGGAGGCGGCATTTAAGAGTCATTTTTGAGGGTTTGCAAGGAGGGCGAGAGAAATTGTTTCAGCATATGTTCCACATCGGAAATAATTTGTTTCCACTTGAGAAACAAATTGTTTCTAAGTAAGAAACAAAATGTTTCTGAATTAGAAACTATCGGGAACACATTGATAATTAGGCTATTAAATTGGGAAATGCACGTTTTTAATGCATTTCTCTTTTAAAAAGTGTAGGTATGAAGGAAAAAGTGTATGCGGCATACACTATATAATTCTTTGGTTTTAAGAAAGATAGAGCAAAAAGTGTAGGATGTAGGTAGAAATTAAAAATTTCGAATGAGAAAACAACGGTCTCTAGCAACCTGGCAATTCTTCAAAGTAGGTTGGCCAAGCGTTTGAAGGCGGGCTGCATGAGCGTGGTCTCCAACTCGGTGCCGTCGGGTGAGCGGAAGATGCACAGATGTTCGGCGGCGTTGAGGCGGATGATATAGCTGATGTTCACCAGCGTGCTGCGGTCGGCGCGTACGAAATGCGGTGCATCCAGCTGTTTGGCGATGGCGCCGATGCCCGTCATCACCAAGTCGTTACTGTGGAAAGTGTACAGCTGGGTATAGTTGCCGTCGGCCTTGAGATAGACGATGTCATCGACATTCACCACCAATGAGCCGTTCTGCGAGCGCAGGGTAAGACGCTTCGGCGTGGGCGTGGCGTCGGTCATCTTCACGATGTCTTTGGCCAGGTTGGTGTCGTTGGCTTTCATTGCTTCTTCGCGGATGGCACGGATGAGCTGCTCACGCTCCTGCTTCTGGCGCTGAACGCGCAGTAGCTTGCGGTGGTTGCGACGCTTTTCTATCCAACGCACTATCAACCATATCATCACAGTCAGCAGGATAAAGCCGACGAGCCACACCCACCAGTGCTGCCACCAACGCAATGGCGGAGCGATGAAGGTGTCGGCCTGTGCATCGGCTACTAATTCGGCAGGACGGAAGGACGTCGTCTGCTCCAAACCGCAAAGCCATACTGTGCCATCGGCGCTTTCGGCCATACGGGCCTTCTGTGGCTCCACAATCGTGAAGCCATTCAGGTGGTTGAAGAAGCAGATGTCGGTGAGGCGATAGTCGTCAGTGACACGGCACACAAAGAGCCCGTCGATGGCAGCCACCACCAAGAAACCATGCGGCGACACGTGCAGCGAGCGCACTTCATGGCCGCTGAGCTCGGGTATCTGGCTGTTCAGCTCCTGCACCTCGCCCTTGCGGATGAGGAAGAGTGAGTCGCACGAGGCAAAGAAGACGGCACCATGCGGGTCGCTCTCCATCGTGGTGATGATCAGCTTTTGGTTTTTATAGTTTTTGCTAGTTGTACTAGTCGAACTAGTCAGACTAGTGGAACTAGTTATACTTGTTTCTACGCAGAACAGTCCGAAGGTGCTGCCCACCCAGAGGCGGCCCTCGTCGTCGGCAGCTGCACACCAGGGATGGGGGATATCGGTGCTGAGTGTGTCGAGCTGCTGCGTCTGCGGGTTGTAAGCGGCGATGAGCTGACGCGTGCCTATGATGAGCTGTCCGTTGGCCTCGGTGACGAACTGGTAGCGGTCGAAGGGCAGGCCGAGCCATTGCACCGTGCTGTCCTTGACGCAGGCCACATCGCTGCGACCTGCCAGATAGACACAGCTGTCGATGACGGCGGCGCTGGGCACAAAGAAGTCATCAGGGTTGTCGTATATCACGCGATTACCGCTGATGATCTTACCGTTGAGTGTTCCTAGCACTATGGAGGAGATAGTGGCAGGAACACCGATGCCACGAACGATATCGTCGCTGTCGTCGAGACCATAGTTGAAGAAGTGACGGTTGAAAAAGCAGTAGAGCCCCTGATAAGTGGCCAGCCACAGACGGTCCCAGCGGTCGATGAACATTGCCTTAATGAGGTTGAAGCCTCCTGCCAGCTTCGTTATACTTTCGCCGTCATAACTATAGATACTGTGCTCGTCGGCAATGAGCAGCGTGCCATCCTTTTCTGTGCGAACAATGAGGCCATAGCTGGTGCTCCATTCATTGAAAGCCGTCTGCAGTCGCACGCTGTCGCCCTCAATGGTGTAGATGCCATCCTGAGCAAAGGCGAAGAGGGTATCATCTTTTCGGCAGAGCGAGTAAAAATCAGGGATAGATGAAATCAGACAGTTATTACGATAAAGCCCCTCGCCTGTAGGAATATAGATGGAAGCATCCTCTATGAACAGCTTCCGATCTGGTGTCATCAAGTCTAGCCGCTCATCATCGCAAATCTTTGTAAAACCATGAGAGCCAGTAGCCTTACCCACCCAACGATGCTGCTCCTCCTCGTCTTCAAACAGCACGTAGCCGTTGGACAAATCCGTGGCATTGAAGTTGTTCAGCAGCCAATGCCCCTGCGGGTCAATCGGACTGAGATGCACCTTGTCATCATCGATAAGCCAATGCTGGCGGAAACTCAGCGCGCTGACGCCTTCATCGGTCTCCATGAATTGCACAATGTTCCAGCGGTGCCCGGTAAGGAAAGGAGTAAACGAGCGGCCGTCATAGCGGACAAAACCCGACAGCGTACCTATATAAATGTACCCGCGCGCGTCCTGAAAGATGGTCTCCGTCATCATCTGCGGCAGTCCGTCCTGCGTGGTGTAACGGCGGAAACTCAAAGAGCCTGTCACCTGTGCCGTCGCTGTCAGCGCCAGCACGAAAAACAACACGAGCGCCTTCAGACGCAATCTCATCATGCTTTTCGCGTATTGTTTCATGCTTGCAAAATTACAAAAAAAATAGAAAACAAAAAGATTTCCGACAAAAAAATCAAACTGAAGCTTGTCAATGGCTTCCAAAGGAAATAATTCGTCCAAAAAAACGGCCATTTCATCAAAATTTCACAAAATTGTGCCTAAAAAAGGAATAACGTTCAAAAAATTTTGCTTAACTTTGTGGCAACGAAACTTAAAACTAAAACTTACATAAACATGAAAACAATTACAACTGTTCTCACTGCCTTGGCCATTTGCATGACAAATGTGGCTTGGGGCGCCGACGTCAACATCCCGACGACGGACGAAAATCCCTTCGACCTGACGAAGGGTGTCATTACCAGTAGCGACAACACCCACGATCACTTCACCTCGAATGGTGTGGAGTGGATGATGGATGGCGACAAGATTGTCTACACCCTGCAAAACCAGCAGGAGGCCGACTTCTACTACGCCTCTGTCTGGTTCGACACGGGTGTCAATGACGTTACCGTAGACTTCAATCTGAAGAGCCAGAGCGGCTCCGTGGTGGCTGATACCACGTTCAGTATTACACGCAACGGCTGGTATAACAAGAACTACGTCTATCACGTGAAGACAAAGAAGATGGCGAAGGGCAAGTACACGCTAACCTTCACCTTCCACTCCACGCCGGGCAACAATGCGGCCAACATCAGCAGCATCAAGTTCGAGACGCCGCAGACCGTCAGCATCCCCACTACCGCCGACAATCCCTTCGAGCTGTCGAATGGCGTTGTAGTCAGCCGCAGCGGTAACAAACACTTCACCCAGAACGGCGTGGAGGAGCTGTACGGCGAAGACCAGGTCATCTACATATTGCAGAGCCAGCGGCAGACGGACTATTATAATGTGCTCTTCGACATCAGCTCCCGTAGCAGAGTGACGATGGATATACTGATGAAGAGTGAGAGCGGCACCGTGGTCATCGACAGCACACTATCGCTGAAAGACACAGGTTTCAGCAAGTCTGCCACCTACATCCTGCAGGCCCAGCAGATGAAGAAGGAGAAGTACACGCTGACGCTCACCTTCCATTATGAGCGCAACGACTGGAATCTGGTCTACATCAAGAGCATCGCCGTGAAGGATCCGCTCAATATTCAGGTGGGCGACGAGGTGGAGATAGAGAACGGGGAGTTCAACGACGGCGAAAACGGCTGGACAACCACGAGCATCCGCATTAAGACCACCTCCGAATACTTCGGCAACAAGGTGGGAGAGTTTGACGCCACCAATACCGGCAGCTTCGAGCAGACCGTCTACAACGTGCCCAACGGCCTCTACTTAGTGCAGGTGAACGGCTTCGACTTCATTGACAATCGTGACGACAACCGCGAGCAGACACGTGCCGAGCGCGACGTGATAGAGACCTACCTCTATGCCAACAACAGCGAGGTGCTGCTGAAGAACATCTTCGACGACGCGCTGACCGGCCAGAACATCTACCGCTGGTATAAGGGTGTTGCCTCCGGCTATTACACCGGCGAGGGCAGCACCGCCTTCATGCCTACCGTCAGCGGCCAACAGGCCTCGGTACTCGCCCTCACACGCAGCCCTTATCTCTACCTGAACTGCAT
Organism: uncultured Prevotellaceae bacterium; assembly: GCA_947167935.1. Classification (GTDB taxonomy): domain Bacteria; phylum Bacteroidota; class Bacteroidia; order Bacteroidales; family Bacteroidaceae; genus Prevotella. The sequence goes on along the minus strand of CAMVJU010000004.1, from coordinate 9,871 downwards.
TGTCGTGCCTGTCACCGACGGCAAGCTCACCTTCGGCATCCGTAAGACCGACACCGACCGTCCCACGTGGATTGTGTTCGACCACTTCAAGGTGACGTATCTCTCGAAGAACACCTCGCCCGTGACGGAAGGCCGCGCCAAGGCCCGCGAGCTGCTCAACAGCGCTATCAGGGCGGCTGGTGGTACACCCGTCAGCGCTGATACATACGCCGAGGCCATGAACCGCCTCTTCGCACTTGAAGACGCGAAGGAACGGCAGGACTACGAGCTGCTTGACATCACCGTGGAGCAGCCCGGCACGCTTGGCGATGAGATCTTTGCCATCAAGGGCAATGACTTCAATCTCGCTGACCTGAAGCGCATCCGTATCAAGGGCCAGCTGAACGATGCCGACCTTATCAATCTGCGCGACCGCTGCACCGGACTGGTGGAGATAGACATGAGCAAGGTGCTCAACACTGCCTTCGTGGACAACCAGTTCCAGAACCACTACTACCTGCACTACGTGAAGCTGCCCGACTACTTCGAGAATCTGCCCAAGAACGCCTTCTACCAGTGCTATAACCTGAATAGCATCCAGTTCCCTGCCACGATGAAGACCATCGGCAGTGCCGCCTTCTACCGCTGCTATAACCTGCGCGAGGCCATCATCCCCGAGGGCGTGACCAGCCTTGGCAGCGATGCTTACAATGAATCGGGCCTCTGGAGGATTCAGTTCCCCTCCACGCTGAAAACCATCATGCCGAGTACATGCGTGAGAAACTACGAGCTGACCGACATCCAATTCAACGGACAGACCGAAATAGAAGACAGCTATGCCTTCGCAGAGTGTAGGCACCTGCGCAAGGTGACGATGCCCGCCACGCTGGAGCACATCTATGCTAATGCCTTTGAGAATTGTCCACGTCTCGCCGACGTGCAGCTGAACGAGGGATTGATAGACATCTGGCACAGCGCTTTCAACAAATGCTACGCCCTGAAGCAGATCACACTGCCCAGCTCCGTGCAAGCCCTCTATGGCAGTCCATTCAGTCTCTGCGACAGCCTGCAGAACATGATCTGCCTCGGCGTGGCGCCAGCTTACACCATTTATCCCGGTACAAGTAGCAGCGCACGCTATAATCCCTTCGGCGACCGCGAAAAAGACAAGGGGCGCACTATCAGCGTGCCCTACATTTCGCAGAACGTCTACAAGCAGACGAGGGGCTGGGACTATCACAACATCGTCACCCATCAGGAGTTGCCGAAGAACGTCTACGTCAACATGCCTTACAACATGACGTGGCCTGCCGAGCTGATGGCTACATGGAATCCCAACATCTACATCACTCCCAATGTGAAGAATACCGCAAGCGAGGGCGGCAACGGCGGCATGTTGACCTACGGACAGCTTTACGTGGGCTCGAAGGCCTCGATGTCGGCCGATACGCTGAACGTCTACTACAGCTACTACAGCGCCAAGGAAGCCGACAACCGCAAGTTCTTCACGCCTATGCTGGTGAATGGTACGGCACGCGCCAACGTCATCCGTACGGAGATCAATGTTGCAAAGAACTACTGGACGTTCTTCACCGTGCCATACGACGTGAAGGTCTCCGACATCACCTGCACACGTTCCGACGATCCCTTCGTCATCCGTACTTACGATGGCAAGAAGCGCGCCGATGGCCAGAACACTGAAGCTTGGACGAAGATTACGAAGGACAGCACGCTGCACGCACGTCAGGGTTACATCATCCGCACCACTAACGACGACTTCTACGGCTATTACAACAACTTCTTCCTGCCCTCGGTGAACAATGGCAACAAGACGCGTTTCTTCACCAATGAGGACGTGGTGGTGCCCCTGAACAACTATCCCACGGAGTTTGCCCACAACCGCTCGTGGAACTTTATCGGCAATCCCTATCCCTGCTTCTTCGACATCCGCGCCATGCAGACCACAAGCCCCATCACCATTTGGAATCGCTCGTCGAAGTATGAGACCTATTCTCCGCTTGACGATGACTATATCCTCAATCCCGGTCAGGCCTTCTTCATCCAGCGCCCGCTCGACCAAAGTCAGGTCATCTTCCTGAAGGAGGGCCGCCAGAACGATATGGCCATCCGCGACACTATATATTATAATAGTTCGCGCGCGAGCATGGCTGGTCACCAGCGCCGTGTATTCAACCTGATGCTGAATGATGCTGAGGAACAGCTTGATCGTACCCGCTTTGTGCTGAACGAAGGGGCAACATTAGGCTATGACGCAGGTCTCGATGCCTCGAAGTTCTTCAGTATGGAGCAGGGCATCGCCCATCTTTACACCCTTGACGGCGATGTGCAGTACGCCATCAACGAGCGCCCTGTCGCCAATGGCGAAATTCAGCTCGGCCTGCAGTTGCCCGTATCTGGTACATACTCCATCAGTCTTGCAGTCCGTGAAAATTCGTGTCAAACCGTTGCTCTTATCGACAAGCAGACCGGTGCTGAGACCGATCTCACCGCTGCCGCCTACACCTTCCAGGCCGATGCCGGCACGCTGAACAGCCGCTTTGTCATCCGTCTTGGTGATGCCACCGGCATTCAGTCTGTTGCTACTGAGTCGCAACAAACGGAGCAGTTCTTCGACCTGCAGGGCCGTCGCATCAATCATCCACAGAAAGGCATCTACATAAAGAACGGTCAGAAGTTCGTAGTGGAGTAAAAGTTGTCCAAGTTGTTTATGTTGTCTTTAACAAACAAGAATCTAAACATCACGACTATGAGAAGATTATTTAGCCTTTGCTTGTTGTTGCTCGGTATGGTGGCGGCACATGCACAAGACACGAAATATACGGTAACACTGAACGTTCCCGAAGACGGTACACTCAGTGCCTACGCCTACGGCAAAAGCACCTACGACAGGCGCTCTGAATACGCCGCTGGCGAGGAGGTGCATCTCACGGGTAGCCTTCGCTCGGAGTACAGCTTCGTCAGTTGGACTGACGAGCAGGGTAGGGTGGTGTGCGACTCATTGCGCTACACCTTCACGATGCCCGCCCGTAACGTCACCCTCACGGGACATACCGAGTACGACCCTGAGAATCCGCCGGGCCCGCGTGAGGACGGCTATACCGATACGTGGAACCGCCTCTACCTGCGCTCCAACCCGTCGTATGGCGGTGCCTTCACATGGGGCTTAGGCGCCGAGAGCGCCCAGAACTGGCTGGTGTGGACGGGCTATGAGTTCACTGTGCAGGCCTATCCCGCTACTGGCTTTACCTTCGTGGGCTGGCAGCTCGACGGCGAGATTGTCTCTACCGACAATCCCTACACCTTCATCATGCCAGAGCGCGATATGACACTCTACGCCATGTATGAGTACGACCCCGAGACACCTGTCAACCCATACGCCAACAAGTGGGACAAGGAGAGCGGCGAGCTCATCATGACCGACTTCAGGATGGGACACCTCTACGAGGATGTTATGGAAGTGACCCGCCGCGACCCTTGGCACAGTGACTGGAGCTTGGTGAAGAGTGCCACCATAGCCGGACAGTGTACGGACGAAAAACTTACCTATGACTATCCCATCGACTGCCGCGCCATCACAAGCGAATGTAACAATCTGGAGTTCCTCGACTATAGCCGCACCAGTGGTATCACGAAGTTCACCGACGGTTGCTTCAGCATCAAATCGCTGAAGCAGGTTGTGCTGCCCGCCACTACGCTCAGCATCGGCAAGTATGCCTTCCGCGGCTGCGAGTCGCTGACCACCGTCACCTGCTTCGCCACTACGCCGCCCGTCTTTGAGGGAAAGCTACCTGACGAGCAGGGGAGTGGCAACAATTACTACTATGCATGGGCCTTCGACGGTCTGACGCTCGACAACATCATCGTCCATGTGCCTGCTGAGGCTGTGCCGCTCTATCAGGAGGCACGAGGCTGGAAGGAATTTCTCATTCTGCCCATCACACAGGGCGTGCAGAAACTCACCGTCAATCTGCCGCAGGCCAATAGCTATAAGGATATGTTCCTCGAGCTGGTGAACACGAAGACGCTGCAGAGCCAGCGCTACGTCATTACCAGTGCCACGAGCTACACCTTTAATAACCTCATCCACAACACGCAGCACAACCTCTACCTGAAGAATCAGCGGGGTGATGTGCTGGGCAGTATCGAGGGCATCGACATCGTGGACAAGGATTTGCAGGTCAGTTTCTCTAACCTGAAGACTCCCATCGATGTTACCCTCCAGCTTCTAGACCCGCAGGGTAATCAACTCACCTCCCCTCAAGGGGAGGGGCAAGGGGTGGGGTCTGTAACCTGGACCGACCGTCAGGGCGTCTACCTCGGCCAAGGCCCCACGCTACCCCAGCAGCTCAGCGGCACGCAGGTCGTCTGCCGTGTGAAGCTGGGTGAGACACTGGGCCGCCAGTATCAGAATCCTGCCGACACGCTCTATGCTGTGGTGCAAGGTTCTACCTTGCGCATACCACTCTCACCTCTCACCTCAATCACGCTCACCGGCACCGTTACGGCTGAGAGTACAGGCAAAACCATTCGTGGCGCCACCGTCACCGTAAGTCAGATGTTGAACGGCTCCTATCCTGTGACACAGAGCACGAAGACCGACATCAACGGTCATTACGAGCTGACGGTCTATGGTTCTGTTGGAGGGGATTTGCAATCCCCGACCACCATCACCGTCTCGCACAGCGACTACTTGAAAGCCTCAGTGTGCCCGACGGTTCTCCCGTCGGATGACGTCCTCGACTTCTCCCTCAAGGACATCACCGGCACCATTGTCGACCTCGACCTGTCGTACACCGCAGCCGTTGCTGACGGCGAGGAATCCGTTACAGAGGAGGGTTATAGCAATCCTGACAATATCGCCTACACCGTCTATGACGAGACGCATGGCCAGGAACTGACCGACATCAGCTCGCAGTATCCCATCCTTGTGCTCCTTGGCGACGAGCTGGCAGAGGGCACCCGTCTGCGCATCACCGCCACCAGCATCACTGGCGACTTCATGCCCATCACCACTACGTGCACCGTCGACAACAATGCACGCGCCACCGCCATCTTCGGAATCAAGGAGATGGGCCAGCTGAAGGCCTCCTTCGAGATGACCGACAACATGAGTGTGATGGGTGTGCTCTATGACAGCGAGGGACAGCAGGTAGGCTGGGCACCCTATAAGAATACGGAACTGACAGCCACTCATCTGAAGGACGGCAACTACACCCTGGTCACCATGAGCTATTCCGAGCTGTTTACCTCTGTCAGCTCACTCGACAACCTCCTGTCCTTAGAGGGTATGGACGACCAGCAGATGGTAATGAACGAGGTGACCATCCGCAGCGCACATATCACGGAGGTAAAGAACCACAGCATCCCCGTGCTCGATGAAGACCGCTTCCGCTATACCAGCGACGCCACCACCGTGTCGGTAAACAAGACGGAGGTAACCGTTGGCAGCTATGTCACCGTGCGTGCCGAGCTGGCCTTCAAGCCGGCATACGTCGATGCGCTGAGCAAGGTACGTCTCCAGTTCGATATGCCTGAGGGCTGTGAGTTTGTCGAGAACTCGATGATGGTAGGCAACCGCACAGCCGCCTACGAAGTAGACGACCGTCGCATCACCGTGCTCATCGAGGATTTGAATGATGCCGTGCGCTTCTGTGTCGTTCCCACGCAGGGTGGCACTTTCGAAGTGGCTGCCGGCACACGTTTCCATCTGAATGGTGCCACGAAGATACAGCCCATCGGCGCTGTGACATTCTCTGCCGGGGATCTCACCATCAACGTGCCTGCTACTACTGGTCGACGCCTGCTGCCCGTCACGGGTATGGCTGTGCCCCTGTCGCAGGTAGAGGTCTTTGACGGCGGCGTGAGCATTGGTCAGACCACCGCCATCGGCACTGGCTACTTCTCAGTGATGTGCCCCCTGAACAACCCCTATAACCTCTCCGAGCATGATATCTACGCAGTTATCACTACGCCGGAGGGTATACAGATGCAGTCGGAGACAAAGACGGTGAAGATCGACCGAGGACACCTCACGCCTGTTGTTACTTATGAGACCAAGGACACGAGGGGTGAGAGCAACAACCACCAGTTCGTGTTCGACTTCCGCACCAACGAGGTCAACCCCAAGGGAATTAAGGTCTCTGCACTCGGCGAATTCTACATTAACTTCCGTATTAATTTCTACGACGAGAACGACCTATTAGTGAATGACACTACTGCCATCAAGGATGTCGTCCTGTATGTGATGTATGAGCGACGCAACGTGGAAACATACCACGTGAAGTACAACGAGCGCCAGAAGTGCTGGTTCTATCAGCCTGAGATGAACTACAGCAATCTGCCTATCAACGTTGACGTGGAGTATACCAACGTGCTTGAAAAACCTACTGTCGACCGTGAGGTGATTGATGACTTCATAGCCGAAGCCGATGCGTATTATGAGGAGAGCCGTCGCATATTCCTTGAGACTTATCACATCTTCGATGACGATGTGATGCTGGACGATCAGGAAGAGCGCGACGAGCTGGATGCCCTATTGCAGATAGAAAACCCCGACGATGCAACCATACAACGTATTGACCAGCTTCTGCGTGTCGTCATTGGCGATAGTATCGTAGATGCATCCAAGGAGAAATACCGCATTGATTTCAGCGAGGTGGATGCCATCATGTCGCAACCCGACCTTACCGTGGAGCAACTGGAGCAGGCCACCGACCTTCTCAACACCATTATTTCACAATGGGAAACGTCTCACCCAAGAATGGAAACCGATCTTGAATCACGTTTAACAGTCGTTAATTCACTCATTTCTAGTCTTGAAACTCAACAAAAAGAGTTACGTGACAGCGTACTTACAGGGCTGACGCTATTTTGGTACCCTGACACAACTGAGGTACATATACAGCAGGGCGAGCAGGATTATATTGTGCAGTATGAGAACCAATACCTGCACTATCTGCAACATAAGCTGACCTCTGTCAACAAGGAACAACTTTTGGAAGAGGGCTATGTCGAGATGCCAATGACCGACGGCAGCTGTTTCCTGTGCTATGCCGATGAGAATAAGGAGTGTTACATTGACATGAAGAACATGATGCTCTACTCAAGAGAGATTATTGACCAGGCAGAGGCTCAGGCACGAGGTCTCGATTTGAGAAGGGCACAAGAAGTTGAGATTAAGCCACTTAGCCTCATCGGCTCACTCTTCCCCCAGCACTGCATGGACAAGTTCGGTAAGTTCATCGAAGACTGCGGCAGTTTCGGACAGAGTCTGAAAAACATCGCTGCCCAAGCAGACTTGAACAACACAGTCGAGCTCATCAGCAACTTCGCCAATATGATGCTCTCTTCTCTCGACGGGATTAAATGCCTATATGATAATGGTGTTGAGAAATTGAAAAAATTCCTTGAGGACTCATGGAAGAGCACCTTGGATAGGCTTGGCGATGACATGTCGAAGGCAAAACTGGAGAAATACTCGATTGAGTGTGACATAGCTGACGAGAATGCCAGAATTAGTGAATACAGTAAAAGCCAAAGGGAATACCAACAACAGATACAGGAATATACCGATAAAATCAATAATCCGAATACCGGTACTGCCGAGCGACAGCGCTGCATCAACAGAAGGAATGATTGTCGCACCCAAGTATCTGATTTAAGCACAAAGATAACACAGTCTAGTGCAAAAATCAGTGGATGGAATAGCAAACTTAACGGGCCGATAAAGAAAGCTGTGGAAAAGGCTGAGAAGCTGTTTGCCAGTGCCGAGAAGACCAAGAAACAACTTATTGAACAAGTCAACATATTGTTGCCCAACCATCTGAAGCCAGTTCAAAAACTGGAAATCAAAGTGGCGAGTTTCTTGAACAATCCACCCATCAAGGCCCTGTTCGAACTTGGTCCATTGATGTGCACAGGAATGAATTGCGCCTATGACATGCTGAAATGGACAGTTCTCTTCGGTAAATGCTATGCCAAGCTGCCCTGTGAAGGAAATCCGACAGAGGCATGGAATCTCGTAACAAGCTGCTTTGGATATTGTGTGAAGCACACGATAACCAATCAACTAAAATTAGCCGGCGAAGGAGGAAATTTGGCACTGGGTGCATTACCTCCTACCATATGGACGTGGTTGGGAGCAAGAGTCTTAGACCTTGTCTCAGCATGGTACAGCGCATGGCAGAACAAAGAGTCGGAAAAAGACCGCGGCATCATTGAGAAGCGCCTTGCTGCCTTGAAATGTGACCCCGATCCTGACGATGATGACAGCAATAAGCCTAACAACGGAACACTTTCAACCAATGACGATAATGATGATTCCGATTCTGGTGGCTGGAAAATTAATATAAATTTCGGTTTCACCAATCTTTGGTTTGTGCGCGACCCGTCGGGCTACGTCTACGAAGCTGTGAACTCTAATCGCGTGGAGGGTGTCACCACCACGTGCTACTACAAGGAGACCAAGGAGGATATGTATGGCGACTTCCATGACGAGGCTGTGCTCTGGGATGCTGAGACGTATGCTCAGGAAAACCCGCTCTTCACCGATGCCGACGGCCGCTACCAGTGGGATGTGCCCACAGGCCTGTGGCAGGTGAAGTACGAGAAGCAGGGCTATGAGACGACCTTTAGCGACTGGCTGCCCGTGCCGCCGCCACAGTTGGAGGTGAACGTGGGCATCACGCAGTTCAAACAGCCCAACGTAGCCAAGGTGAAGGCCTATACCAACGGTATCGACATCACCTTCGACAAGTACATGCGTCCGAACACATTGAAGACCGAGAACATCTTCGTCACCAAGGGCGGACAGGCCATCAGCGGCAAGATAGAGCTGCTCAATGCCGAGAGCGGTTATCAAACGCCCGACTCCGTCTATGCCTCGAAGGTGCGGTTTGTTGCTAACGATAACCTTAACGTTAACGATAAGATACAGCTTACGATTAAGAAGGCCGTGGAAAGCTATGCAGGCATACCGATGGAGCAGGACTTCACCCAGCAGTTCACGGTGGAGCAGCGCATAGAAGCCCTCATTACCGACTCGCTGGTGAACCTGGCTGAGAATCAGGAAGCCACCATCCTTGTGAAGGCCGTGCCCGCCGCAGCAGCCAGAGGTAGAAAAGTGAAGGTAACAGTATCCGATGCAGAAGTAATCGGCCTCCCCTCCCTTGGGGAGGGGTCGGAGGTGGGCTTCGACCAAAACGGCGAGGCCAAGCTCTCTGTCAAGGCCGAGGCACAAGGCACGAGTGTCGTCAGGTTTACCCTGACAAATGAAGAGCTGACCACCACCACGCTCATCACCGTGCGCAACCCCGAGCAGATGCAGGTGGCAGCACCCAAGGCATCACGCATCAATGGCACCACGCTCTACATCGGCTCTGAGATACGCCTCACCTGTGCTACCAGCGGCGCCACCATCCTTTACACCCTCGACGGCACTTGTCCCTGCGACGTAGGCAGTAAGAGCGTCTACACCTACGATGCGCCCATCGTCCTGACAGGCGACAGCATCCACATCAAGGCGATGGCAGTGGCACCGGGTATGGAAGACAGCCCCGTGGCAGAGTACAGCTACAAGGGCATCCAGCGGCCTGACGGCATCGAGGCACCCACCATGCCCGACGGCTCTCCTGTCGGGACAGAGCCAGTGCTCTTCTTCCGCCTCAACGGCCAGCGCATCACCCAGCCCGAGCGTGGCATCACCATCGAGCGCAGCGGCTCGCAGGTAAAAAAGGTCGTGCGTAAGTGAGAATAAAGCTGAGCTCGCTCAAGCTTTATCGAGCGTGAACGAGCTCGAGCTTTAGCTCAAGGTCGTGTGTAAGTGAGAATAAAGCTGAGCTCGCTCAAGCTTTATCGAGCGTGAACGAGCTCG
>CAMVJU010000003.1 GCA_947167935.1 uncultured Prevotellaceae bacterium | reverse complement strand
CGCCGCTGTCGGCAGAAATCATGCAGCGCATCGAGGACCAGCGCGACTGGGACGATGAGTATGAGCTGTGGAAAGAGGTTGGGAGACAGTCAGAAAAAAAGAACAAATAAGGAATATAATATTAAGATAAGATGAAAATGAAGAACATCGTTACTGCCATCCTTTTCGGATGCATCGCAACACCGGCTTTAGCCATTGAAGCGAACGACACGCTCGTAATCGAAGATGCCAAAAAGGTGAAGATTGAAACGCGCGACACCGTGCAGCGCATTGTTATCAGCGGCACAAAAGAAGACCCAGACTTCCACTACATGCAGCGCATCAGCATACCCGACACCAATGCCGTGCGCCGCACTCTGAAAAACGTAAGGGACTTCAACAAGATTGCCATCAAAAAGAACGGCAAGGAAACGAAATGGAGCCACTCCTTCCACGTCAACATCGGCCTGAACGCCGCACTCGATGCACCCGAAGAGTACGACTTCAAAGTGTGGCCCTCGTTTGAGATTGGCATCGGCTCTACTTGGGACTGGCACCCCTACGGCAATCAGAACGAGTGGAGCATCGGTTGGGGCTTGAACTGGAGAACTTACGCGATGAACGACGAGACACATTGGAAGAAGGATAATGACGTCATGCATCTGCAACCCTATGCTCCCGACATGAAAGAAAGAAGCACCTCATTGAACGTATTTGCTATACAATTGCCCCTGCTCTACACCCACTATTTTGACAAGAAGCAGGACTGGAGCATCACACTCGGTGCTATTGTCAACTGGAACGTAGTTGCCACCGGACAGCGTCACTATGAGCTGGATGGCGAAGACTATGAGGTAGAGACGAAGAAGATAGGCCAGCACCCCTTCACCGTGGACGGCTATGTGAGGATTGAAGTGCCCAACCTGCCCGCCATCTATTGCAAATACTGCCCCATGGAGTTCTTCAAGAAAGACCGCGGCCCAAAGATGCACCAGCTCAGTTTCGGCATCTGCCTATAATTTAATGAGCAACGAACAAGTCACTCAACAATAAACATTTCTCACACAACAATATCCAATGAAACAATTCCGCTTAGTGGACAATATTATGGGCTGGCTGACTTTCTTCATCGCCGCCTTCGTCTATTGCTCCACCATCGAGCCTACGGCCTCATTCTGGGACTGTCCTGAGTTTATCACCACCGGATATAAGATGGAAGTCGGCCACCCGCCCGGCGCACCCTTCTTCATGCTGACGGCCAACTTGTTCTCGCAGTTCACCAGCGACCCTGCCCAGGTGGCACGCATGGTGAACACGATGAGCGCCCTGCTGTCGGCTGCATGTATCCTCTTCCTCTTCTGGAGTATCACGCACCTGGTGCGCCGACTGCTCATCAACCGCTGGGAAGAGCTGGACACGCCGAAGCTCATCGCCATCGAGGCATCGGGCTTGGTGGGTGCACTCATCTATACGTTCAGCGACACGTTCTGGTATTCGGCTGTCGAGGGTGAGGTCTACGCCTATTCCTCGGCCTTCACCGCCGTGGTGTTCTGGCTCATCCTGAAATGGGAAGAACACGCCGACGAGCCGCATGCCGACCGCTGGCTGGTGCTCATTATGTATATGACGGGCCTCTCGATAGGCGTCCACCTGCTGAACCTGCTGTGCCTGCCCGCCATCGTGCTGGTGTGGTACTTCAAGCGCTTCCCCAACGCCAATGCCAAGGGCGCCCTGTTCGCCCTCTTCGTTTCGTTCGTGATCCTCGCCGCTGTACTCTATGGCGTGGTGCCCGGCATCATCACCGTGGGCGGATGGTTTGAGCTGTTCTTTGTCAACACCCTGCACATGCCGTTCAACACGGGTCTCTATGTCTACATGGTGCTGCTTATCGGCAGCGTCATCTGGGCCATCTACGAGACACAGCATGCCACCGAGAAGAACTGGAAGCGCCAGAACATCGCCTTCCTCTGCGGCTTCGGCCTCTTGGGCATCCCGTTCTACGGCTATGGCTGGGGCGCCTTCATCATCGGCATCATCGTGCTGGCTATTGTTGCCTGGGCATTGTTCTACCGTCGAGGCAGCATCAAGAATCCGATGCCCCTCATCTCGGCTCGTCTGAAGAACACGACGCTGCTCTGCATGCTGATGCTGATGATCGGCTACTCGACGTATGCCGTCATCGTGATCCGTTCCAGCGCCAACCCGCCGATGGACCAGAACTCGCCCGAGGACATTTTTACGCTCGGCAGCTACCTGAGCCGCGACCAGTATGGCGACCGTCCGTTGTTCTACGGCCAGACCTTCGCCTCGGAGCCCGAGATTGACGACAAAGGCTATCAGAAGATCAACGAGAAGGCTCCCATCTACCAGCAGAAGGAGAAGGTGCATCCCGACGATCCCGACGAATACTTCATTGCCGACCACAAGATGGAGGCCGTTTATTCGCAGAACGTCTTCTTCCCCCGCATGTACTCATCGCAGAAAGCTCCCGGACATACTGACGACCAGCTGTGCAGCGGCTCCTACGGAACGTGCCACGTCTGCTTCTACAAGTCATGGATAGGCGGTCTGAGCGGTTCGGATGTCGACTCGAAACTCTATCCCGGCGAGAAGATCACCATTCCCAGCTTCTGGGACAACATAAAGTTCTTTTTCTCCTACCAGTGCAACTATATGTACTGGCGCTACTTCCTCTGGAACTTCGTAGGCCGCCAGAACGACATACAGGGCAGCAATGGTGAGCGTGAACACGGCAATGTCCTCACCGGCTTCTCGTTCATCGACAACTACTTCCTCGGCGACCAGTCGCTGCTGCCCGACGAGCTGAAGAACAACAAAGGCCGCAACGTGTTCTACTGTATGCCGCTCATCTTGGGACTCATCGGTCTCTTCTGGCAGATGCTGAGCCGAGGCCGCAAGGGCATCCAGCAATTCTGGGTGGTGTTCTTCCTGTTCTTCATGACGGGCCTGGCCATCGTCATCTACCTCAACCAGACACCCTATCAGCCCCGTGAGCGCGACTATGCATACGCCGGTTCGTTCTATGCCTTCGCCATTTGGTGCGGCATGGGCGTGGCAGCCATCATCAGCTGGCTGAATAAAGTGATCAAGAACCAAAACAAGCAGATGCGTCTGGCACTGGCCGCCATCGCGTCGCTGGTCTGTCTGATAGTGCCTATACAGATGGCTTCGCAGACATGGGACGACCACGACCGCTCAGGCCGCTACACCTGCCGCGACTTCGGCCAAAACTACCTGATGTCGCTACAGGATGAGGGCAACCCCATCATCTTCACCAACGGCGACAACGACACCTTCCCCTTGTGGTACAACCAGGACACCGAGGGCTTCAGGACCGATGCCCGTGTGTGCAACCTGAGCTACCTCAGCACCGACTGGTACATAGACCAGATGGTGCGTCCGGCATACGACTCGCCGGGCCTGCCTATCACCTGGCCCCGACTGAACTATGTGTCGGGTACCAACGACGTCGTGCCCGTCATACCACAGTTTAAGGAGCAGATTCGCGCCATCTACCAAGAGACGCCCGATGCGGCCCGCCAGTCATGGGGCGACGATCCCTTCGAGCTGAAGAACGTGCTGAAATACTGGGTGCAAGACCCCATCAACCCTGACTACCACTGTATCCCCACCGACACCGTCTTCATCACCATCGACAAGGAAGCCGTGCTGCGCAGCGGTATGCTCATCCAGGGCGACAGCCTCAAGACACATGCCGACAGCCTCAACAGCATCCCCGACCGTATGGCCATCTCACTCCACGGCATGCGCTACCTCACGAAGAGCAAGCTGATGATGCTCGAGCTGCTGGCCAACTGCAACTGGGAGCGGCCTATCTATGTGGCCATGACCGTTGGCGGCGAGAACCTCATGAACCTCGGCAACCACTTCGTACAGGAGGGCCTTGTCTATCGTCTCACGCCCTACACCACGACGGAACCCGGCATGACCAACTATGACACGGAAAAGACCTACAAGAACGTGATGGAACGCTTCAAGTTCGGAGGCGTCAGCACACCGGGCATCTATCTTGACGAAACCGTCCTGCGTATGTGCCGTACCCACCGCCGTCTGATGGTCGACCTTGCCACTGAGCTTGTGAATGAAGGCGATGACCTGCTCGACCAGTCCGACTATGTAGGAGGTGTGTACAGTGAGGACGGAGTGGAGGCTAAGACTGGCTTCAACGCTGGCGACCAGCGATATAATGAGGCCGTCGACTCCCTGATGCAGCTGGCCGACGAGAAATACGATAAGGCCCTGAAGGTGCTGGAGAAGCTCGACAAGGAGCTGCCGGCAGTGAATGTTCCCTACGACGAATCGTCGCTCTTTGAAGCTCAGCTCTACATCCGCTTAGGCCAGAACGACTCCACCATCGCCGAGAAGGCCCGTCCCATCCTCGATGGACTGTGGAAGCGCTCCACTCAGTATCTGACTTACTATGAGTCGTTTAAAGATGAAGTAATGAAGGATTACAATAGCGAATGTGATATGCACTTCCAATTCCTGAGCTACATCAGGAGCTTCTATGCCACCATAGACAGCAAGAAGGCAGAAGCACTTGAGGAGCAGCAAATGGATCTGCTCAAGAAATTCATCAGTAAAGGCGGACAATTAAAACAACGCTGAGGAATCAGGCAATATGATTATCGAGCAACCAGCCATATACCTCCGCTGGCTCTACCCGAAAGCCCTATGGAGAATGGACCGTCGAGAACGTTCAGTATACCTGACTTTCGACGACGGCCCCATTCCTGAATCCACGCCATTCCTCCTTGACACGCTGCGCCACTATGGCGTCAAGGCCACCTTCTTCATGGTGGGCGACAACGTACGAAAATATCCTGAGCTGTTTGAACAGATCAAGGCCGAGGGTCATCTGGTGGGCAACCACACCCACAACCACATCAGCGGCTTCCGTCACAGCATCAAGGAGTATATGTACAATGTAGAGAAAGCCAACGCCTACATACACAGCCACTATATGCGCCCGCCACACGGCTGGATGCGGCTCAGCCAGTATGCTTGGCTATCAAGAAAATACAAGGTGGTGATGTGGGACCTGGTCACACGTGATTATTCCAAGTGGATGACCGCTGAAGACATCCTAAACAATGTAAAGCGTTACACCCGACCAGGCTCCATCATCACCTTTCATGATTCACTGAAGGCCATCGACAAACTACGCACAGCCTTGCCCCAGAGCATTGAGTGGCTCCAGGAGCAAGGCTATACTTTTAAGATATTCGAAACAACCTAATAACACAACAACAGCTATGATGAAAGCAACAATCATCTGTGGCTGCCTGATGGCAGCCGTAGCCGCAAAGGCACAGAATCCCTTCGTGCAGACATGGTGCACCAGCGACCCTGCGCCCATGGTACACGATGGCACGATGTACGTCTACACAGGCCATGACGAAGACGGCGCCGATTTCTTCTGGATGCAGGAGTGGCGCGTGTATTCCACCACCGACATGGTGAACTGGACCGACCACGGCTCACCGCTCGCCTTGGAAAGCTTTTCCTGGGCCGACGACCGTGCATGGGCCTCGCAGTGTGTAGCCCGCAACGGCAAGTTCTACTGGTATATCTGCGCCCACTCAAAGCTCTCCGGCGGCATGGCCATCGGCGTAGCAGTAGGCGACACGCCTACAGGTCCCTTCAAGGATGCCATCGGAAAGCCCCTCTTTGAAAACGGTTCATGGGATCACATCGACCCCACCGTCTTCATCGACAACGACGGCCAGGCATGGCTGATGTGGGGTAACCCGCAGTGCTACTACCTGAAGCTCAACCGCGACATGATTTCCTACAGCGGTGAGCTGGGCAAGCTCGACATGACAGAGGAAGCTTTTGGCGGCCCGATGATGGGCAGGCGTGAGCCGAGCAAGAAATACCAGGACAGCTATGTGGAAGGCCCGTGGCTGACAAAGCGCAACGGCACCTACCAGTTGCTCTATGCTGCCGGCGGCGTGCCTGAACACATCAGCTACAGCACGGCACAGTCGCCTACCGGCCCATGGAAATATGCCGGTGAGATTATGCCACTCAGCGAGACCAACTCGTTCACCAACCATTGCGGCGTGGCCGACTACAAAGGACACAGCTATTTCTTCTATCACACAGGCAAGCTGCCTAACGGCGGCGGCTTCGGACGCAGCGTTGCCGTGGAAGAGTTCCAGTACAATGCTGACGGCAGCTTCCCCACCATCTTGCCTACTGACGAAGGCGTGAAACCCGTTGATGCCCTCAGTCCTTACCGTCGTGTAGAGGCTGAGACGATGGCTTTCTCCAAAGGCCTGAAGACAGAGCAGAACGATGCCATCGGCGTCTACGTCACCGATATCCATAACGGCGACTATATCAAGCTGCAGAATGTGGACTTCGGCGCTGCCTGGCCCACCAGCTTCACGGCACGCGTGGCCAGCGGCCTCAGGGGCGGACAGATTGAGCTGCATCTCGACAGCCTCGGAGGTGAGCTCCTCGGCACACTGAACGTGCCTGGCACTGGCGGCTGGGAGCAGTGGCAGACACTCACCGCCGAGTGCACACCTCTCACCGCTCCAGTCGCAAATCGTGACCTTTACCTCGTTTTCAAAGGCCGCAAGGGCCCGAAGCTCTTCAACTTCGACTGGTGGGAGATGGGCGGCGTGAAGTCACGCATCGTTGAGGACGGCGGCACCGGCGCCTACAAGGCCGTGATGAAGGAAGAGCCGACGCTGCCAGCACACACCGTCTTCGCTCCGCAGGATTTGTCAGCCTTCAGCAAGAAGAAGGGCCTGCCCGTACTTGTATGGGGCAACGGAGCCTGCACCGACTCACCTTGGGAGCACTACAAGTTCCTCAATGAGATCGCATCGCACGGCTATCTTGTCATCGCCACGGGTTACATTCCCTTGGAGGAGAAACCCTACCGCGGCCCGATGTCAACCACAGAGCAGCAGATTGCCTCCATCGACTGGGCCATCGCCCAGAATGCCGACCCGCAGTCGCCTTACTATCAGAAGATTGACGTGAAGCATATCTGTGCAGCAGGTATGTCGTGCGGAGGCCTGCAGACCCTCTACAACTGCGCTGACAAGCGTATCACCACGCTGATGATTTGTAACAGCGGCCTCTTCAACCAGCAGAACGCTAACCAGGCCGTAGGCGGTATGCCCATGCCTCCCAAGGAGAAGCTGGAGGAGATACACACCCCCATCATCTACATCCTCGGCGGTGAGACCGACATTGCTTACGGTAACGGCATGGACGACTTCCACCGCATCAAGCACGTACCCGCCTGCGCCGTCAACTATCCCGTTGGCCACGGCGGCACCTATCGTCAGCCTCACGGCGGCGAGTTCACCGTCCCCGCTCTGGCCTGGCTTGACTGGCAGCTGAAAGGCGACAGCAAAGCCGCCCGTATGTTCAAGGGCAACAATCCGCTGCTGCTTCAGCGCGAAGGCTGGAAATTAGAGAAAAACGCAAAACTATAACTAAAAAAAAACTAAAACAACCATGAAAAGACTGTTTCTGAGCATCACACTCGCAATGAGCTGCGCCGCTCTGACTCTGGCGCAAAACCCCTATCTGCCCCTGTGGGAGCATGTACCCGATGGTGAGCCTCGCGTGTTTGACGATCCTGACAATCCTGGAAAGAAGCGCGCCTACATCATTGGCTCACACGACACCCATTATACGCAATACTGCGGCAACGATGTCCGTGCATGGTCAGCACCCGTCGAAGACCTGACGCGATGGCGTGACGAAGGCCCCATCTTCTCTTGGTACGTCAACGGACAATGGGACACAATGTATGCTCCCGACCTGGTGGAAATCGTCGACAAGACGACAGGCAAGAAGACCTACTGGCTCTATCCGCACAGCCGTGGCTGGGGCCGCACGCCAATGGTGTGCAAGGGAGACCGCCCCGACGGGCCCTTCGTACCCGTAAACCTAACTGAGGACGGTGCGCGCTGCCTGCCTGGCTCACTCATCGACTTCGACCCCTCTGTGTTCGTCGAGAACATCACCAACAAGAAAGACCCCGACTTCAACAAGGGCTACCGCGCCTACGTGTTCTACGGTTTCCAGCACAGCACAGCCTGTGAGCTCGACCAGAACACGATGTACTCAAAGCGCGAGGGTACTGAGCTGATTGACCCCTTCATACCTGCCAGCAGCGCCGACGGCCGTCTGCTCGACAGAGAAGGCAGCGAATATAAAGCCCTGTATCAAGGACAAAATCCGCTCGACTTCAACTTCTTCGAAGCCTCATCTATCCGTCAAGTAGGCAACAAATACGTGATGGTGTTCTCTGGCTACTCAGGCAAGGAGTACGGCCTGGGTAACACCAACTCAGCCCTGCGCTATGCCTTCGGCGACTCACCCCTCGGCCCTTGGCGCTCAGGCGGCGTGCTGGTTGACTCACGCGGTGTGGTAGTCGGTCAGGACGGTGGAAAGCTCATCACCACCAACTTTGGCCACAACACCCACGGCTCCATCCAGGAAATCAATGGCCAGTGGTACGTGTTCTATCACCGTCCGCCACGTGGTTTCGGCAATGCCCGTCAGCCTATGGTGGCTCCCGTGAAGATTACGTGGGACAAGAAGCCAGTGGCCAAGGGCGGTAAAGTGACCATCACTGGCTACGACCCCTATACTAAGAATAATGAGTGGGTAGCTGCTGCCTCTGACGGCAATACCTACACCGGCGCTGAGGTGACCAGCGAAGGCTTCCAGATTTTCGGTCTGCCCCCCTACCAGTATTATTCTGCCGGTATCGCCTGTTTTGTGAATGGCGGCACCAACAGCAACGAGTGGATGCAGGACAACTTCGACGTATGGAACAACTCGATGGATCTCGTTGGCATCACCAACGGCGGCATTGTGGGCTTCAAATATTTCGGCTTCGGTGGTCTGGCACAGAGCGCCAACGGCCTGCCCGCTTTCGAGGGTACCAAGGCCGGTGACGGCACTCTGCTCTGTCTGAACCTGTCATCTGGCGGCAAGGGGGCTTTCAAGATTCACGTCCTGATGGATGATCCTTGGAAGGGTCAGGAGAT
Source organism: uncultured Prevotellaceae bacterium (assembly GCA_947167935.1). Classification (GTDB taxonomy): domain Bacteria; phylum Bacteroidota; class Bacteroidia; order Bacteroidales; family Bacteroidaceae; genus Prevotella. Next base: position 141,483 of record CAMVJU010000003.1, on the reverse strand, counting down.
TGGTGTCTTCGACATTCCCGCCGACGCACCCAAGGCTGCCATGATGTACAAGATTCGTGTGCCAGCCGTCGAAGGATTGACTGGCAAGCACGCCATCTATCTCGTGACAGAAGGCCCCGAGGTTCCTGCACCGCCGCAGCCCCAGTGGGGAGGCCGCCGTCCGCAGCAGCCGCAGCGCCCGCAAGGTCTCTTCGACCTCCACGGCATCGGTTTCTCGAAGATGGGCCAGCCGCTGACGGCACCCGTCGTGCCTGAGGTGACTATAACCGTCGACGGCCAGCGTCTGCTCATCCCCGACACGCCCGTCCGCACTACCAACCAGAACGGCTACACTGACCTGACCCACTATCAGGTCTACGCACCGCTGAATGCCAACTCTCAGGTGAAGGCCACGGCCTCTGTGCCCGGCGTAGACTGCAAGGTTGGCTCCATCGTGGATGGACGCGCCACCGTTACCTGTACCTATAAGGGAAAGACGAAAATCTTCCTCATCAACTAATACCCTATTTTCTATATGATGAGACTACGCTATACCTTCTTGGCCCTGCTGCTGTCCGTAGCAGCATGGGCTGAGGACGGCCACAGCCTTTGGCTGCGCATGACCGAAGGAAACAACACACAAGTATCTGGACCAGCGTGCACTGCCACCAATGAGTTGCGCAAATTCTGGAAGGGTGGCGAGCTGGAGCTGTTGAAAGTGAGAGGCTACGGCCCCGAAGACTACACCATTGCCTGTCAGGACGGCAAGACCACCGTAGCGGCCAGCACCGACGCCGGTCTGCTCTATGGCGCCTTCGAACTGCTGAGGATGCAGCAGACGGGAGCCGACATGAGCCGCTTCAGCATCACGTCTACTCCCACTTACTCCCTGCGCCTGCTCAACCACTGGGACAACCCCAACGGCACCGTGGAGCGTGGCTTTGCCGGACACAGCATCTTCTGGCCCGAGGTCAACGATGACATCCTGCTGCAATATGCCCGTGCCAACGCCTCCATCGGCATCAACGGCACCGTGCTGAATAATGTCAATGCAAAGCCGCAGGCCCTGGCCACCGAGAACCTGCAGCAGGTGAAACACATCGCCGACATCCTGCGACCCTATCACATACGCGTCTATCTGTCGGTGAACTTCGCCTCACCCATCCACGTGGGAGGACTGAAGACGGCTGACCCATTGGACAAGGACGTGCGTGCCTGGTGGAAGAAGAAGGTGGATGAGATCTACAAGCTGGTGCCCGACTTCGGCGGCTTCCTCGTGAAGGCCAATAGCGAGGGCGAGCCTGGCCCATGCGATTTCGGCCGCACCCACGTCGACGGCGCCAACATGATGGCCGACGCCCTGAAACGTTACAAGGGCATCGTGATGTGGCGTGCCTTCGTCTACAATCCACAGGACAAGGACCGCGCCAAGCAGGCCTACAACGAGTTCATGCCGTTGGATGGCAAGTTCCGTTCCAACGTCATCTTGCAAGTGAAGAACGGTCCCGTCGACTTCCAGCCGCGTGAGCCTTACAGCCCTTTGTTCACCGCCATTCAGAAGACATCCTTAGCTGCTGAGCTACAGGTGACGCAGGAATATCTCGGCGCCGCCAATCATCTCGTGTTCCTCGCCCCGATGTGGCAGGAGTTCTTCTCGCTGTTCGAGCCCACCCGCCTCACCGCCGTGGCTGGCGTCGCCAATATCGGCAACGATACGAACTGGTGCGGCCATGACTTTGCACAAGCCAACTGGTATGCCTTTGGACGACTGGCTTGGAGCCCGACAATGAAGAGCGAGAAGATTGCCGACGAATGGCTGCGTCAGACCTTCACCAGCGACGAGCACTTCGTGAAGCCGATGACACAGCTGATGGTAGGCAGTCATGAGACGGCTGTAAGCTACATGATGCCCCTCGGCCTGCACCACATCTTCGCCGGAGGCCACCACTACGGCCCCGAGCCCTGGTACACCGTGCCCGGCATACGCCCCGACTGGACACCAGCTTACTATCATCAGGCCAACAGCGAGGGACTTGGCTTCGACCGCACACACAACGGCACCGACGCCGTATCGCAGTATCCCAAGGAGCTGTGTGACCAGTACAACGATATCAACACCTGTCCTGAGAAATACCTTGCATGGTTCCATCATGTGCCCTGGCAGCATCGTATGCACAGCGGCCGCAGTTTCTGGGACGAGCTCTGCCACAAATATGCCGACGGTGTCATCGGCGCCCGACAGATGCTGGCTCAATGGGATGCGATGAAGCAATATGTCGACGAGGAGCGTTTCAACGACATCCAGCGCCGTCTGCGCATCCAAGCCCGTGACGCTGAGTGGTGGCGTGATGCCTGTCTGCTCTATTTCCAGCAGTTCTCCAAGCTGCCCATCCCTGCCGACATGGAGCACCCCGTGCACAACCTTGATGAGATGATGCAGTTCAAAATACCTATCAGTATGTACGAGAATCCTGTTCGCGGCTACACACAATAATCAATGATTTATGGCACAAAGAGAGTGGAAAGAGATTAGAAAATTCGAGGAGATTCTCTTCGAAGAATATAACGGCATTGCAAAGATCACCATTAACCGCCCACGTTTCCGCAACGCCTTCACACCGAAAACCACGCAGGAGTTGAGCGAAGCCTTCGCCTTATGCCGCGAGCTGCAGCGCATCCGTGTGGTGCTACTTACCGGCGCCATGAGCGAGGTGCCTGAAGGCATGCATCTAGAAGATGTAAAGCATGCCTTCTGCTCCGGCGGCGATATGCACGTGAAGGGACGCGGCGGCTACATCGACGACGAGGGTGTGCCACGCCTCTCTGTCCTCGACGTGCAGATGCAGATACGCCGTCTACCCAAGCCTGTCATCGCTATGGTGAACGGCTACGCCATCGGTGGCGGCCACGTATTGCATCTGGTCTGCGACCTCACCATCGCCTCAGAGAATGCCATCTTTGGACAGACAGGCCCGAAGGTGGGCAGCTTCGACGCAGGCTTCGGCTCCAGCTATCTAGCACGCATTGTTGGACAGAAGAAGGCACGCGAGATATGGTTCCTATGCCGGCAGTACACGGCACAGGAGGCTCTCGACATGGGACTCGTCAACAAGGTGGTGCCCTTGTCAGAGTTGGAGGACGAATGTGTGCGCTGGTCCGAGGAGATGATGGAACGCAGTCCTATTGCCCTGCGTATGATCAAGGCGGGCCTCAATGCCGAACTCGACGGACAGGCAGGCATCCAGCAATTAGCCGGCGACGCTACCATGCTTTACTATTTCCTCGACGAGGCGCAGGAGGGCGGCCACGCCTTCTTGGAAAAGCGTAAGCCCAACTTCGAGCAGTATCCACAGATACCATGAAAATAACCGTCGAGGAGCGTATATTACATTTCAAACAACCAGCGGGAACGAGTCGCGGCGTGTACACCGAGCGACACATCTGGCTGGTCACAGTGTCTGACGGTGCTACCGTCGGTATAGGTGAATGCGCTCCCCTACCCGACCTGAGCTGCGATGCCCTGTCTCCCTTCTTATATAATAATGTGTTGCGAGGTTTCTGCGATGAAGTGGAGCAAACGGGCATCATCCCCTATGACGATCTGCGCCCCTACCCCTCCATGCTTTTTGGCATAGAAACAGCTATGTTATCAATGCTTAATGCTCAATGCTTAATGCATAATAACAGGCAATCTGATGATCAAGATTATGCATTAAGCATTAATCATTATGCATTATTCGACACGCCTTTCACCCGTGGCAAGGAGGGCATTCCTATCAACGGACTTGTGTGGATGGGCAGCTATGAAGAAATGGCTCAGCGTATAGAGGAGAAGTTGCGGCAGGGGTTCCGCTGCATTAAGCTAAAGATTGGTGCCATTGACTTTGACCAAGAGATAGAGCTGCTGCATCGAATCCGTGAGCGTTTCGGACCACGCGAGATTGAACTGCGTGTCGATGCCAACGGCGCCTTTCGCTTCGACGACGGCGACGCCCTCTATAAGCTTGAGCTACTGTCTCAATATGCCCTGCACTCGATTGAACAACCCATCAAGGCGGGCCAATGGGCGAATATGGCGGAACTGTGCCGTGAATCACCGTTGCCCATTGCACTCGACGAAGAACTCATAGGCATCAATGACCCAGAACAGAAACGGCAGATGCTGAACATTATCCGACCGGCATATATAGTGCTAAAGCCATCGTTGCACGGAGGTATGGTTGGCTGCCGCGAATGGATTGAGATTGCCAACGATATGGAAATCGGCTCGTGGATCACATCCGCCTTGGAGAGCAATGTTGGCTTAAACGCCATCGCACAATTCTGCAGCTCTGTATATGGCAACGAAATCACCACCCCTCAGGGTTTAGGCACTGGCCAGCTATTTACCGACAACATCCCTATGCCTTTAGAGATTCGCGGCGATAAACTGTGGAGAGCATGTCCTTAGAAGAGTTTTTGGCTGAATGGCACAACGACAGTTCGTATGTCTGTGTGCATACCAGTGGCTCCACGGGAAATCCGAAGCCCCTGCTGGTGGAGAAGCATCGCATGGAAGCATCAGCACACATCACCTGCAACTTTCTAGGACTGAAAGAAGGCGACACGGCCCTGCTCTGCCTGCCCCTTGACTATATTGCCGGCAAGATGATGGTGGTGCGTGCCCTCACCTGTGGTCTGCAACTCATCAGCGTGGAGCCCAGTAGTCATCCTATGGCGGCAGCAAATTATTCACTATTCACTATTCACTCTTCACTTTCCTTTGCCGCTATGGTACCCCTGCAGGTGTGGAATTCGCTACAGGTGCCAGAGGAACGCAAGCGGCTGATGCAGATTAAGCACCTCATCATTGGCGGTGGCGCCATCGACGAAAAATTAGAGCGAAAGTTGAAGGACTTTCCTAATGCCGTTTGGAGTACATACGGCATGACCGAGACCCTGTCGCATATCGCCCTACGCCGCCTCAACGGCCCCAACGCCAGTGAATGGTACACACCCTTCGAGGGTGTTGATGTATCTCTCAATGACGAGAATTGTCTCGTCATCAATGCACCCGCTGTACACGATGGTCCGTTAGTTACCAACGACATAGCAGAGTTTTCCCCTTATTTCTCACCTCTCACCTCTCACCACTCCTTCCGCATCCTAGGTCGCAAAGACAACGTTATCTGCTCTGGCGGCATAAAGATTCAGGCCGAAGAGGTGGAGCGACTGCTACGACCACACCTGAATGCACCTTTCTGCATCACGCGCATAAAAGATGTACGTTTGGGCGAGGCCGTAGTACTGCTGACAGAACGGCAAGACGCTGAGAGTCTACGCCCCTTATGCGAGCAAATTCTGCCCCGCCTATGGAATCCACGCTACTTTTGCAGCATCAATAAAATCCCTCTCACAGAAACCGGTAAAATTGCACGTCGCGAGGCGGAAGAATTGTTAAAGAGCGCAATCGTTTACGAAAAAAAGTAGAGACAAAACTTTGTCGGCTACTTATTTTTTTGTACTTTTGCAACAAATTCTATTATTACAAACAAACAAACCAAAAAACTACTAAAATTTATGTCTGTAAACATTAAGAGTATCTTTCGCACGGCGCTACTGCTGTGTTTGCTCTTAGTAGTGGGCAACCTGCATGCGCAGACCACAGCTAAGGGTACGGTAGTTGATGCCACAGGCGAGGCTGTCATTGGAGCCACCGTAGTTGAGAAGGGAAATCCCAAGAACGCTACTGCGACCGACTTTGACGGTAACTTTACGCTGAAGCTACAGCAAGGAAAGACCGTTGTGGTGTCCTACATCGGAATGGTGTCGCAGGAAGCCACAGCTGGCCCCAACATGAAAATCCAGCTGAAGGACGACAACGCTGCCTTAGATGAGGTGGTGGTCGTGGGCTACACCAGCAAGGCCCGTAAGGACCTGACTGGCTCCGTAGGTTCCATCTCAGGCAAGAAGCTGGAGGTGGTGCCTGTCACCTCAGCCGCAGTAGCACTGCAGGGTAAGATTTCAGGTGTGCAGGTGACCACGGTCGACGGTGAGCCCGGTGCTGAAGTACATATCCGCGTGCGTGGCGGTACCTCGGTGACGCAGACCAACGAGCCACTCTACATTGTCGACGGCTTCCAGGTGTCAAACATCACCGACATCCCGCCCGGCGATATCGCCAGCATCGACGTACTGAAGGATGCCTCCCTGACCGCCGTCTATGGTGCCAAGGGTGGCAACGGCGTTGTTGTGGTCACCACGAAAAGCGCACAGTCCGGCAAGGTACAGGTAAGCTTCAACGGTAGTCTGAAGATGGAGCATCTGTCAAAGAAACTCAACCTGATGAACGCCTCAGAATATGCCAACTACCAATACCAGTGGCACGCCTGCAATGGCACCCGCTCGAGCAACGCCAAATTTTTCAAGGCCAACTTCGGCAACCCCTACGATCTTGATATGTACACAACCCTGCCCTCGCACGACTGGCAGGACGAGGTGATGGGCGAGACACCCATCAACTACTCCACCAACGTGAACATCGGAGGTGGCTCGGACAAGGTGAAGTTCAACATCTCTCTCACGCAGTCGGAAGACAAGGGTATCATCCTCGGTTCAGGTGTACGCCGCACCAACCTGAACGTGAAGACCGACGTGCAGATTACCGACAAGCTGTCGCTGCAGTTCAACCCGAAGTTCACCTATCGCCGCAACGAGGGTGCCGGTGGAACACAGATAGGCACGGGCGGTATCATCGACGTGCTGCAGTACCGTCCCACCAACGGTCTGCGTGAGTTTGGTTATATAGACCCCTCCTACGCTGATCCTGACGAGGAGGAGCTTTTCCATTACACTAACCCAAAGAACGACATCGCCATCAACCAGCAGATCAACCACTCGTATACCTATACCAACGGTCTGTCTCTCACTTGGCGACCCATCGAGGGCTTGACGCTGCGCTCGGAGGCCACTCTCGGTCTGCGGTGGACTGACAGTAACCGTTTCTACGGCGCACTGACCGACACTGGCAAGAGCAACAACAACCAGCCGGTGGCCGCCGTGGGCAACGGACACTCCATGAGCTATGTGTGGACGAACACCGCCAACTACAGCCTGACGCTGAAAGACGTGCACAACCTGTCATTCCTTGTTGGACAAGAGATACACAACTCGCAGTCGAAGTCCAGCACCATGACCAACCGCTACTTCCCCCGTGCCTTCACGGCCCGCGAGGCGTGGAACAACATGGGCTTCGGCTCACCCTATCAGTCAACGACCAGCCTTGCCACACCCGACCGCATGGCATCGTTCTTCGGACAGGCCAACTATAACTTCAACCACAAATACTTAGTGTCGGCCACGTTCCGTGCCGACGGTAGCACGAAGTTCGCTCCAGGAAAACAGTGGGGCTACTTCCCCGCCGTCAGTGGTGCATGGGTGCTCTCTGAAGAGCCCTTTATGAAGAACATCAAATGGATCAGTCAGCTCAAGATTCGCGCTGCCTACGGTCTTTCCGGCAACAACAGCATCAGCAACGACATGTGGCGCCAGCTCTATGCCATCAACTCCACCGGCGGCCCCGGCTTCGGTGAGGTGACGCAGTTTGGCGAGCAATATTACGGCAACAACGGCGGCAACAAGTTTGCCAACCGTGACATCAAGTGGGAGACCACCATCAAACGCAACCTCGCTGCCGACATTTCGCTTTGGAATGGCCGCGTCAGCATCAATCCCGAAGTCTACTGGTACACTACACGCGACCTGCTCTACAATAGCGACCTACCCTCTGTCATTGGCTACACCAGCCAGATGCAGAACATCGGACAGGTCACTAACAAAGGTTTTGAATTCACCATCACCGGCGACATCCTGCAGGGTAAAGACTACGTGCTGACAGCCAACCTGAACTTTGGCTTCAACAAGAAGAAGGTTGACAAACTGAACGGCACCGACGATGTCGTCTGGGACCAGAACGACCGCTGGAAGTCCAGCTACAACGACTATTGCATCAAGGTAGGCGACGAGGTAGGCCTCATCTACGGCTTCGTCTACGATGGCCTCTACCAGTTCGACGAGTTTTACTTCGACCCGCTGAACAACTACCAGGCCGTGCCTTGGGGCTCAGCAGCTGCCGACAATGGTACTTCGAAAGACTGTGCTCCGCGTGAGGATGGCTATGTCACCGTCATCAACGACGTCAGCGGTAGCTCGAACAGCGGTATCGCTACCCTACCCGGTAAAATCAAGTTCAAGGACTTGGACGGCGACGGACGCATCACCGAGAATGACCGCACCGTCATCGGCAACACCAACCCGAAGATTCAGGGTGGCTTTGGTCTGAGCGGACAATGGAAGAGCTTCGACTTCACCGCTAACTTTACCTATATGCTCGACTTCGACGTGAACAACGCCACTGGCTATATGCTCTCATCATCGGTTGGCAACTCAAGGAATTTCTACAATGTGCTCAGCAAGTTCAAGGACGGTTGGCAGTACAACGATATCGACGGCTCATTGAGCGGCACGAAGGGTGACATCCTCTACAAACTCTATTATGTAGATGATTGCGTGAACATCTATAAGAACGCCAATGCCAACCGCACCTTGTGGAATCCCACTGACGTGACAACCCGACTGACACAGTCGTACTTCATCGAGGACGGTTCGTTCCTGCGCTGCAACGACATCACCATCGGCTACACCTTGCCGAAGGAGCTCACCAAGAAAGCAGGTATCTCGAAGGCACGCTTCTACGTCTCCACCTCCAACCTGTTCATCATCACAGGCTATTCGGGCTACGATCCTGAGGTGGACGTACAGACAGGCCTGACCTGCGGTATGGACTACAACCGCTACCCGCGCGCTCGCGGCTTCGTCTTTGGAACAAACATCACCTTCTAAAAGCAAGATACTGACTATGAAATCAAAATACATTTTATTGATCGGAGTGGCAGCACTTGCCATGACATCATGCAACGACTACCTTGACGTTGATGCGCCGTCAGCCTATACTGAAGACTTCGTGTTCAGCCAGAAAACGGAGGTGAATCGCGCCCTCAATGGTGTCTACGCCCAGGCGCTGTCAAGCAACCTCTATGGAGATGCCTATTTCACCCGCTTCACGCTGAACAGCGACGTGGATATGATCATCAGTTCGTCCAATGCCCACCAGCACACTACCTACGCTCGCTTCGACTGCGACGACCAGGGTGGCAACATCTACAGTTTCTGGACAGCAGCCTACAACTTGATTGAGTATTGCAACAAGTTCATCATGTCGGCAGAGAACAGTCCGCTTTACGACACTTCCGACACGGAGTTTATGCAATGGATTGGTGAAGCCAAGTGTCTGCGCGCCATGGCCTACCACGATCTCGTAGTGATGTTTGGAGACGTGCCCTTTACTTTCGAACCGGCTTCAACGAAAGGTAGCGACTTTGTCATTCCCGTTGCCGACCGCGAGGACGTTCAAAAGGCCATCATCGAAGATCTGCAGAAGGCAGCGCCCAACATGCTGACCGCTAACAGTGTCACTGTAGAGCGTTGCTCAAAGGAATTCGCACATGCCCTCATCGCACGTATTGCACTGACAGCCGGCGGCTATTCGTTGCGCCCCAACAAGAGTGATTCCAAGAGCTACGGCACAATGGAGCGTTCGCAAAACTGGCAGGAGTATTACCGCATCGCTATGCAGTATGCAGACTCCGTGATTCTCTCTGGCACTCACAAGCTTGCACAAAGTTATCAGGACGTGTTTGTCAACGAATGTAACTATCAGGTCATCAACAACGACGACCCCATCTTCGAGATTCCCTTCGCCAAGGAGTCGACCGGTAACATCGGTTATATTCAGGGGCCCACCTACTCTGCCTATGAGAGCGAGACCGTAGGTCCTTGGGGAGCCACCAGCGGCAACGGACGTCTGAACGCCTTCTACCGTTTCCTGTTCCGTAACGGTGACCAGCGCCGCGAGTTTATCAATGGACTGTGGTACTACTCTTATTTCACCAACAGCGAAGGCAATCTGGCAGACTCCGTCTATATCCGCAACGACTATACCGTACATAACAACAAGTGGTCGAAGCTATGGACGTCAGAAGGTTCTGCCTTGGGCAACATCACCACAGGCTCTACTGGTATCAACTATCCCTACATGCGCTACGCTGACGTGTTGCTGATGTATGCCGAGGCTGCCAACGAATTGAACGGTGGCCCCACCGACAAGGCTGTTGAGTGTCTGCAGCAGGTACACAGCCGTGCCTTCGAGGACGGCGACCCCAACTTCATCACTGAGGCACAGAGCAGCAAGGAAGCTTTCCAAAAGGCTATCCTCGACGAGCGCAAATGGGAGTTTGCCGGTGAGAACTCACGCTGGCGTGACCTCGTTCGTACCAACACCTATGCTGAGGAAGTGGTTTACAGTTTCCTGCGTTACTATTCTGCTGGCATGCAGAACGTAGGCAGTATGTCCGGATTTGAAGACGCCATCAACGAACATGACGGCTACTCCACCGATGCCGGATATATTGACAACCTGCCTGAGCGCATCTACTACCACCAGTACAACATCGACGAGCCCATTGCCAACGGACTGGCACTACTCTTCTTTAAGGACCAGTATTACGGCTACACCATCAATGCTGCTGGAAGCGTCGTCCAACGCTATCCCAACCAGTCGCTCAAGAGCCTGCGCATCTACAACGCCTACAAGCGTGCTGCCAGCCAGCCCATCACCAGCCAGATTACCAACTTCGGATTCTCGGCCAAGGCTTGGAACAGAGCCGACTTCTATCAGTGGGGTAACGCTGACAACGGCACTCCGAAAGACCAGTGCAAATACTCCTTCTACGGATTCATCCGTTGTGATGACAGCGGTAACATCTGGCTGATACGCAACGGGGCACAGGAACAGTTCTCCACCATCCCCCAAGCCAGCGAACTGCCTGTAGTGCGTTACATTCTCCCTTATCCCAACCTGGCTATCCAGCGTTCAGCAGGAGCCTATAAGAATTACTATGGATACTAAAAGGGTGTAAAAGTGAAAAGTTGAAAAGGTTAAAAACTATACCGTTATGAAAAAGATATTAAACAGCATACTGCTCCTTTTCCTTGCGAGTTCCTCTGCACTCCTTGTGTCGTGTAAGGAAGACGAAGAGACTGCCGCACCTGGCACCGACAGGGAGTTCATGACTATGTTCATCTGCGACAACACACGTGGTAAAGGCTCCGACTATCCCTATAACTGTGGACTCGACGGTGCCTATCCTCACGGCAACACCATCCACCTCTATTGGTATGGTGTGAACGACTGCGCCGGCTATCAGGTACAGATGGCACTTATGCCGAAGGTGACGGGCGGTGCAACTGCTTGGGCCTCCATTCAGGGCACCAACGACCTCATTGTCGACACCATTCTCGGACCTACCATACTCGACCTGCTCATTCCCAACTTGCAGTACAAGACCGACTATCGCTTTGCCATCCGTGCACTGTCGAAGCTCGACCGCAATGATCCCAACGATCCCAACAGCTTCGAGCACGCCTCCAACTGGTACGGACACGGCAACGGTCGCCAGTGGCAGGAGTATATGGGCATACAGACGGCTGAGCGTTATGCCACGCCCAACGCCGTCTACGTAAACCAGGCTGAGACCACCGAGGAGACCATGCACGTCTACCTGAACTCTAACCTCAAGGATGTGGGTCTCGGACTGACCGATGCCGATATGGAGAAACTGAAGGCCTACGTCTCGGAATACAATGCCAGCACTGACCCGAATAAGAAGTTCCAACTGAAAGACCTCAAGCTGAGCATCGATGATGAAAACCTTGACAAGCTCTCTGCCTACTATGAGAACTTCAACATCGACGAGGACGGCAATCTGGGTTACCAGTACCTGCAGGTACAGCCCTCACCCAACAACCCCAACAGCTCAGTGGGTGCAAAGTGGAAATACTATGAGATTACCAATGCAGACCGCCAGCGTGGCTACGTTGTCATTGACGGCCTGACACCCAACTCCGTCTATGTCATCGACGTCATTGACCCGCGTGTTCCCGTGGCTATCGATGCCAAGTACAACACCTGCACAGCTCGCTCCGATGGTCAGCCTGGCGAACCCATCCTCCTCTCCTACGACGAGCTCTACGCCAAAGCATCGAGCATGGGACTGCCCGACGACGAGAATGTTAAGCGTGACGACGTCTTTGCACTCGCCACGGAGAAATATCATGCAGCTCCGCTTACCCCGACGCTCTACGACTTCATTTCTAACACCAACTACGCCGAGGGACAGACCTTCCTGCTGGAGGGCGGCAAGACCTACTATCTCGATGGCAACGACATCACCTGTAAGGGCTTCACCCTACGTACCAACCCGGCTGACGTGGCTCAGGGTAAGCGTGCCCGCGTTATCAGCGGCATTGGCAAGCACTCACGCTACGACCAGGCTACCAATGGTGAACAATGGAACGGCGGCCCCTACTCCATGTTTATGTTCGGACGTCAACCTGAAGCCGGTGAAGGTGGCGAGATCTACATGAAGAAGCTGGCCTTCTACGACATCGACTTCGACAACCCCGAGGCGTTCAACTACGGCGATAACAATGCCGGCCTGGGAGGCGTAACAGGTAACTACTTCTTCAACATGTACAGCAACGGCATGGCCGTGACACTCGACTCACTCGTCATCGAGAACTGCACCTTCAAGCGCCTCGTCCGCGGATTCATACGTGAGCAGGGAGCCAACTACAAGGTGTGGAACCACGTACTTATCAAGAACAACCTGTTCTTCGACTGCGGCTACTACACCCAGGGCGCTGGCGGCTATTGCTGGATTCATGGTTCAGGACAGAACGTGGCCTCCAACCTCTACAAGGACATGAAGGTTGTTGAGAATACTTTCTACGACTGCCCCTTCCCCGCCTTCTTCTCTGAGCAGAGCGAGATTGCCTGGACTTCAGGGGCGTGGCACATCACCTTCTCGAACAACACGCTCATCAACTTCAACACCCGTGCCGACGGCTCTATCTTCAAGATGCGCGGATTGCCCAACGGCTCCGTCTACAATGTGAAGAACAATCTCTTCGTACTCTGCAAGCAGGCAGGCGACCAGCGTGTACTCGCTATGTGGGGTGCCGATATCCGCAACACACAGACGATGGCCGATGGCTCTTCTGGCAGGGTGACGTTGAACTTTGAGAACAACTGGTCGACGAACAACGACCTGACCAACGGCTCTATCTTCAGCAACAACCCCTGGACAGCCACGAGCAACAACTTCGGCAAACTGGTGAAGGACGGCAACGCCACCCTCAACGGCACGCTGGAGGTACAGGTTGCCGACATCTCGGCCACCGATCTGATGGAACAGCCCTGTCCGCCGCACATTGCACAGACTGCCAACGACCAGCACATGCACCGTGCTGATGCTCTCGATGGCACGGCTACCACCACGTACAACGTGAACCTCTACTTCAAGAACACCAACAATGACATCTATAATAATAATGTAGGTGCCGCCCGTTGGCGCAACAAGTAAAAGCCAATTATAAGACTACGAATTTAACGAATTGTCAAAAATGAAGAAGATATTCAGCATATCAACGGTTATTGGTTATTGTTTATTGGCTATCGGTCTCACCTCCTGCGGCGATGCCAACGAGTACGAGGACGTCAACACCGATAACCCGTCATGGGTGAACGGCTACACCGACTCGCTCAGCATTGCCCACCCCGAAAGCATTGCCAACACCACATGGGTACGTGGCACTGGGCTGAAGACCAATGCCTACGGCGAAGAGATTCAGGGTTTTGTGGAAAGCCTTGCCTTTGTATCGACCGACTCTGTGGCTGTGAAGATGAGCGAAGGAAAGACCTCTGGCACCTGGGTGGATGAGTCAAACACCGCCAGCCTGCCCTACTATGAGTACAGTTATTCCAACACCACCGGAAGAATCGAGATACTCAAGCGCGTCGTCGACGACAAGGGCAAGGTTTCAAAATCGGCCATTTTCACCGGAGTGGCTGTCAGTGGAAAGCAGGAGGTTATCACCATTGCGCACTTTGGTGATACGCCCGTACAGACCTACTTGGTAAGACAATAAATGTGAAAGGAGGCGGTACTTTTGTGCCGTCTCCTCAAAAATAACACATTTTTAACACGATTTGTTTGCACCTTACGATTTATTTCGTATCTTTGCATCGTTTATTTCAAGAACTATCTTTATCAACCTAATTATTAACTAACGATTTTATCTTATGAAAAAAATCATTACTCTAATCTGCGCACTCGCAGGCTTCGCAAGCATGTCGAGTGCAGCATCAGTGGACGACCTCGTACCACTGAAACACAGTTATGTGCTGGTATGTGACGAATGGAACAACAACGGCACAGAAAAGATTGCATCTGGTTCTATCTATGGCAATGGTTTCTTCTTCACTCCCACTGGACATGACAAGTCTACTGGTAAGGGAAAGACAAATCTTTCTGTTGTCAATGAAGCTGACGACAACCATGTTACAGCAGAGATCGCAGCCAAGTATGGCCAGGAGTACAACATGGATCATTACAACTCTTTGCGTCTGAAGAACAATCAGGACATCATGGTTATGAAGGTTACTGCCGGTTCAAAGCTTATTTTCTTCCTCCAAGGCAACAACAAAACTGGTAAAGATGCCCGTATTCCTAAGCTGTGGAAAGGTGGAGAAGGCGGCGTTCAGTCGAAGAACGACTGTACCGATGCCAACGCCTTGAATCCGAAGCCCGATGAAAATCATCCTGCCACCGACGCCGGTTTCCGCTTCGAGTACACAGTCGACGATGACATGACTCTTTGGGTCGGTTCTTGGAATGGAGACATGTTTTTGAGCTATGTTATCGTTGAGGCCAACGAGGCACCTGGTACTCCCGCAGTAAAGGTAGGTCCACAGACCTTCGAGGGCGGCCTATGGTTCAAGGAAGTAACCTGTTCACCGCGTGAGGCCTACGGTGTTACCACCGATGTGTACTACACCACCGACGGCTCAACTCCCAGCGCTGCCAGCGAAAAGTACACTGCCCCCATCAAGTGCTACGCATCTGCTACCGTGAAATTCCAGGCTTATGTCATGGGTATGGCTGTGCCCGATGCCGAAAATGAGGCTATCGTGGACTTCTCTTTCGATGCTCCCGAAATTGCTGTTGACGGTGCATCATTTACCATCATCACTCCCTATGCAGAGCAGAATGGTGTAAACTATTATGATTTGAATGGTGAAGAAGTACAGGGCGACGGAGCTACTCTGACTGAGTCTGCTACTGTCTCTGCATACACTAAGATTGTCAATGGCGACTATGCTACCTTTACCTCAAAGAAATCCACAAAGGACATCTATGTGCTGAATCCCATCAAGGAAAAGAAGACCATCCAAGTAATTGCTGGTGATGTCGTACTTGACGAGGAGGCTACTGCCACGTCAACCACAGGTGAGGTCTATACGATTGAGAACGGTGAAATCAGCGCCGACAAGATGGACTTCTTCGTGAAGGATCTGACTTTCAAGGCTTTGAAGGACGAGCAGTATCAGGTGCCCGCAGGCAATGAGCGCTACATCCAGATGAGCAACACCAACATCACCTTCCAGGTAGCCGAGGGCGACTCCGTCACCGTGAAGGTTATCTGCTCGAAGAACTCTTGTAAGAACATTGATGCCGAAGATGCTGAGGACGGCTCGCAGGTCAACGACCGCAAGTGCTATGTCAACGTCAGTGGCACCAACTATGCTCACATGGAGATGATGGAAGTCACCTATAAGGATCAGGCTGGCAACGACTCTATTGTAGTCGAGCTTGCTGAGGCTGCCGACCTGAAGCTCTTCGAGGATGCCAACATCATCGAGTTCGGTCTGGGTGCTGGCACCTATACCTTCCAGAAGTATTCTGGCACTGGCAACATCCTGATATCCAGCATCGAGATTGCACCCGCTGCTGAGAATCCTCAGGAACTCGACATTGCTGACTTTGCAGACGGCAAGTACTATCTGGTCAACGTGAGCACCACTATGGCATGGGGCTGCGCTAACAGCTGGGGCACCCAGGGTTCGCTCGTCAAGCATCCCGAGTATGTCATTCTTCACAAGCAGGAGAACGGCACCTACTTCATGGAGACTCAGGCCAGCAATGGTGGCGAACAATACTACTTCAATGGTGAGTGGATGGACAATGGCACTCCTGCAGCCTTGAACATTATCAAGGGTGAGGAACTTGGCGAAGATATGGATGGCAACCCCGTCTATGTTTACTACATCACTGTCGATACGCTCAACTACTACGGTTGGGACGGCACTGAAAACACTGTGCTTGCACGCAACCTGCCTGCCGGTGACGAGAAGGCTATGTGGGTTATTGCATCTCATGAGCAGGCTGTTGCCGGACTCGCAGAAGCTACTGAGGAGGATCCTATGGATGCTACCTTCCTGATTCTCGACCCGAACTTCAACCGCAACAACCGCAATCAGGGCGCTTGGACTATGGAGGCCAGCAACCAGAATCTCTGCGGTGGTAAGAACGAGAACAAATGTGCAGAGTCATGGCAAGCAGCCTTTACACTGAGCCAGACTATCGAGGTGCCCAACGGCAAGTACATCCTGAATGCCCAGGCTGCCCTCACTGACTACACCGATGCTTATGACGGCACCGATTATCCCGTTGTCTACGCCAACGACGCTACCTCTAAGTTCATCGACATGGAAGCAGAAGACCGTGGAACAAGTATGGACAAGCTCTCCGACTCCTTCACCGCTGGCAAGTATCAAGTGGAGCCCATCACCGTCATCGTAACTGACGGCAAGCTCACCGTAGGTGTCAAGGGTACCCGCACCGATACTTGGTGCATCTGGGATAACTTCGAGCTGGAGTACTACGGACCCGCTTCTGAGGAACCCGCTGAGCCCGGTAAACTTATTGCCGAGAAGGATTGGACCACCGAGACCGGTTATCCGTACTATAACATGGGTGTTCCCGAAGGAGCAAGCTATGACGTGGAAGATGGTGCACTTGTTGTGACCAACACCGTTAAGCAGGCAAACATCTGGGATTTGCAGCTCTTCGCTCTCGACTGGTTCAACGTCACTCAGGGTCATGACTACGTAGTTCGCTTCTACGCTACCATCCCCGTTGACGGACAGGTTCAGGTGAACATGGGTACCTGGAATGGTGCCGACCAGCACGTCTATGACGTTACTGCCAGCCAGACCACTAAGGCTTACGACTTCGCTTTCGACAACTATCAGGGTGTTACCACTACTGGCAACGATGCTCACGTGCTGTGGCAGCAGGGCTGGCTTGTTGGTACTGTGAAGATCAGCAAGGTACAGGTATTCGAGAAAGAGGGTTCTGGTATCGAGTCGATGGTTGCTGAGAAGGCCTTCAACGGCGCTATCTACAACCTCGCTGGTCAGAAGGTGGACGCCAACTACAAGGGCGTTGTCATTAAGAACGGTAAGAAGATGATGCAGAAGTAATCCTTCTTACAGCTAACACAACATTCAGCTCCCCGGCGGCAATGAGCCGTCGGGGAGTTTTTTATACAAAAGGCAAGTGGGGGCCAATAACGACACCCACACGAACTACAAACAAATGAAAATAATTCTTTCCTTCCTAACCTTTTTCGTGGTACTTACCCTCCAGGCGCAAGAGTTGACACCCGCCTTCCCTGGTGCTGAGGGTTTCGGTCGCTACGTCACTGGTGGACGTGGTGGTAAGGTGCTCCATGTGAAGAACCTCAAGGATAGCGGCTATCAGTCGTTGCGCTGGTGCTTACAGCAACAAGGCGCGAAGACCATTGTCTTCGACATCAGCGGCACCATTCACTTGGAGTCATCGCTCAGCATCCCCAGCAATACCACCATTGCCGGCCAGACAGCTCCTGGCGACGGCATCTGCATCGCCGACTATCCCGTGAACATCAGCGGCAACAACGTCATCGTGCGCTATATGCGTTTCCGTCTTGGCAACAAGAATGTGAAGAAAGACGGTGCCGACGGCTGGGACGGCTTCGGTGGGTTTGACAAGCAGGACTGGATGATTGACCATTGCTCCGTGTCGTGGAGCATCGACGAGTGCCTCTCCGTCCTCGGCAACAAGAACACCACCGTACAGTGGTGCCTCGTGGCACAGAGCCTTGTCAACAGCGGCCATTCGAAGGGTGCCCACGGCTACGGCGGCAACTGGGGCGGCAGCGGTGCCTCGTTCCACCACAACCTCATCGCCCATCACACTTCGCGTACGCCGCGCCTCGGCCCGCGTCCCACCACACAGCTCGACGAGCGTATGGACATGCGCAACAACGTCATCTACAACTGGGGCAGCAATGGTTGCTACGGCGGTGAGGGCATGACGGTAAACATCGTGAACAACTACTATAAGCCCGGACCGGGCTCACCCACCAATAACAAAGGCAAGCGTATAGCCGGTATCGGCATCCGCACCAACAGCTATGTGGCCGAGTATCCGGCCTATGCTCCCGCCCTTCATCTGTGGGGGAAATACTACGTCACGGGCAATTACAACTCGAAGTATAGCGATGTGACCGCCGACAACTGGAATATCGGCATCATCCAGCAGGTAAACGCCTCCGACTGCGACGGCACATGGACACAGGCCACCCGCGACAGCATCCGTCTCACCGAACCCATGCCCTTCATCTACACCACTACTCACACGGCGGCTCAGGCTTACGAACGTGTGCTGAGCTATGTGGGCTGCTCGAAAAGCCGCGATAGCTTCGATGAGATGATGATCAGCGACACCCGCAATGGCAAGGCCAGCCATACAGGCAACGGACTGAGCAGCGGCTTTATCAACACGCAGGACGACAACAAGCCTGCTGGTGCCGGCAGCGACTGGAGCGCCTGGCCCACGCTGAACAGCACCGAGGCACCCGTCGACACCGACGGCGACGGTATGCCCGACGAGTGGGAGACGGCCAACGGACTGAATCCTAACGACAAAAACGACTGCAACACCCTCAACGACGAGGGCTACACCATGCTTGAGGTTTACCTCAACTCGCTGGTGGCCGACATCACCGCTGCCCAGAACGAGGGCGGCGAGCCGCAGGGCAAGGTCATCAACGTGGGTGAGTCGCAATATAGCAGCTACGACATCAGCGGCCAGACTTCCAACGGCGACTGGACGTTCAGCGGCGGCTTCAAGATGAATCAGACGGGCACACCCGCTACCGGCAACTACGGCACCATCAAATACTCAGCCAACCGTCAGTACAAGCTCACGCTGCCTGCCGGCCTTCAGTTTTCCAGCGTTGATTTCTACGGCTATGCCAACGCCGATGGCGGCAGCAGCTATCTGAGCGAAGTCAACGGCACGACCTACAACGCCGACGCCTACCCTTTCCCCGCACGTGATGCCACACCCGGCAGCATCACACACAGCATCAGTTATGAAGAGCCTTTCAGTGGCACCTTCACCTTTACGCCGAAGGGAAGTCAGACATGCCTCATACTGACATTGCACGTCAGTCAGCCAACCGGCATCATACAGGTTGACAATTCCGAAACAAACATTATACGATTCAACAACGCCGTCTATTCACTCGACGGACGCCATGTAACCACCACCAAGAAAGGCATTTACATTATTGGCGGACACAAGGCCGTGGTGCTTTAGTCAGTCCTTGAAGCGGTCGCCCCAATAGCTTATCATTCGCTCGTGGAGTTTCTGCTCTGCGGGCGAATGTTGTGCATGCCAAAAGCGCTGCTGCACAAGTTCGTCGGGCAAATACTGCTGCTGCGTGAAATGACCGGGGAAATCGTGCGGATACTTGTAGCCGTCGCTATAGCCCAGCTGCTTCATCAGCTTCGTGGGTGCATTGCGCAGGTGCAGCGGCACAGGCAGATTACCCGTCTCACGCACATGGGCAAGGGCATCGTCGATGGCCAGATAGGCCGAGTTACTCTTCGGCGACGTGGCCAGATAGACGCAGCACTCAGCCAGGGCGATACGCGCCTCGGGCCACCCTATCTTCATCACCGTATCGAAGGCGGCATTGGCCAGCAGCAGGGCGTTGGGATTGGCCAGGCCGATATCCTCGCTGGCGCTGATGACCATACGGCGGGCGATGAACTGCGGATCTTCCCCACCCTCAATCATCCGGGCCATCCAGTAAAGGGCGCCGTCGGGGTCGCTGCCGCGGATGCTCTTGATAAAGGCTGAGATGATGTCGTAGTGCATCTCGCCCTCCTTGTCGTAGGCCAGCGGATTCTGCTGCAGAGTAGCCTCCACCAACTGATCTGTGATGACAACATTATTCTCGACTACGAGCTCCAGTATATTCAGCAGCTTGCGTGCATCGCCGCCGCTATAGCGGAGCAGGGCTCCCGTCTCCTTCAGCTCGATGTTTCGCTCCTTCAGAATGACGTCGGTGGTGATGGCGCGATGCAGCAGCTCCAGCAGGTCGTCTTTCTCCAACGGCTGCAGCACATATACCTGGCAGCGTGAGAGCAAGGGTCTGATCACCTCGAAGGAGGGATTCTCCGTCGTGGCGCCAATCAGGGTGACGATGCCACGCTCCACAGCGCCGAGCAGCGAGTCCTGCTGCGACTTCGAGAAGCGGTGAATCTCGTCGATGAAGAGGATGGGCGATGCCTCGTTGAAGAAGCGGCCCTTCTGCGCCTTCTCAATCACGTCGCGCACGTCCTTCACGCCGCTGGTCACGGCACTCAGCGTATAGAACGGCGTCTCCAGACGGTGTGCGATGATCTGCGCCAGCGTGGTCTTCCCCACCCCCGGCGGTCCCCAGAGGATAAACGAAGCGATGCGTCCCGACTCAATCATCCGTCGGAGCACGGCCCCTTCACCCACCAGGTGCTTCTGCCCGATGTAGTCGTCAAGGGTACGCGGACGCAGTCTTTCTGCTAATGGCTGTGACATCTTTTTATAATTTATGGAGCAAAGGTACAGTATTTCATCCAATCGGCAAAAAATAATTCGTAAAAAACTTGTAAATAAGAAATAAAGTGCTTATTTTTGCAGCCATAATCAAATGAAAGAAAACACGTCTATGAGTCAACAGCCAGAGAAAAAGACAATTACATTGAAAACGCTCACCAAGAGCAGCGTCTGGGACATTCAGGAAAACGACATCTTCCGCCTCTACGAGAGCGCCGAGAAAGATGCCGAGGTAAAGGAAAACATTCGCCACTATATCGACATCATCCGCTCGGCCTTCACCATCGAGGAAGTCAACGCTGAATCAAAGCTGGAGGTGAAGAAATACGAGAACCTGGGCTACAAGGTAGGTCAGGTAAAGCTCGACGACACACAGAAGGTGACCTGGGCCATCAAGAAACGCCCCATCAGCCGCGTCACCGACCTCACCTACGAGAACATCCGCCACATCTCGGCCGCCAAGCTCGTCGAGGTGCTCGACCGCAACTTCGGCGGCGGCTGGGACTCGCTGTCACAGAGCATCAAGGACATCATCGAGAGCGGCTTCGACATCTCCACCACCACCCTTCCCAAAGACCGTCTGCACAAAAAGGGCGGCCTCTACGAGAAAAAGGTGGCCGACGGCTACGACGTGCTCGAAGTGTCCAAGGGTTCATGGGTAGAGGCCATCTTCGCCAAGGTAAAGCCCGAGGCCGAGAAGCCCCGCATGAAGTTCAACTCCTACAGCGACGACGAGGAGAACGATGATGAGGATGTTGAGATTGAGGACACCTACAACAAGCCCGACGAGGACGATGTTGAGATTGGCGAGCCCAACGACGACGACATCACCGAGGACAACTACAGCACGATGATGGACCTTGGCAGCTCCGACCCCGACGAGGAAGCCGAAGGCCTGGCCGACTACGTGGAAGACTGACCTCTTATTTACGAATCCCCCTTTCATAAGATAAGCCCCCGAAATTGGGGGCTTATCGTTGTGTGTGGTATTCGTTGTGTTCGAGCGTTTTGCCCCCCTAAATTTCACATTTTAACACTTCCGGCCCGTTTCCGTCGCCCCCGCCGCCCGTGTCGCCGCGCACAGCGCAAACGTCGAATATCACTTGAGACAAAACGGATAACGCTCGCCCCGCCGCTCCGTGCGCCAGGAAACGAAACCGCCGGGACTCCTTGGGGAATCTCGGCGGATATTATTTCGGTGTGTGGGAAAGGCCTACTTACAAGTATTTGCTTACGAACGTGTCGGGCGAAAGTATCGCTATCGCCGACGTGTCGGCATCGCGGTAGTCCTTCAGATTGATGGTGACCATTGAGAGCACGATATTCAGCATGGTGCGCAGCCGGTTTGTCTGTTCGGGACGGTGTATGCCCTAGTTCAACAACAAAAATCTTCAAAAATCAACCAAAAATAGAGGTTTACCGGTAGGGGCAGACTATTCCTATTTTTTGTCAGATTTTTGAAGATTTTCGTCCTTTAGATGGGGCCGTAGCCCATGCAACTGGTGGTGGTCAGGGCGGTGACCCCCTCCTGCCTCCCCGAGGGGAGGTATGCTGCGCCGAGTTTTGCAGCTTGGGTTAACAGGAGGCTCTTTAGCAAAAAAAGAGGCTCCTGAGCGAAAAAAAGAGGCTCCGCACGAAATTTTGGAAGCCCCGCACGAAATTTTGGAGGCACTTTTTTGAAAAAACTACTGTTTCATGTCTTTTCCTGACCATCAAATTGTCCCTAACTTTGCAGGGAAAGCCCCATAAGGACATCCTGAAAGCCATCCGAAACATGGAGCCAGCCTGGGAAAGTGAATGTGGGCGAAAATTTTCGCTCACATCGGAAAGGGTCGATATGCCGAGGCGGAGATCTTGCACCATGAACGACGTGATCCTGGGCTACGTGATGGCCTTCGAGAATGAGATGAAGTAAGCGAGAACATAACGAACGAACGAAATAACTCATAACGATAAGCTCCATGAGAAAAGAAAGTAAACTTCAATATTTAATATATTACTATAGTAATATATTAAATATTGGCCTCAAATCCGAGGCTTAACGTTATGAGTTATTTCGTTCGTTTCGTTACAATTGAAATTATTTGAACATCTGAATATGAAAGACTTAGTAAAAACCACAAAAGGCACGGTTCACCACTACAAAGATGACTCAATGGAGTTTATTCCCCACAGATCTGCAACATCACTCACCTCAACAGTATGCAGGTGGAGTGTGTGTGAAACTTACGAACTTACTTATTACGTTAAGCCCCCTTTTTCGGGGGCTTTATCATTTGTGCATCGTACGAATTTTAGCTACATATTTGGTGAATTCACTAAAAAGAACTATCTTTGCAGCATCTAAAATGAATTATTAACAAAAAACAATTTTACTTCCCCTGTCAAAAAATGAAGTAATATTATAAATAATGTGTATATGATGAACAAGACAAAAACTAAAATGACACTGATGGCACGGGCCTTCGGGCTCCTGCTTATGCTGGTGGCAGGAACAATGGCGGGCTATGCCCAGAATAATGTAGAATACTTCACGTATGAAGATCAAGGGAAAACCATCATTGATGGATTGACATTAGATTATGGCCAGCGTGCTGAAGACCTCACCATTCCTGCTACTGTCACTACAGTGAGAAGTGGGGCATTCAGCAATGCTCGAAATGATAATAAGCCCCTGACATCCCTGACTATCGATGGTGGTAATCCTTCGTTTGAAGGTAGTCTATTTGGCAGAACTAGCACACTGACTGAGATAAATATGGGTGGTAGAATGTCGGTGGCTAACATGGAAGCCCTGTTGAATAGCATAGGGGCAAACAGTCCGCTTGAAACAATCGATATTGAAGGCTACACTGGAACATCTGAATCGTGGAAGAAGTTAAAATGGGAGTATGAAGAGGATGAAAATCATATATACATTCTGACCGAGCATGTCGACATCAGAATTCCAGCAAAACTTATAACTGATGACCAAGTATTTGGCAAAGCAAAAGTATATGGTCATTTCCCGATAAACAAGGAGCTTATTACCTATTGTGGAAGTGCTACATTTGTTGACGTGGATAACGGTTCCAATATGCTCTTCTATGTAGCTGACGAAGAAGAAGGGGATGACCACAATTATATTCATATTCAGCGTGTACGCTATCTTGTTCCTGGTAAGGGCGTGCTCATTCACCGTACGAATAGTAGCTGTGGCTATGCAAACTTGCAACGTTCAGATTATCCGTTTTCAGACCTTATAAAAGATGAAAAAAACACCCAAGCCATAGGTGATAATGTTCTCTATGAGAAAAACCTGCTCGTAGGCGTCACATCAGCGACAGGCATAACTTCTACCGTTACCACAAACGATGTTGAATATACAAACCTGATTTTGAAGGATGGTGCCTTCTATCGCACCTCAGATGGTACAATTGGAGCGAATAAAGCCTATCTGCAAATCCCCACGAGCTGGCTGTCAAGCATATCAGGCACCCGTTTGGAGATTAGTTTCCCAGACGAAGAAACGGGGATAGGGAGCCTCACTACCAATCCCTCACCAAATGATGGAGAGTGGTATGACCTAAGTGGTCGACGACTTAGCGGCAAACCAAGCACAAAGGGAATTTATATGAATAATGGAAAGAAATACGTGATCAAATGAAAAAGAGATACAACACACCAGAATGTGTGTCTGTCAATGTGAAGACAGCAACGTTTTTTGCCAATTCATACGGCAACGACCAAGGGAATATCAAATACGACGGCTCTACCACGTATAGTGCTGATCTCGCCGATTAGGAAACAATAACTAAAAAACGAAGATATGAAGACAAGAATCTATCTACTGCTGTCAATCCTTTTGGCTATGACGGCACTGCGCGTCCAGGCCAGCGACTGGGTGCTCAACGAAAGCAAGTACTATGCTTACACCTCGGGCGACCACCTGTGCCTTGAGGTGTTCCTCGCCGACCTTGACTATAGCAACACCTACTCCAAGGGTGGTCATGTCTATGCCACGAATGGTAGCAAGACCATCGACCTGATGTACCTGAAGTATGTCAACCAGGGCGATGATGAGAGCCAGACGGCAGAGGTGAAGGCCTACATCTGTGAGGCCAATGCCAAGGCGTGGTTCACCAACTCGCAGATGGGCGACCAGCAGATAGGCACCTCGGAGCAAAGCTTCTGGCTGACGAAGTGGGGCAGCGACAACCACTATATGACGGCCAAGGTGGACTTCTACTTCCCTGCCGAACTGGCCGGCGGCACGTGGAAGATATACTATTACTTCCAGCACAACAACGATGACTGGTACACGAAGGTGCTGCGCTACGAGTGCGAGATTGGCAGCACGCTGGGCATGGATGCCATCGATGCCGGCAAATACACGTGTGAGCGCACCGGTGCCGACAATATCAGGTTCACCACGCCGAAGCTGCCCGACGACATTCCGAGCAAGGTCAACGATGTGCGCGCCCGTTACTGCACCTACGACGTCGCCTACATTTTCTATAAGCAGGACGGCAGCAAGGAGACCGTGAAGGAGTCTTTCGACTGCGACAAAAACCTGGCAAAGAGCTACAACACCACTATCCCCGAGTCGGTTGGCAATCCCAAACGCATCGACGTGAATGTCACGGCCCGTCAGGGTGTGAAAGACCCGAAGGCCGACTTCTGGAGTGAATCGAGTGCCTACAACAAGAACAACGTGTTCCAGGTGGTTCCCGTGCCAGGAAGCATCACGACTGAATACCGCCAGTTTGACAAGACCACGGTGCTGTCGTGGTCGCAGCCCACCGACGGCAACTATATGTCGTGTACACCTTATATCTACAGGATAGAGACCGATGCCAGCGGCAACATCCAGTCGGGCAAGTCGTGGAGCCGCCGCGGCAACCTTGACAATAGTGGCACTTCCATGAGCTACACCGACGATGGCGTGCAGGCAGGTGCGTACTACAAGTATATGGTGCTCAATGTGCCCAAGGACTGGATAGGCAAGAGCATCAACTCAGGCATGTTGAACAGTCCTGACGACGCCCTGCTGGCCAAGCTGGGTTACAGCATCTCCGACGGTATGAGCACCGCTCCCAGCATGGCAATCCACACCCTGCAGCAGGATATCAGTGTGACCGATAAAGTGAAGCTCACCTGGCAGTATTCCCGTGTGCCGACCGAGGCCGCTACCGTCAACTTCAAGGTGTTGCGCAAAACTACCGAGGAAGGCGACTGGACTGAGTATGGCAGCGTCACCGGCGATGCCCAGCCTGCAGCCGGCGCCTCGCTGTCGTTTGTCGATAGTGACCTACCCAACGTCTCCACGCGCTATCAGTACAAGGTGCGCCTGTCGCTGGTCAACGACAAGTATCATTTTGAGAGCGATGCCGTCTATGCGGGTCTGCTTTCCGGCTCCCAGGTGAAGACTTTTGAGGCCACGAAGGGCACGCACGATGCTACAGTGCGCCTGTCGTGGACTGCCAACCAGATAGGTTCGGAAAACAGCACCTACGTCCTTTCGCGCCGCTATGTCAACAGCAGCAGCGAGTTTATGCGCATCCATACTGCCAATGGCACATCGGAACTCTACACCTACGAGGACAACACCGTACAGCCAGGCTACTACTACGAGTACAAGATTGAGGTATACAGCGGCAACACGCTGCAGAACACCCTCTACGACGTGGGCTTCTGTCAGGCACGCGGTGTCATCTCGGGCCGTGTCACCTTCGGCTCGGGTTCGGCTGTCGAGGACGTGCGTCTCTCGCTGCGTCCCTCGAATACCGGCGATGACAACGTGGTGAAGGGTGCCTCGCAGTATGTCGATGGCGCCTCGACGGGTATTGCATGGGAGGCAGACAGTGCCGAGATGGCCAAGGTATTCGGCAGCGACAAGGACTACACCGTGCAGATGTTTGTGCGTCCTGATGGCGGACTCAGCGAGGGAGCCGTCATTGGTGAGATTCCTGGTCTCGGACGTCTTCTCTTAGGCAGCCGGCAAGGCGATGGCTACAAACTTCTTTATGAGAAGACGGGACCCATCACGAAATCAGAAAAGATCATATCAGAATACAAAGCCATCAAGGTCTTTATTGAGGACGACACGGCTATCAATGACGGCGGGTCGGAGTCCTACTATAGCGATGAGTATCAGACCTGGGTGTTCTGTACCAGCGATGACAAGAACGCAAACAATGACAAGATGTACGCCGATGGCTACGAACAGGTCAGTGCTGGATGGTGGAGCACATCATCACACTACCTCTGGTACCGTGCTTTTTCAAAGACCATACAGCTTCCTGAGCCAGTAGAGTACATTGATCACTCATGGACAGGATCGTTGTACGACTCAGGCCTGACCATTCCTTCCGGCATCTATTCGCTGGTTGGCTGCCAGTATTCGGGCGAGAGCATTTCGTTGTCGGTCGATGACAATTTCAAGCTGATAGGAACTGGTGACCATGTCTCTGACAAGCAACACCACTTCGTGGAAAATCAGAAGGGTGAGATTCCCGATGGCTGCTATATCTACAACGGCATTTGCATGTATATGCCCGATGGAACCTCCCAGGAGACTGTCTTGACCGCTTATAACCTATCTACCGATTTCGGAAAGAAGAACTACTTCCCCAATATGATTACTGAGGTGGTTGGTAGTGAAACCACACTGCCGTTCTCTGTGGGCGGTTGCAAATACCTGGAGACTGACGAGGCTTTCCGTGGCAACCTTGCCGAGGTACGTGTATGGAATCACATATTGACCGACAAGGAGAAAGACAACTATACCGACCGCGTGCTGAACGGCCGTGAGCAGGGCTTGGCACTCTACTGGCCTTTGGACGAAGGGCTGAGCCGCTACGTCTTCGATGCATCCTACGCCAACGACATGCCGAATGGCCGTCATGCCAAGGTGGGCAACAACATCTCTGCATCCAGTATCGTGCCCGTCGACAACCAGCTGTCGCGCTATGCCGTGACCAACGAGAACGGTGAGTACATCATCCGCGGCATACCCTTCGTGGGCAGTGGCTCCACCTACACCATCACGCCGACTCGCGGCATCCACGAGTTCTCGCCCCTGTCGCGCAACGGCTTCATCGGCAACGGCAGCCTGACGCTCAACAGCTACGACTTCACCGACGTGTCGTCATTCCCCGTACGTGGTAAGGTGACCTACCTGAACACTAACATTCCCGTGGATAGCGTCCAGTTTATGATCGACGGCTCGCTGGTACAGGCGAAAGAGGGCGTGTACAGCGATGCCAACGGCGAGTTCGAGATTGCCGTGCCTATCGGCAAACACCTGATAGAGTGCTACATGAACGGACACAAGTTCACCTCGTTCCCGCTCGATGGCTCGACCTACGACTTCAAGCGTGCCGAGACCGTCAACTTCGTCGACTCCACGCTGGTCAACGTCACCGGCCGTATCAACGGCGGCTTCACCGACCTGAACGAGCCCGTAGGCTTCAACCGCAGCGTGAACCGCCTGGGTAAGGCCACCATCAAGCTCAGCTTGGGCAAGGAGTCGCAATGCTCGTTCAACTATATTGTCGACAGCCACGGCGACGGCACCTTCGGCACTGAGAACATCCCCGTGCAGAGTGCCACCGACAGAATCCAGAGCACGGCCTACCGTGCCGGTGGCGACCACGACGACACCTATTTCATTTATATCACGACCGATGAGAAGACGGGTGAGTTCTCAGCCATGCTGCCCCCGCTGAAGTACAAGGTGGAAAGCATCAAGTTCGTGGGCGGCACCGAATACGACAATGAGCCGGTCTTTGCCCAGAACCTGCCAATGATTGATGCCACCAACGCCATCGAGGAAAAGATGAAGAAAGACTCGATGGTGGTTGATAACGTTAAGTCGGAATACCTGTATAGTGCAAAGATGATCCGACAGTATCGCTCCAATCCTACCATCAATGTTGTGCAGCAAGGCATGAAGAACGGTGCCTTCGGCGAGCACAAGATTGGTGTCACCAACCTTGATAACAGCCTAGATTCTGTACAGGTGGTGAAATACACCTCGAACGGCTATGAATACGTCTACCAATATCCGCTGTTCCAGCAGGATAAGCTATACGATTTCGACATCAGCGTCTCTGAACAATACACCAACCTTGACACCAAGAAGGAATACAAGGAGATTCCACGGGATGCCGTGTTCACCATCATGAACGATGCCAGTGCCACCACTACCATCTTTGCCGAGAAAGCCACCATCAATGGTGAGGAAGTAGAGGTGGGCGAGGCCTACACCACCCTGAACATCCAAGTTGTGCCCGACTCCACAGGACACATCGCCTATCAGTGGGATGGCGGATTCCCCAACCTGGCCGCAGGCAACCTGCGTAACCTCAGCATCGGTGTGAAAATTGACGGACGCACCACCATGTGGCAGGCACCCAACTCAAAGACCGAAGCGCTCGACCTGATCTTGTTGGGTAGCATCGGCTCCGGCACAAACTTCGTGACGAGCGGTCCTGACGATGTCAACATGGTGATCCGCCGTCCGCCAGGTTCCACCTCTGTGGCATCTGCCACCCAAAAGACGCTCACCTCATACGCTCACACGGAGGTTTACAACAATTCCAGCGAAAAAGATGGCGGCGGTTTCTACTTGAGCGAAACACCAACTTGGGAGATTGTCTCAGGCGAGGTGTTGGGATTTGCGGTGATGGCCAAGTCGAAATTCAAGTTCGTCTCCCAGCAAACGGTAACAGGTTATGACACCTACTCGGACAAAGACACGGAAGTTGACGACCATTCCTACACGGTGAGCGAACAGATGACCACGCCCAGCTCGATGGTCATAGACCTTGCAACCATGAGTTTCGCACCCGAAGGTGGTGACACCTATGTCGGACGCGCCACCAACCTGCTCTTCAGCAAAGGCCGCATCCTCGGCCTCTTCAAGCAGGAAGACGGCACCTTTAAGCTTGAAGAGAAGAGCGGCATCACCGTCAGTCAGAGCTTTGGAACTACTTTCGTCTATCCGCAGGCCTATATTCTCAACACACTCATACCCAACTGGGAAGAGATAATCCGCACTAAGTTGGAAGAAGGTCACATCACAGGCAACCACTGGGATTTAAGTAATACACCAGTGGTGCCTGGCAAGGTGATGTACTACACTAAGTATACGCCTGAGGATGAGGAGTACGGACACACCAACGGCGACCGCGACTACTGGACTTCCGATCAGATGGCTGCCGCAAACGGCTACCCCAGCTATCGCATGATAGACGGCACAGAGAGCAAGGATGCAAAAGACGAGGTGGAATACGCCATCAACCAGATCAGGTTGTGGAAACAGCGTATTGCCGATAATGAGGAAGACAAACTCACTGCCTTCAATGATAATGACTGTTTCATCGACAACTATTCAATTGCCAGTGGAACCAAGATAAGCCAGACAACAGAGAACTCGACGAAGAAAGGCTATACGCACTCTCACAGCTACACGCACACCGTGTCTATAGACAATAAATATGGTCCGCTGGTGAATGATGCCGGTTTCAATGTACTGTTCAACTACACCGACAACTCTGGCACCGGCTATAGCAATGACACGCTCACAACGAGGACGAGTACCGTGGCATGGACAATGAGCGACGGCGACGTGCGCACGGCCCTCTCGGTCGATGTCTACAAGTCGCCTGCAGGATGGGGCCCCATCTTCCGCACACGTGGCGGACAGACCGTCAACCCGTATGAGGGTGCCAGCTACACCAAGTTCTACCAGAAGGGAACACAGCTCAACGAGGCTACGATGAAGGTGGAGAACCCGCAGCTGAAGGTGAAGGGCAGCAGCGAGCTGACCGACGTGCCTACTGGCAGCGATGCGAAGTTCGTGCTGCAGCTGTCGAACCAGAGCGAGACCAACGACATCTGCAACTACGTGCTGCAGGTGAAGGAAGGCAGCAATCCCAATGGCGCTATCCTCTTGGTCGACGGGGCCGTGCTGAGCAACGGCAAGGACGGACGACTCATCAAGATGAAGGGCGGCGAGACCGTCGAGAAGACCCTCATCGTACGTCAGAGTGACCCGAGCATCATTGACTACGAAGACATCGTTGTGCAGCTGAAGTCCGAGAAAGACCCGAGCATCGAAAGCGACAAGGTGACGCTTCGCGTACACTTCGTGCCGTCGTCGGCCCATGTCGACCTGGCTGTCGATCACACCGTGCTCAACCAGGAATACCTGAAGGACAATGGCGGCATCATTGCCAAGATGTACAACCTCGACCGTCAGGACAAAAACCTGCAGGGCATCCGCCTGCGCTTCCGCCGCAAGGGCACCGACACGTGGAACGTTGTCAAGCAATGGACCACCGTCGACAGCCTGCTCACGATGGGTTACGAGCCCATGCCACAAGGCAGCCAGTTTGCAGACTCGGTAGCCTTTGCCGAGGACGGCCTCTACGAGCTGCAGGCTCAGACCTTCGGCAAGTATGGCAACGACGATGTGACCTACGAGAGCAACATCATCGAGGTGACGCAGGACACCCACGGCCCGAAGATCCTGGGCATGGTAAGTCCCGAGGACGGCTGGCTGACCTATATGAACCGCAACAACATGCACATACGCTTCAACGAGGTGCTCAACGGCAACTCGCTGAGCAAGAGCGACAACTTCCGCATCGAGGGCGGCCTGAACAATGCTGTGGCTACGAGTGCGCCCGATGTGGCAGCACAGCTCAACGGCAAGCGCATCGAGACCGATGCTATGTACGACCTGGCGAACTATGACTATGCCTTCGACCTGTGGTTCTACCGCCAGGGCGACGGCACCATCGTCAGCGTGGGCACCGACGACAACCTGCTTTCGCTCTCAACCCATGACGACGGTATGCTGCGGGCACGCATCGGCAACGAAGATGCTGTCTATGATACCAATACTAGGATTCCCGACAACCAATGGGTATACATGGCGCTGAACTATGACCGCAAGGATGCCGACAATCCCGAGAACCGCATCACCATGCTCTATGCCACGGCCAATGATAAAAAGCCCATCTATGTGGGCGAGAACGTCATTGCAAAAGATCTCAGCAGTCATGGCAAGCTGGGCATCGGTGGCGACGGCATGACGGGAATGATTGCCGGCCTCTCTATCTGGAACTCCGAAGTGACAGCTACTGAACTCTATGAGAAGCGACTCGAGAAGCGGGCATCCTACACACCAGGACTCGTGGGCTATTGGCGTATGGACGAAGGCCACGGCACGCAAATCACCGACCTGGCCCGTTCGCGCCACATGCACATGGATAGCGAGAGCTGGTATATCAACAACGAGAATCGCGCCGCCCACCTCTCAGGCGAAGAGGGCAGCCCGCTGAAGGTTGACATCTCGACCTTCAATCCTGCAAAGACCGATAACTTCGCCTTCGAGATGTGGTTCCGCGGCGATGAGGCCGACAACAACGATGCTGCCACCCTAGTGTCGGTGGAAAATACCGTCATCGGATTCAGCGACGGGAAGCTGATTCTGACAACCACCAATAACGAAATCACACTGAGTGACAATAACTACTGCGACGGCAACTGGCATCACCTGGCCTTCAACGTGCGTCGCGGCACCAGTGCCATTGCCTACATCGATGGACAGGCGGTGAAGGTGCTGCCCGAAGCCAGCGTGCCCGGCTTCAGCTCACACTACCTGACAATTGGCGGTGCCTATGATGGCGATGCGGAGATCAACCGCTTCACGGGCGATGTCGACGAAATTCGTATCTGGGGCGCTGCCCTCGACGGAGCCCTCATCAGCAAGCGTATGTACGAGCGCATGGACAACAGCTATCCCGGATTGGTGGGCTACTTCCCCATGGAGGAAATCAACCGCAACGAGCAGGGCACTGTGATAACCACCTTCTCTACCGCCAACTTCGGTCAGAAAGACTCGCAACTGAAGATTGCCAATAGTCAATCCCCGACACAGGCCCTCAACGCTCCTGCCCTGAAGCCTGGCTCCACGAGGTTGCGCATGGAAGACACGCAGTTCAACTTCACGGTTTCTGCCGACCAGGTCTACTTCAGCTTCCCCGACACCTCGCTGCCGCTGATGGATGGCAACGACTTCGTGGCCAAGGTTGACTTTATCAAAGACGAGCACGGCAACAACTCCGAGACAGCCGAGTGGATGTTCCATGCCGACTTCGCCAGCGTCGACTGGAGGAATGGCAACCAGCAGCTCTTTCCTACAACACACTACAAGAAGTGGAACGAAGAGCTTTCATACATCATTCCCATCTATAACAGGACAGGACAGCCGCAGAGCTACGAAATCAGCGGTCTGCCCACATGGATGACCGTCGACAAGCCTATCGGAACGATTGAGAACGACCAGGACTACCTCGAGTTCTACATAGGAAAGATGGTTCCCGTAGGTAAGTACGTGGTCTATGTCTACCTTACCGACCATCTGGGCATCCGCCGCGTACAGCAGTGCAATATCACCGTTGAGGGCGACGAACCCGAATGGGCCGTCGATGAAGACCGCTATGAGAGCAACATGACCCTGACGGGACAGGTGTACATCGACGATAAGATTTGCGAATACACTGAGTCAGTGGTTGCTGCCTTCGACGACATGGGACTCTGCTGTGGCGTGGCACGTCCAAAGTATGTCAGCACCCGCGATGCCTACTATGTGGACATGATCGTCTATGGTGCCGCACCCACCGACCTAAGCACTGGCCAGCGTAACCTGACGTTCAAGATGTACGATGCGACGACGGGTATCATCTATCCCATCGTGGAGCTCACCATGCCTGACGGTGAGAAGAGCACCAACCTGATGTACACACCCGATGCTATCATCGGCACCTACGACAATCCTGTGGCATTCCGCTCTACAGACAATGTGCTGCAGACCGTTTCGCTGCCCAAGGGATGGACATGGATGTCCCTCTATGTGCAGCCCGAGTCGACGGCTATCAGAGATATCCTGCCTAAGGCCTCGAAGGATTTGAAGAAGTTCCAGATTGTCAAGGGCAAGACGGCTTTTGCCTCGGTAGCCAGCGACGGCAGCAAGGTCGACGGAACACTGACAGACATGGAACCCGGTAACATGTATAAGGTACAGGTGTCGTCGAACACCTCGCTCGACATTTTTGGCAAAACTATCGACGTAGCAGAGCGTGCACAGACCATTCGAAATGGATACAACTGGATTGGCACATTGTCAGGCAACGTCATGTCGCTTGATGAGGCCTTTGCCGACCTGCGGCCCGAGGTGGGCGACATGGTGAAGAGCCGCCGTGCCTACGCCATCTTCGGCAGCCGTGGTACCTGGGAGGGAATCTTGGAGAGCATTGTGCCTGGCGAGGGCTACATCTACGAGTCGAAGGCGGCAACCGCCAAGACGTTCCACTATCCGCGAACATTTGCCGGTACTGCCCACGGCCGCAGGTTGTCCTCTCGCCCCTCGCCCCTCACCTCTCACTACACTCCGGTCGATGACAGCCAGTTCCCCGACAATATGGCATTCATTACCGTCGTGGAGAAAAACAACGAGCGCATTGAGGATGCCGAGGTAGGAGCCTTTATCAATGGCGAGTGCCGCGGAGCCATAGGATTCAGCGGCGGCTACTACTTCCTCACCGTCATGGGTTCGTCGGCTGATGACAAGGATGCCACCATCGAGCTGCGTGTCTATCACAATGGCCAGGAGTACGTAATAGAGAACGAGAAATACTTTGTCAGCGACGGTGCCTACGGAACACTGGAACAGCCATACGTGTTAGACTTGGACAAAGTCTCGCAGGGCATACATACTGTCAGCGTTTCTGCCGACGATGACACCGAATGGTACACCCTGCAGGGCTTCAAGATAGGTCGCCGACCCATACAGCCGGGCATCTATATCCATCGTGGTGAAACCGTAGTCATTAAAACAAAAAAGTAATTTCATTTTCCCAGTCAAACAGTTGAAAAAAAATATTGCATAATGAAAAAGACGCTATTGCTGGCCGCAGCCGCCATGATGGCTGCAATGGGTGTGAATGCTCAGGAAGAGCTGCCGGTTGTGGATGCATATTTCACCCAGGGCGAGATGCCCGACATGATGGTGTTCCTGCCCGGGCCGCCCGACAGCACGTCGGTGGCCTTCATGAACGACGTGGCCCGCTACTACTGGGGCAAGGAGATGCGCAAGGACCCCGAGCGGGCCGCCCAGGCTGAACGCGATGCCGTCTATGGGCTGCCCACCATACTGGCCGAGTTTGAGGAAGCCTTCGGTATGAAGATCAGTCAGGAGGAGACGCCCGAAATCTATAAGGTGCTGCTCGAAGGCACGGCCACGTGCGACAGCATCTGCACCAAGCCCAAGCGGGAGTACATGCGCCGCCGCCCCTTCATGGTGTTCAACGAGCCGACGCTGACTCCCGAGGATGAGGAGGCCCTGCGAAAGAACGGCTCCTTCCCCTCCGGCCATACCCTGCTGGGATGGAGCGCGGCCCTGCTGATGACGGAAATCAACCCCGACCGCGCCACCGAGATCCTTGCCCGTGGCTACCGCTATGGCGAGAACCGTCTGGTGGTGGGTGCCCACTGGCAGAGCGACACCGATGCCGCCCGTCTGGCAGCCTCCGCCGCCTACGCCCGTCTGCACACTAGTGAGCGTTTCCTCGAGCAGATGAAGAAAGCCCGTGCCGAGTATGCAGAAAAGACAGGGCAGACAACAGAAGTCCGTACTTTGAACGTCAGCCCGCAGCAGTCAGCCCGCATCTATCGCCTCGACGGCACTCCAGCCGACAAAACAACACATGGTGTTATCATCGATGAAGGGAAGAAGAAAATAGTACCCTGAAAAGGGGCCTGCCTCGTCTACCGCCATCAGTTCCGGCTGGCAAGGAAATATGAAAATGCATAGTTATTGAGAAACAGAGATGAAACATATTCCATTGGTTATCGTTACCGCTATAATGTTTGCCTTGGGCGTACGGGCGCAAAATTCCGAACAAATTGCAGCCCAGAGTCGCGACCAGCAGATGATGTCGCGGGTGGATAGTGCCCTTGCTGCCCGATACTACAAGATACCCTACGACACCAACTACGTTGTCAGACCTGAGGGACGCCTGACGCTGAAAGTGAGGATGAACCAGACAGGCAACGACTTCCATGCAAAGGGAACGGTGAATGACACCTATTGCAGGGCCGACCTCAGCACCAGCCATAAGACGACTTTCTCCATAGCCGGAATCTACCGTGGAATAGGCATCGGAATGGCCATCAACCCCTACAAATGGAGTGGCATCTATAAGGACTATGAGTTCAATCTCAACTACTATAGCAGCAAGCTGAGCCTCGATTTCAGCTACCAGCGGTCGGAGTCGTTGGCAGGCGACATTGAGCGTGGCGATAATGACAGCCGCTTGGAGTCGGGCGATGTCACGCTGAAGGTCATCAACCTGGCGGGCTACTACACCTTCAACCATCGCCGCTTCTCCTTTCCTGCCGCTTTCACCCAGAGCTATATCCAGCGCCGCTCGGCAGGCTCGTGGCTGGCGGGCATCAGCTATCAAGGAGGCAGCATCGAGACCAACGACGCCTTGAAAGCGAGGAATCCCGATGCCCCCGACACGCGCATCTACATCGGCCATTTCGGCATCGGCGGCGGCTACGGCTACAACTGGGTCATTGGCAAGAAGTGGCTGCTCCACTTCTCCATGCTCCCCACCTTCGTGGTCTACAACCGCAACAACTTCACCGTGAACGGCGAGCGTAAGTGGGCCCAGCGCATGCGCTTCAACATGATTTTCAACGAGCGGGTTGCCATCGTCCGCAACTTCTCGCCCCGCTACTTTGCTGGTGCCACCCTCGTCATGAACAACTCAGTCTTCGACGATAATGTCATAGTCGTCAACCAGAACAAATGGCGTGCCCGTGCCTTCCTGGGCATGAGACTATAATATCCGTTACTTTTACATTTAAACAAAACTATAATGAAACAACGATTCATTTGGGTGCTTGCCGCCACCCTGACACTCAGCGGCACAACGGTCTTCATGACGGGCTGCAAGAAAGCTACAGTACAGGAAGCAAATGTACAGGAAACTACTGTACAGGAGGAAACAACCGCACAGGCGGTGAAGAGTGAAGAACTGATACGCACCAGCCAGAGCTGGGATGGCGTGGAGCTGCCCGACTATCTGCAGGGCCGTCCGGAGCTGGTGGCCGTGAAGTATGAGTTCCCTGCCGGACAGAAGCTGGGCTGGCACCACCACCCCGTGATGAACTACGGTATACTGGTACAGGGCGAACTGACTATCATCGGCCAGGACGGCAAGGAGAAGACGGTTCATGAGGGCGAGGCCGTCGTGGAGATGGTGAACACCATCCATCACGGCGAAAACCGCGGCACGAAGCCCGTCATCCTCTATATGTTCTACCTCTCGCAGGACGGTCTGCCCCTCGCCGTGCAGCATCCGGAGATTCCATTAGATTGACGGTATGAGAAAAAGCACACTATGGATGCATGCCGCCATCCTGACAATCTGCGGCATGACGCTGGTGTCCTGCTTTTCGGAAAGCAAGAAGAGCACGGCGGTCAGCGCGACTGACGATGCCAGCCAGTTTGTGACTATTACCGACGTAGTGCCCGATGTGATTCTGGAGATTCGTTACTTCGGCACATACAACTTCGTGGGAACCCGCATTGACGGCTATGAGGAGCCGACGGCGCTGCTCACCCGTCAGGCTGCCGACAGCTTGAAGGCCGTGAGCGATGATGTAAAGGCACTTGGATATCGCCTGAAGATCTACGATGCCTACCGCCCGCAGAAGGGTGTCGACCACTTCGTGCGCTGGGCCGAGGACATTGCCGACACGCTGATGAAGTCCTACTTCTATCCCGACCTCGACAAGAGCGTGCTCTTTCCACAGGACTATATCTGTCTGAAGAGCGGTCATACCCGTGGCTCCACCCTCGACCTGACGCTGTTCGACATGGCTACGGAGAAGGAGGTGGACATGGGCGGAACCTTCGACTGGTTCGGCCCAGAGAGCCATCCCGACTTCTGCGGCAATCCCGAAACCGGCGAGTACACGGGCGATAACAGCAAAAGCCCTGCCAACCCGAAACGCAGCATCACCCCCGAGCAGTTTCAGAACCGCATGATCCTTCGTCAGGCCATGCTCCGTCACGGCTTCAAGCCTTTCGACACCGAGTGGTGGCACTTCACCCTAAAGGACGAGCCTTTCCCTGATACCTACTTCACCTTCCCTGTGAAGCAGATAAAGTAAGAGACATAAATAACGTGGGATTATTCTGAAGAAAAATATATTATTGCCGCAAAAAAACGTCAAGAGGTAACATCATCTCCCAAAACGCTTATTCCCACAGGTGTTTTGCAATGTTACCCCTTGACCTTTTTTCGCGCTCATCTTATTTTCCGCAACATTTTCTGCTTGTTTGCGAATTTTGGTCACGTAAGATAATTCTCTAAGGAGGCTGTTTATTTATCTGAAGAGGCTCTTTATTCTGCTGAGGAGCCTCCTTATTTTGCTAAAGAAGCTGTTTATTCTTCCCCGTTTTGCCTTTATTTTAGGCCGAATTGCGTTAATCTTCCAAAATCCGTTGTTCTTTACAAGCTTTTTTCGTAACTTTGCAACATCTATGAACACTTGGAAAACTAATCTTGAAGAAACGAAACGGCGATACGTCGACTGGTGGCACCACAAGGGCATCATCATCAATATGTGGGAGCACTTCCAGCAGGGCGTTAAGCCACATGCCGATGTGCCCCAGCCAAAGCCCTATAAAGACCTGAACCAGCGATGGTTTGATCCTGAATGGCGTGCCGAGTACCTCGACTGGTACGTAGCACACTCCTGTCTGAAGGCCGACATCCTGCCTGTTGCGAACACGCAGTTGGGTCCAGGCTCTTTGGCCGCTATTCTCGGAGGCGTATTCGAGGGCGGCGAGGACACCATCTGGATTCATCCCGACCCTCAATTCTCTGATAACATCGTCTTTAACCCCAACCATCCCAACTGGCTGCTACATAAAGATTTGCTACACGCCTGCAAGCGCAAGGCGCAAGGACATTATTACGTAGGAATGCCTGACCTAATGGAGGGTCTTGATGTGCTGGCCGCCTTGAAGGGAACAGACCGCGTATTGATGGACACGGTGATGCAGCCCGAACTGTTGGAACGACAACTGCAACAAATCAACGACATCTACTTCCGCGTGTTCGACGAGCTCTACGACATCATCCGCGAAGGCGACGAGATGGCCTTCTGTTATTTCTCGTCATGGGCACCTGGGAAAATGACGAAATTGCAAAGCGACATCTCGACGATGATCAGCGTGGACGACTATCGCCGCTTCGTACAGCCCTTCATTCGCGAGCAATGCCAGAAGATTCCCTATACCCTCTATCACCTCGACGGCGTGGGCGCCATGCACCACCTCGACGCCCTACTGGAGATTGACGAGCTAGATGCCATCCAATGGACGCCCGGCGTAGGCGAGCCACAAGGTGGTAGCCCGAAGTGGTACGACCTCTACCGCCGCATCCTCAATGCAGGGAAGAGCGTCATGGCCTGCTGGGTGAAACTCGACGAACTCCGCCCATTGCTCGAAGCCATCGGCACCGACGGCGTCCACATCGAGATGGACTTCCACAACGAGCAGGAGGTGGAGGAGGCGATGGAGATCGTAGAAAAAACAAAAGCCAACCGCAGAATAGAAGAAATCATCCAAACTATTGAGCAACAGGAAGAAGAAAACACGCACCCCTCCCTTGGAGATGGGCAAGAAGTGGGCCTCCTTCTCCTCGACGGCGGAATGGGCACGATGATACAGCACTTCGGTCTGCAGGAGAAGGACTATAGAGGCACACGATTCGCGAGCCATCCCATTGACCTGAAGGGCTGCAACGACGTGCTGGTACTGACGGCGCCGTCTGTCATCAGCAGCATCCACAAGAAATATCTGGATGCCGGTGCTGACATCATCGAAACGAACACGTTCAACGCACAGCGCATCTCCTTGGCCGACTACGGGCTACAGGATTTTGCACGTGAGATCAACCTCACTGCCGCTCGCCTTGCCCGCCAATGCGCCGACGAATTTTCCTCGCCGGAAAAGCCCCGATTCGTGGTTGGCAGCATCGGTCCCACCAACCGCACTATATCTGTCGCCACCAGCAGCGAACCATTATCGAAGGAACAGTTGGGCTCAGCCTACAAGGAGCAGATACAGGCGTTGGCTGATGGCGGCGTCAACGCCCTGCTTATCGAGACCATCTTCGACGTGGAGAATGCCCGCGTGGCCATCGAGGCCGCCCGTAAGGTAGCCCCACAGTTGCCTCTGATGCTCAGCTTCTCGGTGGCAACACCCGACGGTCACAACATGCTGGGGCAGAATATCCTTGAATTCCTCTCTCACCTCTCGCCCCTCACCTCTCACATCTACTCTATCGGCATCAACTGCGTGACCGACGTGACACAAATGGCGCCACTCGTCAAGGAATTGGCTCAGTTTGGTACACGCGTCAGCTTCTACCCCAACGCAGGCTTGCCCGATGCCAAAGGCCACTACACGAAGACACCCGAGAGCCTATTAAAAGACCTGTGGCCCCTGCTGGAAGGCCACCATCTGAACATTGTCGGCGGTTGCTGCGGCACCAACGATAAACATATCGCCATGATGGCTAAGGCTATCGAGCCAGTGAAGGGAATCCGACTCTCCCCTTTACAACCTCAGCACACCTCTCTCCAGCCCTTGCCTGTAATCCCAAGTGGGCAGAATCATCGCAATGAACTGACGGATGGAGCGACATCTCCCCTCTCTCACAAAGAGAAACAAGAGGGAGAGTCAATCTTCTCCTCTATCCTCTCTGGCGACAGCGCCGCCGCTGTAGCAGCTACCAAGGAGGCCATCACAGCAGGCAAGGAGCCGCAAGCACTCATCAACGAGCAGATGATTGGCGCTATGTCTGAGATAGGTCGGCAGTTCCAGGAGGGCAAGGCCTTCGTGCCACAGCTGCTCATGGCTGGACGCGCTATGAAAGCCGCCCTGCAGGAGTTGCAGCCGCTGATGGCTGGCACGACGAGAACATCATTAGGCAAGGTGGTCATCGGCACGGTAAAGGGAGACTTACACGACATTGGCAAGAATCTCGTGGCGTCAATGCTGGAAGGCTGCGGCTTCGAGGTTATTAATATCGGCATTGACGTCTCCGCCGACAAGTTCATCGAGGCCGTCAAGGAACATAAGGCCGATATTCTCTGCATGAGTGCTCTGCTCACTACGACGATGGGCTATATGAAGGAGGTTATCAGTGCCTTGGAAGCTGCCAACCTGCGTAAAACAGTGAAGGTCATGGTGGGCGGTGCGCCTGTGACACAGGGTTTTGCCGATGAGATTGGCGCCGATGGCTATAGCGACAATGCCAACTCAGCCGTCACTGTTGCCAAGCAGTTATTAGAGGTGAGAAGTGAGAGGTGAGAGGTGAGATATTACCTCTTCCGACGCTTATAACACTGTTTCATGTCACATAGTCCACAGGTGTAGTCAAGCCTGCGGACTTTTTCGCCCAGGCCGATAATGCCGCTGACACTCTTAATGGGAACCATGAGTGAGCTGTTGTTGAGGCGGACACCACAGGTTTTCTCCTCGAACAATGGAAAGAGCAACTGCTGCTCGCTCACGTCCCAGCCGCAATAGCCGGGAGAGAAACGGTTGGTGTGATGCCAGCCCAACTTGTCGATGCTCTGCTGCAAGTGCTGTTCCATCACATCAGCGCACTTTTCAGCAATAAC
This sequence comes from uncultured Prevotellaceae bacterium, assembly GCA_947167935.1. GTDB lineage: Bacteria > Bacteroidota > Bacteroidia > Bacteroidales > Bacteroidaceae > Prevotella. The sequence goes on along the minus strand of CAMVJU010000003.1, from coordinate 99,811 downwards.
GCTGCCCAACGCATCGACAATGAAGACACGCACCATGTCATCCTGCTCCTTCAGGCGCTGCTGCCAGGCTTCGTATTCCATTCCAGCTGTGCAGATGAAGAGAGCATAGGCCTCGCTGCCTCGCAACTGCTGCTCAATGATTTTTCCCATGCGGAAGGCAGGCAGGTCGCGACTGACGAAAAAGCAAAACTGCGGCCTCAACCAGTGTCGCACCTCATCTACTACAGCTTGGGTCTCGCATTGTGTCTGCTCATCAGGCATAGCATCGCCATAGCCCATCTGCTCGTACACATCGGCAAGGGTGACGGCCAAGTCTTTGAAGGACAACTGTTTGAGGGTCATTGGCTTAGGTGGGGCTAAATCTACTGGTTATTAAACTGCTTAAGACTAGTGAAGAAGGCATCGATGTTGGCCTCGGGTGTGTGGGGTGGCGTATCGCAGCCACTACTCAGAATGAAGTTGGGGTGGTCTTTCATCTTTCCCAGAAGGTCGAGCACATCGTAACGCATCAGCTCGGGTGTACCGCCTTTAAAGACGGTGACAGGGTCGATGTTGCCCATAGCCAATGCCGTAGGCGGCACGTCAGCGATGACCTCCTCCATGCTGCATTTATTGCCGAAGTGGTAGGCTGCGGCGCCCGTCGCAACCATTGCCTTAGTACAGTGGCCTGTATTGCCACAGTTGTGCAAAATGACCATGAACGTTTCATCTTGCACCTGCTCTACAATTTGCCTGACATACTGCGATGAGAATGTCTGGCAATCATCGTTAGACAAGAGGCCAGCTGCGGGCTCTGCCATCAGTACGCCATTGGCACCCGTCAGCTTCAGCGCCTCACAATACTTGGCGATAAACCGAGTGCACTTTTTCAGCAGTGTATGGGCAGCTTGCGGCTGCTCATAGATCAGCATCATCAAATCTGAAAGGTCATAGAGCCTGCCCGCCAATGAGAACGGGCCGATGCAGCCTGAGAACAACGGGCGTAGCACCTCCCCTCCCCTCTGTAATGCGTGAGCTGCAAGGAGATTGGCTTTCAGATACTCGGGAACACGGCCCGCGTGGAGCGATGGTACTTGTAAGCAGTTGATGTCTTCGACACTATGTAGCAGACGGCCGCTTACTGCAGGCACGGCATCGTCATGGAATACAATCGGGGCACCGAAAGCCTCAGCCTCAACGGTCAGATCCATAATAGTGCAGGCCGCCACGCTGGGATATTTCTTAGTGAGAGCAACAACGGCCTCAGCATGGATACTCCCATCACAGACTGCCTCACGCACAGTGTGACCGTTCATCTCAATTCCCGGATGCGTCATCACCGGCATAGCCAGCACTTCCTTCCTTTGGATAACCTTAGCCACCCATTGGCACATGTTAATTTTCATGGGCGTAGCGGAACCTATGGGACTACAAAGACTCATTGAAAAACTGTCTTTATAAATGTTTCTTTGGGTAAAGGGCATTCCACCACGAGGGATCGTCCTTCAGCCAGCGCTGGAACCAAGCCATCTGAGTGGCCAGCCATTTCTCACGCTTGCCATAGTCGGTAATGTGGTGATTCTGTCCCTCCACCTCGACAAGTGCGACCTCACGACCCAAGAGCTTCAGAGCCGTGAACATCTGCAGGCTTTCGATAAGCGGTACATTGGTGTCGTCGTTGCCATGCAGGAGGAGCAACGGTGTGTGAATCTTGTCGGCATTGAACAGCGGACTATGGTCTACGTACAAATCGCGGTGACTCCACGGATAGCTGTTGGCCATACTGACTTCACTATAGTTATAGCCCCAATAACCCTCACCCCAATAGCTGGTGTGATTGGCTATGCCTGCATGACTGACGGCACAGGCGAAGATATCGGTCTGCGTCTGCAAATACTGCGTCATAAAGCCACCATAGCTGGCACCCATACAGCCTATCTTCTCCGCATTGATGAAAGGATGCTCGGCGCACAGCTGCTTCACACCCTCGATAATGTCTCCAGCAGGCGAGCCACCCTTGGCAGCGCCACCCGCCGTATTCACATGTCTGGAAGCCCACTCCTGACCAAAGCCCGTAGCGCCACTGGGCTGCAGGATGTAGGCCACATAGCCCAGCGAGTTCCACATCTGCGGAGCGTAGGGCGACTCAAAATAACGGCTCACAGGCGAGCAACCGCCGTAGTAATAGACAATGAGCGGATATTTCTTCGTGGCATCGAAGTCGGCTGGCAGATAGAGGCGGCCATAGACCATATCGCCGTTGCTATTTTTAAAGTTCCAGTCCTGGCAGGTGCCCAACTGGGCATCGCCGAGTGCAGTCTTACCATCGAAGACGACTTGTGTCTTGATGAGTTTTGAATTCTTTGGATGGAGATTGGTGATGTAGGCCGAGGCAGGCTCCATCGTCTTATACGACAAGTAGGCAAGCGTGGGAGCATGTGCTGCCAAGTCCCAGCGGTAGGCATAGTCGCCAGGCAAAAGCAGCATATCAATGTGACCCGTCGCTGGATTGAGGCGGAAAAGGTTCACATAGTCGCGGTCTTCGGCAGAGAAATAGATGAGACCATCGGCCCACGACCAGTCTACGTTCTCAATGGAAGGGTCAAAGTCCTTGGTCAACGGTGTCACCTGCTTTGAGGCAAGGTCATAGAGGAACAGTTCGTTCTCGGTCATACTCGGCGTGACATTGGCGGGCAACTGACAGCCTATGCGGTCAAAAGCCTCGGGGGTTCCTTGGAAGAGCAATTGCTTGCCATCGGGCGAGAACTGTGCCCCACCCAAGAAGCCAACGCATTGCATCAACGTATCAGCCTTTAACGTCTGAACATCAAGTAGATAATAATCCTGTACCTCCGTAGGGCGCTTTGCCAGACGGCTGTAGGAAGAGACAACGAGCAACTGTCTGCCATCGGTCGAGATGGAGTAGAGATGCTCACCCTTCGTGCCAAAGGTGATGCGCTGGGCAATACCGCTGGCCAAGTCGAACTTCATCAAGTAGTTGCGGTCACGCCAACCGGGCTGGCGGTCGTCCATCTCCACCACCTCGAACACTTCCTCGTCTTCCTTTGGTCCCTCTTCCTCAGCAGTAATGATGAGATAATCCTCCGTAGGACTGACGGAATAGCCACCCTTCGGCACACCGGCAGCAAAAATACTACGCAGTCCCGTCAAAGGCTCCACCTTGTAAAGCATGCGCTTTCCGTCCTCCCACACCTCTTCTATATATGCGCACGTGCGAGGCATCCAGCGGATGCTCTGCATAGGACGGCTAATGATGCGCTGCGTCTTCACATCGCGCAGCTCGTACTCCCAGCGACTCTGTCCGCCTCGCTCAGTGGTCTGGTAGCTTACAAAAGCATAGAGTCCATCGGCAGAGAGACTGATGCCGCGAACACGTCGTCCGTCAGTCAGGTCGTGCACCATATAGGGATGCGCCTTATCCAAAGTCGGCACGACGAGGCGGTTGGCATCGATAGTAACGCGGATGCTATCGCTGTCGCTGGGCTGTGCCAGGAATTTCACAGCCAGCGTATGGTGTTCAGGTGCCAACTTCAAATCGGCACCGGCCTCCTTGCCGTCGATGAAAAGCTTATAGTTCGAAGGGCCTTCCACATTGATGGTGCCCTTCACGAAATCGCTGTTGTTAAGGAAGAAGCTAAGCACGCCCACACTCTTCGACTCGGTAAGTGAAGGTAACAAACCTGCCTGCCAAGTTGTGGTGGAGACGGCATCATGAGGCAACGCCTCAAGCAGCGATGTCTCGTCAAACTGCTTGCCACCCACGTTGACTGTATCAACAGCGAAGGGCTGACTCACAGCGAAAGGCCCAGCCAGATTAAACTCGGTGATTTCCGTCTTCTCTTGAGCTGCAACCGTCGTGGTCAGCAGCAATGCCAATGGTAAGAGATAATATTTCATCATGATAAGAATAATTTTATGCAATTGAACAAAGGTAGGCGAAGTCAGCAGAATCGTATGTCGGCAATAATCTGTGCGCCAACATGCTGATTCAACTGCTGGACCAATTCCTGACGTTTCATGCTCAGGTCGGCACGCAGGGCAGGAACAGAAATAGAGACAAAGAGCGTCTGATTCTGTATACGCACATTTGTGGTGAAACGGGCAATAGCCTCACCAGCAACAACGGGCCACGATTCCACAAGGCGCTTCTGCAGCAGCGGCGTCTCCAATCCCAGAAACCGCAACTGCTGCATCACCAGCTTCTCCACGGGTTGTTCTCTTCGCTTAAACATTCGTTCCTTCTATTTTTCCGTCAGAAACATGGAAGAGGCGGTAGTCACAGTCTCCATGCGAGAGGATTTGGTCTAAGTGCTCACGGTTGGTATCGGTGATGAAAATCTGACCAAACTGCTGACTGGCCACCAAACGGATAATCTGCTCCACACGATGTGCGTCGAGCTTGTCGAAGATATCGTCGAGCAGCAGCAACGGCAGGTCACTCTCCTCTTTTCCCTCTCCTCTCGCCTCACTCCTCTTTAAATATTCATATTGAGCCAGTTTCAGGGCTATCACAAAAGTCTTCTGCTGTCCTTGACTGCCCTCACGGCGCATAAGATGTCCGTCAATGAGAATCTCAAGCTCATCACGATGGATGCCGTGCAAGGAATAGCCCACAGCGCGGTCTTTCATACGGTCGCGACGGATAACATCGAGCAGTGGACCTCGCTGACAATGAGACACATAACTGAGCGACACCTGCTCATGGCCATCGCTCACCGTATTATAAAATTGCTGGAAGGCTGGCGTCAGCTCTTCGACAAAAGCGCTGCGACAGGCCGACACCTCCTCGCCCTGACGTGCCATTTCCTCCTCCAACAATTCCATTAGCTGAGCATCAGGCTCATGGTCCTCGTCACGCAATAGGGCATTACGCTGCTGCAAGGCTTTGTTGTAGCGGTTCAGCGCGTTGATATAAGGCCGATTGCATTGGGCAATGGTCAAATCCATCAGGCGACGGCGCTCCTCGCTGCTGCCCTCAATCAGCAGCATATCGGCAGGCGACACCATCACCAATGGGATGAGCCCGATATGCTCAGACAGGCGCTGATATTCCTTTCCATTACGTTTGAAATGCTTCTTCTGCCCCTTTTTCATGCCGCAGAACACTTTCAAGGGTGAGGGTTCTTCGACGAGCGAAGCGGCAGAGCCGAGCGGAGAGGTGAGAGGTGAGAAGTTGGAAAAGGAAGAATAGCTCCCCTCAATCACAAAGAACTCCTCATGATGCCGGATGGCGAGAGCGTCCTGATTGCCGTTGGCAGAATGGCAGAAACTGAGGAAGTAGACAGCATCGAGCACGTTGGTTTTCCCTGCCCCGTTGTTGCCGATGAAGCAGTTGATTTTGGGCGAGAAAGACAGCGTGGCTCCCTCAATATTCTTGTAATTGACGATGGAAAGTTGCTCTAAAACCATAAATTTTGTGCAAATTTACAGCTTTTAGGGCTGAAAAGCAAAAAAAGTGGGAAATAAATTTCACTATCTGCGAGATTTTCAGTAATTTTGCGCCCGCAAATCGAATTTCCTAAGAAGAAAACAGAATAAAATAAAACACATAATGGCAGAAAAAATTGCAAAAAAGGCCAACGCTGAGACTCAGCCGGCCCTGAACAAGAAAGAGGATTTCATCCTCAAGTACAAGAACCTGATCATCGGCGGCGTCATCGCTATCGTGGCTATCATTGTTGGTATCGTTTTCTGGAACAACCACAAGGCTGCCAAGCTGCGTGAGGCCCAGACGGCATCCGTCGTGCCCCAGACAAGCATGTACAACGCCGAGGAGGCACTGATGAACGGCATGAACGACTTCAGCGAACAGAACTATCTTGCAGCTCTCAATGGCGACAGCGCTACGAAGAGCATGGGCTTCCTGAAGATTGCCGACGAGTATTCTTCAACACCTGCCGGCAACGTGGCCAACCTCTATGCCGGTCTGTGCTATGCTCACATGGACAAGTGGGAAGAGGCCGTGAAGTATCTGGAGAAGTTTGACGATGCCGGCGACCTGCTCATCTCGCCTGCAGCACGTGCTGCTCTTGGCAACGCCTACGCTCATGTGAACAAGCTGGACGAAGCTGTGAAAGCCCTGCAGCAGGCTGGCGAGAAGGCCGACAATATCCTGCAGAGTCCTATCTACTACATTCAGGCCGGTGAGATCCTGGAGGCTCAGGGCAAGAAGAATGAGGCACTGGAGATGTATAAGAAGGTGAAGCAGTATGAGCGTGCCAAGGGTATCAGCGGCATTTCTCAGTCATCCTATTACGTCGACATCATCGACGAATACATTGAGCGCCTGTCGCAGTAAGGGTTTTACACCTCTCACTTCACACCACTCACCTCTAAGATGGCAACAAGCAACCTGTCAGCCTACGACGCGCAGAGCGTACCCGATGCGTCGAACATGATTTTCGGCATTGTTGTGGCCGAATGGAATCCTGGGATTACCGGTGCACTGCTCGACGGCTGTGTCAATACTCTGGAAAAACACGGCGCACTACCTGAGAACATTCACGTGAAGCGCGTGCCCGGCTCCTTCGAGCTGATCTATGGTGCACACCAGATGACGCTGAACGACGGCTACGATGCCGTTATCATCCTCGGCTCTGTCATTCGCGGCGAGACGCCCCATTTCGACTACATCTGTCAGGGTGTTACTGCAGGAATAGCACGTTTGAACGCCACGAGCAACATCCCCGTCATCTACGGACTACTCACCACCAACGACATGCAGCAGGCTCGCGACCGTGCTGGCGGTCGTTTGGGAAACAAAGGCGACGAGTGCGCCATCGTAGCCATTAAGATGGCAAAATTCTAGCACTTAGCTATCAGAGATTGGAAATCACCATCTCACCGCAACATCGAACTGGAAGCCATTGAAGCTGACATCGATGTTGCGGTTCTTTATGAACTTACGTTTCAGCCAGTAGGTCAGCTCGGTAGCGCCGATGCCGATGGCAGCACCAGCACACACATCGTGCACATAATGACGGTCCAGACGCACACGGTCGGCTGAGACAAGCGTGGCGAGCGTATAGCCTCCAACAGTAATCCAGGGCGACAGGTGCCCGTATTCATGCATCAGCACGGTGGCACCTGCAAAGGCAAAAGTGGCGTGTCCTGAAGGCAGCGATCGACGATCGCTCTTGTCAGGACGCAACTCGTTGCATGAATGTTTGAGCACATACGCTGTACCGGCACTCAAGATATAGGCAGAGGCCGATGTGGCCAGAAACTCCGTCCACGACTGTGAGTCGCTCTGCACGCCACATACCCTCAATCCATAAACGGCAGCCATAGGCACATGCTGCAACACATCGTCCACAGCATCACTGTGCTGCTGTTGCGCGCTGACATTCAACGTCGTCAGCAGACAAAACAAAAAAATAATCTTCTTCATCATTTCGGCAGCAAAGTTACACCTTTTTTCACAAACAGCCGTCAGTTTCCTACGGAACTTTGATATTTTTTTGGAAGGGAAGCCACGTTTTTCGGAAAAATATTGTAACTTTGCACTTTGTTTTACGAGAGGACGTCCTCGCGCGTACATTTTTAAATTATGCAGAAGATAGGATTCGACAACGAGAAGTATCTGAAGATACAGTCAGAGCACATCCGCGAGCGCATCGCACAGTTTGACGGCAAGCTTTACATGGAGCTAGGCGGCAAGCTCTTCGACGACCACCATGCATCGCGCGTCTTGCCAGGTTTCAAGCCCGACTCGAAGCTGCGGATGCTAGCCCAGCTGCGCGACAGCATCGAGATTGTGATTGTGGTCAACGCTGAGGACATCGAGAAAAATAAGATTCGCGCCGACCTCGGCATCACCTACGACGAAGACGTGCTCCGCCTGCGTGAGGAGTTTATGAATCGACAGTTCATGGTGGGCTCGGTCGTCATCACCCATTACAACGGCCAGCACGCCGCCGACCAATTCCGCCATCGTCTGGAGCGTCTCGGCATCCGTTCCTACGTACACTATCTGATCGACGGCTATCCTCACAATGTTGAACTGATAGCCAGCGACGAGGGCTTCGGCAAGAACGACTATGTGGAGACCTCTCGCGAGCTCGTCATCGTAACTGCTCCCGGTCCTGGAAGCGGCAAGATGGCCGTCTGCCTCAGCCAGCTCTACAACGAGAACAAGCGCGGCATCCGTGCCGGCTACGCCAAGTTCGAGACCTTCCCCGTGTGGAACCTGCCGCTGAAGCATCCTGTAAACATTGCCTACGAAGCTGCCACCGCCGACCTCAACGACGTGAACATGATCGACCCGTTCCACCTCGAGGCCTATGATAAGATTGCCGTCAACTACAACCGCGACATCGAAATCTTCCCCGTGCTCAACGCACTCTTCGAGGGCATCTATGGCGGCAGTCCCTATAAGTCGCCTACCGACATGGGGGTCAACATGGTGGGCTTCTGCATCAGCAACGACGAGGTGTGCTGCAACGCCTCCCGCGAGGAGATTATCCGCCGCTATTACGATGCGACGAACAAGATGGCCGAGGGTGCCGACAACGAGAGCGAGGTGAACAAGATACTCATGCTCTTCAATCAGGCGAAGATCACCACCGCCTACCGTCGCGTCACCGTGGCTGCTGCTGCCAAGAAGGAGCTGAGCGGACACACCGCCGCCGCCATGGAGCTCGACGACGGCACCATTATCACGGCCAAGTCGTCGCCCCTGCTAGGCTGTTCAGCAGCCTTGCTGCTCAATGTCACCAAGCATCTCGCTGGCATCGACCACGATGCCAAGCTCATCCCGCAGAGCCTCATCGAGCCCGTTCAGAAGACGAAGACCGAATATCTGGGCGCCAGAAATCCGCGTCTGCACACCGACGAGGTGCTGGTAGCCCTCAGCGTGCTCTCCAACGATGACGAGCAATGCCGCCACGCCCTGGAGCAGCTACCCCGTCTGCGCCATTGCCAGGTGCACAGCACCGTGATGCTCAGCGAGGTAGACCGCAAGATATTCAAGAAGCTGGGCTGCGGCCTCACATGCGATCCAGTCAAAAAGAAATAGGAAGATAACCTCTAAAATTTGCTGTGGAGCCTCCAAATTTTTCTGTGGAGCCTCCAAATTTTTCTCCGGAGCCTCCATAAATTGTTGTAGAGTTCAACGGAAAGGATGTCAAGTGGAATGTGTTTAAAGCGTGACAGTCTCTAAAGGGGCGTGGGTGGACTTGATGGCCCACTCCTTGGGATAGAGATTGTTGGCACGGGTGCCGAGATTCTTCACCATTCCAAGCGGATAACCCTGATAGCACACCTGCACAAGCCCAAGCGGCGTGTCGGGAGGAAGCTGGAGGGCCTGACGCTGCAGATAGCTGATGGCCTGAGGGTAGGAAAGGCTTATTTGAGGTGTGAGGTGAGAGGTGTGAGGTGAGACATTTGTGATGGAGGGTGGAGTGAGAATTCTCAAGCCATTCTCTTTCCTCTTTCCTTTTCCCTCTCTTCTCTTTCCACCATTCTCTTTCCTCTTTTCTTTTTCCTCTCTTTTCTTTCCACCATTCTCTCTTCTCTCTCCTCTTGCCTCTCTCCTCTTTCTCACGACTGCCATGAAGAGGCCCTCGCTGCGGGTGATGCCGGGGATGAAGCGATAGACGGGCCCGTGGAAGCCTGGCAGCAAGGAGCCGATGATGCCCCAATCAGCCTCAGTGTCTACGGGCAGCAGCTCAGCATCGAAGGTGTCGAGTATCCAACGGATATTCTCCTCGTTTTCTTTTGTATTGAAGGTACACGTGCTGTAGATGAGCAAGCCGCCGTCGTTGAGACAGGCCCACGCGTCGCTGACGATGTCGCGCTGCAGTCGCCAGCATTTCTCTACGTTCTGCGAACTCCACTCGCCGATGGTCTGCGGGTCCTTGCGGAACATGCCCTCGCCAGAGCAGGGCACATCGCAGAGGATGATGTCGAACTTCAGGCCTGAGCGCACATAGTCGCGGGGATAGTTGTTGGTGACGTGGCAGTCGGGGTAGCCCCACTTCGTGATGTTCTCCAGTAGGATGCTGGCACGCTTGGGCACAGGCTCGTTGCTGTAGAGCACACTTCCCTCGGGCAGGACACTCCTCAACAGCGTGGACTTGCCGCCAGGGGCAGCGCAGAGGTCGAGGGCGGTGAGAGGTGAGGGGTATGAGGTAAGAGGTGTGAGGTGCTGGTGCAACACGGTGTCGAGAAACATCGAGGCGGCCTCCTGCACATAGTAGCAGCCGGCGTGCAGCAGCGGGTCGAAAGTGAAGTTGGGACGCTCGGAGAGATAGTAGGCATTGCGGCACCAAGGGACGGTCTGGGTCAATGAGGCCAATGGGGCCAATGAGTCCAATGAGACCTTCATGGGATTGAGGCGGATGCTAACGGGTGGCTGCTCGTCGAAAGCGGAGAGATAGCGGCTGAAGCGTTCCTCGCCCATCAGCTGGCGCGTCGTTCTGACGAACTCATCGGGCAATGCTACCATAGGTCCTCCTGTTCTTGCGGTTCCTCTTTCTGCTGCCTGGCAGGCTGCTGCTTCACCTTGCCCTCGGCATCATACATACCATAGGTAGTGCGCAGGACGATGAACTCGGTGCGGCGGTTGAGCTGGTGGCAGATTTCCTTCTTCTCCTCGTCGCCCAGAGCCTCGATGAACTCCGGCGTCAGCACATCGTCGGCTTTCAGCCAGTCGTATTTCTCGGTCAGCTTCTTCTTGATCGTCTTCGGCTTCGTCTCACCATAACCCTTAGGCGAGAGACGGTCGGCAGCGATGCCGTGCTCGATGAGGTAGTTCACCACGCTCTCTGCACGCCGCTGGCTGAGACGCTCGTTATACTGGTCGGAGCCACGGTTGTCGGTATGCGAGCTGAGCTCGATGGTGACGTTGGCATTCTCGTTCAGCAGCTCCACAAGCTTGTCGAGGGCCTCCGTCGACTCAGGCCTGAGCGTGGCCTTGTCGAAGTCGAAGAAGATGTTGTCGATGAGCACAGGCGCGGTGATGGAGGCCAACGGAAACTGCAGCACATACTCCTCGCTCTCCAGGACAGGCTCCACACGCAGCTCCTCCTTATGGTTGAGGAAGCCGCGACAGGTGCCGAGGAAGACATAGCTGACGTTGGGCTTGATCTCCTCCTCGAAGGAGCCGTCGCCACGCACAGATATCTTCTTGTTCGTGCCGTCGTTGCCCACCATATAGACAAGACCCTGCGGCAACTCATAGCCGTCCTGCTCGTAGACCCAGCCCTTCACGGTCTGTATCACCTCGCTCTTCTCGAAGGAATAGATATGGTCCCAGCCACGGGCATCGCCACGATTCGAGCTGAAGTAGCCTCGGTTGTGCAGGCCCTCGAAGGTCATGCCAAAGTCATCGCCGGCAGAGTTGAGAGGGGAACCGGGATGTTCAATCTCAGGGGTGAGAGGTGAGAGGTGAGTGGTGAGAGAATTGTCTAGCTGGTTTGAGTCGACAGGTAATCTCTCACCTCTCACCTCTAACTTCTCACCACTAACAATATATATATCCAACCCGCCAAAGCCGGGATGTCCGTTGCTGCTGAAATAGAGGTCGCCATTGGGACGGAAGGTGGGGAACATTTCATCGCCCGGAGTGTTGATAGGAGTGCCCACATTTTCGACGCTGGCGATGCTGTTGCCAATGAGCTCAGCCCGCCAGATATCGTAGCCACCCAAGCCGCCAGGCATGTCGCTGACGAAATAGAGCCAGCGGCCATCGGGCGAGGGAGCAGGATGAGCGAATGTGGAAAGCGTGTCACGGCTGATATCGAGCACCGTAGCCTTTCCCCATGAGGCATCGCTGCGCTGCGCCGTAGCTATCTGAGCATAGCGCGGATAGCTGGGATCGGTCTTGCAGACGGTGAGGAACATTGTCTTGAAGTCGGCCGAGAAGGTGCAGGCCCCCTCGTCCTCCTCGCTGTTCAGGTCGCTCTCGATAGGCTCCGGCTTACTCCATTTTCCCTTGTCGTCCTTCTGCGAGAAGAAGATGTCGGCATTCTTCATGCCGGTGATGCCGCTCACCTCGTCGCCCTTGGCCTGATTGCGTGTCGAAGAGAAATAGAGCTGGTCGCTGTCGTCGCCAACCAGCGCAGGTGAATATTCCGCACGGCGGGAGTTGAAGATGTCCTGCTTCTTCACCGTATAGCCAGAATAGTCGGCCTCGGCCTTCCATTGCGGTGCCATACGGGCCGACTGGAGGCCGGTGATAGTCATGGAAGTGAGAGGTGAGAGGTGTGAGGTGTGAGAATTGACAAGAGAGGTGAGTTTTCTTTCCGTGGTGCCCAAGCTATCGATAAGTAGCAGGAAAGTCTTCTCGGCATCCTTATAGCTGCCGTTCTTCAGCTGCAGCTGAGCCAGGCTGAAGAGGGCGGTGGTGTCGGCCTGCTTGTAGCGAACGGCATTGTTGTAGGCAGCGATGGCTTTCTGGGTGAAGTTGATACGACGATAGCAGTCGGCCATCTTCAGGGCACGCTGTCCACGCAGGGGTTTCTCCTTGGCTTTGGTCTGCGAGTAGGCTTTCTTGTAACAGCTGGCTGCATCATAATACTCGCCTATGGCGAAAAACTTGTCACCTTTCTTCATGGCGGTGTCGGCCCCGCAAGCAGCCAGAGCCAACACCGCTATGGTGATCAATATGATTCTACAGCAGCGCATACATTATCAATAACGCATGAGTTGCCGAATTATTGCATGGATGAAGGAAGCGAAGAGAAAATGCTCAGTAGGCGGCACGATACTTGCCTTCGTCCTTGTCCTGCAGCATCGAGAGATAGGACTGGTAGCGGCTCTGAGCGATGTAGTGGTCTTCCAAAGCCTGCAGCACGGCACAGCCCGGCTCGTGGGTGTGGGTGCAGTTATTGAAACGGCAGTCCTTGGAGAAGCGGAAGATTTCCTTGAAATAGCCGGAAATCTCCTCGGGCTCCATATCGAAAGAGCCGAAGCCCTTGATGCCCGGAGTGTCAATTAAATAAGAGGTGAGAGGTGAGAGGTGAGAAGTAAGAGGTATCATCTCGCTGAACGTGGTGGTGTGCATACCCATGTTGTGGGCATCGCTGAGATCAGCAGTACGCAGGTTTGCACCTGGCACGAGGCGATTGATGAGGGTGGACTTCCCCACCCCACTGTTGCCGCTGAGCAGGGTTATCTTGCCCTCTAAGAGAGGAGTCAGCTGGTCGAAGCCCTCACCCGTGGCAGCAGATACCTGCAGGCATTGGTATCCGATGGTCTCATAGAGCTGCACCATCATCTGCTGATAGCGGCGCTGGTCATCGTCGAGCAGGTCAGTCTTGTTGAAAACGAGGATGACAGGCACACGATAGGCTTCGGCAGAAGCCAGAAAACGGTCGATGAAGGTGGTGCTGGTCTCAGGATTGGCCACCGTGACGATGAGCAGGGCCTGGTCGACGTTGGCTGCGATGATGTGGCTCTGCTTCGACAGGTTGATGCTCTTGCGGATGATGTAGTTTTTCCGATCCTCAATTCCCGTGATCAGGCCACCCTCGGTCTCTGCCTGTGGCATACGCACCTCCACCCTGTCGCCCACAGCCACAGGATTCGTGCTTCGTATGCCTTTGATACGAAAGTTTCCCTTTATCTTACAATCAAGCAGCTGACCATCGTCTGTGCGGACGGTGTACCAGCTGCCTGTGTTCTTAATGACGAGTCCCTTCATTTAGACCGTCATGATCTCCTTGTTTTTGGCCTCGATAAGGGCGTCGAGCTTCTTGATCCACTTGTCGTGCAGCTTCTGCAGCTCGTCCTCGGCATCCTTCTCGTTGTCCTCTGAGAGACCGTCCTTGATGGCTTTCTTCAGTTTGTCCTTGATGTCGGCACGAACATTGCGCACCTCCACCTTGGCCTTCTCGGCAATCTTGTTGCATTGCTTCACCAAGTCGCGGCGGCGCTCCTCCGTAGGCTGAGGAATGGTAAGGCGGATCATCTCGCCATTGTTCTCAGGGGTGATGCCTACATCGCTGTCCATGATAGCCTTCTCAATGTCCTTGATCTGCTTGCGGTCCCAAGGCTTGATGGCGATGGTGCGGGCATCGGGGCAGTTGATGGTGGCCACCTGGTTGAGGGGAACTTTCGAGCCGTAGCTCACTACTCTCACTCCGTCGAGGATGGCCACATTGGCGCGGCCGGCACGGATGCGGTTCAGCTCGTCCTCCAGGAACATGGCTGCCATCTCCATGCGCTCCTCGCTTTTCTTCAATGTTTCTTTAACGTCTATCATAATGGTAATAGGTTTTTCCGCTGACAAAATTAGGTATTTTCTTCGTCACTTGCAACATTTTAAGGAAAAAAAACACGAAAGAAGCGCGTTTTTCTAAAATAATGCCTACCTTTGCACCAAATTTTTAAGTATGATGAAGACGTTTCGCACCCTTATCGCTGCGCTGCTTCTCGCAACAGGCAGTATCACGGCTTTGGCTGACGACTATCAGTACCTCACCATTAGTGGCTCGGGCAGTGAGAACAGTTTCAGCGTGAGCAAGATTCAGAAGATTACTTTTGAAGCTTCCAACATGGTGCTCGTGATGACTGACGGCACCGAGCAGCGTCTGCCGCTGGCAGGACTGGAGAAGATGTTCTTCGCCACGTCACCTTCAGGCATAGCTACGATAAGCACCACGCAGTCGAAGATGCAGTTCAGCGACGGTGTACTCCGTGCTACGGTGGCTGCTGGCGAGACCATCGCCGTCTACAACATGAAGGGCGAGAAGGTGTTCAGCGCCAACGATAGCGGCAGCTATGACCTGTCGAATCTGCAGCGCGGCGTCTACATCATCAAGGTGGGGACGGAAACCCGCAAGGTCGTGAACAAGTAACGGTCTCCACCGCCCCCTCCAAAGAGAGGGGAGAACAAACAAGAACAACTAATTTATAATGTACGTGTAACCTATATTATGGCACAACAAGAAGACGTTTTCAAGAAGATTGTATCACACTGCAAGGAATATGGTTTTGTGTTTCCCAGCAGTGAAATCTATGACGGTCTGGGCGCAGTGTACGACTACGGTCAGATGGGTGTGGAACTGAAGAACAATATCAAGCAATACTGGTGGAAGGCTATGACCATGCTGCACGAGAACATCGTGGGCATCGACAGCGCCATCTTCATGCATCCCACCATCTGGAAGGCTTCGGGCCACGTGGATGCATTCAACGATCCCCTTATCGACAACCGAGACTCGAAGAAGCGCTATCGCGCCGATGTGCTCATCGAAGACCAGATAGCCAAGTACGACGATAAGATTCAGAAGGAAGTGGAGAAGGCTCGCAAGCGTTTTGGCGAGAGCTTCGACGAGGCGAAATACTTAGAGACCAGCGAGCGCGTGAAGGAGACAAAGGCCAAGCGCGATACCCTGCACACTCGCTATGCTGCCGCCATGCAAGGCCCCGACCTGGAGGAGCTGCGCCAGATTATCCTGGATGAGGAAATCGTCTGCCCCATCAGCGGTACGAAGAACTGGACCGACGTGCGCCAGTTCAACCTGATGTTCTCTACCGAGATGGGGTCTACGGCTGACGGCTCGATGAAGATCTACCTGCGTCCTGAGACGGCACAGGGTATCTTCGTCAACTACCTGAACGTACAGAAGACGGGCCGTATGAAGATTCCCTTCGGCATCGCACAGATTGGTAAGGCTTTCCGCAACGAGATTGTTGCCCGTCAGTTCATCTTCCGTATGAGGGAGTTTGAGCAGATGGAGATGCAGTTCTTCGTGAAGCCCGGCACTGAGCTGGAGTGGTTTGCCAAGTGGAAGGAGACGCGCATGAAATGGCACCAGAACCTGGGCTTCGGCGCCGAGAACTATCGTTTCCACGACCACGACAAGCTGGCTCACTATGCCAATGCTGCTACCGACATCGAGTTCCACATGCCCTTTGGCTTCAAGGAGGTGGAAGGCATCCACAGCCGCACCAACTTCGACCTGTCGCAGCATGAGAAATACTCGGGCAAGCAGATCAAATACTTCGACCCGCAGACCAACGAGAGCTATACACCGTTTGTCATCGAGACCTCTATCGGTGTGGACCGCATGTTCCTCAGCATCATGTGCCACGCCTTCGACGAGGAGAAGCTTGAGAATGGCGAGACACGCGTAGTCCTGAAGCTGCCCGCAGCTCTGGCTCCTGTGAAGCTGGCTGTGCTGCCGCTGGTGAAGAAAGACGGTCTGCCCGAGAAGGCCCGCGAGATTGTCGACGACCTGAAGTATCACTTCACCTGCCAGTACGACGAGAAGGACAGCATCGGCAAGCGCTACCGTCGCCAGGATGCCATTGGCACTCCGTATTGCGTCACCGTCGACCACGACACCTTGAATGACGGATGCGTCACCCTCCGTTTCCGCGACACGATGGAGCAGGAGCGTGTGAAGATCAGCGACCTGAACGGCATCATTGAGGACAAGGTGAGCATCACGTCATTGCTTAAGAAACTCTAAAGCCCACCTAAGCCCTCTCAAAGGGAGGGATGTTATGAATGATATTTCCTTGATTTTACGATGGGCATCATTAGAACTATAGTAAAACAATTCAAAAGCCCCTCCCTTTGGGAGGGGTTAGGTGTGGGCTTACTACTCCTTTTTACCTCCTGCACCAAGGAAGAGACGGAGGCAGGCGAATGGGACAACTGGCAGCAGCGCAATGAAGCCTTCTTTGCGTCGTTGGCCGATTCTCTCAATACCAATCCCAACCAGTGGCAGCGCATCCTAAGCTTTTCGCAGAGTGCCGCCACTACCCACGACATCGACAAATACATCTATGTGAAGAAGCTGGAAAATGGCGAAGGCGGCGAAAGTCCTGCCTATACCGACTCCGTCCGTATCATCTATCAGGGACGGCTCATTCCCAGTGCTACCTTCACAGAGGGCTACGTATTTGACGGCACCGTCTATGGGAAATTCTCTGCCACAACCAGCTCTACGACCAAGTTGTTGGTGTCGGGCACCGTCGACGGCTTCAGCACGGCTTTGCAGCACATGCATCGCGGCGACCATTGGCGCGTCTATATCCCCAGCACGCTGGGCTATGGCGAGGATGGCAGCAGCACTGGCACCATTCCCGGATATAGCGTCATCATCTTTGAATTGCAGCTCATAGACTTCAGCCACGCTGGCGAGACAATGCCTGCATGGAGCAGCAGGAGAACGTTGAAAATTGATAATTGATAATTAACCCTTCACAAAAATGATGAAGAGAACCATTTTGAGCTTTACGCTCGCTATCGTCGCCGTGTGCGGATATTCAGCTTGCGGCAACAAAGAGAAAAAAGTAGAGAAAAACGATGGCACCACAGAGGCCACGCAGGTACAGGTAAAGGAAGAGGAAGACAATGCAGAGGGTCTGACAGGTCAGGCTCCCGACTTCACGCTGGAAGATATCAACGGCAATGCCCTCAGCCTCTCGTCGCTTAAGGGCAAATATGTGATCCTCGACTTCTGGGGCTCATGGTGCGGATGGTGCATCAGAGGCATCCCTTCGATGAAAGAATACTATGCCAAGTATGCCGGTAAGTTCGAAATTCTGGGCATCGATTGCAATGAAACGCAAGAGAAGTGGAAGGCTGCCGTGAAGAAATACGAGCTGCCTTGGCTGCATGTGTATTGCACACGCGAGTCCAATGTGCTTATAGACTACGCCATTGAGGGTTTCCCCACAAAAATCGTCGTAGGCCCTGATGGCAATATTGTCAAGACTATTATTGGCGAAGATCCCGCATTCTATGAGTTCCTTGACGAACTCTTCGGAAAATAATCCTTTCATTCTTTACCCCTCCACCTTTAACCATTAACCTCTAGCCTTGATTGAGTATATTCGCGGCGAGCTTACCGACCTCACACCAGCCTTAGCCACCATCGAGGCAGCTGGTGTGGGCTATGGGCTGAACATTTCGCTGAACACCTACACCTCCATACAGGGAAAAAAAGAGTGCAAACTGTATGTCTACGAGGCCATCCGCGAGGATGCCTATGTGCTTTACGGCTTTGCATCAAAACGCGAGCGCGAGATGTTCGAGCTCCTTATTACCGTTTCTGGCGTTGGAACAAACACAGCCCGCATGATGCTGTCGTCAATGAGTGTTCCTGAGCTGTGCAACGCCATCAGCACAGGCAACGCCCGCCTTATCCAAAGCATCAAGGGCATCGGCAAAATGTCTGCACAGCGTATTATCGTCGACCTGCGCGACAAGATTGTGGCGCTGGGTCTTACCGATGAGATTCCTGCTGGCGGCACAATCACTGCGCCTGTGAACAACGCTGTGCGCGACGAGGCCGTTGCCGCACTCACTATGCTTGGTTTCTCGCCGGCTCCCACGCAGAAGGTGGTTGTCACCATCCTGCAGGAACAGCCCACCCTACCCGTGGAACAAGTGGTGAAACTAGCTCTGAAACAAATCAAATAACAACGCATCTCTATGCAATTCAACGCCGAGCAGCAGCGCGTCATCGAGGCTACAGGCGGGCATCACCTTGTGTTGGCGCCGCCGGGCTGTGGCAAGACTGCTGTGCTGGCTGAGCGTATCGTATGGGCATATCAGCATGGTGTGCCCTTTAGTGAAATGGCTTGCCTCACCTTCACCAACCGCGCTGCACGCAGCATGAAGGAGCGTATTGAGCAACGACTGCCCGAGGCCTCCATCGACAATGGGCTCTTCGTGGGCAACGTGCATCGTTTCTGCCTGCATTTCCTTTTCGACAATAAGATTGTAGCGGAGCATACCGCTGTTGTTGACACCGATACCAGCATCAGCATCATCAGCGACTATATGGGTGAGGACGAGTTGCAGGTGCTCGACGACAACCGCAGCCGCCAGCGCTATTCCCAGATCATCAACCTGCAGCACCTTATGTACCAGTGCTGCCACGAATACCCCAGCCAGCTAATGGTGCATCGCGATGCCCTGAAGCCCGTGCTGCTGAAGGAGCTCTGTGCCCATTTCGCCCTACCCTACACACAGGCGGCCACCATCCAGCTCTATATGCAGTCCGACGACTATCGTGACGAGGCAACAGGCCTGAGCCGCGATGCTTGTCAGCTTATGGAGATGCTCTACGCAGCCCGCCAATATGAGCTGTACAAGAAACAAAATGACCTGCTGGATTTCGAAGACCTGCTACTCGTCACTTATGATGCGTTGGCAAAGCATCAAACTGAACGCCGCTTCAGCTGGCTACAGATTGACGAGGTACAGGATCTCAACCCCTTGCAGATGGCACTTGTCGACAGTTTCACCACACCCGATGCTACCGTTGTCTATCTGGGCGACGCCCAACAGGCTATCTTCTCATTTATGGGGGCGAAGACCGACACGCTGACCATGTTGCGGCAGCGATGTGGCGACAATCATTTCTACAACTTCTACCAAAACTACCGCTCACCGCAATATCTCCTCAACATCTTCAACCGCTACGCCCAACGCCAACTTGGTATCGACCCGTCGCTGCTACCCACCACTACTAACGAATCGCCACGACAAAACGGCGACGTCATGCTGATGGAAGCACCCACCAACGTGGATGAGGCCAACATGGTGGCACGTCTGGTGAAGAAGCTCTACGACGATAATCCCGAGCAGACCGTTGCTGTGGTAGTAGCCTTCAACAGCGATGCCGACGAGGTGAGTAGCGCACTTGGAAAGCTGCCCCACTTCAAAATCTCGGGTACCGACTTCTTCTCCACACTACCCATGCGCCTGCTGATGGCTCACTTAGGTGTCATCCACATGGAGCACGACTTCATCGCATGGTCGCATCTACTCTATGGATTGCAGGTCTACGCTTCGTGTAGTGCCGCCCGTCAGGCCGTTCGTAAAATGATGCAACAGGCCATCACACCTGCCGACCTGTTGCAGTATGACAGAACAACCTATGTAGCAGAATATGTCAGGACCTACGAGCAACAGGACATTGTCATCTTCGACACAGAGACAACTGGCCTTGACGTGTTCAACGACGATGTGGTGCAGATAGCCGCCATCCGCATCAGGCAGGGAAAAGTAGTGGATTCACTCAACCTTTTCATCGAGACGAAGAAACCCATCCCACCGATGCTGGGCGATGTGATCAATCCACTCGTAGAAGAATATGGACGCCACCCGCACTTGTCGCCTGGCGAGGCCTTGCAACGTTTCTGCAACTTCGCAGAAGATGCCGCCATCCTAGGCCACAACGCCACCTACGACTACCAGATCATGGAGCACAATATGCGGCGCTATGCACCCCAGCTGTCGATGTCAGCCAACTGGCCTGCCTATCTTGACACACTGAAACTGGCGCATCTGCTGCATCCACGCCAACCAAGCTATAAGCTGCGCGACCTGCTGGCACAGCTTCATCTGGAAGGTCAGAATTCACACTTAGCCGACGACGACATCATGGCTACCCTGAGCCTCGCCATAGAGTGTTACGAGCGAAGCCGCAGCATCATGGGCAGGCAGATGGAATTTCTCAGCCGTTATCGCGAAAAAATCCAGCGTCTGCGCCTGCTCTACGGACCTCTCTATGAAGAAGCCCGCCAGCGGCTCTACAGTATTCCCAGCGGTGATGCCGCTGATGAGAAGCGCAGCGCCCTCAGCAACGAGCTGCTATACGCCTACCATTATATGCTTCAGCTGAATGTAATTCCCCCGTTGCCCAAACTCGACTACGCCGTCAATTACGTTGAGACTGAAATGGTAGATGCCACAGCCCCGCTCGCCCTACTGCTACAGCGCCACTATGCCGAGCTGTGCACGCTGAAGGAGGCCGACCTCTGCGGCTCACGCAGCATGAAGGAGCGCATCTTTGTCTCCACAGTCCACAAAGCAAAAGGATTGGAATTCGACAGCGTCATCGTCTACGATGCCGTCGACGGCAAGTACCCCAGCGTCTTCGCCAGTCAGGATGCCATTCAGGGCGAGGAGGCCCGCAAATTCTACGTTGCCCTTTCAAGAGCCCGTCGCCGCCTCATCGTCACCTACTGCCACAACGCCATCAGCCGTTGGGGAGCTTGGCACGCGAAAGTGCTCACTCCCTATATGGAAGTGTTGCGCAGTCAGTTCTGCTAAGAAATCAGCCGTAATATTCCTTATACCATTCGGCAGAATCAGCCGTAGTATTCCTTGTACCATTCGGCGAAGTGACGAAGACCTTCGCGAAGGGTAATCTTCGGAGTAAAGCCGAAGTCACGCTCCAATGCCGTAGCATCGGCATAAGTGGTGGGTACATCGCCCGGCTGCATAGGCACAAGCTGCTTGTGTGCCTCGAAGTCGTAGTCCTGAGGCAGGACACCGGCACGAAGGAGTTCCTCCTGGAGGATATTTACAAAGTCAAGCAGGTTCTCGGGCTGGCCGCCGCCGATATTATAGACGGCATAAGGTGGAATGGGCAGCCCATCCTCGCCGGTACGACGCTCAGGTGCTCCAGCCATCACACGCACAATACCCTCAACGATGTCATCCACATAGGTGAAGTCGCGACGGCAGTTGCCGAAATTGTAAATCTGGATGGTCTGACCTTTCAATAGTTTATTAGTAAAGCCGAAATAGGCCATATCAGGACGACCGGCAGGACCATAGACGGTGAAGAAACGCAGGCCCGTGCTGGGAATGTTGTAGAGTTTGCTATAGCAATGAGCCATCAGCTCATTGCTCTTCTTGGTAGCTGCGTAGAGGGAAACGGGATTGTCAACACGGTCATCGGTGCTGAAAGGTACCTTCTTATTACCGCCATATACTGAGCTACTGCTGGCATAGACCAGATGCTGGACAGGATTGTGGCGACAGGCTTCCAGGATATTGTAGAAACCGATGAGGTTGCTCTGGATATATGCATCAGGATTCTCGATGCTGTAGCGCACACCTGCCTGTGCAGCAAGGTTCACGACCACATCAAAGTGATATTTCCCAAACAAGCCATCAATGGCGGCCTTGTCGGCAATATCGCCTTTTACAAACGCCCACCTGTTGTCGGGATTCGCCTGATTCAGCTTTTCGAGTTCCTTGAGGCGGTATTCCTTCAGGGACACATCATAATAGTCATTCATATTGTCGATACCGACGATGGTGGCACCCTTCAAATCCTTAAACAGGCGTTTCACCAAGTTGCTGCCAATGAATCCGGCAGCACCCGTTACCAGGATGGTCTTTTTGTTCAGTTCAATCTTTTCCATAATGTTCATTCTTAATTTGGGTGCAAAGGTACTCATTATTTTTTTGTTAAAGAAAATAAAACGCACTTTTCTTTTGCATTTTCGCCGCATCTTCGTACCTTTGCAGGCGAATATGAAAGAATTTGTCATCTCAGAAGCAAAAACAGAGACTGCCGTGCTTGTGGCACTCATTACGCCACAACAGGACGAGGCGAAGACGAAGGAATATCTGGACGAGCTGGAGTTTCTGGCCGAGACAGCCGGCGCCCGCACCGTGCGTCGCTTTACCCAGCGTGCCAACGGTCCCAGTCAGGTAACCTATGTGGGCAGCGGCAAGCTACAGGAAATCAGAGCATACATTAAGGAGTGCGAAGACCGACACGACCATTGGGATGGTGAAGGCGAAGAACCCCTACAGGTAGGCATGGTCATCTTCGATGATGAGCTGAGCGCCAAGCAGATGCGCAACATCGAGAAGGAGCTGGGTGTGAAGATTCTCGACCGTACTAGCCTCATCCTCGACATCTTCGCCATGCGTGCCCAGACGGCCGAGGCAAAGGCCCAGGTGGAATTGGCGCAGCATCGCTACATGCTGCCGCGCCTGCAACGCCTGTGGACTCACTTGGAACGTCAGGGAGGTGGCGGTGGCGCTGGTGGCGGTAAAGGCACCGTAGGACTTCGCGGCCCTGGTGAGACGCAGTTGGAGATGGACCGCCGTATCATCCTGCATCGCATCACCCTGCTGAAACAGCGCTTAGCTGAGATTGACCAACAGAAGACGACGCAAAGGAAAAATCGCGGGCGCCTCATTCGTGTGGCACTCGTAGGCTATACCAACGTGGGCAAGTCGACGCTGATGAACCTTCTCTCGAAGAGCGACGTCTTTGCCGAGAACAAGCTCTTCGCCACCCTCGACACAACCGTGCGCAAGGTGACCATCGAGAACCTGCCGTTCCTGCTGGCCGATACCGTAGGCTTCATCCGCAAGCTGCCTTCAGACCTCGTAGAATCATTTAAGAGCACCCTCGACGAGGTGCGTGAGGCCGATCTGCTGGTGCATGTCGTAGACATCTCGCATCCTGACTTCGAGGAGCAGATCAAGGTTGTGGAGAAGACGCTGGCCGACCTAGGCTGCGCCGAAACGCCCTCGATGATTGTCTTCAACAAGATTGACGCCTACCGCTGGACACCGCAGGACGAGGACGACCTGACGGAGCCCACGAAGGAGAATATTTCCCTCGAAGAATTGAAGCGCACCTGGATGGCCCGCATTCAGTCGCCCGACTTCAAGTCGGCCAGCGACTGCATCTTCATTTCAGCCCGCGAGAAAAACAATATCGACGAGCTCCGCACGTTACTTTATAATAAGGTACGCGAGCTGCATGTGCAGAAATATCCGTACAACGACTTCCTCTATCAAATCGAAGAGTAACAATTGAGAATTGAACCAAACACATACACTTATGAGAGATTACAGACAACTGACACAAGAAGAGATCCAGGTGCTGGAGCAGAATGTATGCTGGGCAGAAGACTGGACGAAGGTGATGGTACACCCTGAATTCCGTCCCTACAACTTCCACCGCGTGATGTTCTACGGCGACATCCGTTTAGGACGATTTGAGAAGAAAATAGAAGTGGCCAAAGGCTTCTTCAAGCACTCAGGCATCAACGATGCCACGCTGCGCAACGTCACCGTGGGCAACGACTGCCTCATTGAGAAGGTGGGCAACTTCATCAACAACTACACCATCGGCGACGACTGCTACATTTCGAACATCTCCACCTTGGAAACGCTTGAGGGAGCTAGCTACGGTGCCGGCTCGACCATCAGCGTGCTCAACGAGATGGGCGACGGAAATGTGACGCTCTTCCGCGAGCTGAACTCACAGCTGGCTGCCTTTATGGTGAAGCACTATAACGACAAGGCCCTGATGAACCAGCTGAAGCAGCTCATCGACGACGAGGTGCGCCTGTCGACGCCTGAGCGCGGCATCATCGGCAACCGTGTGAAAATCATCAACACGAAGGACATCACCAATACCGTCATCAAGGGCGACTGCGAAATCAGCGGCTGTGCTCGCCTGAACGAGTGCACCATCCTCAGCTCTGAGGACGCCAGCGTGTTCATCGGCACGGGCGTCATCTGCGAGAACTCGATTATCTGCGATGGATGCTCAATCAACAACTCGGTGAAGATGCAGGACTGCTTCGTGGGCGAGGCCTGTCAGATTACCAACGGCTTCACGGCCGAGGCCAGCCTTTTCTTCGCCAACTCGTATATGGCCAACGGCGAGGCCTGCGCCGCCTTCTGCGGACCGTTCTCAGCCTCTCACCACAAGTCGAGCCTCTTGATTGGCGGACAGTTCTCGTTCTACAACGCCGGCTCGAACACCAACTTCTCAAACCACGCCTACAAGATGGGACCCTTGCACTATGGCACCCTGGAGCGCGGCACGAAGACGGCCTCCGGCTCCTACGTGCTGATGCCTGCCACCATCGGTGCCTTCAGCGTTTGCTTCGGCAAGCTGATGCACCATCCTGACACACGCTGCCTGCCGTTCTCGTATCTCATCGCCTATGGCGAGACGATGTACCTGTCGCCAGGCCGCAACATCACCACCGTAGGCCTCTACCGCGACATCAAGAAATGGCCGAAGCGTGACAAACGCTCGAAGCAGTCGAAGAAGTCCATCATCAACTTCGACTGGCTCTCGCCCTTCACCGTAGGCGAGATCATGCAGGGCATCAAGATACTGGAGGCTCTGCGCTCAGCCTCGGGCGACAACGTCACCACCTACAACTTCCACGAATATGTCATCAATGCCTCCAGCCTTCGCAAGGGCCTGAAATACTACGACATCGCCCTGCGCATCTACATGGGTGCCGTACTGAAGAGAGCCCAGAAGGAGGGATTCTTCGGTATGCCGAAGTCCGAGGTTGGCAAGGGTCCTTGGGCCGATCTCAGCGGTCTGCTGATTCCTGAGAGCGAAGAGCAGCGCCTTGTCGACGACATCAAGAACGGCAGCGTAGAGAACATCCAGCAGGTGCTGGAGCGCTTTGAGAACGTCAACAACCACTACAGCGACTACCGCTGGGCATGGTCCTACCAGCTCATCCTCGACTATTATCACCTGACCGAGCTTGACGAAAAGGCCTGCGAGCGTATCCGCGAGGACTATGTGCGTGCCCGCCGTGCCTGGATTGCCGAGATTCGCAAGGACGCCGAGAAGGAGTTCCAGATGGGCGACGTGGATCAAGAGGTATATGACGACTTCCTCGAGAAGCTCGACCACGAAATTGATTATGAGAATTAAGAAGACCCACCCCCAGCCCCTCCCTTCAGGGAGGGGAGGAATTACACAGTAAAAATGAACCAAATGACAAATAAAACATGGAAACAGAAAACATACAATCAGAAAGCAGAGTAACCTCTCCCCTCCCTACAAGGGAGGGGCAAGGGGGTGGGTCTACCCCTATCAATAAAGAGATTGTCGACGGCCTGATTGCCGGCTTAGGCATACAGGACTTCGCAAAAGCCACCATCCGCGAGGTGAAGCAAGTGGCCGCTATGGCCGAAAAGGAGAGCGGCGTAGAGTATATCAAGATGGAGATGGGCATCCCCGGCCTGCCTGCCGCTCAGGTGGGCGTCGATGCACAGGTCAAGGCCCTGCAGGACGGCATCGCCCACTCCTACCCCGACATTCAGGGCTATCCCGAGCTGAAGAAACAGGCTTCACGCTTCGTCAAGGCCTTCATCGGCGTTGACATCGCCCCTGAAGGCTGCGTGCCTGTCTGCGGCTCCATGCAGGGCACCTTCGCCTCGTTCCTCACCTGTTCGCAGGCCACGAAGGGTAAGGACACCGTGCTCTTCATCGACCCGGGCTTCCCCGTGCAGAAGATGCAGTTGCAGGTGCAGGGCGTGAAATACGAGACCTTCGACGTCTACGACTATCGCGGCGAAAAGCTCGGCCCGAAGATTGAGTCCTACCTAAAGGGCAGGAACATCTGCGCCATCGTCTATAGCAATCCCAACAACCCCTCGTGGGTGTGCCTCACCGAGCAAGAACTGCAGCAGATAGGCGAGCTGGCCACCAAGTACGACGCCATCGTGATGGAAGACCTTGCCTACTTCGCTATGGACTTCCGGCAGGATCTCAGCGTGCCCTTCCAGCCGCCCTATCAGCCCACCGTAGCCCGCTACACCGACAACTACATGCTGCTCATCTCGGGCTCGAAGGCTTTCAGCTATGCCGGCGAGCGCATCGGCGTCACCTGCATCAGCGACAAGCTCTTCCATCGTCACTTCCCCGATCTGGCCGCACGCTACGAAGGCCTGCCCTTCGGCCTCGTTTTCTCCACGCGCATGCTCTATGCCCTCTCGTCGGGCACCAGCCACTCAGCACAGTATGCGATGGCCGCTATGCTACGTGCCGCCTGCGATGGCGAGTATGATTTCCGCTCGGAGGTGAAGGTCTACGGCGACCGCGCCCACAAGCTGAAGGAAATTTTCTGCCGTCACGGTTTCTATATTGTCTACGACAAAGACCTCGACCAGCCCGTGGCCGACGGTTTCTACTTCACCATCGGCTATCCCGGCATGACCAGCGGCCAGCTGGCCCGCGAGCTGATGTACTACGGTGTGTCGGCCATCTGCCTCATCACCACCGGCTCGCACCAGGAGGGCCTGCGTGTGTGCACCTCCTTCATCGAGGATCATCAGTATGCACAGCTCGATGAGCGAATGGCCATCTTTGCTGCCAATAACCCCGTTAAACAATAACCAATAACCGTTATTCAACCGTCATGAGGAAGAATCTGCTTTGGATATGCATGTCGGCACTGGTGGTGCTGGGCTGCGACACGAAGTCCTCGTCATCGAAGAGTGATGATGAGGAGGAGACGAGAGAGCTGAAGACCAAGGTCTTCAAGTATGAGAAGAACACTTCACACGGCGAGGCTTCTGTCAACATCGAGTTCCCCGTGGGAGGCGATGAGGAGCTGGGCGACAGCATCTACCAGTTCATCGTCGAGACGATGGTTGAGCAACAGGCATTCGAAGACGACCTCGACGACTACCGCAACGACGGTCAGGGCTTCGTCGACCTCTTCGGCAAGAAGATATCCTCCGACCTGGAGGAAGGCTGGGAGAACTACACCCAGGGCGACGAGTCGATAGAAGACGTGCTCTATGAGAACGTCAAGTACAGCATCGTCGACAACAACGACAAGTACGTCACCTACCTCTACGAGTACGACAACTACTACGGCGGCGACGGCTATATGAACCGCGTGGGCGCCACCTTCCTCAAGGACGACTGCAGCCGCGTCACCAACGACTTCCTCTTCAAGGATCCCTCGTCCGAGAAGCTGCTGACGCTCGTCGTCAACGAGCTGAAAAAGAAGTATTGCGAGGGCGAATATGCCTTCCTGGGCGAGGAAGAGCTCGACGGCATCGAAGAGCTGCCGCAGGCATCCTTCTACATCACCAAAGACGGCCTGGCCTTCTACTATCACATGTACGAAGTGCATTGGTCAGCACTCGAGGGCGTCATCCCCTGGGACAAGGTCGAGCGACTGCTCACCGACGAGGCAAAAGACCTCTTCTGACACCACTTGATTTATGAGTCCGCGTTTTGCGGACTCATCCTTTTTCTATGGTGTCGCGATTCGCGACTCCATCCTGCCGATGGGGTAACGTTTCGTTACGTCATTCTCATCAATCTGTTCTAAACCACCGTCCCAAAATGGGACACCGGTACCTGACCGAACGAAACGTTCTCCCAGCTAGCTGTTCGGCTGGATTTGTAATCCAGCCCTGATACCTGAACCGGTCACGCTGACCCGGCAAATCGCCGACTCAGGTCAGACAACACCTTTGAATGGTGACGTTGGTGACGGTGACGCGAGTGACGTTAAGGTCAAAAAAAACCGCAAAAATAAATATATTATTTATAATATATTATTTTTGAATTTTACTTAAGTTAAATCATGCCTTAACGTCACCATACCACTTACGTCATCTTCAATTCCTTGCCACCACTTTTTACTGCAAATTTGAGGCCTTAACGTCACTCGCGTCACCGTCACCAACGTCACCATGCCACCAAAGAAATTCACTAATTGTCTAATAATGAACGAAATAGAAAAAAATGCGAACGAGAGGGAAATTTTGCGCTGACGCAGATTAGGAGACGAATTCTCGAGAGAATTTGAGGATAAACAGGCTCTTCAGGAAAATAAGGAGGCTCCGCAGCAAAATAAAGAGGCTCCACAGAAAATTTTGGAGGCTCCGCAGCATATTTTGGAGGCTCCTGAGACTCAGGGAAAGCGAACGTGGGCTGAAATTTCAGCTGACGCAAATCAGGGAAATACAGTAGCCAACAGGCGTTGGTGACGTTGGTGACGGTGACGTGGTGACGTTAAGGTCTCAAATGAGCTGAATTTTAACATTTTCCATTGATTTCTTTGCGCTATCAGAAAAACTTTGTATTTTTGCAGGCAGTATCGGGGCAGCGAACAAAACCCTTTAAACCATATCAGCAAATGAAAAAACTATTCTTAATGGCCGCATCGGCACTGATGGTGCTGAGCTGCAACACGAAGTCTTCATCGACGTCGTCGAATGGCGAAGAGCAGAAGGTGGACCGTAAACTGTCGACTCAGGTCTTCACCTATGAGAACGATGACGAGCACGCACAGGTGAAACTCAGCATCGAGATGCCCGTGGGCGGCGACGAGCTGCTGGGCAACAGCATCTACGATGTGATCACGGAGTTCCTGACGAACGACCATGACTGCTCAGACGACCTCGACGAATACCGCAACGACGGCCAGGAGCTCGTCGAATTGTTCGGCAGATGGATGAGCGACGACCTGCAGGAGCAATGGAACTACTACGCTGAGGACACCGACGATGATGCCACATTCTCGAGTTCCGCCACGTTCAGTATCATCGAGTGCAACGAAAAATATGTGACCTGCCTCTACGAGACCGAATACTTCAATATGGCCGACGGCTTCTGGGAAAAGAACGGTGTCTCTATCCTCATGAGCGACTGCAGCCGTATCACCAACGACTTCCTGTTCAAGGACCCAACGTCGACGGAGCTGGCCAAGGTGCTCAGAGACGACATGGTCAGCATCAACGGAGGGGCATGGGAAGATCCTGACTTGGAGGACGTGGAAAGCGTGATGAATGATCAGACTTTCTATGTGACTTCCGAGGGCCTGGCCTACTTCTTCAGGAGGGGCCTGCTATACCCCCA
Source organism: uncultured Prevotellaceae bacterium (assembly GCA_947167935.1). Classification (GTDB taxonomy): domain Bacteria; phylum Bacteroidota; class Bacteroidia; order Bacteroidales; family Bacteroidaceae; genus Prevotella. The sequence goes on along the minus strand of CAMVJU010000003.1, from coordinate 70,436 downwards.
GAACATTGAGGGCATCCTTACCTGGGACAAGGTGCAGGACCTGCTCACCGACGAGGCAAAGAAGCTTATGTGAAGAAACCACAAGTGAAGAAACAAAAAAGGCTCCAGAATTTTCTCCGGAGCCTCCAAAATAATTTTTCGAGCCTCTAAAATTTTGCCTCGAGGCTTCACACGAAAGGGAGCCGATTTATCTCTCGTTGGCACGGAGATAGGAAATCATCAGGGCTTCCATGCTGGCATCCACATCGCCGGTCTTAGTAAAGTCCTTGATGCGCCACTCGCCATTCTCAAGTTCGAGTTCTATGCCCATCATGATCCACTCGTCGCCGTGATGTAGGATGTAGGTGGCATAGGCCATGTCTTCACCGTTCAGTTCAACCTTGACGTCATCAACGGAAAGCGGAGCCTCCTCCCATGGACTCCACATGGCGAGCTCGCTGCCCTGGAAGAAGCGGTCTTCTTCGAGCTCTTGATTGTAATCGACTTTGCGAATGTCGGTGATGAGCTGGTTGAAGCCCTCCGTGCAGTACATGCCGAACATGTCGAGGTTGGGCTCGCAGTCGTCCTCGTCGCGGGGACCGTAGATGACGCTGAGGTCTTCGTAAGCGCTGTCCAGCAGTTTGGTGACAGAGGCTTCGACGGTATCGTCCGCATCGTCCTCTTCTTCGTCATTTTCTGCTACCTGCTCGGTATCGTCTTTTTCTTTGTTGGCCTTGTTGTCCTTCTTGCCACACGATACCATCACACACATTGAAACGGCTGCAATAGCCACCATAAAAAGCTTTCTCTTCATAATTGTTTTTTTGTAAGGTTATAAATAATGTTGGAAAAAAGTCATAGCTTCAGCCGTCGCCAGAGGCAGCGAGGGATGCGTCGCCAGAACCACGTGATGCAGCGCCAGCGCCAGTCGATGACTCGGACGTGGCGACGTTTCTCGATGGAGCGCACAATGTCGCGAGCCACCTTCTCCTTACTTAATAATAGTGGATAGCGGTTGCCGTCGTTCAGCAGGTCGGTATCGACGAAACCTGGCCGGATGTCGGTGAAACGGATGTTCAGCCGGCGAGCATTGCTAAGCTGCTCCAGCGCCTCGATATAGGTGTTCTGCATGGCCTTCGTGGCTGAATAGGAGGGAGCTGGCCCGAGGCCTTTTGTGCCTGCGATGCTGCTGATGACGGCGATGTGTCCGCCGCCGTGTTCGGCCATATAGCGGAACGCTGTGCCTATCAATCGGGTGAAGCCCAGCCCGTTGGTCCTGACGGTTTGCAGCTCGATGTCCTCGTGCAGCTCGCGGTTCTGCTTGCCTATGCCCGAGGCGTGGAAATAAAGGTCCATGCCGCCTACCCTTTCGACCAGCTCGAGAAGTTTCTCACTGGCATCCTGGCTAGTGACGTCTATCTGCATCGCCGTCTCAAAGTCGGCAAGGCGCTCCAGTCGGCGTGCTGCTACGCCCACCGTCCAGCCCTGCTCCTTCAGCAGCAGCGCCACCTCGCGGCCTATGCCCGACGAGGCTCCAATGACGATAGCTCTCTTCATTGGGTGCAAAATTAACAATTATTGTGTCAAGAAAAATGAGAATGGCGGTTAAATGTTGTTAATCGCCCTCATTGCAAGATGTCCTGGGTATTTGTTTTTATTCGATTTTTCGTAATTTTGCGCTCATACGAGCGCGAAATTACTCCGTCTCGGCAAAAAAACAAATGAATTTGTTTTGTTTTTGCTCTCGATTTTTCGTAATTTTGCATCGATTATTCGGATTGTTTACGAATCTGGATATGGTCATTTAAATAGTTGCAGCGATATGAGAAAAATCATCTTTACATTGTTTGCCGTTCTCCTCAGTTTGACGGCAAACGCTCAGAATGGCCTAAAGAAGGTGTATAACGAGGACATCAACCCCATCGAGCAGATAGACCAGGCCATCGTCAAAGCCAAGTCTGAAGGCAAGTTCGTCATCTGTCAGGTGGGTGGAAACTGGTGTCCCTGGTGCTTACGCTTTGCTGACTTTATCACCAATGACACGACTATCAGTAAGGTCATCGACGAGAATTTTGAGTATATCCATGTGAACTACAATCCCCGCAAGTCAGGCGGAGAGGAAAAGGCACAACAGGCTGCCGCCTTGATGAAACGGCTTGATAATTGTGGACGTTTCGGATATCCCGTGTTCGTGGTATTGGATGCAGACGGCAAGGTTATCCATATCCAGGATTCGAGTTTCCTCGAGGAGGGACAAGGCTACAATCAGGAGAAAGTGCTGCGTTTCTTCAAGAACTGGACTCCAAAAGCCGTTGGTTTTTAAGCAAGAATAACGTGTATCATAGCGTGGGATAAATAGTTGTATAAAAAAAACTGCAGGCCTGGTTTCACAACTAAGCCTGCATTTAAACGATATTAATAACTAAAAACCTTCTCTAAACATGTTAACCTTACAACAAATCTTTTTAACCAAAAAACTAAAAACCTAATGAACTAACAATCTAAATTACCTAATAACTAACAACTATTGAATCTAAAAAACCTATTCTTGTGTATGTTTGTCTATTGAAGATCTCTTGTCGTCAGGGGTTTGTTTCCTTTTGACGATGCAAAGGTACGACGAAATTTGCTACCGCGCAATATTTTTCATCGAGTTTTGAAGAAAAATGTGCTGATTATTGACGAAAATCAAGCGATTTGTGTGCGGACACACAAAATTGTGCACGAAAACAGCCTCAAAATCCTCTTTAAGAGATCAAAGGGCATCGGAGATGTAGTTGGTGAGTTGCACGAACTCTGGAATGCTGAGTTGCTCTGGTCGGCGAGTGAGCAAATCGGCATGAAGCGCAAAGAACGGAGCGTCGGCAGGCAGCAGCTGGCGCAGGCTGACACGCAGCATCTTGCGGCGCTGATTGAAGGTAGTCTTCACTACGCGCTTAAAAAGATCCTCGTCACAGCCCAACTTGGTCACTTGATTGCGCATCATGCGGATGACGGCACTCTGCACCTTGGGCGGCGGATTGAAAACCGAGGGTTCAACGGTGAAGAGATACTCCACATCGTACCACGCCTGGATGAGCACCGACAGGATGCCGTACTGCTTAGAGCCTGGCTGGGCAGCCATTCGCAGGGCCACCTCATGCTGTATCATGCCTGTGCAACAGGGAATGAGGTCACGGTTGTCGAGCATCTTGAAGAAAATCTGCGAGGAGATGTCGTAGGGATAGTTGCCCGTCAGCACAAACTGCTGGCCGCCGAACAGCTTATGCAGGTCCATGCGGAGGAAGTCGCCATCAATGATTTGTGGTAAGAGCTGAGAAGGGAGAGGTGAGAGATCGCTTGAAACATCCCATCCGTATTTCTCCCGCAGATATGCTACACTCTCGCTGTCTATCTCCACCACACGCAAGGGGCGCGGCTTCTCAGCTAAGAACTGTGTCAGCACGCCCATGCCAGGGCCCACTTCAAGGACAGGCAGATTGGGGCAGACGTCGACGGTGTCGGCGATGCGCTTGGCTATCGACAGGTCGGTGAGGAAGTGCTGCCCCAGGTTTTTCTTCGGTCTTACTTGCTTCATAGGGCACAAAGGTACGAATAAGTGAGTGGAAAACCAAAGAAAAATGTGTTTTTTCTTTGATTTCCCAAGCGAAAGTCGTAACTTTGCAAGCGTGATGAACGAGAAAGGCACGATGAGCAACGTGGTGAAGATAGTGCTGCCCCTGTTGTTGGGTGGCGCCATCCTTTACTGGATGTATCGCGGTTTCGACTTCGAGCGGGTGCGCCAGGTGGTGCTCTACGAGATGGACTGGACGTGGATGCTGTTGTCGTTTCCCTTTGGCATCATGGCGATGGCGCTGCGTGGATGGCGCTGGAGGCAGACTTTGGAGCCGTTGGGCCAGCAGCCACGTAACAGCGTCGTCGTCAACAGCATCTTCCTTAGTTATGCCGCCTCATTGGTCGTCCCACGTATTGGTGAGTTCACACGTTGCGGCGTGCTGAAGCGCTGGGAAGGCATCTCATTCACAAAAGCCTTGGGCACGGTGGTCACCGAGCGTATTGTCGACATGCTACTCATGCTGCTCATCGTCGGCCTGACGCTATTGGTGGAGATGAGCACCTTCGGCACCTTCTTCAGCCAGACAGGAACGAACCTCACGGGCATCCTCAGCGGCTTCACCTGGGCAGGATGGCTCGTCACCGCCATCTGCCTCGTGGCTGTGTGCATCTTGTTGTGGTTGCTGCTGCGCCACCTCTCTATATATAATAAGGTGAAGACCACGCTGAGTGGCATCTGGGAGGGCATCACCTCGCTCCGTAGTGTTCGCAGCGTGCCGCTTTTCATCGTGATGACCATCGGCATCTGGCTCTGCTATTTCCTGCATTACTATCTCACCTTCTTCTGCTTCGACTTCACGAAAGACCTTGGTCTCGGCTGTGCCCTTGTCACCTTCGTCGTAGGCAGCATCGCAGTCATCGTGCCCACGCCCAACGGTGCCGGTCCCTGGCATTTTGCTGTGAAGACGATGCTTATCCTCTACGGCGTTGCTGATGAGCAGGCCCTCTACTTCGTCCTCATTGTCCATACTGTGCAGACGCTCCTCGTCGTCCTGATGGGTGTCTATGCCTGGGTGCGACTGAGTTTCGTCTCGCGCAGGGCTGCAGAGAATATAGAGCAGTAATCATTCAAGCGATATAATCAACTCAATAAAACCTTAAAACCTAAAAGAAACATGAACGAAATTCAAAACCTTCAGCCGGAATGTATCTGGCGCAACTTCTACAAACTGACACAGGTGCCGCGTCCTAGCGGACATTTGGAGAAAATCCAGCAGTTCCTGCTCGACTTCGGCAAGGAATGCGGCGTGTATGCCGTGAAAGATCCTGCCGGAAACATCCACATGCGCAAACCCGCTACGCCGGGAATGGAGGACCGCAAGGGCATCATCCTGCAGGCCCACATGGACATGGTGCCGCAGAAGACACCCGAGTCGCAGCACAACTTCGAGACCGACCCCATCGAGCCTTGGATTGACGGCGAATGGGTGAAGGCAAAGGGCACCACGCTTGGTGCTGATAATGGTCTCGGCGTGGCCTCGATCATGGCCATCATGGAGGACAAGACCCTGAAGCACGGTCCCATCGACGCCCTCATCACTCGCGACGAGGAGACGGGCATGTTTGGTGCCAACGAGCTGCCCGAGGGCCAGCTGCAGGGCGATATCCTGCTCAACCTCGACTCGGAGCATTGGGGCAAGTTCGTCATCGGCTCAGCTGGTGGCATCGACGTCACCGCTACCTTGGAATACAAGGAGGTGGATACCGACGCCGACGATGCTGCCGTGAAGGTGACGGTGAAGAACCTGCGTGGTGGCCACAGCGGACTGGAGATCAACGAGGGTCGCGCCAACGCCAACAAGCTGCTGGTGCAGGTGGTGCGCGAGGCCATCGGCGAGTACGAGGCCCGTCTGGCCAGCTGGCATGGCGGCAACATGCGTAACGCCATCCCCTTCAAGGCTGAAGCCGTGCTGACCCTGCCGAAGGAGAACATCGCTGCCCTCAAGGAGATGGTGGCTGACTGGAAGGCTACGTTCAACGACGAGTTCAAGCTCATCGAGCCGCAGGGTGTTGAGATTCTCGTAGAGGATGTGGAGACGCCGAAGACGGAGCTGCCTGAGGAGATTCAGGACAACATTGTCGACGCTATCTACGCCTGCCACGACGGCGTCATCCGCTTCATTCCTGCCTATCCTGCTGTGGTGGAGACCTCCAGCAACCTGGCCATCATCGACATCGAAGGTGGCAAGGCCGGCATAAAAATACTGGCACGTTCGAGCCGCGAGGACATGAAGGACTATGTGGTGACGATGCTTGAGAGCTGCTTCTCGATGGCTGGTATGAAGGTGGAGACAGCCGGCTCGTACGGCGGCTGGGATCCCAACCCCGACTCAGAGATTCTACATCTCTTATTAAAGGAGTACAAGGAGCTGTTTGGCGAGGACGGCATCATCCAGGTGGATCATGCCGGTTTGGAGTGCTCCGTCATCCTGGGCAAGTATCCCTGGCTCGACGTCGTCAGCCTAGGTCCCACGATGAAGTCGCCCCACACCACCACCGAGCGAGCCCTCATCGCCACCGTCGAGCCCTTCTGGCAGCTGCTGAAGAAGACACTCGAGGATGTGCCTGTGAAGTAACGGCGAAGAGTGAAAAAAGATAAAATACTATTGACGGTTGGCGCCCTCATCCCCTTTGGGGGTGAGGCGTTAGCCCAGTCTTCTGCTGAAGACCAGCTGCCGAAAGCGACACCCGACAAGCCCAACATCATCTTCATCCTGGCTGATGATATGGGCTATGGCGACCTGGCCTGCTACGGCAACCGCTATATCCAGACGCCCAACATCGACCGTCTGGCTGCTACGGGAACGAGCTTTACACAGGCTTACGCAGGCAGCGGCATCAGCTCGCCGTCGCGTTGTTCGCTGATGACAGGTCGCAACAGCGGCAATACCCGCATTCGCGACAACCAATGCTATGCTGGAGGACTGATGGGCCTGAAGATCAATCCGCAGGGCGACACCACCATTGTGCGTCGCGCCAACCTGCTGCCGCAGGACACCACCATTGCTACCGTCATCTCTACAGGAGGCTATCGCACCTGCCTCGTGAACAAGTGGCACCTTGACGGCTACGACCCGCAGGCGGCACCCAATCATCGCGGCTTCCACGAGTTCTACGGATGGACCATCTCGACCGTCCACAGCAACGCGCCCTATTACTATCCCTACTACCGCCTGCACGGCGACTCGCTCATCACCATCAGCGAGAACGAGCACGATGCCCATGTGCGCCATAACACGGAGATTTCTACCGACGATGCCATCCAGTTCATCCATCGCAACAAGGACAACGCCTTTTTCCTCTTCCTCGGCTACGACGCGCCTCACGAGCCTTACAACATCGACGACACCTCGTGGTATGACGAGCAGGGCGACTGGAGCGCCAACACCAAGCGCTATGCCGCCCTTGTCACCCACATGGACTATAACATCGGCCGTCTGTTGGGTACCCTCGACGCTCTTGGACTGCGTGAAAACACCCTTGTCATCTTCGCCAGCGACAATGGCGCTGCGGTGATGGCACCGCTGAAGGAACTGAACTGCGGCGCAGGATTGAAGGGACGCAAGGGCCAGCTCTACGAGGGCGGCATCCGCGTGCCACTCATCGTCAACCAGCCCGGCCGCGTGCCTGCCCGACAAATCGACAACCTCGTCTATTTTGCCGACTTCATGCCTACGCTGGCTGCGCTGACGGATAGCGAGCAGGGCCTGCCGCAGAAGACCGACGGTGTGGACATCTCGCCACTGTTCTTCGGGCAAAACATCGACACCGACAGCCGACCGCTCTATTGGGAGTTTCCTGGCAAGCAGCGTGCCTTGCGCTGGAACGGCTGGAAGGCCGTCAGCGTGAAGAAAGGCGCTCCGTTGGAGCTCTACCGCATCAAGGAAGATCCCTACGAGGAGCACAACCTCGCTGACCAATACCCCGAGCTGCTGCTGCAGATGGAGCAGATGATGCGCCAGTTGCGCACGCCTTCGCCCAACTATCCGATAAGTGAAGAGTAAAGAAGATTTTGCTACCGCTATCCCTTTCGCCCGGCCGCTCTACGTGATGCTGAAGCCTGTTGGCTCGCGTTGCAACATGGCGTGCCAATACTGCTATTATCAGGAAAAGGGTAACGCGCTGCTCAGCGAGCAGTTGCTGGAGGAGTTCACCCGACAGTATCTCGAGGCGCAGACAATGCCGCAGGTGCTCTTCACCTGGCATGGAGGCGAGCCGTTGCTGCGCCCCCTCTCGTTCTACAGGAAAGCCCTCGAGCTGCAGCGTCGCTATGGTCAGGGCTTGCAGATAGACAACTGCATACAGACCAACGGCACCCTGCTCACCGACGAGTGGTGCGAGTTCTTGCGTGAGAACAATTTCCTCGTGGGCATCAGCATCGACGGGCCTGAGCATCTCAACATCCTCCGCTCATATCACGCCTCATCTCACCTCTCACCTCACACCTCTCCCCCTTCATCTCACACCTCACACCTCTCACTTCACACCCCTTTTCATGACATCATGGGCGGCATCGGCCTGCTGAACAAGCACGGTGTGCAATGGAACGCGATGGCCACAGTCAACGCCGCCAACGCCGACCATCCCGTGGAGTTCTACCGTTTCTTCCGCGACATCGGTTGTCAGTTCCTACAGTTTACGCCGGTGGTGGAAAAGGGAGAGAGAATAGAGGAGAGAGGAAAGAGGAGAGAGGATAGAGGAGAGAGGAAAGAAGAGTGCATCACTCCCCAGCAATGGGGCCGTTTCCTCTGTGCCGTCTACGATGAGTGGGTGAAGCGCGATGTGGGAAAGATTTTCGTGCAGCTTTTCGACGCCACTTTGGCCAATTGGGTAGGAGAACCGCCGGGTGTCTGTTCGATGGCGCCCACATGCGGTCATGCTGCCGTGATGGAGGCCGACGGCAGCGTCTATAGCTGCGACCATTTCGTCTTTCCTGAATATCGTTTAGGCAACATCAAAAAAAAGACGCTCACCGCCATGCTTTATGGTGAGTGTCAACTGAATTTCGGACGCCAGAAGCGTGACGCCCTGCCTCGCCAATGCCGTGAGTGTGAGTTCCTTTTCGCCTGCAACGGCGAGTGCCCCAAGAACCGCTTCATCAACGACTGCTACGGCGAGCCCGGCCTGAACTATCTCTGCGAGGGCTATCGCCAGTTCTTCGCCCATGTGGCTGCCGACATGGAGTTCATGGCTGCCGAGCTGCGTGTCGGTCGTGCGCCCGCAAACATTATGACTCAGGCAGGTCGATAAAGAACAGGCGTTGCCCCACAAGCATATAAAGCTGTCGGTCTGTGATGCTCAGGTGATCGAACTCTGCGTAGTAGCTCACCTCAGGCATTCCCAGCTCTTGGATCAACACCAGCCTCGGTATAGGATAGCGGTGGTAGATGAGGCGTCGGTCGCCCATGCTGTGCAACGTGGAGTACAGCTGATCGTTGGAAAACCGCTGCCAGATGTCGAGCTTCTCGTTGACGATATAGATGTCGCCTCGGTCGGTCATCACAGGGCAGTTCTGTCCGTCAAAGGCATAAGGCTGGAAATTCTGTCTCAGCGGATAGTAAATGTAGATGGTATCCTGCGTAATCCTTCTGAGTTTGCCATACTGCGCCTCGTCCCACGGAACAATGGTTACCGTAGAGTCACACAAGTCGCTCTTGTAGGCCAAACCGTCGTCAAACATCATGTAGGTGCACTTGGGAGTGATGAGGGCGTCATACACGATATCTTTCTTCATCGAGAGCATATTGATAAACTTCTGTTCGCCTGTCTTAATGTCGAAGGCGGCAATGAAGGGACGGCCCATCTTCTTGGGTGCGAGTCCGCTGTAGCCCATGCCGAAGCTGAACATGTAGAGCAGCGAGTCATCGCTGACAAGTAGCGAGCGTGTAGCGGTCTTCGGCGGCAGTTCCGTCTCCCATTGTGGCCGAAGCAGACTATCGAGGCGTGCCACCTTCTGACGGTCGGCAAAGAAGAAGCTGCTGTCAACCTGCCAGATGTTCGAATGTAGTCCGTTGATGATATTGTTGCCGTAGACGGGAGTGTAGTAATAGCCGCCACCCACGGCAGCTCCGGCAAAGGCACCAACGGAGGCAACCAGCGCCTGCAGCAATACACCTTTCACATCTAAAACGCCCGTCTTTGTATTGTATTCCTCCATCTCGCCCGTGGCCACGTTCAAGCGGCTCAGATTGTCACACGCCACTATCCAATGCAGCGAGTCGGTGCGCACCGCGTTGTCCCAGCCCCAGTTCTTTTCACGAGGTACCTTTTGCGACCACAGCTCCTCGCCCGTGTCAATACTATAGGCAAAGAGACGGTTGCTTGTCGCGCTGCCGTAGCCCACGATGACACCCGTGGAGTCATCAACCTGCACAGGCGTGAACTGGCGCTGCCATACGGTATTGCCCGTTTCCTTGCTTAGCATGGTCACCTTTCCACTGGTGGTGATGGTGACAACACCCCGCCGTGTGAGCAGGAAAGAGGTGGTGTTGTAGTTAAAGGGGTGCGTCCACATCAGTTCACGGTCGCTCAGCCGTAGCAGGCCGATCTCGCCGCTTTTCTTCCACTTTTTTCCGTCCTTCGACACATCGCGGAACATCATGAGCAGGTAATCCTGCTGAGGACTGGTCTGCATAGAGTAGACAGGACGTCCGAAATCCAAATAAGGTGACATGACAAAAGTGCTGTCCATCAGCATCATACCGATGGTGTCATTGCCTTGCACAATGGTTTGTCCCTTTAGCGGCAACACCAGCAGCGTCAGCAGGGCTGCAAGGAAGCAGGTAGTTTTCTTCATAGAAGTCTGAATGTTCTTACGTTAATGAATTATTTTGGTGCAAAATTACACAAATAAAATAAAAATGTATATCTTTGCACCCAAAATAATTGAGGTATGAATCAAAAACAGATCAACGAGGTACTGCTACGCAACGTGGCGAAGCTCTCGAAACTCGACGCGAAGGAAGAGGCTATGATGCCGAAAGGCTCAGCACAGCTACCGTCGGTAGAGGAGGTGCGCCGTATCGTCAGCCTGTCGAAGAGCATCATCTTTTCTGACTACTTGTATAAACGCCAGCCCGAGGAGCAGATTCGCCAGCACTTCATTGGCGTGAGCATGGAAGAGCTCTACGGCCTGCTGCGCCGTCAGATAGCTCGCGGCCTTCAGTTTTGCGACGATTGTGCTGAGGAAGAGGTGCTGCCCACGGCTGAGGAGATAGCGCTGCGTTTCATCGACGAGCTGCCTGAGGTAAAACGTCTGCTCTACACCGACGTAGAGGCGATGTTCCAAAACGACCCTGCCGCTCCCAACTACGGCGAGGTGATCTACTGCTACCCCATCGTGAACACGATGACGCACTACCGTCTGGCGCATGTGCTGCACAAGATGCAGGTGCCCGTCATCCCAAGGATTATCACAGAGCAAGCCCACTCGAAGACCGGTATCGACATCCATCCAGGCGCTACCATCGGCGAATATTTCGCCATCGATCACGGCACGGGTGTCGTCATTGGCGAAACGGCCATCATCGGCAATCACGTCACGCTGTATCAGGGTGTTACACTTGGCGCCAAGAGCTTCAAATACGATGCCGATGGCAACATGCTTAACGTACCCCGCCATCCTATTATTGAAGACCGTGTCACGATTTATTCCAACGCCTCAATCCTGGGTCGTATCACCATCGGACACGACTCGGTCATCGGCGGCAACATCTGGCTTACACATGATGTACCGCCTCATTCACGCATTCTGCAGAGCAAGGCGGTGGACGTTTCCTTCCAAGGTGGGCTGGGGATTTAAAAGACCAACAATAAAGGGCAACCTCTGTGTGAAGAAGTTGCCCTTTGTTGTTTATGTTGCTTTTACTATTTCTGCATAGCCTTGGCAAAGGCTCCGCTGGCGATACTCTTGCCGTTGTTGACCACCGGAATGTTGTCGGTACTCACTTCGATACTGTCAGACTCGGCGCGTGTAGCACGTGAGTAGTAATAGTCATCGTAGTAGTAGCCGTCGCGGTAGGTGTCCCAATAGCCGAAGCGCACATTCTCAAGACGGAAGCGGATGTCGCGACGTGTACCATCGTTCATGTAGCCCGAGAAGTAGCTGCTCGACAGCGAGTAGTCGCTGATATACACCGGAGTCCACATGCTGTCGTCGTAGATGAGAGTGATAACGCCATTGACAACAGACCATGAGAACTCACAGTAGGCATAGTCATAGAACGGCGAACGGTTGTCGTAGTCAACTTCATAGCCGCGACCGCTGGTGGCTCCATATCCGTTTTCACAGAAGTGGATCACGGTCTCGTAGGTGTTGCCACTCAGTCCCCAACGATCGTAGTAGTAAGCACCGAGAGTGCCCTGCCAGTCACCTGCAATGAGGATTCTTGCTTCGTCCTGGTCGTCCATTTCACAACTTGTAAAGGTGACGGTTGCCATGCTGAGCATCAGCACCATCGTCATGTAGGTATAAATCTTTTTCATAATCGTAAGTGTTTAATGGTTTTGTTGATGCAAAGATAAGACAAAAACAAGGGTAAAACAAAAGGTTTTCCCCTAAATGGCGTTAGGGGAAAACCTATTCTTAGTAGGGAAATCGGCAAAAACCTACTTTGCAGCCTTTTCCTGGATAGCCTTGGCAAACTCGCCGCTGGCTACGCTGAAGGCCTCAGGATCTCCACTCTTCTCGCGGGCAATCTCCGTGCGGTCGAGGAAGGGAACCTCGTCAGTAGCCACATCGGTGCGCGAATGGTAATAATTCTGACTGCCGAAATCACCATAGTTGCCATAATGTCCGTTACGATAGTAATCCCAGTCATCATAGGCCATATTTTCGAATTCGAACTGAATGCGACGGTTGGTAGGCGTGTAGATTTTTCCACGGAACCAGCTGTTGCCCAGCGAATAGTCGATGATATAGATAGGCGTCCATACATCGTCATCGTAAAGAAGCGTTATCTCGCCGTCCACGATAAACCACTTGAATGAGCTGCAGGCATAGTCGTAATGGGGCGAGTTGACGTTGTAGTTCAGCTCATAGCCACGTCCACTGGTGTAGTATTCACCCCTCGACTCAAAGCGCATCACCGTAGCGTAAGTATTGCCGCTGATACCCCAACGATCGCTGTAATAGGCGCCGATATAACCCTGCCAGTCACCATTGCGCAGCTGCTGGGCGATGTAGTCATCTTCATCCTCACAACTTGTGAGAGTAGTCATAGCTGCCATCATCGTGGCCAGCATCATGATACTTGAGAAAATCTTCTTCATGGTTTTCTATGATTTTATGTGTTAATATTTTTCGTTTGCAAAGGTAATGTATTATTTTCTTTCCACAAAGGAAATAGTCCTAATTCTTCGTAGGATTTTTCCTTCCGAACTGCGGATCAACCTTAATAAAGGCCGCCACGAGGAAGGTGACAGAGCAGAGCGCCATCACAATAATAAAGAATGTGCTGTAGCCGACTGCATCCTTGAGGAAGCCGCTGAACATGCCCGGCACCTGCAGGCCAAGGTAGCTGATACCTGTACAGATGGCGTAGTGCGATGTTTTGAATTCGCCCATAGCGAAATAGAGCATATAGAGCGTCAAGGCGGTAAAGCCCATGCCGTAGCCGAACTGCTCAATGAAAATGCATGTGCTGACGAGCAGCATGTTGGAGGGCAAGGCGAGGCTCATGTAGACGTAGACGATATCTGGCAAAGTAATGGCACATACCATCGGCCAGAGCCAACGTTTCAAACCGTCGCGCGAAGCCAGCCAGCCGCCCACGATTCCTCCGAGGAGCAATCCAATGAGTCCCACAGTGCCATAGCTTACGCCATATTGCACAAGGGTAAGTCCCAGGCCGCCATCCTCCTGCGGACGAGTGAGGAAGGTCTTGCTCATCGCGTTGAGCAGGGCCTCGGGGAAACGATAGAAAAGGATGAAGAGAATAGCTGCAAGCATCGGTTTCCAAGGCATCTTGTGAATGAACGTCACCAGCATCTTTTTTAATCCCTCCCAAATCTCGCGGGCTGTAGACTGATGTGTTACGTCGGCATCGGCCTTTGGCATCAAATTGGTATGCCATAGGCAAATGGCAAGAAAGAGTGCCGCTGTTCCCATGAACACCAGGCTCCATACCAAGGCGTCGCTCCCGGGATACATATCTTGCAGTAGACCTGCAATAGGCACCAGCGCACCATTGCCGAAGATGACGGCCAGACGATAGAAGGTATTGCGAATACCCACAAACCACGCCTGGTTGTGCTCGTCCAACTCCAGCATATAGTAGCCGTCAGCCGCAATGTCGTGGGTAGCGCTGCTGAACGCCATCAGGAAGAAAAAGAACAATGTGCCCTGCAACCAGAAACTGGTGTTCAACGTGAAGGCGATGCCCGCTAATGACGAGCCCAACAGCACCTGCGTCAACAGCACCCACCAGCGCTTCGTTTTATACAGGTCAACAAACGGGCTCCACAGCGGTTTGATGATCCACGGCAGCCCCAGCCAACCTGTATAAAGACCTATCTGCGCATCGCTCAGGCCCATCTGCATGTAAAGCACTACGGCCACCGACGTCACGATAACATTAGGGAGGCCCTCAGCAATATACAATGTGGGAATCCAAGCCCACGGATTTCTCATTTTCTGTTTCATCAATAGATTTGTTTGATTTCTGCACCTTTATAATAATGTAGGAGGATGTCGCGATAGCCCATACCCTCGTGGGCCATCACGGCAGCACCAATCTGACAAAGGCCTACACCATGTCCCCAACCGTGACCACGAAGGATGAATTGGAGGTGTTCTCCCTCCTCTTTTCTCTCTTTTCCCTCCTCTATCCTCTCTCCCCTCTCCTCTTTTCTCTCCACCTCGAAGTTCGAACTGTAGAGATGTGTGGGGCTGAGAGCACGACGGATTTCCAGTTCCTTGCCGATGATGATAGAGCGCTTGGTGCCCACAATCTGGAGGCGCCAGATGCGACCGCTCTTGCCACGACTCAAAGGAATAAGGTCGGTGATGTCGCCCAGGTCGGCCTTCAACTTACTATTGACCAGCGCCGTCAGCTCCTCAGCGGTGTACTCCACCGTCCAGTCGTGGAAGTCAACGGTCTCTTGGTCGTAGTCGTTCAGCACCTGCCGCAGAATGTCCTTGTCCTTTGTATTACACCAATGGCACTCTACGCTCTGTAGATAAGGTTTTGGTGTATCTTCCCAGCAATACTGGAACTCCTCGGTGCGGCCTCCACAACATTTGTAGAAACGAGTGTCACACAGCTCATCGTTGAACATGAGCACCTGACCACGAGTCTGTCGCACAGCGTCAGCAGCCACAGAAGCCGCTGCATGGGTAATGCCTTGATAACGCTGACAATGGTCATCGGCGCAGACATCGAAAAGTGCATGGTCTTCACGGTCATACCATCTCAACACCTCGTTCTTCTCTATACTCCCTTTCCATTTTCCACCGTCCTCGTTCTTCATTCCTCGTTCCTTCTTCTGATAGAGCAACCACGAGCGGCTGATGACAGCATGGGCCTTGAGGAACTCCAGCGACGAGGTGGCACTCATCTCGCTGGCGATAACACTCTCTAAGTAATCCTCCACAGACAGTTCGTTAATGGCCTGTATTTGGTCGCCGTCGATGATGAGGCACAGGGAGCCGAGGAAGGTTTGCTGCTGCTGGCGCTCCCAGTGGAAGCCATTGCCGATGGTAACATCGTTCAGGGTAAAGGATTGTTGAGCGTCATCAACACTAAACAACAGTTCACGATACTGCTGACCGCGCCAAAGCAAGGCACCTTCGAACAGCTCTACCGTCTGCGGCCCGCTGACTGTCTCACCTTTTGCCTGAAAGGCACCATTGAGGCAGAAGTCAATACGCTGTGCGCTGACGATGCCTACAGTTACCAATGGTTCATTGTCTTTTCTCATTGGCCAATAGTCAGTTGTGAAATGTCGAGGCTACATTCTTGCAAAATAGCTACAGCCTTCTCAGCATCCAGCTTACGGAAGTCCTCCTCGCGTGGGGTAATGAGCAAACCGGCCATATCAATGGCTCCAGGACTGACAAGCAGCTGTTCATCGCCTTCCTTGAAATAGCAGTCAGGACGATGTTTCTTGCGAGGGAAGACGACGGTAAGGAAGTCATTCTCCTCGCGCCAACTGATAACATTCATCATCGGTTCCTCCTCGCCCTCCATGATGGGCAACGAGTCGTAGAGCTGCATAAAGAGCTGCTCGGTGGTCTTCGTATCCTTCGTGCGGATGACGACAGCGGTGCAGGGATAGTCCTCGACAAGAGCCATCAAAGCACCGTCGTTGGGCTGTGCAATAGGTTTCAGGCTCTTCTCAAGCCGATTCCATTCTTTCTGCAAGGGAAGAACACCCGTGGTGCCTGCCTGCAAATGGGCGTGATCGGGCGCTGACGCTCCACAACGAGGGCCGTTGTAGAAAACGGTCAGCTCAGGAAATTTTTTCAGGAATTCCATCATCTGCCCAAAGAGCGGCTTGATGCGCTGCGGCTGATGTTCGTCAGTAGGCAGCGTGAAATGCATAGGCAAGATGGGGAAGGGATTGACCAAAGCCCCCTCCAACCTCCCCTGGAAGGGGAGGCAAATTTGTTCCTTCGGTCTGTTCTCCTTGCACAGGAAACAGGGACGCTCTGCCAACGCCTGCTTTGTGATGCTGGCACCAGTAGAGCGAATACGTGCAGGATTGTATTGTGCAGCAAATGTCAGCTGTCCCACGTGTAGCTCTTTTGTCTGGACGTTGGTCAGGTCACAATAGCGCTGCATAGCCTCAGGCCATTGGCTCAACTGGAGGTTGAAGAAGCGCTCTAAGGAAGAACATTCCTCTTTCCATTCTCCTCTTTCCTCTCTCCTCTTTCCCATCCTGGCAAGGATTTCTATCGTGCGCAGACGGTCTTTGTAGAGGTTGTTCGCGTTGACGCGCTCGATGCTCAAGGCAGCATCGCTATTGCCTTCCCAACGGCGGCAGAGGTACAGCTCATCGTAGATGCGGCCGATGCGATAGCTGCGGCTAAAGGCTAAGCCCATCGCATAGTCCTCGCCGTAGCTGGTGTTAGGCAGCTGGAATTGGCGCAGAATCGGCGTGAAGAAAGCACGAGGAGCGCCCAAGCCATTGATGCGGAGGGCGTTGTTCGGCCCGTTCTCATCCGTCCACTCACGGTGGTCGATGAGACCCGGCGGCAATGTCTCCAGCTGGAAGTTGCAGATACGGTAAGAACCGACTATCATTGCAGCCTTCTGCTCGCGGAAAGCATCGACGATGCGTTGCAGGGTATGTTCCGAGGAATAGAGGTCGTCGCTGTCAAGCTGTACGGCGAAGCGACCGCAGCACGGGTCATTGATGGCCATATTCCAGCAGCCGCCAATGCCGAGGTCGGTGCGCGAAGGCTGCAGGTGGATGAGGGCGTTTTGTTGGTTGCCATATAATGGCAACATACCGGACAGGATGGCAGAGGTGCCGTCTGTGCTGTGGTTGTCAACGACGATGACGTTGAAGGGGAAGGTGGTCTTTTGCGAGAGGGCGCTCTCAACAGCATCCTTGATGGTGCGCACGCGGTTGAAGACGGGGATGATGACCGAAGCCTCCACAGGGAACGGTTGCTCGTCGAAATCTATGTCGGCGTAGGCTGTTGTATCGACAAGGGCGCCGATAGCCTTCAGATGCTGCGTGGCCACCTGCTCGCGCTCTATCTGCACCTGGCGGTTGGCCGGGTTGACATAGTCGAACTGCTTCTCTCCCGACTTGCGCAAGTCCTGCTCCACCTCCGTGTACAAATATTCGTTCAGGTGCAGCAGCTCGCCATGACGGCTCAGCCACAGGCGCAGGTCATAGAGGCCGCTATACGTATATAATAATGTAGCGCTCTCTTGTGCCCATTGCTTCAGCAGGTCTGTTCGGACGAGCAGCAGCGGGCCGAAGTCGAAGTCGTCGCGAATGGCGCCAAGCTGATAGTCGATGGCGGGATGGCGCTCCACCTTCCACTTTCCACTCTCCTCTTTCCTCTCATAGCGGTCGGCATAGACCATCGCTGCGCCGCTATCGGCGGCTACACGCGCCAGACGTTCCAGCGCTCCTTCTCCTAAGTCCAGCTCAGTAGGTTTCGTCACAATGGCGATAAACTCGGTCTTTGCCTTCGCGGCGATGTCCATCAGCGTGGCGCTGCTGAGCTGGCTTTCCATCGGTTGGAAAAAGTCAATCTTTCTGTTCATGTTAGCTATTTTCCTGCAAAAGTAAGCATTTCCCGACGATTAAACGAAGAAATCTCCATATTTTCTGCGTCTTTTTTTGCTCATTCGGATGCAAATGCTTACTTTTGCACACATGAACTATCAATATCACATTTTTTCTCCCTATCGCGTGTGTCCGTTGGGTGCACATGTCGACCACCAGCACGGTCTGGTGACGGGCTTCGCCATCGACAAGGGCGTCGACCTGTGGTTTAACGTCAGAGAAGACGACGTAGTGAAATTATCGTCCAAGACTTTCGAGGGCGACGTGGAATTCCAAGTCAGCAAGCCCTCGCAAGTGAGGGAACACCATTGGGGCGACTATGCCCGCGGTGCGAAGTATGCCCTGCGCAAGCGCTTTGAACTGCGTCACGGCATCGAGGGCGTCATACAGGGCTCGCTGCCCGTTGGCGGCCTGTCGAGCAGCGCCGCCGTACTCGTGGCCTATGTGATGGCTCTGGCTAAGGCCAACGACATCACCCTGCAGCCCTTTGAAGTGGTGAAAATTGCCTCTGAGGCTGAGCGCGAATACATCGGCCTGAACAACGGCCTGCTCGACCAGGCATGCATCGCCCTGGGCAACAAGGACGGCCTGCTCTTCCTCGACTGCGACAGCAACGAATATCGCATCATCAAGCGCCATCCCGACATGCCCGACTTCGAGATCGGCATCTTCTTCTCGGGCCTGACGCGCTCGTTGGTGAACAGCGACTACAACTTGCGCGTCTACGAGTGCAAGACGGCTGCGTGGAACATGCTGGCCTATACCGACCAACCGCTGAAGACCTTCGACAAGACCTTCCTCCGCGACATTCCCAAGGCTACGTTTGAGAAGACGCGCATCGCCATGCCTGCCCGTTTCGCCCGTCGTGCCGAGCATTTTTACAGCGAATACCGTCGCGTACGCCAAGGCGTAACTGCTTGGGAAACAGGAAATATGAAGCTGTTTGGAAAGCTTTCCTTCGATTCCTGCGAAAGCTCCATCCACAACTACGAATGTGGCAGCGCCGAGCTGATTGCCATCTATGAGGCGATGCGCGAACTGCCTGGCGTTTGGGGTGGCCGTTTCTCGGGAGCCGGTTTCAAGGGTGCCTGCATCGCCCTCGTCGACCCTGCCTACAAAAAAGAGATTGAGGCAAAGCTCACCGAGCGTTACCTCAATCAATTCCCAGAATACGAGAAGACTTTTCAAGTGTTCTGGGTGAAACCAGACGACGGAGCCCGTTTTCTCGCAGAATAACGTCCGGCAACGGGCCCTTTTTTCGGCCGGACAATACCCGAGCTAATTTTTCAGCCCGGGTATTTTTAGTTGTGGAAGACCAGGCCGTCGCCGAACTCGTCGATGACGATGGGCCGCTCGCGGCTGATTTCGTCGGCCAGCAGTTTCTTCGACAGATCGTTGAGGACGTAGTGCTGGATGGCGCGCTTCACAGGACGGGCACCCATGTCGGGGTCGTAGCCTTCCTGCGCCAGCCATTTCACGGCGTGGTCGCTGACCTGTAGCTGGAATCCCTGCGGTTCCAGCATTTTTTGTACGCGCGTAAGTTGCAATCGCACAACACGTTCTATCTCTTCTTTCGACAATTGCTGGAAGGTGATAATCTCGTCGATACGGTTGAGGAACTCCGGACGCATCACCATGCGCAGCTGTTCGCGGGTGGCGTTGCTGGTCATAATGATGATGGTGTTCTTGAAGTCGGCCGTGCGTCCCTTGTTATCCGTCAGACGCCCGTCGTCGAGCACCTGCAACAGGATATTGAACACGTCGGGATGGGCCTTCTCGATCTCGTCGAAGAGCACCACGCTGTAAGGCTTGCGACGCACGGCCTCGGTCAGCTGTCCGCCCTCGTCATAGCCGACATAGCCCGGAGGAGCGCCGATAAGCCTTGACACGGTGTGCTTCTCCTGATATTCGCTCATGTCGATACGCGTCATCATCGTCTCGTCGTTGAAGAGGTATTCGGCCAGAGCCTTTGCCAGCTCGGTCTTGCCGACGCCCGTCGTTCCCATGAAGATGAACGATGCGATAGGCCGCTTGGGGTCTTGCAGGCCTGCACGGCTGCGGCGCACGGCGTCGCTGACGGCGGTGATGGCATCGTTCTGACCGATGACGCGCTTGTGCAGTTCCTCTTCCAGGTGGAGCAGCTTTTCGCGCTCGCTCTGCATCATGCGGCTGACGGGGATGCCCGTCCAGCGGCTGACCACCTCGGCGATGTCGTCGGCAGTCACCTCCTCGCGCACCAGCTTCGTCTCCTCCTTCGAATTCAATTGCTGCTGAATGGCGGCGATGTGCGCCTCCAGCTCCTTCATCTTTCCGTAGCGAATCTCGGCCACCTTTCCGTAGTTGCCCTCGCGCTCGGCGCGTTCAGCCTCATATTTCAGCTGCTCCATCTGCTGCTTGTCCTGCTGAATCTGGTTCACCAGCTGGCGCTCGCCTTCCCAACGAGCACGGAACTGCGACTCCTGATCCTTCAGCTCGGCAATCTCTTTGTCGAGCTGCGCAATCTTCGGCTCGTCGTTCTCGCGCTTGATGGCTTCGCGCTCAATCTCGAGCTGAGCCAGTCGGCGGCTGATCTCGTCGAGCTCCTCAGGCACGCTGTCGCGCTCCATGCGCAGCTTGGCGGCTGCCTCATCCATCAGGTCGATGGCCTTGTCGGGCAGGAAACGCTCGGTGATGTAGCGCTCAGAGAGCTTCACGGCGGCGATGCAGGCATCGTCCTGGATACGCACCTTGTGATGGTTCTCGTAGCGTTCCTTCAATCCGCGAAGGATAGAGATGGCGGAAAGCTCGTCGGGCTCGTCTACCATAACTGTCTGAAAACGACGCTCTAACGCCTTATCCTTCTCGAAATACTTCTGGTATTCGTTCAGCGTCGTAGCACCGATGGCGCGCAGCTCGCCACGTGCCAATGCGGGCTTGAGAATGTTGGCGGCGTCCATAGCACCTTCTCCCCCACCCGCTCCTACGAGCGTGTGAATCTCGTCGATGAAGAGGATGATGCGGCCCTCGCTGCGTGTCACCTCGCCGATGACGCTCTTGAGGCGCTCCTCGAACTCGCCCTTGTACTTCGCACCGGCCACCAGCGCACCCATGTCGAGCGAATAGACCTGCTTATCCTTCAGATTCTCAGGCACATCGCCACGGACGATTCGGCCTGCCAGGCCCTCTACGATGGCGGTCTTACCCGTGCCAGGCTCGCCGATGAGGATGGGATTGTTCTTCGTGCGACGCGACAGGATCTGCAGCAGACGGCGTATCTCGTCGTCGCGGCCGATGACAGGGTCGAGCTTGCCGGCACGTGCCATGCTGACCAGGTTCTTGGCGTATTTCTCCAGCGACTGATAGTTGTCGTCGGCGCTCTGCGATTGCACTTTCTGGCCCTGACGCAGCTCAAGCACGGCCTGCTTCATGTCCTTCTGATTGGCGCCAGCATCCTTGAGGATACGGCTCACGGTAGAGTTCACTTCGAGGAGAGCCATTAGAATTGGCTCGCAAGAAACGAACTCATCGCCCAGCTGCTGGGAGATTTCCTGCGCCTTCATCAGCACCTTGTTGCTGTCGTTCGAAAGATAAGGTTCACCTCCCTGCACACGTGCGAGGTGCTGCAAGTCCTGCTGACAGAGCATCTGAACCTGCCCCATGTTCACGCCCAGCTTCTGGAAGACGAAGCCCACGACGTCGCGGGCCTTGTCGATAAGGGCCAGCATCAGATGCACAGGCTCGATGCCCTGCTGGCCGTTCTGCTGCGCCAGGTTGACGGCTTGCTGCACGGTCTCCTGCGCCTTGATTGTAAATTTGTCGAGTGTCATGTTGTTCTCCTTTCTTTAATTTGTTTCTGCCTACATAGAGACAAACGACGTGCCATCGCCCCCGAGCCGTCAGAAAGTCAGCAAGATAGGACAAAATGACACAAAATTATTTGCATCTTCTTCAGATTTGCATTACCTTTGCAGCATGTTTGAAGTGATGTTCACGCTCTTTGCCATCGTCATCGTGGGTTTCGTGGCGGGCAAACTGGGCTATTTGGGAAGCGAGTTCGACAGGCAGCTGTCGCGCCTGGTCATCAATATCACCTGTCCGGCGCTGATTCTGTCGTCCTCGATGGACGGCGAGCTGCCCGACCGTCAGTACATCCTGCCGCTGCTAGGCATCAGTGCCCTAACCTACGTGGTGCTGACGGCGGCGGCCCTGGGGCTGTCGCGCATCCTCACACGCAAGATAACCGACCGCGGCATCATAGCCTTCGCGCTGGTATTCGGCAACGTCGGTTTCATGGGCTATCCCGTGGTGGCGAGCATCTTCGGCCATCAGGCGGTGTTCTATGCCGCCGTGCTCAACGTGGTGAACACGTTTGCCGTCTTCACCATCGGCACGATGATGATTACAGGCGGCGAGAGCTCCGACCGTAAACATTTCAACAAGAAGGTGCTCTACAGCACGCCGATGTTCTCGGCCTATCTATCAATGCTCATCGTGGCCCTGGGCATCGACAACATCCCCGGCTTCGTCAGTCAGCCCCTGACGATGATTGGCAACATCACGGTGCCGGCCGCCCTGCTGATCATCGGTTCGTCGATGTCGCAACTGCCGCTGCGGGCCTTCATGGGCAATGTGACGGTCTATGCCACCACGCTCTGTCGACTGCTGATTTTACCCATTGGCGTGCATTTCTTTTGCCGATTTTTGGGCTTCGACCCCTTCGTGACAGGCATCAACACGGTGGTAATTGCCATGCCTGTGGCCACCTACGGCACCATTCTTTGCCTGAAATATGACCGTGACACAACCTTGATGGCAGAGTTGACCTTCATCACCACCCTACTGTCCATGCTATCTATCCCACTGATTGTCTGGATGTTATAGACACATCACAAAGACATAGTTCACCCTCCTTCGCGGTCATTTGGTCATTTGGTCATTTGGTCAAAATCGTTTTCTGGTTGTCAAAATCCGCCACTATATATAAATAATATATTATTTATATATAGTGAGCAAATGACCGAATCCCGAAACTCATTTTGACCAAAATGACCATGACCACTTTGACCACATCACTTGCTGGTCTGCTTAGCATGTGGCGAAGCAATAGAAAAATGAAAAATGCGTTCGCAAAAATGAAAAAGGCGTTCGCAAAAAAGAAAATGGCGTTCGCCAATCGTTAAACTTTCTAATATTTTCGGGATATAATCTTAACCGCAGAATTTTTTTTGTAACTTTGCAATAGCAAAACTATTGTATCTCTTTTTAAGACAACAAAATTACCTACTCGATATGAAAAAACTATTGTTAGCAACCATAATCTGTTTGATGATGCCTATGTTTACATTCTCGCAGACATACAGCGCCCTGTGGAAACAGGTGAAGGACGCCCAGGACAACGACCTGCCGCAGACGGAGCAGGAAGCGCTGGGCAAGATCGTGACGAAAGCCGAGAAGGAGAAGGTCTACGGCCAGCTGCTGAAGGCCTGGCTGCAGCGTGCCAAGTCGCAATGCGAGGTGGCACCCGACTCGCTGAAACCCGTCGTGGAGCAGCTGAAGGAGCGTGCCGAGCTGGCTGCCGACAACCACCCGTTGCAGGCCGTCTACTACGCCGTGCTGGGCTACATCTACTATCACAACAGCTGGCTCGACGAGCTGCGCCATGAGCAGATAGGCCAGGAATACTACGACAAGGCGATGACCTACCCCGACGAGCTGGCTGCCGTGAAGGCCACCGACTATGAGCCCTTCGTCATCAAGGGCGACAACAGCCGCTACTTCGGCGATGACCTGCTGAGCCTCATCGGCATACCGGCCGGTCATGCACGCCAGCTTCGCGACTACTATCTGAAGGTGGGCAACCGCCACGGAGTGCTCTTCGCCAGCGAATCCATGCTGCTCAACGAGGAGCCGGAAGACATCGAGCACGAGCCGCTGAACAAATCGAAGCACATCCAGCGCCTCGACTCGCTCATTGCCGAATTCCAAGACCTGCCCGAGTGCGGCGAGCTGGCCATCGACCGCTACGACTACATGGAAGACTATACCGACGCCACCGCCGAGCAGAAATGGCAGTACATCAACATGGCCCTGGAGCGCTGGGGATCGTGGCATCGCATGAACTACCTGCGCAACCGCCAGCGCGACATCACCTCCCCGGAATACAACGCAGAGCTGAAGGAAAACGTCAGCATACCGCAGCGCGAAAAGAAAGTCGAGCTGACCGACCTGCGTGCCATCAGCGAGCTCACCTTGCGTGTGTATAAAGTGGATGTCGACGGCACCACGGAACTCAAACCCTCCAACCCCGACCACTACAAGAAGCTGAAGCCGCTGCTGCACGCCCTGCCCGAAATGACGCAGACGAAGAAATTCGTGGGCAAGCGCGAGTACGAAGTCTTCGACGACTCGATGCTGCTTGGCGGCCTGCCCGTGGGCGTCTACATGCTGGAGTTCGAGAGCCAGCCCGCCACACGCACCTCGCGCAGCCTCTACTTCGTCAGCGACCTGCGCGTACTGTCGCTGACCTTGCCATCGGCCGACAGAGTCAATGAGGAAAGCGGACCGAAGCGCATCGCCGTGGTGAACGCCACCACCGGCCAGCCCGTGAAGAACGCCTCGGTGGAGGTGCGCTGGGGATGGGGTAATCACGCTGGCAAGGCCACGCTGAAGACCGACAATAACGGCGAGTGCATGTACCAGCCTGAGGAGGACGCCAGCAGATTCCGTATGCGTGCATACACCCCGACCGACAATGCCTGCCCCGAGATGGACGACTGGGGACGCTACCATTACAATGAGGTTAACAATAACAGTAAGGTAGAAATATTCACCGACCGCAGCATCTATCGCCCGGGACAGACGGTGCACGCCGCCGTCATCCTCTACCGCAACTACGCAGGCAACGACAACCGCGCATTGGCCAACGAGGAGCTCACCATCCGCCTGAAGGACGCCAACTACGACGTCGTGGAGGAAAAGACCGTCACCACCGACGAGTTCGGCACGGCATCGACATCCTTCACGCTGCCCTCGCAGGGCCTGACCGGACAGTTCACCATCAACGTCAGACAAGAGCGGCACTCGTTCCGCGTGGAGGAATACAAGCGGCCTGCCTTCGAGGTGGACATCCCCCGCGTGACGCAGGACTATGAGGCTGGCGACACCGTCGTGGCCACAGGCAACGTGCGCAGCTATGCCGGCGTGCCCGTGCAGGGCGCCACGGTGAAGTACAAGGTGGTGCGCCGCATGGCCTTCTGGTGGATGAGCTACTCGCGCTACTGGCAGCACGGCTACATCGGCACCGGCAGCAACGACGAGCAGCTGGCCGAAGGCGAGACCGTGACCGACGACAAAGGACAGTTTACGGCCGACATCCCCCTCGTGGTGCCGCAGACGCAGCATCCCATGTTCTACAACTTCGTCATCACCGCCGACGTGACCGATCAGGCTGGCGAGACGCATCAGGGCGTGATGTCGGTACCCTTGGGTAACAGAAAGACAGCCTTCAGCGTCACATTGCCCGAGAAAGTGCTGAACGAAGACGCGACGAAGATAGCCTTCCACCTGCAGAACGCAGGCGGCGCCGACCTGGAAGGCAAGGTGCGCTACCGCTTCGACAACGGCAGCTGGCAGGAAGCCAAGACTAACGACCTCGTAGCCGTGCCCTCGCTCAAGAGCGGCAGCCACACCCTCTCGGCCATTTGCCAGGAGGACACCATCAAGCAGGATTTCATCGTCTTCTCGCTCAACGACAAGCGACCTGTCACCGAGACACACAAATGGTTCTACGCCAGCCGCGAGCAGTTCCCCAACGACGGCAAGCCCGTCACCGTGCAGGTGGGCTCCTCCGACAAGGACGTGCACGTGGTGTACGCCATCTTCAGCGGCAACAAGATCATCGAGAGCGGCACGGCCGACATCAGCAACGAACTGATCAACCGCAAGTTCGTTTACAAAGAAGAGTACGCCCACGGCCTGCTGCTCACCTACGGATGGGTGAAGGACGGCGAATACTACATACATCACACCACCATCCAAAAACCGCTGCCCGACAAGCACCTGAACGTGAAATGGAAGACCTTCCGCAACCGCCTCACGCCCGGCCAGCAGGAGGAATGGACACTCACCGTCGTCAAGCCTGACGGCACACCTGCCGATGCCCAGTTGATGGCCACGCTCTACGACAAGAGCCTCGACCAGCTCTACGCCCACTCGTGGAGCCTCGTGCCGCCTACCCGCCTGAACTACGTCTACACGTGCTGGAGCATGGCTTCATGGGACAGAATCAATGCTTACGGTTCCAAGACGTTCGCATCGCTGAATGTGCCGCCGCTGCGCTACAGCCGCTTCGACTACGACGTATTCCCCAGCTACAGCTACTACTCGCGCAATCGCGGCATCATGCGGATGGCCAAGAGTAATAATTTGGAAGAAGTGCTCTACGACGTGGCAGAATACGAGGCAGCTGCCGACGACGAGGACAGCAACAGCCTGAATGAAGTCACCGTAGTGGGATATGGCGTTCAGAAGAAAGCAAATCTGACTGGCTCCGTTACTGTCGTAAAGGATGAGGAAGAGCCGAAGCAGGCCGAGGTGCAGATGCGCGAGAACCTGCAGGAGACGGCATTCTTCATGCCGCAGCTCGTCACCGATGCCACCGGCACCGTGTCGCTGAAGTTCACGTTGCCCGAGAGCCTCACCACGTGGCGCTTCATGGGCATCGCCCACACGAAGGACATGATGTACGGACAGATCAGCGACGAAGCCGTAGCCCGCAAGGACGTGATGATTCAGCCGAACATGCCGCGATTCCTGCGCCAGGACGACGAGGGAAGCATCAGCGCCCGCGTGATGAACATGAGCGACAAGCCCATCAAAGGCACCGCCATGCTGCAGTTGCTCGACCCCGAGACCGAGAAAATCGTCTACGAGCAGAAGCAGCAGGTCAGCGTCGCCGACAGCTCGACCACAGCCGTCACGTTCAGCGTAGCTCCCTCCACCTTCCACCATCAACCCTCCACCCTCCTCATCGCAAGAGTCAGCATCAGCACGCCTACGCACAGCGACGGCGAGCAGCACTACCTGCCCATACTGCCCTCGACCGAGCGCGTCACCGTCACCGTGCCCTTCACGCAGATTGCTCCAGGCACGAAGGAGATTGACCTCACGAAGATCATTTCTCCATCCACCCTCCACACGTCACCCTCCACCACACTCACCGTCGAATACACGAACAACCCCGCCTGGCTGATGATTCAGGCGCTGCCTGCCGTCGGTCATCCGCTCGACGACTGCGCGATGTGTCAGGCTACCTCATACTATGCCAACGTCATCGGCCGCCATATCCTGGCACAGAATCCTACGGCAAAGAACGTCTTCGAGCAATGGAAGCGAGACACCTCTCACCTCTCACCTCTCACCTCTCACCTCCAGAAGAACGAGGAGCTGAAAGACCTGCTGCTCAACGAGACACCGTGGGTGATGGACGCCAATCGCGAGCAGGATCAGAAGCAGCAGCTCGCCCTCTTCTTCGACAAGAACGCCATCGACATGCGACTGAGCTCTGCCGTGAAGAAACTGAACGGATTGCAGAACGAAGACGGCTCGTGGAGCTGGTGGCCTGGCATGAACGGCTCACCCCTCATCACCACGTCGGTGACTGAGATGCTGGTGCGTCTGAACAAGATGACGGAGGCACAGGACGAGACGGAAGAGATGCTCGACAATGCCTTCTCATACCTCGGCAACGACATCGTGGAACTGGTGAAGGAGATGAAGAAGGAAGAAAGGAAGGGCCACAAGCAGTCGTTCCCCACCTTCCGCGCCTTGCAGTGGCTCTACATCTGCACCATCGACGGACGCGAATTGCCCAAGGATGTGGCCGATGCCAACGCCTACCTGACGAACCTGCTGAAGAAAGAGACGAAGAATCAGACCATCTATGA
The DNA here is from genome assembly GCA_947167935.1 of uncultured Prevotellaceae bacterium. Lineage (GTDB taxonomy): Bacteria > Bacteroidota > Bacteroidia > Bacteroidales > Bacteroidaceae > Prevotella. The sequence goes on along the minus strand of CAMVJU010000003.1, from coordinate 42,672 downwards.
GAAGGCCCTCTCCGCCATCATCCTTGAGAACAAGACCTACGTGAAGAGCCTGAAGGAGTGGACGGTCTACCGCGAGGACATGGGCCGCTACTACGACACGCAGCGTGCCGGCTATTCGTGGCGCGACTATAAGATGCCCACGCAAGTGGCTGCTATCGAGGCCATGAAGCTGCTCACTCCCGACGATACCGTCACCATCACGGAGATGCAGCGCTGGCTCCTGCAGCAGAAGCGCACACAGGCCTGGGACACGCCGCTGAACAGCGTCGACGCCATCTACGCCTTCCTCAACGGCAACTCGCAGGCCTTGGCACCACAGGCGAAGACGGAGCTGTGCATCGACAACAAGCCCATCAACACCAGCGACGCCACCGCAGGCATCGGCTATGTGAAGACCTGCGTACCACTTGGCGACAAGGCTCCCTCGATGTTCACCGCCAAGAAGACATCGACAGGCACCTCTTGGGGCGCCGTCTATGCCCAGTTCACACAACCCACCCGCGACATCGCCGACCAGCAGAGCGGCATCAGCGTCAAGCGCGAACTGTACACCGAAGGAAATCTCACACCTCTCACCTCTCAGCCCTCACCTCTGAAAGTAGGCGACAAAGTCATCGTGCGCACCACCATCGAGGCCGACCGCGACTACGACTTCGTACAGCTCGCCGACAAGCGTGCCGCCTGCATGGAGCCGGTAAAGCAGCTGAGCGGCTATAATTGGCGCGAGGGCTACTACTGCACACCGAAGGACTACGCCACCAGCTATTTCTTCGACCTCCTGCCAAAGGGCCGCCACATCATCGAGACCGAATACTACATCGACCGCACAGGAACCTACGAGACGGGCACCTGCACCGTACAATGCGCTTACTCGCCCGAGTTCCACGGCACCACCAAGTCCATCACAATCCAAGTCAAAGATAAAGAATAGACAATGACAAAGCTAAAGACTTTTGCCATCCTGCTTGCTATGCTGCCCGCCACCATGATGGCGCAGAAGCTGAGTATCAACAAAACCACTATCGACGTAGGCAAGACCGGCTTCGAAGTGCCTGTCACAGCCACCTTCGAGCTGCGCAACAAAAGCCTGAAGACGATGACCATCGAGCGGCTGGAGACCGACTGCGGCTGCACCACCGTCGACGGCCCGAAGAGCGTAGGTGCCGGCGAGCGTTTCACCATCTCGCTGACCTACGACGCCAAGCTCTTAGGTCATTTCACCAAGCAGGTGGCGCTCTACAGCAACGCCACGCGCGAGCCCGTCTACCTGAAGATGAAAGGCGTGGTGCTGGAAGATGTCGTGGACTATTCCAACCGCTACCCCTACGACATGAACGGCCTGCTAAGCTCTGTGAACAACGTGGAGTTTGACGATGTGAAGAAAGGACAGACGCGCGAGATTGAGATCAACCTGCTGAACAACACGGAGGAGAACATGACGCCCAACATCCTGCACATGCCCACGTGGCTCCACGCGCTGGCGATGCCTGAGACCTTGGAGCCCAACCGCAGCGGCAAGATCATCCTGACGCTAAACTCGGAGGAGGTGCACAACTACGGCCTGACGCAGGTGAGCGTCTATCTGGCCAAGCGCATCGGCGAACGCATCAGCGACGAGACAGAGGTGCCTGTCAGCGTCGTCCTCCTGCCCGAAGCCAACTTCGAAGGGCAAAACAGCGAGCTGGCACCCAAGCTGCAGCTCTCTGCTGAAACGCTCAGCCTCGATGCCCACCACAAGAACGGCACCATCATCATGACAAACAAAGGCAAGAGTGCGCTGAAGATTTCCTCTTTGCAGATGTTCACAGGCGGCATCAAAGTGAAACTGCCGAAGAGCGAGCTGCAGCCAGGCGAGTCGACCAAGCTACGGGTCAGCATCGTGCCGACACAAATCAAGAAGGCACGCTCAAAGCCCCGTATCCTGATGATTACCAACGACCCGGAGAAATCAAAAGTTGTCATCACCATCAACGTAGAATAATGGAACATCCTGAGAATAGCGCAGAATTTGCTGGCTTGCAAGTAAATAGCGGCGTAGAGCAGCAATCCATCATCAACCCTTACCTGAAGCGAGGCCGTTTCCGTCGTCCTGTGCTGAGTACTGCCGATATGGTGGAAGGCATCTTGAAAGGCGACATCACCATCCTCTCACAGGCCGTGACTCTGATAGAAAGTGTCAATCCTGACCATCAGGCCAAGGCACAGGAGGTCATCGAGAAGTGCCTACCCTACAGCGGCAAGAGCGTGCGCATCGGCATCAGCGGCGTACCTGGCGCAGGAAAGTCGACATCGATTGACGAATTCGGCATTCATCTGCTGAAAGAAAAAGGCGGACGCTTAGCCGTGCTTGCTATCGACCCCTCGTCAGAACGCTCTAAGGGCAGCATTCTGGGCGACAAGACACGCATGGAGAAACTAGCCGTGCATCCAGACTCTTTCATCCGCCCCAGCCCGTCAGCAGGTTCTCTTGGCGGCGTGGCCCGCAAGACCCGCGAAACCATCATCCTTTGCGAGGCTGCTGGCTTCGACAAGATTTTTGTGGAGACCGTAGGTGTAGGACAGAGTGAGACAGCTTGCCACTCGATGGTGGACTTCTTCCTCCTCATCCAAGTGGCTGGCACAGGCGACGAGCTGCAGGGCATCAAGCGTGGTATCATGGAAATATCTGACGGCATCGTCATCAACAAATGCGACGGCGACAACGTAGACCGCTGCCACATGGCCGCCACCAATTTCCGCAACGCCCTGCATTTCTTCCCCATGCCCGAGAGCGGCTGGACGCCGAAGGTGCTGTGCTACAGCGGTTTCTACGGATTGGGCATCAAGGAGGTGTGGGACATGATCTACGAATACTTCGACTTCGTAAAGGCCAACGGCTACTTCGACTACCGCCGCAACGAGCAGGCCAAATATTGGATGTATGAGAGCATCAACGAGCACCTGCGCCTCAACTTCTACAACAACCCCGTCATCCAGCAGCAGCTGCAGCAGGCTGAGCAGTCCGTCCTCATGGGACAGAAGACCAGCTTTGTTGCCGCCCAGAATCTACTGGATCAATACTATCGTGATATCGTGATAACGGAATAACGTTATAACGAATTGACGTAATAACGAAAAAATGCTACAAATAGAAATCGACAACGGTAGTGGTTTCTGCTTCGGTGTCACTACAGCTATCAAGAAGGCAGAGGAAGAGCTGGCCAAGGATGGCACACTCTACTGCCTGGGCGACATCGTGCATAATGGAATGGAGTGCGAGCGCCTGCGCCAGATGGGACTTGTCACCATCAACCACGAGGAGATGGAGCAGCTGCACGACGTGAAGGTACTACTGCGGGCACATGGAGAGCCACCTGAGACCTACGAGTTGGCGCGACGCAACAACATCGAGATCATCGATGCCACCTGCCCTGTGGTGTTGAAGCTGCAGAAGAGAATCAAGGAGCAGTTTGAGGCCCCATCGGGAGCCATCGAAGGGGCTACCATCGTCATCTTCGGCAAGAAAGGCCACGCCGAGGTGCTGGGACTGGTGGGGCAGACCGACGGCAACGCAATTGTCATCGAGAGCTTCGAAGAGGTGAAGAAACTCGATTTTTCACACGACATCTACCTCTTCTCGCAGACGACGAAGAGCCTGGACGAATTCCATCGCATCACCGAATATATCCAAAGCCACATCGCCCCGACGGCCACGTTCAGGAGCTTCGACACCATCTGCCGCTCCGTAGCCAACCGTATGCCGAACATCACAGAATTTGCCTCTCGCCACGACCTCATCCTCTTTGTATGCGGGCGCAAGAGCTCCAACGGCAAGGTGCTCTTCAGCGAGTGTCATCGCGTGAATCCCAACAGCTACCTCATCGAAGGACCGGAGGAGATAGACCCCGCTTGGCTGAAGGGTGTCAGCACTGTAGGTATATGCGGAGCCACCAGCACGCCGAAATGGCTGATGGAACAATGCCGAGACGCCATTATGACAACCAATAACCATTAAACAATAGCCGTTATTATGCGCAGATCATTCATTTTACTTTTTTCTCTATTCTTTAGCTTCATAGGAGCGATGGCACAGTACGGCATCATTCCAATGCCGCAGAAAATCAGCTTCGACAAGAAAGGCCGCTGTTTGAAAATCAACCCTACCACCGCCATCGTGGACAAGCTCAACGCCGACATCGTCAACCCCGAGGGCTGGCGCATCACAGTAGACAAGAAGGGCATCACCATAGAGGGCAGCACCGAAGCCGGTATCTTCTACGGACATCAGGCATTACGACAAGTGATGACCTCGAAACCCGACACCCTACCCTACGCCGTGATAGAGAGCACTCCTCGCTTCGCCTATCGTGGTATGCATCTCGACGTCTGCCGTCATTTCTTCCCCAAGGAAGTGGTGAAGCGCTTCATCGATATGCTCGCGATACATGGCATGAACACGTTGCATTGGCACCTCACCGACGACCAGGGCTGGCGCATCGAAATCAAGAAATGGCCGAAGCTCACAGAGGTGGGTGCCTGGCGACAGCGCACCACGATAGGCCGCAATATGGGTCTCTACGACTACACACCGCATGGCGGTTTCTACACGCAGGACGACATCCGTGAGGTGGTGGAATATGCAGAAAAACAGCACATTACCATTATTCCCGAGATAGACATGCCTGGCCACATGGTGGCTGCCGTCACCGCCTATCCAGAGCTGGGTTGCACAGGCGGTCCCTACGAGGTGTGGCCCGACTGGGGCGTCAGCGACGACATCCTCTGCGGCGGTAACCCCAAGGTCTATCAGTTCCTCACCGACGTAATTGATGAGCTGACCGAGCTCTTCCCCTCCGCCATCATCCACTTAGGCGGCGACGAGGCTCCGAAGGTGCGCTGGAAAAACTGTCCTCGCTGTCAGCAGAAGATGCGCGACCTGGGGCTGAAGAACGAAGACCAGCTGCAGGGCTACATGGTGCGTGAGATGGAGAAGGTGCTGGCCACCAAGGGACGCCGCGTAATGGGCTGGGACGAGATTATGTTCTGCGACGTGCCCAAGACCGCCATCATCATGAACTGGCGCGACTGGCAGGGTGTCGACGACCCGGCCAAGATGGGCTTCGACGTGGTACGCACACCTAACTCCACACTCTATTTCGACCACTATCAGATTCCTTCCAATGAGTGGACGAACACGCTACTCATCGGCGGCTTCTCGCCGTTGGAGAAGGTCTACAACTATGAGCCGGCTCCTGAATCATTGACCGACGAGGAGCGCGCTCACGTACTCGGCGTGCAGGCCAACGTATGGACGGAATATATCGGTGTTTCTGAACTGATTGAGTATCAGGTGCTGCCGCGTATGGCCGCTCTGGCCGAGGTACAGTGGTCAGATCCTAAGCAGAAAGACTACGGCGATTTTCTCAAGCGTCTGCCGCGCCTGCTCAACATCTACAACCAGCAGGGTTGGAAATACTGCCGCTATGAGTTTAAGGATGAAAAGTAAATCGCAGATAGTGGAGCAATGAGCGGACTTGGGCGAAACAGGACATGGATAATGAAGGTGCTTTTGGCATTCTTCATTATCTATTGTTCATTGTCTATCGAAGCACAGACCAAACTCTCACCCTGGCTGAGGCAGATTGTCAAAAAAGAAGCACGTCTCTCGCCTCACACTTCTCACCTCTCACCTCACTCCTCCCATCTCACCACCATCGCTTTCGTTAGGTTGTCTTCTGACGACGACGATGCACTAACTGAACACGGATGCCAAAGCCTGGCACATTTCGGCGACCTCCACATCGCCGCCATCCCACTCTCGCAACTCCCGTCGATGTGCGCCGACAATCGCATCATGCGAATCGAGGCATCGCCCTGCGGACATGTGCTGATGGACACAACGTCTATCATCCTCAACGCTACCCAAGCCTACGAAGGTATAAATCTGCCGCAGGCATACTCAGGCAACGGTGTGGTGGTAGGTGTGATGGACATCGGTTTCGACCTGACACATCCCAATTTCTACAGCGCCGACACCACTCGCTATCGCATCAAGCGTTTTTGGGACATGCTCTCGCAGGACACCATCGGCAGCCCCTTCCCCGTAGGACGCGACTACACCACACGTGAGGAGTTGCTGGCCTTGGGACACGCACGCGATGGTCTTGACCAAGAGCACGGCACACACACATTGGGCATCGCAGCAGGCAGCGGATATGACACCAACTATCGGGGTATGGTGCCCGATGCCGACATCTGCCTCGTGGCCAACGCCGTGGGCGAAGACCTCATCTACATCGATTCTGCCGACGTCTACAAATACACATTTGCCACCGATGCCCTCGGCTTTAAATACCTCTTCGACTACGCGGCATCCGTGGGCAAGCCGTGCGTCGCCTCCTTCAGCGAGGGTAGCCAGCAGGACTTCTACGGCTACGACCAGCTTTACTATGCCTTCCTCGACAGCATCAGCGGTCCTGGACGTATCATCGTGGCTGCTGCCGGCAACGATGGCACCAAGCGCAACCACATCCACAAGCCGCGAGGTATTGAGAGCGCCGGCACCTTCCTCCGATGCGGCGACTCCACGATGGTGATGGTAATGAGGGCCAAAGACGACTTCAACCTGCGCCTCGTAGCCTACGCCGAGCCCTACGACACGCTGACAGTCAATCTGCGGCAGGTGGTGGAGAGCGAAGACTCCACGCTGACATGCGAGAATCCCTACTACAGAGCCGTCTTCGAGGCCTATCCCTCCAGCTACGATGCCACCGAGACCTGCCTCGACCTGACAATCATCACCGACAAGGACATCGGAGGCAAGCCTCGCCTGTCGTTAGAACTGCTGGGCACCGATGCCGACGTCGAGCTGTGGCGCATAAACGGACAGTTCAACACCTACCCTGTCAATCCGCTGCTTGCCGATGGCCAGAACGATCACTACATCCATTCGCCCAGCACAGCACCGTGTGTCATCAGCGTTGGAGCCACCTCCTGGCGCGACCATATGGTGAATATGGACGGCAGGGTACTGGCCTACGACAAAGGTACCGACGGGCGCAAGGCGATGTTCTCGTCGATGGGTCCCACCTTCGACGGGCGCATCAAGCCCGACTGTGTGGCACCTGGCAACTATGTCTATTCGTCCTATAGCAGCTTCAAACTGGAAGAGCATCCCGATGACGTTACCATGCACTCCGCGCTCTTCCGATTCAATGGCCGCACCTATGCCTGGGGAGCCAGCAGCGGCACATCGATGTCGACGCCTGCTGTTGCCGGAGCCATCGCCCTGTGGCTTGAAGCATGTCCTACGCTGACCACTGATGATGTGAAGGGAGTGCTTGAGCGCACCTGCCGCCATTACGACGCCACACTTTCCTACCCTAACAACAGCTATGGTTATGGCGAGGTGGACGTCTATGCCGGACTGCTCGATATCCTCGGATTTTCTTCTATCCGCGACATTCCCCAGCAGCATACGGCAGCACGCATCACCATCGGCGGACGCATGCTGCACATTGTTCTGCCTGAGGAAGCTAGGACAGATATTCCCCTGCGCATTTACGACCTCAGCGGACGACCTGTCTTCAACACAATGCTAAGCCGCGGAAAACAGTCCCACAGCCTTACACTTCCTTCATTGCCGTCTGCCGTCTATGCCGTATGCATCGGCAATGCGTCGACACTTGTCAGGTATAACGAATGATGAGATTGTCGTCGTAGCGCTGACTACTGACGACACGCACGGTAGCGGGCAGATGCGGCGCACGTGTACCTCCTGAAACGGTCAGCGTGGTATTCGTCTCCACACGTATCTCGTCCCACAGCCCTTGTGCCAGGAAGGAGTCGAGCGTCTTGCGTCCTCCTTCGACAATGAGCGACTGGATATTATGGTGATACAGGCTCTCGAGGTTCAGCGGATGCTGGCGGTCGATGACAAGACGCTTCGGCGACGGTCCTACCCAATGGCGCACGGTGAGCTGCGGATGCTCGCGCTCTTCCGTCACACGTCCCACAAGAATGGCATCCTCCTCTGCACGCAGCTTGTGGCTAAGCATCTGTGTGAAAGGCGACGAGATGCTGATGGGCTTACCATTGTCGTCGATGAAGCCATTGGCCGTCTGCGCCCATTTTAATATAATGTACGGGCGATGCAGACGGTGGAAGGTGAAGAAACGTCGGTTCAACTCGCGACACTCTTCCTCCAATACCCCCACGGTGACGTCAATGCCGGCATCCTGCAATTTCTTGATACCACGCCCCTGCACTTCGGCGAACTCGTCAATACAGCCCACCACCACACGCTTCACTTTTTTCTTAATAATGAGGTCGGCACAAGGCGGCGTCTTGCCATAATGCGAGCAGGGCTCCAACGACATATACATCGTAGCCTCCTTCAGCAGCGGCTCATACTCGGCCTTCACGCTGGCAAAGGCATTCACCTCAGCATGACCTTCACCACATCGGGCATGATAGCCCTCGCCAATGATTCTTGAGGTGAGAGGCAAGGGGTTAGAGGTGGGAGATGCCACAATAACTGCGCCTACCATCGGGTTGGGCTTGGCATTCTGGCGTCCACAACGGGCCAGCTGCAGGCAGCGGCGCATATAAAGCTCGTCAGTATTCATCCGTTAAATCTGTTTTATCCGTGGTTTTTATTCGAGGCTACTCCGTTGCCTCACCGCCTCGAAAAGCAGGATTGCCGCCGATACGGAGACGTTGAGCGAGTCGAGCCTACCCAGCATCGGGATGCGGATATGGGCATCGGCAGCCTCGCGCCATTGTTGTGTCAATCCTGTCGACTCCGTCCCCATGACGATGGCCACGGGCGACCGCATGTCGGTGTCGTAATAGAGTTTTGAATCCTGCAGCTGTGCCGTGAGGATGCGGATGCCGTGCTCCTTAAGGAAGGCGATGCACTCCTCACTGCTACAGGCCACAGTGGGCACGGTGAAGATGGCACCGATAGAGGCACGTATCAGGTTGGGATTATAGAGATCGGTCAGCGGGTCACACACAATGACCGCATCGGCCTTTGCAGCATCAGCCGAGCGAAGCACAGCGCCCAAGTTGCCAGGCTTCTCCACGCCCTCAAGCACTATGATGAGGGGCGAGTGGTGAGAGGTGAGAGGTGAGAGATGTGACTTGAGGTCCGTGAGCGTCATCTTCCGCTCCTTTATAATAGCAATGACACCCTCGGTCGAACCGCGATAGGCCACTTTCTCGTAAAGAGAAGCAGGAAGAGTGAAAAATGAAGAATTTGCTAGCGCGATATCTTCCCCTGATGGGACGGCGGCTGCTAATTCTTCATTCTTAATTCTTAATTCTTCATTTACAAACAGGCTGTCAATCTCGAATCCAGCCTCGATGCAATGTTGCAGTTCGCGCACGCCTTCCACCACGAAGAGGCCCTCTTTGCGGCGCTGCTGCGACTTCTGCTGCAATAGCAACAGGTGCTTGATTCTCGGATTCTGTGCGCTCGATATTTCCATCAGAGAAGAATTGTTCTCGAAAAATTCATTGCAAATATACGAAGAATACCCGAATAAGCGCCCTTTTCTTCTAAAGAAAGTTATTTTTTCTGCCAAATTTGCAGCTGTTTGGAAAAATATATGTAATTTTGTCAGCCATTATGGACGTCAAGGAACTACAAGCCATCAAACAGAGGTATAACATCGTGGGCAACTGCGATGCGCTGAACCATGTACTCGACGTGGCGATGCAGGTGGCTCCCACCGACTTGAGCGTCCTCATCATTGGCGAAAGCGGCGTAGGCAAGGAAATCATTCCTCGCGTCATCCACGACAGCTCACCGCGCCGTCGTGAGAAGTATTTCGCCATCAACTGCGGCTCCATCCCTGAGGGAACCATCGACTCCGAGCTCTTCGGACACGTCAAGGGCGCCTTCACCAGCGCCATCGGCGACTCGCTGGGCTATTTCGGCGTAGCCAACAAGGGCACGCTCTTCCTCGACGAAGTGGGTGAACTGCCGCTGGCCACGCAGGTCAGGCTGCTGCGTGTGTTGGAGACGGGCGAGTACATCCCTGTAGGCTCTACTGAGGTGAGGAAGACCGATGTTCGCATCGTGGCCGCCACCAACGTGAATATCCGTCAGGCCATCAGCGAAGGCCGTTTCCGCGAAGATCTCTACTACCGCCTCAACTCCATACCCATCCAGATGCCGCCGTTGCGCGAGCGCGGCGAGGACATCGTCCTGCTGTTCCGTCTCTTCGCTATGGAGACGGCGCAGAAATATCGCATGGAGCGCATCCAACTAACCGAAGAGGCCAAGCAGATGCTGATGCGATACAAGTGGCCGGGCAACGTCAGGCAGCTGAAGAATATCACCGAGCAGATCTCCGTACTCAGCAAGGAGCGCATCATCACCCCCGAGATACTGGCGAAGTTCATCCCGCAAGACCGTGAGAGCACCCAGCTGGCGGTATTGCCGAATAGCGGCGACCACAGCTTCGAGAATGAGCGTGAGATCCTCTACAAGATTCTCTACGACATGCGCAACAATGTCAACGACATGCGCCGCGAGATGAGCCAGCTGAAGAAACAGATAGAGGAAGTGCAGGCCAAGCCGTCAACCGCTATCAGTCCTGTAAACCCCATAGGCCCCATGAGTCCTATGAGTCCCATGAACCCCATGCTGGAAGACGCCGAGGCCGAGGAGTATATCGAGCCCGAAGCCGAGAACCTCAACCTCAACGACCTGAGCCGCACCATGCTGGAGAAAGCCCTCGAGCGCAACAACGGCAACCGCAAGAAGGCCGCCCAGGAGCTGGGCATCAGCGACCGCACCCTCTACCGTCGCCTCAAGCAGTATGGCATGGTCGTCATCTCTTTCCTCTTTCTTCTCTCCTCTCTCCTCACATCTTGCAAAGTGAGCTACACCTTCAACGGTGCCAGCATTGACTATACGAAGACGAAGACCATACAGATTGCCGACTTCCCCATCCGCTCCAACTACGTGTGGGGACCGATGGCCAGCATTTTCAACAACCAGCTGAAAGATCAGTACGCCAACCACACCAAGCTGACGCAGGTGAAACGCAACGGCGACCTGAAGGTCGAGGGCGAGATTACCCGCTACGAGCAACGCAATAAGTCGGTGTCGGCAGAAGGCAGCTCGGCACAGGTGGAGCTGTCGATGACCGTCAACGTGCGCTTCACCAACAACGTCAACCATAAGGAAGACTTCGAGAAGTCGTTCACCGCCTCGCAGAGCTACGACTCCAACCTCAGTCTCAACGCTGTGCAGGAAGAGCTCGTCACACAGATGGTGAAGGACATCACCGACCAGATATTCAACTCAACAGTAGCCAACTGGTAATACCCTCCACCATCAAACCTCCACCAAACAATGGATATAGCAGAACTCATCAAACACCCCGAGAAGCTCGACCGTGACTCACTCTATGAGCTGCGCTCCCTGCTCGCGCTGTATCCCTACTTCCAGAGCGCCCGCCTGCTGCTACTACAAAATCTCTACCTCCTGCACGACCCCACCTTCGATGAAGAGCTGCGCCGTGCCGCCATCTACATCACCGACCGCAAGGTCATCTTCCAGCTGGTAGAGGCCGCACACTATAAGCTGAAGACCAAAGCCGACAGCTCCACAAGCCCCTCACCGCTTACCTCTCCTCTCTCACCCCTTGACAAAGACAGTCGCACCCTGTCGCTCATCGACGACTTCCTCGACAGCGTGCCCAAAGACGAAGAGCCCAATACCAGCAAGGGCCGCAAGCCCACCCCCGCCGATGCCGCCGTCGACTACGTGGCCTACCTCCTCGAGAACGAGAACGAGGAAGACCGCCGTCAGGCCGCCGAGGCACCACAGCTCATCGGACAGTCGCTCATCGACAAGTTCATCAACGACGAAAAAGGCAGGATTGTGCTCAGCGACAACCCCCAGAAGCCCGAGATAGAACCCGAAGAGCAAAAAGACGAAAAAACAGACGAAGAGAGGGTAAATACCGAGACAATGGCCCGAATTTACATCAAACAGGGCAATTATTCCAAGGCTTTGGAAATAATTACGCAATTAAGTTTGGATTATCCGAAAAAAAGTATTTACTTTGCAGACCAAATTCGATTCCTCGAAAAATTGATCATAAACAACAATAAAAAATAACAACAGAATCACTTAACAATAAACACTCAACAATAAACAAAAAATGTACACATTACTATTAGTTTTAATCATCCTGGCCGCCATCCTCATGGTGGGCATCGTTCTCATCCAAGAGTCAAAGGGCGGCGGTCTCGCCTCTAACTTCGCTTCCTACAACCAGATCGGAGGCGTGCGCAAGACCACCGACTTCATCGAGAAGATGACATGGGGCCTCGCAGCAGCTATGGTCATCATCAGCGTACTCTGCGCATACACCGCTCCCAAGCGCGGACAGCAGGGTCCTGCCGTCATGCAGATTCAGAACCAAAACACCAACGCCGGCAACCAGCAGGGCGTTGAGGCAGCTCCCCTCGTACAGCCCGAACAGGCTCCCGCCACAGAAGCTCCCCAGCAGTAAGACAACACCTTACCAAAGAATATGCCCCGGCATCTATCAGAAGCTGTCGGGGTTTTTCTTGTTTGCCACCTACCTCCCCTTCACCTTTCTCCATCATACATCATCCCTCATACATCATCCCTCAGCCTTCCTCTCACCTCACACCTCAAATAATAACTTTTTTGAAAAAAGAATCGTTTTTTCTTGGTAGTTCCAAAATATTTGCCTACCTTTGCACCCGCAAAACCGAAAGGTAATGCATTTTGTCCTCATACATGGTGCCCGTAGTTCAGTTGGTTAGAGCGTCAGATTGTGGTTCTGAATGTCGACGGTTCGAGTCCGTCCGGGCACCCAACAAGGAGACATCGCCGAAAGGCAATGTCTTTTTTTTGTGAGAAATCCGTTTGGAACAGAGACATCGCCGAAAGGCAATGTCTTTTTTTGTGAGATGGACTTCGGTTGATGCAGGTGAAGTTACTCGTCAACCTTTGCCCAAGCGAGCAGCTATCATCGTTGATAATGGCACATGCAGCGCTGGAGAAGGCCTGATTTACTATCACGTCAAGGGAGTAAGCAACCGCGCGAAAGTCTATGGCAAAGAGAGGACCCCTCTGTTCGAGTATCTATCCAAATATTATGTATAATCCCTAAATGTTATATGGTTGAAGGAATTATTTTCTTTTTCTATGTTTTCTGATTCTTTTTGAAAGAAAAATACTACCTTTGCACCAAAGTATATGAAGCATGAACAGAAAGGTATATAGTGACGAGAAGGCGGGCCTGGAACATATTGCGCTTCAGGCGATGGCTTTCACAATGGCGGAATATGATTACAATACGCTCAGAGCAATCTATGAGCGAATAAACCTGCGACTGACACCTATCGAAAGCAATGCCAAGAAATGGTATGAGAATGGATGGGTGGAGGGCGAGACTCCTAAGAGATATTACAGCTACCACGGTATTCGCGTTGCTCCGAAATATTGGGCAGACATCGTGCGTACCATTAAACCTGAGCAGATACAGCAACTGTCGCAGTTGCCCATGAAGCAAGGCCAGAAGAATAGTCCTCGCATTGGTCAGTTTGTTGGTGCCTTTATCGACTTTGTACATGGAGAGCCTTACGAGGATAAAGTACGCTCGCTTGACTGGCCGATGATTCTGGCTAACGAGAGAGAACTGATGGAGATTGTCTTCCAGATGGCCCATCAGCCGGAAAATGCTGCCTTTTTGAAATATGTTGATCCGCAGATTCTGACGTTGACTTACTACACCCAGTTTGTCGGCCATTGGACTGATCTGGAACCCGTAGAACATGGAGAGGTGTTGCGACAGGTGTTTTGGGAGAATGAGCAGCTTCATGAGGCCCACCGCCGCATGATGCTCGACTGCTATCGGTATAATGTGGAATTCCTACGGACTGGTAAGTTGCAGGAGGTGCTGAAACAACTGGCCCCCAATGGAGGTTATTACATGATACTGTCGGCTATCAACATGCTGCATGAGGGAAACTATATGGGAGCATGGCAGGAGATGTCGCAGATTCTTAAAGTGTTGAAAGGCGATACCTTCGAAGAGCCGCTCTCTAACTTTGCCTACGCTATTGCCCTTGGATTGACGGATGCTCCGCAGGCCCGCAAGACGGCTGAGAAGCTGATGAAGAGTCGCAAGGTAATAGCCGACCAGTCGTGTTATGCCATGTTGCTGGCCCTGCACCATTACGTGAAGGGCGATGCGGCAGAGTTCTTCCAGAAGAATCCGATATCCAATTGTTACAATCTGATGTGTTGGCGACTGGCGACACTCTTCCTGAAACACTATCAGATTTTCAACAAGGATCTGCCCATGATGGGCGTTGCCGAGGACTGGGTTGCTACTGCCGGCTACGACTATCTGCGATTGCTCTACTCAGACGATTTCCCCAAACTGAAGTCAATTTCCACTAAACTGAAAGAGCAGACAGGCATCACTGGGCCGTTACTGCCTGTAGTTAAGCGGAAACAGCGATGGGAGCTCATCATCGACCAATTGATGAAGATGAATGCACCTAAGGGTAGCTCACCCCGCCAGACAACTGCGGAGATGGAACGTGTGGCGTATATGGTGAGTCTGTATAATTATAATGTTCAGCCCAAATTGCAGAAGTCAAAGGATGGTGGTGTTACATGGAGTAAGGGACGGAATATTGCTTTGAAATCGTTTAAAAGTGGTGGCGAGAAGTGTATGACCCCACAGGACCATCAGGTGGCCTCGCTGGTAAAGATGTACGAATACGGCTGGTACAATAATGTGAGCTATGAGTTAGGTGGCCCCAAGGTGATAGCAGCCCTAGCAGGTTGCCCAAACGTTTTCTCAGCCCAAACCGACCAGCACATCGACATTGTAGAAGAACCGCTACAGCTGACGGTACAGCCAGCAGGCAGTGGCTACAGTGTGAAGTCAAACGTTGATTTAGACAATCTGGAGAATGGTATTAGCATTCAGCAGGTTGGCAACAAGCAGGTTACGGTGACGCGAGTGAGTACCAACCAGAAGAAGACGCTGGAGCTGCTATCGGAAATCAAGACGTTCCCCAAGGAGAGTCAGAAACAACTCACAGCACTATTGCAGGGACTGAGTCAGGAGTTTACCGTGATGAGTCCCTTGCTGAAGAACGCTACAGAACTGAAACGCGTGGAGGCCAACTCGCTGATCTCAGTTCAAGTAGCACCTGTAGAAGACCAGATGTTCGAAATATCGTTGGCCGTCAAACCTTTCGGAACCTGTCCTCCCTATCAGCGGCCTGGCAAGGGCATGGAGATTGTGAGCACCACTATCGATGGCGAACGGGTTCAGACGGAGCGCAATCTGAAGGCTGAGCAGAAGCATCTAGAGAAGCTCCGTCAGTTGCTCAGCGTGTTCGACGATGACCAGACCGATGATGATGAGTGGTTCCTGGATATGGCCCAATGTCTGGAGCTGTTGGAACGTCTGCGTACGGCCTCCGAGATCTGCTTTGTGGAGTGGCCTCAGGGTGTGAAGATGCGGGTGGTGCGTCAGCTGATTACTCCCGACAAGTTGACGCTAAAGATCAGTTCTGCCGGCCAGTGGTTCGAACTGGAAGGCGATGTCAAGATTGGCGATAAGGAAAAGATGAAGGTGGCACAACTGTTGGAACTGCTACGCACGGCATCTGGCAACTTCATTCGTTTGTCGGATGATGAGTATGTTGCCCTAAGCGAACAGCTGCGCAAACAGTTACAAGCCATCGATAAGATGCTGATAGGAAGAGGAAAGGACCTCAAACTTGCCACGATAAATGGCTTGCAGTTGTCCGCCCTTGAAGAGATGGGGGCTAAGGTCAAGGCTGACGAACCTTTCCGACAGCTGATGAAGCGCATTGAGGAGGCTGGACAGCAACAATACCCGCTACCCGCCAATATTCATGCCGAGCTGCGCCCCTATCAGGTGGTGGGCTATCAGTGGATGAGCCGTCTGGCTTATTGGGGTGCCGGTGCCTGTCTGGCCGATGACATGGGATTGGGAAAGACCCTTCAGGCCATTACGCTGATGCAGTCGAGGGCTGCCCAAGGTCCACAGCTCGTCATCATGCCCACCTCGCTGCTACATAACTGGCAATCAGAGCTGAGTCGGTTTGCCCCAGCTCTCACCGTCAAACTGCTCAATCCTCAGGGAGCCAACCGACAGCAAATAGTGACCGATGCGGAACCTGCCGACATCGTACTGGCTACTTACGGTCTGCTGGTAACGGAGGGAGAATTGCTCAGTCAGCGTACGTGGACAACTATCGTGCTCGACGAGGCACACACCATCAAAAATCGCGATACGCAGACCTCGAAAGCCGCGATGGAACTGAAGGCCGATTTCCGTCTGATGCTGACAGGTACGCCCCTGCAGAATCACCTCAATGAGATATGGAACCTCTTCCAGTTTGCCAATCCGGGACTGTTGGGCAGCTATCAGCAGTTTACCGACCGCTTTATCCTGCCCATAGAGCGTGACCACGACCAAGAGCGTCAGCGACTATTGCGCCGTTTGTTGTCACCATTCCTGCTTCGTCGCACAAAGGACGATGTGCTCAATGAGCTGCCTGAGAAGACGGAGATTACCCTGCGTGTGGAACTGTCGGCAGAGGAGCAAGCACTATACGACAACCTGCGTCAACAGGCAATAGCCAATTTGGAAGAGGGCTCGAAGAGCGTTCTTCAGACATTGGCAGAAATCACCCGTCTGCGTCAGGCTGCCTGTCATCCACGTCTGATTGATGCGAAACTGCCGCTTAAGTCGAGCAAGACACAGGCGTTTCTCGAACTCGTGGAAGAACTCCGGCAGAGTGGGCACCGTGCCTTGGTGTTCAGCCAGTTTACGAGCCATCTGGCATTGATTCGCGAGGCACTCGATAGACAGTTTGCCCCAGATGGCAATCTTCATTCTCCTGACTACCTATATCTTGATGGCAGTACGTCGCCCGCAGAGCGTAACCGACTGGTCCGTCAGTTCCAGACAGGCTCGGAGCCACTCTTCCTCATTAGTCTGAAGGCTGGTGGCTTGGGGCTTAACCTGACAGCTGCTGACTATGTCATCCATCTTGACCCTTGGTGGAATCCTGCTGTCGAAGACCAAGCCAGCGACCGTGCCCATCGCATTGGTCAGGAGCGTCCTGTCACCGTTTATCGCCTCATCTCTGCGGGTACCATCGAAGAGAAAATCATCCGCCTCCACCAGAACAAACGCTCTTTGGCTGATGCCCTTCTCGAAGATGCCGACATGTTCTCGCAAATCTCTGCTGATGATGTCATCCGCCTGTTGCGTGAGGGCGTGGATGCGATAAATTAGTTATTAGCAATAATTTCATCCCTCTTGGCGAACTAACAAAAATTTTATGTGAGTTCGTTCCGGATTTTGCTCTTCATCTTCGTATATCTGTCCGATGTGATAGCTCACGTCCTGCTGCGAAGCATCGAACAAGTCCATCATCTACTCTTGCGTCAGCCACACGTCCTCACCCTCGAACCTCACATTCACCCGAGCGATTCCGTTATCGTCTTGGTAAATCAGGAAAGCCTGATTCCTGTTCACCAATTCGCTATTCTCTTTCTTTGCCATATATTTTATAATGTTTTTATTCTTTTCTTTATTCTTGAACTCTTGAACTTCTTGAACCTTGAACCATAAGTGCCATCTTACTTCTTCCTTCTAACATCTTACATCTTATTATAGTATAGAAAAATCGAGAATGTTACATCATTGTGTCTGGCACAATTGTTATGGGTTACGAATCAAAGAACCTGTCCCTGATGATTCTCGAACTGACCAAACGTTCAGCGAACTTTTTTCAGGAAAAATGAGAAAAAAGAGGGTTTGGGACAAAAAGGTGGAGGATTTGGGGAGAATTGGGACAAGGATGTCGTCTTTATTTGCGCGTCTCTTCCAAAAATCTCAGTTCCTGTTCCAGCATCTCCAGTTTCCTCATCTGATAGCCCGCCTTTCTCGCTTCCTCGATGGGACGTGTATAAAGGTAATACGTTTCCATCGGGCGCTTAAACTCAAAATCCAGTTTCATGCTGGGCGAGTAAGGCGTCATGTGAACCGTATTGTAAATCATCTTTTCAGCAAAAGTCTCATCGATATTCTTCACTCCGCATGCCTGCGCCGCCTCAATCACCTCCATCATCTGGTCTTTGATGAGTTGCAGGGTGCTGGGATTCTGCAGGAGGATGTCCGTCTGCGTGTTCAGCGCCACCGTCATTCCGTTGAACGGCATATTCCACACCGCCTTCTTCCATCGAGCCTCCAGATACTCCACCTCGTTGGCATCCACACCCGCCTTGCGGAAGTCATCCACCACCTCGTCAATCTTCTCCTGCTGCTTGCACGAATAGTTGCCGATGTTGATATAGCCATAGCACTGATGATTCACCCTGCCTGGTTCTATCTTCGCGCTACAAATAAATGCCAATCCAGCCGCCAACTGCACCCCTGGGAACATCTTCTGCACATCTTCCTCAATGCCGATGCCATTCTGGATCAGCACCACCAGCGTGTCCTCCTTCAGCAAAGGAGGCAACAGTTCTGGTAACAGGTGGTTGTTCACCGACTTCAGACCCACCAGCACCACGTCGCACTTAGGCATCTCCTTCGTACTGTGATAGGCATTCACATTCTCCAGATGAAAACTCCCATCGCACGAATCCACCTGCAATCCGTGCTCCTTCACATAATCATAATCCTTATGGAAAAGGAAATGCACCTCCTTCCCCGTCTGTGCCAGCTTCGCGCCATAATAGCCGCCAATGGCACCTGTTCCAATCACTCCGTATCTCATTTCTTTCAACAAGTTTGGACGACAAAGTTAGCTTTTTGTCGTCACACCTCCAAATTTTGCCCAACTTTTTTCATTTTTCTCACACCTCTTTACTCTTCCATCAGCCCCCAGCCTTCTCCCTGCCTCACCCTTCTCTCGCTCTTCCCATCCCCTTCCCAAGCACTACCCAAGCTCAAACAGCTTGGATGAGCTTGGGTAGTACTTGGGTAGTGCTTGGGAACCCCTTGCCTATAGTACGCAAATAATCATTTCTTCGTATATGTCCTGTTCTTATTCCCACCATGTGCCTCCAAGCAACCGAATTCCGTGACTCCATCTTACTTCTTCCTTCTAACATCTTACATCTTTTTATAGTATGGAAAACACGGAATTGTTACATGTTCCACCAAACATTATTTCTTTAAATCTTCGATAACCTCCCAATCAGCCGGCAACCACTTCACACTATCCAGCTCTTCTTTAGAGAGCCACTTCGCTGCCTCATGCTCGTTCAGATGCAGCGCCTCCGTGAGTAGCGAACACAGATAGCAATGCATCGTGAGATGGAAGGCTGCGGTTGAGCGAGGGGAAACCAAAGCTTGCTTTGAGTCTTCCGAGCGTGAGCAGGCTCGGCCGTCGGCCAAATTAGGGTAATCATACTCCACCGTACAGAGCAACTCATCCACGCTAATCTCCGTCGAAAGCTCCTCGCGAATTTCCCGCTTCAGCGCCTCCTCCGGTGTTTCCCCAGCCTCCATCTTTCCGCCAGGGAACTCCCACCAGTCTTTCCACTCACCATATCCACGTTGCGTAGCGAATATCTTATCTCCCTTGCGAATAATCGCTGCTACGACTTCTATCTGTTTCATTATCAATCTTCCGCTTCCTCAGGCAACTCCTGAATCCTGTCTGCTGGAGGCAAATAGTCTGATGCCTTGTCTCGTGTAATCACAGAACGGCCAATCTGCGATTCCAGTTTCTTTCTGGCGTCACCAGCAATCTTTCCTCCTTTGCGGGCAACAGCAGCACTCTGACTGAATCCTTTTGGATTCTGAGCCTTGCTAATTTCTGTAGTCGAAGCCTCGGCTAGAATGTTCAATGCCAGTTCGATGTTCGTCATGTTATCACGAAGGCTCTCCTTCTTCAAGCCCTTAAACTGCTTATATTGTCTTGTGGTCTTTCCGCTCCATGCCTGAGTGATAATATCTGTTAGCGAGGCATACTGCTGCCCCTCTTTCACGCCAGCCCTGTCCCATTCATCTGTCAGTTCCTTGCGCACCTCAATGCTCTTTAGCCGCTGATTAATCCACTTGTCTGAATACCCCAAACGGCGATAGTCCGCATAAGCCTGCTCGAAGTTCAACTCAGGGTCCTGCATCTGGTCAACACGACGCGCTGCCACCTCAGCCATCCATTGTTTGAATGGTTCAGCCTTCTTAGAAGGAATAGACTCAATCAGTCGGAACATCTGCTCCATGTCTGCCACATCAGTCAGTCGCATTTTCCCGTCAGCTGCAAGAAGTTTCAACTGGTTACAATTTGTAACCGTTTCATTACCTTCTTTCTTTAGTCTATGTTTCAGTACTTTCCAGTAGTTCCTCGCGTGCTCTTCATCGGGCTGATCCGTCAGCACTCCACACACGTCAACAATCGAGAAGAACCATTTCTGCTTCTCATCATCCCACTTTGTTCGTACTTTTTGTTCTCCGAACAATTGTATCAATTCTTTCTTTGACATATACTTATAACGTTTTTATCTCTTTCTTATTTCGCACCACTCTCGCTCTTTCCATACTCATGAGTAAGTATAGAAGCAGCCTAGAGTATGGCTAGGAGCAACTTAGGAGCTGGCTAGAGTATGGGTAGTGTAGTTCGCTGATTTGGGTTGTCAGTTTTACGTCTTACGACTGTTCCAAGTTGACGGGTTAATAATATAGGACTGGTTCTCGTTGTCAGCCGTCCGCGGTACGACTGGTTTTTATTTACTCTGAAAGCAGAGCCAGAGCTTTCGGTTTGCCTCAGTCCAGTGGGGCTCAATGCCCCATTGGACTGAAGAACAAACGTCTTTGTTCGCTCCGACGCTGTCGCCGTCGCTTTGGCTTGCCGCGGCAAAGATACGAATTTTCTTTCATACAGCCGCCGCATTTTGTCTTTTTATTGCATCCTCTCGCCAGGAATGCCAGTGACGCTTCATCTCTCCCTGCATCTGATGAGCCTCATCGGGCGTGTGCCAGTCGATGCTACTGTGTGGACGCTCAGAGTTGTAGAACAGGACAGCAGTCTTTACTGCTTCTGTTACTTGACGCAGAATAGTAAACGTCTTCCCGTGCAGCAGCTCATTCTTTATGGTACTGTTGATACGCTCGGCCATCGCATTGTCCTTCGGGTTGCCACTCTCAGTCATGCTGGGAGTGATATGGCTGCGTGTGAGTATCTTGATATAGTCGGCACTGGCATACTGGCAGCCACGGTCGGAGTGGTGTATCAGCGTCTCATCAAAACCCTCAGGCAGCGTGCCTATGGCCATCCTCAGTGCCTTGAGACTATAGACAGCCTCCAGCGTGGGGGCTACATACCAGCCCACAATGCGCTTGCTGTAGGCATCCATGATAATTGTCAGGAAGCAGAAGCGGTAGCCCAGACGGGCCGTAGGGTCCTCGATAGGAATATACGTGATATCGCTGACCCATATCTGATTGGGGCGCATCGGTATCACGTTCTTCACGAGGTTGGGGTATGTCGGCAGGCTATGCCGTGAGTCTGTCGTACGGGGTGCCCGCTGACGCTGACGGATGTGAAGCCCACGTTCATGCAGGATGCTGCGGAACGCGTCGCGACCGACTCGGTACTCGTCGTTGAAACGCTCCCGGTACATGCGCCATAGGTTGTCGGAGCCCATCTGAGGATCCTTCTCACGGATTTCGCGCACGAACTGAACCACAAACTGCTCTAGCGCCAGACGGCGGAACAGAAGGTCGTCATCCCGCTTGTAAAAGGCCTGTCGTGTCACACCGGACAGTGCACAGAGATATGTTACGGCATAGTGCCTCACTTCGTCTTCGTGCAGCCTTTCGACTGTCCGGTGCCAGCTTTTTTTCGTATCTCGATGTTGAACATTTCCTCCGCTACATCGACCATCGTGTCATAGAAGTCGGCACGCATCGTCTCCTGATACAGTTTCTTCTTTAGTTCCAGAATTTCCTCACGCAAGGCTTTGTTCTCTTCAGCCAGACTGTCTGTCGGTTTATTCTTCATAAGCAGCGCACTTTTATCGTTTGACGCTGCAAAATTACTAATAATTCTGCTAACGGAACGCTGTGCTATACCATATTGTTTGGCTATTTGACCTTGGTCGGTTCCGTTCAAGAGATAATCACGTACTATTTCAAGCTTTAATTCCTCCGGCAAACGGAAGCAAGATCTCTTACGTTTTGGTTTTGACTCTTTGTTTTTTATCATTTTTTGTTGACTATTGTGTCAACTGGATTCAGCGTAAGACAGGTTGACAAAAGGTTGTCACACATATGATGACACACTTCAAGCGACTGCAAAAAGATGTGAGGAGCCTCCTGACGATTCTGAAGCATTGACTTAGCCTCAAATTCTCTCGAGAATTCAACGCTGAAGAGGCTCCTCAGCAGAATAAGGAGGCTCCTCAGCAAAATAAGGAGGCTCCTCAGCAGAACAAAAAACATCAAGAAGAAACGAGTTCCCGCTCCTAACTGATTGGCTCAGGGATGGGAGTTGTTTATTCAGTAGCGGGAGTAGTATCACTCAGCGGAGGGAGTGATATGACTCAGCTGCGGGAGTGATATTAGTTTTTTTGGGGGAGCTTAGAAAAATATTTTTGGAGTGTTGGAAAAAAATTCGTAACTTTGCAGACAAATAGATAACCCTAAAACAAAAACAACTGTGTTGCCTGACGGCAATTAAGGATTATAAATTTAGAGTAAAAATGATGAAGCTAAAGAAAACTGTATTGACGATGGCGTGCCTCTTCGGCCTGCTGACGGCTGGCGCCACACCTATCGACAACCTGATAGAGCGCATTGACAAGGGTGCCTCAAGGAAATTCAAGATTGAGCTGAAGCAGGCCGACAAGGACTACTTTGAGCTCGACCAGCAGGGCAGCCGCGTGGTGATCAGGGGCAACACCTGGGTGAACATCGGCGTGGGCCTGAACTGGTATCTGAAGTATTACGCAGGCGTGCATCTCTCATGGAATCAGATGCAGGCGAAGCTGCCCAGCGTGCTGCCTCCCGTGACAAAGAAGGAGCGCCACGAGACGGGCCTCACGCTGCGCTATGCCTTCAACTACTGCACCTTCTCCTACTCGATGGCTTTCTGGGACTGGGAGCGCTGGCAGCAGGAGATTGACTGGCTCTGCCTGCACGGTGTCAACCTGCCCTTGGCCATCGTGGGCGAGGAATGTGTGTGGCGCAACATGCTGCTGAAGCTGGGCTACAGCGAAGAGGAGATAGGCAAGTTCATCGCTGGTCCTGCCTTCCTCGCCTGGTGGGAGATGAACAACCTCGAAGGCTGGGGCGGTCCCCTACCCCTTTCGTGGTACACACGTCAGGAACAGCTGCAGAAGAAGATTCTGAAGCGGATGAAGGAGTTGGGCATGCATCCTGTGCTGCCAGGCTATTGCGGCATGATGCCCCACGATGCGAAGGAGCGACTGGGGCTGAACGTGAGCGATGCAGGCCTTTGGAACGGTTTCCAGCGTCCTGCCAACCTGCTACCTACGGATGAACGCTTCGACGAGATTGCCAAACTCTACTATGACGAGCTGACAAAGCTCTACGGCAAGGCCGATTACTACTCGATGGATCCCTTCCACGAGAGCCACGATGATGCCAGCATCGACTATGCCGAGGCAGGCCGCAAGCTGATGGCTGCAATGAAACGCATCAATCCCAAGGCCGTGTGGGTGATTCAAGGCTGGACGGAGAATCCACGACCTGAGATGGTGGACCCGATGAAGGCTGGCGACCTGTTGGTGCTCGACCTCTTCTCAGAGTGTCGCCCGATGTTCGGAGCGCCCAGCATCTGGAAACGTGGCAACGGCTACAAGCAGCACCACTGGCTGTTCTGCCTACTGCAAAACTTCGGCGCCAACGTCGGTCTGCATGGGCGCATGGATCAGCTACTGAACAATTACTATGGTTCCTCAAATGCGGCCAAGACATGGAGTGAGCCATCAGGTATCGGCTTCACGATGGAGGGTTCGGAGAACAATCCCGTGATGTTCGAACTGATGAGCGAGCTACCTTGGAGGCCTCAGAAGTTCGCAAAGGAAGAATGGGTAAAAGACTACATAAAAGCACGTTACGGAATAGAGAACACCAACATTGAGAAGGCCTGGCAACTGCTGGCAAAGACCATCTACAACTGTCCGACAGGCAACAACCAGCAAGGCCCTCACGAGAGCATCTTCTGCGGCAGGCCGTCGCTGAACAACTTCCAGGCCTCGTCGTGGTCAAAGATGAAAAACTACTACGACCCTGCCTCAACACTCGAGGCTGCCCGTCTCTTCCTCTCTGGTGTAAAAGAACTCTCAACTCATAATTTTCACCTCCCCAACAACCTCGAGTACGACCTCGTGGACATCACCCGTCAGGCCTTGGCCGACCAGGCTCGCCTGCAATACCAGCACGCCATCGCCGACTACAAAGCCTTCGCCATCGAGGACTTCAAGAAATCGTCAGAACGTTTCCTCCACATGCTCTTGCTGCAAGACTCGCTCCTGGCCACACGCTCGGAGTTCCGCCTGGGCCATTGGACACAGGCCGCCATCAACTGCGGAACTACTCCTGAGGAGCAGCAGCTCTATGAGTGGAACGCCCGCGTGCAGATCACTACCTGGGGAAACCGCTACTGCGCCGACACAGGCGGCCTGCGCGACTATGCCCACAAGGAGTGGCAGGGTTTGCTGCGCGATTTCTACTACCCACGTTGGAAGACCTATTTCGATGCGCTCCTGACACAGATGGAGGCACAGACGAAGCCTCAGCCTGAGCTACTTGGTGGCGGTCCTAATGCCAACAAGACTGCCTCGGAGCTCTTCGCTATGGCCCTACCGCAGGAAGTGAAGATTGACTGGTACGCCATCGAAGAGCCCTGGACTCTACAGCACAATAACTATACTGCCCAGCCAGAGGGCAATGCCCTCCAGATGAGCAGCAGGGTGATGAAATTCTTGCAAGAAAGACAATGAAAAAACTGTAGGGACCTCTTGGCTTTCCAAGGAGTCCCTACAGTTAGATGTTTCCCAGTATTATTCGTTGATGACCTTCTGAATGTTGCCGTCGGCGTTGTAGAACAGCTGCTGTACCTTCAATGAGCGCAGGTGCGTCACGTCGTTGGAGGGTACACAGTCGTGGTAGAAGAGATACCACTGGCCGCGATACTCCACGATGCAATGGTGCGTAGTCCAGCCCACGACGGGATCGAGGATGACACCCTGATAGGTAAAGGGGCCGTAGGGGTTGTCGCCCGTGGCATAGCAGAGCATGTGACTGTCGCCCGTGCTGTAGCTGAAGTAATACTTGCCGTTGTACTTGTGCATCCACGAAGCCTCGAAGAAGCGGTGCGGGTCGCCTGCTTTCAGGGGCTGTCCGTCCTTGTCGACAACGAGCACCTGACGGGGTGCCTCTGCAAACTGCAGCATGTCGTCGCTCAGGCGTGCCATCAGGCTCGGAAGTGCTGGCATCTCGGGAGCGGTGAAGAGCTGCGTCTTGCGGTCGGGAGCGGGGCCGAGGTCAACACCCTCCTTCAGCACTTGCTGCGGAGCAACATTCCACTGGAGCTGGCCGCCCCAGAGTCCGCCGTAATAGACGTAGACCTTGCCATCGTCATCCTTGAACACGCAGGGGTCAATGCTGTAAGCGCCACGGATGGGGTGCTCCTGCGGAATGAACGGGCCTTCGGGCTTGTCGGCAATAGCAACGCCGAGATGGAACACGCCGTTGTAGTCCTTGGCAGAGAAGATGAGGTAATACTTGCCGTCCTTCTCGCAGACATCGCTGTCCCACATCTGCTTCTCGGCCCAGGGCACCTGGTCAACGTCGAGGATGACACCGTGATCGGTAGCAGCATCGGTCTCTACGTTGTCAAACGAGAGGACGTGGTAGTCGCGCATCTGGAAATGACCACCATCATCATCGAAGGCAGCTCCTGCTTCCCAGTCGTGCGAGGGATAGATGTACAGGCGGTTGTTGAACACGTGGGCCGCGGGATCGGCCATGTAGTCTTGGGGGAATAAATACCTTGCTTTCATAGTTTTCGTTATTTGGTTATTTCGTCATTACATTATTACGATATCACGTTATCACAACTATTTATACAGGTCGATGATTTTCTGTACTACAGGCTTGGCCTTGTACTGGCGGTCGAAGAGCAGCGGGTAGTTGGTGCGTCCCTTGATGGGCCAGCCATTCAGCCACGATCCGCCATCGCTGACGCCCCAGAGGTTGATACGCGAAATCTGGTCGCGATGCTTGTAATAGATGTTGAAGAGAGCGAGCCAGCGGTCGTCCAACTCCTTCTGCTTGGCAGCAGGCAGACCGTCGGTGTAGGGATTGTACTTCTGCTGCAGCTCATAGTTCTGGGCGATGTCGGCACCACCAAAGCCCTGAGGGTTGGGCAATACGTTGATGTCGAGCTCAGTAATCATCACCTTCACGCCACAGGCAGCAAAGGCATCGATGCTCTTCTCATACTCTTCGAGATTGGGATAGTCAAGGCCGTTATGGCTCTGCATACCTACGCCATCGATGCGCAGGCCTTTCGCCTTCAGGTTCCTCACCAAGCGGCAGACAGCCTCGCGCTTAGCTGCACCCGACATAGAGTAGTCGTTGTAATAAAGCTCAGCGTCGGGGTCGGCCTCATGGGCTGCGCGGAAGGCAATCTCGATGAACTCCTCACCTAAGAGGTTATAGTAAGGAGACTTGCGGAAAGAACCATCGTCCATGATGGCCTCGTTCACTACATCCCAGCCATGAACCTGACCCTTGTAGTGACCTACGACCGTCTTGATGTGCTTGATGATGCGTTCTTTCAGCACTTCCTTCGAAGCAGGAGAGGCTGTGTAGCCATTGGTGAACCACCAGTCGGGAGCCTGCGAGTGCCACACCAAGCAATGGCCCAGCACCTTGAGGTTGTGGTCCTGACAGTATTTCACGAACTTGTCGGCCACACGGAAGTCGAAGATGCCCTCAGCAGGTGCCAGCGTCTCGGGCTTCATGCAGTTCTCGGCCACGGCGCAGTTGAAGTGCTTGTCCATCACGACATCAGCCTCCGGCACCTGGCCGTCGCTCTGCCACTGGTTGATAGCCGCCCCAATGAGACAATACTTGCCTACAGCATCCTTCAAGCCCTGCTGGGCCATGGATGCCAATGGCATCATGGCCAGACAGAGTGCAAATATCTTCATGCTCTTATTCATGATGGCTACGTGCAACGATTTCCTTGTTGATTTCGTCGAGCTTCTCATCAGTGAGAGGATACTTATGGATAAGATATCCTACCACTATTAGAAGAGCAGCAGGGATAATACAAGTGAACAACAGAATTGCATTCTGTGCCGTTACCGAATAATCATTCAGTTTAGGATAATAGGCATTGACAGGCGCACTGATAAATGAGGCCAGGAATACCACGACAAAGATGCTAAGTACCAACTGGAGGCACTTGTTGGCCTTAAACTCCTGCCACATCTCACCGAATGTAACAGGTTTCTCAGGTGTAGTGGTAATATTCTCCTTACTGCCCATAAAGCAGAGCATCAACAGCACAAAACCAACAAGTGCAAAAACACATGTCACAGTAAACCATGCAGAGGGATCGGTCGCCAAAGCAGAATCTTCGTTGGCGAAGTTAAAGCCAATCATTCCCATTACCAATGGTGTAATCCAACCCGCAATGGAGAAACCTGCCTTAAAGGCAACACCAGCAAGTGCATTCACCGTAGCAGCGGGCCTGTTACCTGTTCGATATTCGGCCTCTGTGATGACTTCAGGGACCAATGCCCACATCAGGGAACCGACAAGAAGTCCGACTCCGGTCATCACCTTTGCAGCCTGAACGATTGCATTGCAATTCTCGACATCGAAGAACTTACCAATGGTGAATAAAATGGCAAATCCAACAAGACCTATGCAAAGAAGCGTATAATAAAGGCCTTTTTTGCCTAACCATTTCTTCAATAATGGCATAGAAGGCAGGATGACGAAAGCAGGAATTGTACCAATAGCCATAAATGTAGCCTGATTCCAGTCAATTGCGGTATGGACACACATAGCGAGTCCGATAGGGAAACCTGCCTGAACGATAATCTGACCAATATTGGCACATACCATTCGTGTGGAAGTAAGAATCAGCACCTCATCGTTATCACGGGTCATACTCGCCATGATAGAACCATAAGGAATGTTAACAACAGAATAAATCATGCTCAGCACAGTATAGCTGACTGTAGCATAGATCATCTTCATGGTCATTGACCAAGTAGCTGCCTGAGGAAGCATCAATAGGCAGGCGGCAACAGTAAGAGGAATACCACCGTAAAGAAGGTATGCACGATATTTGCCTAATTTGGGATTGCGATTGTCAATAAAACGCCCCACTACAGGACTCCAAAAACAGTCAATGAGTCGAACTGTAAGAATCAATCCGCTGACAAAAGCCGGATTAATCTTCAGTACTGTGGTGAGGTAAATCATTAAGTAACATGCCACCGTCTGGAAAATCAGGTTCTGCGCCAGGTCACCTGAACCAAAGCCGATGCGCTGTAGCCATGTAAGCTTGTAAAAGCCATTTGATACTTGTTGAGCCATAATTATTATTGTTAGTTATTTATTCAGATTGCAAAAGTAATCATTTGTTTTCATCTAGCCTATCTCCAATATTACAAAAAATTATAATTTTGTATCAAAACGGGCAAATATCGCAGATTTCACCTCATTTCAGATACTTCTGACTGTTGAAGCCTATATAAAAGCCCGTCTCAGGAGGCTGATTGTAGCCCACATTCTGATAGGCCACAGAGAGGCGGTAGGGAATGTCCTGCATCAGACAGTTGATGCGATAATCCGTAGGAATGGTCGAGACATAGATGCGCAATTCAGTAGACTCTGCATTGCGAGTAACCACCTCCTCGCGCCAGTCACCCAGAATATCAGCCTGCAGACAGGGATTCGACTTCGTACCATTGTTGAACTGCGCGCCGTCGAAATGTTGCACGATGTCGATGCACTTCTCCTCCCATTTATATTTCGTCACCGTCTCATGGTCGAGCAGTTCGCGCAACAAATCGCCGTCCCACCAGATACCGTAATTAACTGATAGCCAGCGCCCATTCATCATCAGGTAATTGTGATGCTGCGGGTCATCGCTATCGTTAGCGATTCCTACCACGTCGCCCTTCATGCTACGCACGCCGTGACTGTCCACGCTCCACATCTCCACGCCAGGCGACCTGGGATCGATGTCGGCAGCCATAGCACGGCCCACGTCGCTATTGCTCTTGATCTGGAAGATGATCTCTCCAGTTGCAGCATCGTGCAATTCTGAGCCGTCGCGCCGGTTTTCATGACAGTCCCAGATATAGAGCTTTCCGCTCTCATGGTCGGCGATGAGGTGGATGGCATCACCATGTCCCATGCCCGTATTGTGGAGCCCGGTACCATCGTGATCTACAGCCATTGCTCCATAGAGAATCTCGTCAAAGCCATCACCATCGACATCGGCCACGCGCAGGTTGTGATTACCCTGACCAGCATAGCTGCTCCACAAAGGGTTGTTTGTGTCGAAAGTCCAGCGTTCTTTCAACTCTTTCCCATCCCAGTCCCAGGCGGTGAGTACGCTGCGTGTATAGTAGCCTCGGCAGAATACGGCGCTGGCATTTTTGCCGCCGAAATAGCCCAAGGCAGCAAGAAAGCGGTCAGAGCGGTTGGCATTGTCATCGCCCCACTCTATTGACTGCCCACGCTGGGGAATATATGGCTTGGAACACAAAGCACGTCCTGTCAAACCGTCAAAAACAGTAATGAACTCAGGCCCTGTAAGGATACGGCCTATCGTTCTGGGATTAGCTTTCTCGCGATAGTCAGCTGTGGAGTCGCCGATAACAGTACCAATGCCATCGCGCGTTCCATCAGCAGTTCTTACCATCATCTCAGCACGTCCGTCGCCATCAAGGTCATAGACAATGAAAGGCACATAGTGGGCGCCTGAACGGATATTACGCCCCATATCAATACGCCACAACAGCGTACCATCGAGGCAATAGCAGTCGAAGAGCGTGGGTGCTGTGAATCCTGCATGGGCGTTGTCATGTGCATTCGTGGGTTCCCATTTCACAATAAGCTCATATTGTCCGTCACCATCCACATCGGCAGCAGAAGCATCGTTGGCCATATAGCGATAACGCCGACCATCTGGCGACTGGCCGCCATCGGGCTGCTGCAAGGGAACGGGGATATAGCCTACAGGGGCACCGGGCTTGAGAGTGTAGTCTCCGCGAAGAGGCATGGGTGGCAACAGCTGCATACTGTCATAGCGTTTCAGCTCAGGCAGGACAGGCAACGGATCAACGGAATAACACACGCAGCTGTCGACGCTGAGAGGATGCTCGTCGATAAAACACGAACCGCCCTTGGTCAGCGGTTTGTCATGGATGATTATCCCGTTACGGCGGACAACAAACGACTGCCCTACTGAGTCGCTGCGCAAGATGCGCCAGCTCACCATCACGCGACCATCGGTCATACGAACAGCAACGACACCACGGTCGAGCTTTTCCATCGTCAGTTGCTCATAATCATAGCGAGGCTGTCCCATAACAGTAGTCATGGGCAGCAAAGCCAAGATAATGGTTTTCAGAAGTTTTCTCATCTGAACATCATCAGCGAGAAAGCCTGCAGCATGTTCTTGCCCTGCTCCAAGGCTACACTTTCATGAACCACGTCGAAACACTTCTCTTGCTTGTGCACTAAACGGTCGTTCTTCCAGTAGAAGCGACGCTCATCACGTCCGATAGAGGTGTCGAAACTGTCGCCCGAAAGGTAGGCAAAGACAACGTTGCCTTTCTGGTCAATCAGATACTCGTCGTAGAACTTCCGGGCTGCCACGTTGTAGGTGGCTGTGATAAAGTAGGGCTTGCTGATGTACTCGCCCACGGCCTCATCGAAGTAGGTGGTGAAGTAGAAGGTCACCACTTTCTCCTGATGTCCTGTTCCCGGCACCATGTGGCTGATGGTGGCAGTCATCTGGTTGCGAGCCTCTTCCATCGAGTTGTTGTACTCAATTCTCTGCTTGGCGCTGGCGTACTGCTCGCGTATCTCGTCCACGGTCTTCTTGGCTGCGCCGGTCTGGGCCTGTGCTCCTATTGCCAACAGGAGGCACAGCAGGGTAAATGCCTTCCTCATGTTACTCCTCTTCCATTTCGTCATAAACGATAGTCTCGCATTTTTCCTTCACCAGCTTGAAGCCGTCCCACGAGTAGACGCAGTCGTCCTCGTACTCATCGAACATGCGGAAAGTGGAGAGGACTTTCTTTTCTGCGGCATTGTAGACTGGGTCGGAAAGCTCGTCGAAGCCCTCCACACGCACGAACTTGTGGTTGTCATCGTCCCAAAGCCATAAGGCGTAAGTGAAGTTGCCGCAAGCATTGAAGGGGCCAAGGCAGACCTGCAGGTCGGGAAATCCGTCGAAGTTGGCGTCCTCCTCGCTAATCTTAGCGAAACCCGTCCAGCTTGCCGTATCAAGGGGCAAAGGCTCACATTCTTCAACCTGCTCTTCGCCGTTGCCCATGTCCATGTGCACAATGATGTTGCTGGCCGTGCCCTCTTCGTCGGCGATAAGCTTGGCAGTGAAGGTGTAGTCGGAGCGCTCCACTCTTTCTTCGCCGGCATCCTCGTTTTCCTCGTCGTCGGCCGCCATTTCTTTTTTGTGGCTTTTCTTCTTCTCTTTCTTGCTGTCGCCGCAACTGCTGAAAGCCAGCATCGTGCTGATGGCGAGCAAAACCAACAAAACTTTCTTCATGATTCTGTGAATTTATAGTTTAATGAATATCTTTTTCCGCCAAAGCACATAGCCGATGGCATAGTTGATGGCTACGAAGGTGAGAGCGTAGGCTAGCGAAGCCCATTTCAGCGATGGGATAATGGAGTGCAGGGCATCGTAGATGGCGGCGCTGATGCCGAAATGCCCGAAGAGGATGGCCAACAGCTCGCTGGCCACATAGAGCGCCAGAGCATTGACTCCGAAAACGCGGGACACCGTCCACTTATCGCTATTCCCGTTTCTTTCCCCATTAATCAGCAACGCCTGTAGTAAGGCTGCCAGTCCACAGGTGACCAGCACGTAGCTGGGGCTCCAGATACGCTTGTTCAGCGGCAGGCCATAGGTCAGCAGATAGCCCGCAATAACGCACACCGTACCGATGACGAAGACGGCAAGCGCCTTCTGCTCGATGGTTTCTTTCTGCTTGATAAGCTTACCACAGTAAAAACCAATCAGCACATGGGCCACGCTACTGATTGTGCCGAGCAAGCCCTCAGGATCAACGGGGCTCTTGTGATAGAGGTGGTCGTAGCCAAACAGCTTCAGGTCTACTTGTGCCAGAATATTGGTCGATGCATCCTCAGCATAGCCGTTGCCTACTGTTAATAATAATGTGTAGACAGCAAGCAGCACGACAATAGCAGGAATAGTGTAGCGATGGTTAGCATAGAGGGCGAAGAGCGACACAAAGAAATAGCACAGTGCGATGCGCTGCATCACAGCCCAGATACGCAGATGACCGAAGCACAGCAGGTCACCCTCAATGGCGTTGTCGAACCAGTTGATGAACAGTCCGATTGCAAAAAGCAGTATCGTGCGCTTCACCACACGGCGCAGCACAGGTGCAGTAGGTGTAAAGCTGTTTTTCGACAACGACAGGTAGCACGAGATACCCATAATGAAAAGGAAGAACGGGAACACCAAATCGCAGGGCGTCATGCCGTTCCACTTCGAATGGCCAAGCATCTCGAAACTTTCGCCATAGCCGTTGTTCACCAATATCATGCCCGCCACGGTGAGACCGCGCAGCACGTCCAATGAAAGAAGTCGCTGACTCTTAGCCATCACTTGTCACAAAACATTTTACTCATAGGACTCAACACTTC
The DNA here is from genome assembly GCA_947167935.1 of uncultured Prevotellaceae bacterium. Classification (GTDB taxonomy): domain Bacteria; phylum Bacteroidota; class Bacteroidia; order Bacteroidales; family Bacteroidaceae; genus Prevotella. The sequence goes on along the minus strand of CAMVJU010000003.1, from coordinate 9,700 downwards.
TGCGGCTTTGAGGCCCATAGCCTTGTAGCCGTCAGCATTAGGATGGAGCCAGTCATACTGATAGTCGGCGCGCATCCACGTGGGGCGTGCCGGGTCACTGAGAACGGCATCGAAGTCAATCACGGCATCGAACTTGCCGCTGGTGCGTATCCACTCGTTGATAGTCTGGCGCAGGGCTTCGTGATAGTGCGACCAGTACATCGTGTTGCCAATCGGTGTGATGGTGGCACCCACCACCTTCAGTCCTGCAGCACGAGCCTTGCCGATGAACAGCTCATAGGCCTCAATGAGTTCCTTCTCCGTCTGCTCCACGCTACGGCTGACGCCTATATCGTTGATTCCTTCATAGATGACGATGCCCGTAATACCGCGCTGCGACATGATGTCACGGTCGAAACGTTTCAGGGCCGGCTCGCTCAGGCCGCCACGCAGCACGCAGTTGCCGCCAATGCCCAGGTTGAGGATGCTCACCTTGCCATCCATAGCCTCAGCACACACATCCGTCCAGCGGTTCTGCATGTTCGTGGTGGTGCCGCGTCCGTCGGTGATGCTGTTGCCCAAGACGGCCCAGCACGTCGGCTTATTTATTCCAACTTTCACCACATCGATAGCAGCAATGTTGTACCAATGGTCAAGCGCCTCTTCTACGATGAAGGGCTTTTTAGGCTTCGACTCACCCTTCATTATATAAGATGTAGTGCGCGAGCCGCGGTGTGAAGTGGCATTCTGCGGTGTCTTTCCATAGTTGACAGTAATGGAAAGGCGCTGAAGAGGCTTCAGCTTGTAGGCCAGCTCATCGCTGAATAGGGCTTTGCCACCCTCGATAGTGACATTGCGCTTGCCGTTGAAGGTCAGGTAGCGCACGCTTTTGGCATCAATGGCGGTGCTGTCCTTCGCATCGGCAATGTAGATAGAGCGTATCTCCACCGGCTCGCGGCTGAACTCATTGCTCAGCTGCAGGCGCAACACGTCGCCGCCGATGCTCACATGCACAATCTGACGGATACTGTTGTCGGTCAGCGTGGTGTGCTGTGGCATATCGCCAGGACCAGTAAACTCGGGCGCCGTTGCCCATGTGCCCACCCAGTCGTCAGCATGGGCGGTAAGGCCCGCAAAAGAAAGAAGCAGGGCCATCAGCAAATAAGCAGTTTTTCTCATCTGAAATAACATGTTTTGGGGTTCTGCTTGCAAAATTACGGAAAAAGTTCGATTACTCGGTGTCTTTCTGCAACTTTTTTTTCAAAAAAATGTCTCATTTCTTTTTCATTTGTCTCATTTTTTATTAACTTTGCCCCGTTTTAGCGACGAACTGCTAATATATGAGACATTTATTAATCAGCATACTCTTGTTGACTGGACTTCTATGCGGCTCAGCACAGACCAGTCTATTCTATTCAAGCGACAAGCTATCAAACTCTGTCATCAATGGCATTTGCCAGGATCAGAAAGGATATATCTGGATTGCCACCGAATATGGACTTAACCGCTTTGATGGCTATCGTTTCACCCCGTTTTTGAACCATCCGGGAGACTCGACGTCGCTGTGCTACAACGTAGTGTGCTGCATTACTTGTGACAGTAAGAACCGCCTTTGGGTAGGCACCAACAAGGGTCTGCAGCGCTATGATGACGCCACGGGCACCTTTGTCACCTACACTTTTCCTGACGGCATCCGCCCTCGTATTAGTGACCTCTGCGAGACGCACGACGGACGACTGCTTATAGGAACGGCCGGATACGGTCTCTACACACTTGTCGACAGGACCCAGCAGCTAGTAGAGGTGACAGAGACGAAGGCCGACGACAATGACTCCTATTTTCTCTACCTCCATGAGGATGCAAAAGGCGGGTTGTGGCGCGGTGGTGCTAGCAACTATAGCTATCAGAAAAAAGGGGGCAGCGTCCGTCTGTTTGAAGAGTGTCCCTACGGTGTGCCCACAGCCTTCTTTGAATATCAGGGAAAGACCATCATTGTATGCCGCGATGGCCTGCTGACCTACGACAACGGGCAGATGGTCGATGCGCCTTTCGACATCAGCGAGGCTGGTAGCAATCCGGGGTTCCGCACAGCTATCATGGACTCAGACGGCAACGTCTATATTGGAACACGCGGCAACGGACTCTTCTGGCTACCTGCAGGAAACACTCGTCTGCAACGCTATCCCGTAAGCGTACAGGGCTATGACCTGAACGCCTCGAAAATCTGGGCGCTGGCACAGGACAGACAAGGAAACATCTGGGTGGGATGCCAGCAGAAAGGCCTGCTGATGATACCCGAGCGCAAGGCGCAGTTCGCCTCATGGAACTTTGCTGCACAGCGTGTTGAGATCGGTACGTTTGTGTCATCGGTGGCTGAAGGATCCAACGGCATCACCTGGTGCACAGTACAGAATAAGGGTGTGTACGGCTTTGACAAAGAGGGACGACTCGTCAGCCATCCCGACACGCCCCACGATGTAGAATTCATCTACCGCGACAAGAAACATCAATACTGGCTGGGCACCACTCACGCCATCTTCAGCTTTGATCCTACGACAGGAAACAGGCAGTTACTTACCGACTTTGACTGCGACAAGTTCAACGATATGACCGACAACGGCAAAGGTACGCTGGTATTCTCGGCCTTTGCCAAAGGCATTCTCGTCTACGACAGAAAAACAGCCAGCATCCGCCAATACTCGATGAACGATGTCGACGATCCACTCTTGGGCCGATTGCCCAATGACTGGGTGATGCAGCTGATGCCCGATCACGAGGGGCGTATCTGGATAGGCACATCCAACGGTGTAAGCTGCTTCGACCCGTCGACAGGTTCGTTCCGTCCCTTCGGTTGGAATATATTGGCAGAAGGCAGAATGTGTTATTCGCTATGCGAGACAAAGAACGGTGACATTCTCATTGGCTTGGAGCAGGGTTTGTGTATCTGGAGGCGTGATTCCAACATACTGGAAGAGTTCCCTTCAGAAGACACTCCGCTACAGAGCATGTCCATTAGCTACATCGTGCAAGACAATGAGGGCGACATCTGGTGTAGTACACTCAATGGCCTATGGCAATACCAGGAGAAGGAAAACAAATGGCGCGCTTATATCAGCGGCTCAGGCCTGACCAACCGAGAATATATCAGCAGTGTAGGCATGCACAATGACAACGACCGCATCTTCTTCGCCACTGCCGAAGGTCTCACCACTTTCACTCCACAACAGGTAAGGAGTGTACAAGTCAAGCTCGGCAAACTGCTGCTGACAGGTTTCTACATCGACGGACACCCCATAACCTCCTACACAGAGTCTGGAGGAAAGCGGGTAACGGAGAAACCAGTGGACGAAAGCAATCACTTCACCGTGAGCTACCAAGACAACACGGTACAGCTGGAGTTTTCGATGCTCAACTACGATAATGCCGCCAACACTATCCTGGAGCATCGCATAAGCGGAAGCAGCCAGTGGACAGCCAACGAGGCTGGCAAGAACAGCATCAGCCTGTCACACTTGTACAGCGGAGTCTACCACATTGAGGTACGAGCCATCGACAACGGTGTTGCCTCAGAGCCTATTGCCATCACCATCGTCGTACGCGCACCCTGGTATCGTACAACCCTAGCCTACAGCATCTATATACTCTTGCTTTTAGTGATGCTGGCCATTGCTGTCTGGATGTGGCGACGCCGTATGAAGCAGCGCCAGGATGAGGATAAGATGAAGTTCCTCATTAACGCCACCCACGACATCCGCTCTCCGCTGACCCTCATCATTGGAGCACTGAACAAGTTGAAGTCAAAGGAGAAAGGCAATACCACCGTTGACGCCATCGACCGCAATGCACAGCGCATACTCACTCTGGTCAACCAGATTCTGGACGTTCGCAAGATAGACAAGCAGCAGATGCAGCTACACTGTCAGGAAACCAATATGCACTCCTTCCTGCTGTCCATCTACAAGGTCTACGAGTATTATGCCCGCGAGCGAAACATCAACTTCACCGTCAGCCCTGCTCCCGAGACACCCATCATGGCCTGGATAGACCGCACTCAGTTCGACAAGGTGGTGTCCAACCTGCTCTCCAATGCCTTCAAATACAGCTTTGATCATGGCGATGTCAGCATCACACTTTCTGAAGGCCACGACGACAGCAACCACGCCACTCTAAAGAACTACGTGGAGATCAGCATCACCGACAACGGCATGGGTATGCGCAACGAGACCATCGAGCATCTCTTCGAGCGTTTCTTCCAGGGACGTGGCGACAAGGGCAACCACGTCGTGGGCACAGGCATTGGCTTGAACCTCTGCAAGATGATTGTCGACATGCATCACGGCACCATCAGCGGACGCAACCGCGACGACGGACAGAAGGGCTCGGTCTTCACCGTCCGCCTGCCGCTGGGCAATGCCCACCTCAGTCCTGAAGAGATCGACGACAGCAGCGAAGAGCCCACAGCATTGCGTCTCACAGGAAAGAAACAGCCCAACAGCCACCTCCATATCCTCATTGCCGACGACGATGTGGAGATACCACGCTACATTGCCGGCGAGCTGAGTCCCTACTACCATTTCACCACCTGTCACAACGGCAAGGACGCACTCAAGGAGTTGCTGTCACCCACCGCCATCCCTGCCGACCAGACCTACGACCTCGTCATCTCCGACGTAATGATGCCCGAGATGGATGGCTTCACCATGCTTCACATGCTTCGCGGAAATGTCAACATCGCCCACCTGCCTGTCATTATGCTCACATCCAAGGGCGATATTGGCAACCGCCTGGAAGGATTGGAGAAGGGCGCCGATGCCTATCTCACCAAGCCGTTCCTCATCGACGAGCTGCATGCCACCATCGACAACCTCATCAATATCCGCCAAAAGCTGCGCGGCAAATACACCGGTCAGCAGAAACCGATGGAGAAGATTGACAAGATTGAGATGAAGAGCAACAACGAGCAGCTGATGGAGCGTGTCATCAAGAGTGTTAACGACCACATGAGCGACAGCGACTTCAACATTGACGTGCTCTGCAACGAGGCAGGCATCAGCCGAGCTCACCTGCACCGCAAGATGAAGGACATGACGGGCATCTCCGTATCGGAATTCATTCGCAATATCCGCATGGAGCAGGCCGCACGCCTGCTGCGCGAACAGAAGGTGAACATCTCGCAGGTGGCCTATTCCGTGGGCTATTCCTCCCTACCCTATTTCTCGGCCGTATTCCGCAAGCACTTCGGCATCTCGCCGCGTGAATTCATCGACCAGCAGAGTGGCGAAGCAACGCCTGAAGAAGCTTAGAGGCTGATTTCGCCTGAGCCGTAGCAACGGTGGTGCTGTGCATCGTAGATGACGCAGAATTGACCGGGTGCCACGCCGTGGATAGGCACCGCTGAGTGAACGATGTACTCGTTAGTGGCAAGAGATGAGGGGTGAGAGGTGAGAGGAGCAACGGGCTCCAGCACAGCGTTGGAGAAATCAGGAGTGTGACGTATCTTAAAGGTCACCTCCTCGGGAGGCAAAACGCCGTTCAGGCTATGGAAGTCGCGGATGCGGAAATCCTGGCTATACGCCGTTTGCGGGTCATAGCCGTGCGAGACGTAGATGATATTCTGATCTACATCTTTCTTTACTACAAACCAGGGACCGCCACCCAGGCCCAAGCCCTTGCGCTGGCCGATGGTGTGGAACCAGTGACCATGGTGCACGCCTATCACCTTACCCGTTTCCAACTCAACGACATCGCCATCTTTCTCGCCCAGATAGCGTCGCACATATTCATTATAGTCCACTTTGCCAAGAAAGCAGATGCCCTGTGAGTCTTTTCGCGTAGCGCTGACCAGATGCTCGCGCTCTGCAATCTGGCGCACCTCGTCCTTCACATAATGGCCGATGGGGAAGATGGCTTTCTGTAGCTGCCAGTCGGTGATCTGTGCCAGGAAATCAGTCTGGTCTTTCACAGGGTCGGGGGCGGTGCAGAGCCATTTTATATTATTGAGGCTTTCCGTCTGGGCATAGTGGCCAGTGGCGATGAGCTCGTAGTCCTTGCCACGCTTCTCGTGAAAGGCGCCGAACTTGATCAGACGATTGCACATCACGTCAGGATTGGGCGTCAGGCCGGCACGCACTTTCTCCATTGTGTATCGTGTCACCTGTTCCCAATATTCATGGTGGCAGTCCACCACCTCCAGCCTGCAGCCATATTTATGCGCCACAGCGGTGGCCATCTCCATGTCCTCCTCCATCGAGCAGTCCCACTCGTCTGTCTCGTCAGACCCGATCTTGATGTAGAAGCAGTCAGGCTGAAAACCCTGCCTCACCAGTTCGTATACCACCACAGAGCTGTCGACACCGCCCGAGAGCAGCACCGCAATGCGCTTGTCCTTCAATTCCTCAATATCCAACATGGGTGCAAAGATACAAAAGATATGAGGGATGCATGGAGTGTTGAGCGTTAATTGTTCTTAATTATTTCCGGAAATCCATTGCGGGAAAGAAAAAAGCAGCTATATTTGCAATATCATTTTGATATTATAATAATTCATGATTATGGAAACAAAAGAAAGAGAGTTTGGTGGAACCGTACTCAACGGATTCCTGTTTTTGTTTGTCAACATCGTGCTGACGCTGGCCAGCCTGGCAGGCATCATCTACGGCATTATGCTACTTGCCGCCGATTCCTATGGCGGTTCCTTGGGTGGCTGGCTGCTGGGCTTGGGGCTGATAGCGCTCGTCGCATCGCTCATCATGTGGAGCGGCATGATGATGCTCGAACCCAACGAGGCCCGTGTCACCACATGGTTCGGCAAGTATAGCGGCACCTTTGCCCAGACGGGATTCTTTTGGATCAACCCGTTCTATTCGACAAAGAAAGTGAGCCTACGCGCCCGCAACCTCGATGCCGAGCCCATCAAGGTAAACGACAAGACCGGCAACCCCATCATGATCGGCCTGGTGCTGGTATGGAAGCTGAAAGACACCTACAAGGCCCTGTTCGAAGTAGACACACAGACGATGGCCAACGTGCCAGCCGGACAGCTTGGCACAGACATGCGCTCCATCATGAACGCATTGGAACGCTTCGTACGTGTGCAGAGCGATGCAGCCCTGCGTCAGGTGGCCGGACAGTATGCCTACGACGATGAAGACAGCAAGCACAACGAGCTGACGCTGCGCGACGGCGGCGATGAAATCAACCAGCAGTTGGAGGAGAAACTGAATGAGCGCTTGGCATTGGCAGGCATCGAGGTGGTAGAGGCCCGTATCAACTACCTGGCCTACGCACCTGAGATTGCCGCCGTGATGCTGCGCCGCCAGCAGGCTTCGGCCATCATCACAGCCCGCGAAAAGATAGTGGAAGGAGCCGTATCAATGGTGAAGATGGCGCTCGACAAGCTGGCTACCGACAACATCGTGGAGCTGGACGACGACAAGAAGGCAGCTATGGTGAGCAACCTCCTCGTCGTGCTCTGCGGCGACGACTCCGCACAGCCCGTAGTCAACACCGGAACACTTAATCATTGAATCAACTATTGATGGCAAAGGAGAATAAGACAAAGAGCTTTGTCCTGCGTGTCGACAACGACACGATGGACGCCATCGAGGCCTGGGCTGCTGACGAGTTCCGCAGCACCAACGGCCAGCTGCAATGGATCATCACCGAGGCATTGCGGAAGGCTCATCGTCTGCCCAAAAAGAAACAACAATAACCAATAGCAAACATGGAACAAATCAGAAACGAGCATCTCACGGTCGAAGTATCGGAGATGGGAGCCGAGCTCCAGAGCATCAAGGACAGTGAAGGACGCGAATACCTATGGCAGGGCGGCGACAAATGGCCGCGACGCTCCCCTATCCTCTTCCCTATCGTGTGCAGCGTCAACGACGACACCTACACCGTCGATGGCCGCGAATATCACCTGCCGCGCCACGGCTTTGCCCGCGACACCAAGTTCAAGCTCATCGCACAAGGTGAGCACAAGGTGACCTACGCCCTGCACGAGACGGAGGAAACGCTGAAGGTCTACCCCTATAAGTTTAATCTGGGTATCAGCTACCGTCTCAGCGGCAATAAGATTCACGTCGTATGGCACGTAGAGAACACCGACACACGCGACATCCACTTCCAGATTGGCGGCCATCCCGCATTCCTCGCTCCCGGTTGCGAAGAAGACGAAGAGCTGCGTGGTGCCATCGCCCTCTCACCTCTCACCTCTAAACTCTCAACATTAAAGAGCTATATCGACGGCAGTCACGAGATGACTGAGGTACCTCTCGAAACTCAGGACGGTTTTGTGGTGTTCAACGACGAGTTCTTTGCCAACGACTCAGTAAAGATTCACAACTGCCAGACGAGCCAGGCCGTGTTGCTCAATCCCGATGGCTCACCCGCCGTCACCGTCGACTACAAGTGCCCCATCATCGCCTTCTGGAGTCCCTATCAGAAGAAAGCACCCTTTGTCTGCATCGAGCCTTGGTACGGTCTCGGCGATCCCCGCGGCTGGAAGGGCGAGTTCAAGGACAAGCCCTACATGAACCACCTGCAGCCCGGTTCCTCCTTCATGTCAGAGTATATCATCACCATCGGATAATGAATTATACTAGAAATTGAAATTCAAAATTCAATTCTTTGACAAGCAATATGATGCTTTACTACGTGAAAGGATACAAACGCTCATAGAACGTATTCCCCGTAAAAAGACGGTACATCTGACATTCCTTTCTTCATACGGACTAAAGCAAAACGAATATTGTGGTCAGGTTCAAAGTGTCGTGACACTTGACGATCTGTTCTCAAGAACTTAACACCTTACTCACCTATGTCACTAATAGTTTCCAACGGGTCTGAATTGATCCGAAGACAGCAAGGACAGGTGTCCGTTCCACTATAATTGTTTTAAGCAGATTATTTGCTCATATGACGTCTATGTTACCTCTTAAAACAAGACCTAACATCGCGAAATGCCTTTGTATAAATGCGTTTTCAGAGACGATGTTAGGTCTTGACCTCTTTTCACAAAAAAGATGAAAAAATCCGTAAGCATCAAATAAAAGACAAATAGCAATATTATTTGATGGGTTCCTTCATGAGTTGCTCCAACTCCGAATCGGATTTCTTTTCTATTTCTTCGTACTTGTAGAATTTGGTTGGCATGATGGCAAAGACCTTGTTGTTGTAGAGGAAGACAAAGTCGTAGTAGCCAGGATTGACCTCTTCAGGATGCAGGTAGAACGAGCCCCAATGATCGTTTTCCTCAGCATCTGGATCTTTATTCAGGTCGTGCTCTTGAATATAGCCAGGTATCTTGTCGTTCAAAGCTTTTTTCAGATAAAGACTCTGGTCGGCCTTGTGCTGGAATACCATCACTTTGATGCCACCCCCTACGCTTGCTTTGGGATGGAACTCAATCCACTCGTCGAGTTCGAAAACCGAGCGGATGCCTTCAGCGGCGAAAGGCATGCTGTTGAAGGCTTCGGAGCCGCAACGGTTGCCATGCAGGCTCAAGCCTGTCATAACGGGCTTTTCACCCTCTTTGAGATTCACGAAATAGAGTTTGCCAAGCACCGTTGTGTCTTTAACTTGCTCTGCGTTGGCATTCACGTCATTCTTTGCACTGGCTGTCGAAAACATAGCCAATACTGCTGTTAGGATTAAAACAATTCTTTTCATATGATGTTGGTTTCGGTAAAAATCTAATTCTATTTGTATTTCGTTGGCA
>CAMVJU010000002.1 GCA_947167935.1 uncultured Prevotellaceae bacterium | reverse complement strand
GAACTTGTGCGAGAATAGATAACTGCTGTTTTCATATTAGTCTTTGATAAATCTGCGTACACGTTTCGTATCACTTTTTGAACTGCTTGAGAGACATTTTTGCCTTTTTTGAGTACACCCCATTTTTTGAATAGGGTATTACCCCTCCTTTGCCTCAGAAAACCTTGACGATGCTTTCCCAACGTAGTGACCGCCACCCACCTTTTTCAATGTCGAAATAGGCTGTTGTGTTGTAGCACTCACGGCTAACACCGTTTCCATTGATATGCTTCTGAGCGAGTGAAGGGCTTGTAGTACCCCATGCCTCGCGAACTTCTCCGTTCTTCTTGATGAAGATGAAGTGAGCCACACCGTTGGCAAGCTTCTCCTTTAACTGTGCAATCATCATGGCCTTGATAATACCGATTTCTTCATTGTGGGTACGCTGAGCAATAACAGTTGCTCTTACTACTGTTGAGTTGCTGATGGCTAATACTTGTGTCATTGTCGTATGAATTTTGAAGTTGTACATATTGTTTACTAATCACAATGCAAAGGTACGACATTTATTTGATATATGCAACTTTTTAGAGCTAAAGAAAGCTAATAATTATGACTTTTATTTGGTATTTGCAACAAAATGCATACCTTTGCACAACAAACTCATAACACAAGGAAAAATGAACAAGGAAAGAACGGTAATACACCTACAGCTAATTGAGAACGATGAGCATCATTATTTCGGTAGCATGGCTAACATATACGAGCATTTCACCGATGAACAGTTAGGGATAGCCTACTCATCACTTCGTAACTACGGCCTCACCCCTGAGCATCCCTACATAAACAAGAAATGTATAATAAGGAAAGGACTATTACTTAGCAAGGAAGGGAATAGGGGATTTAGGAAAAGCAAAGGGTGACAACACGCAGCAAACTGTTCCCTGCCCCCATCTAATGGGCATTTTAAGAATAGTTGAACCAAATCATGCCTCAGTACCGGTGTACGTCATAGGACAATTAACTCATATAACTGTCCCAATCTAACTGTCCCAATATGACTGTCCCAATCTAACTGTCCCATTCAATCTGTCCCATTCCTCTATACAAAAATTTTCCCGCAGATTCTTAAACCTGCGGGAAAAACTTAATCTACAAATACTTCATCAGCGAAAACCACGATTTCTTCTTTTGGAGTAAGCAGCTCTTTAAGTCTGTCCTCACTCTTTTCGTCCATAGCATTCCATCGGAAGAACAATCCAAACAACAACAGCTGAGTAGCAAGACTTTGTTGTTCGTGTGCTAATTGACATAGAGCTTCTAACTGTTCTGTGCTTGGCCGATTATCCTTTTGGCATTGTTGGATAGCCCTTGACAATTCAAAGCCTTTGGCCACCGCCACACTGTTCCAATCACATGAACTACTTTTCAAATTCACCTTCCCCTGTTCTACCGCTCTGAGAGCATAATGGATTACAGCAAATTGTAAAAGAGAAATCAGTTCTTCACTCACATCACCCTCTGCTTTGAGGTTTTCCACGAAGTCGCGCATTTTTCCATAATTGAAAGAAATGGTGCTTCCATCTGCCCCTTTTAGGGACTTGATGTACCGTTTCAGCACATCGTTAATACTCTGTAAACTCATATTTGTTTCAAATTTTAAAATATCATCTTTCTCGCCTTCCCCCTTTTTTTCATTGATGACTACCTGAACTTGCCCGTTGTCAAGTTTCGAGGAAGTTCTATCCTTATAATACTCCCCTTCCTCTTCTTTGGGATTCGTAATGGTTGTTGATATTTGTTTTTCTTGTAGGTCTTGTAAGTCTTGTTTTTCTTGTAGTTCTTCTATAGTGTCCACGTTTTGAGGCTTCCTGTAGAATAATGGGAATGGGTTGTCATCTTTCAAGTAGAGGGTTTCCTCTTTCCTGTTCGCTCGCTTTGATGTAATCTTCAATGATGGATTTTTCAAATCCTGAAAACTCATGTCACAATATGCGTTTATGGTCTCATAATTTAGCCTGTAGGAATTGCACGCCTGACTCTCACCTTTAGCTTGCCCTTCACACTTTATTGCTATCAGTCCCTGTTCATAGAGTGTATCAAGGCAAGCAATGAGTTTTGTTCTGCACAGTCCTGCTTTGAACTTCAATTCTTCCTGAGGTACAAAGAATATGTCTTCCCTCTTAGGAGCCATCCTCTCGTCAATCAGGGCCATCATAACTGCCTTTAGGTCGTTATCCAATACCCACATCAGCTGTTTGGGGACTGTCGTATACTGTTTGAACGGCACTTTCAATTCTTGTTCATTTTTCATTGTCATTATATTTTAATGTATTCTATTGTTATCCCGAACTGTTACAAATATACAGAAAAAATATGAAAAAAAGAAATGAATTGCATACTTTTTGCATATATCCGTAATATTTATTCCATAATGAAGTAACTTCACGTCACTTTATTACATAAGTATTACAATCATCATATATTATGAACGATAACAGAAACAATTGCAGACCATCAAGAGAGGGAGAAGCAAATCCGATGTATGGACGCACTCAGTCACAACAAACAAAAGATGCCATTTCAAAATCTCAGAAAGAACGTTATGAAAGGATGAAAGAGAAAATCCATCATACCACAATGGATGAATTTCTTCAAGGTGAGTGTTTCAAACAGAGGGTTGCCGCAATCCTGAGAGAGGAATTGGAAAGGGTTGCAAAAAAGAAAATAGCCATTCCCTTGTAAGCAAATCAAGCCACCACTCCCCGGAATTTTTCAGAACTGTTTGTTATGAAAGAGCATGAAGTTAATTCATCATTCGCTGATAGGGTTACAGAGAACAAGAGGACGGCTTGGAGGCCATCCCCTTAGTAATTAGAAATGCTCTGCTATTATGTCGGCATGTCGCTGTTCGTCAACCTTGATGTATTTCATAAAGTTGGCCTCTGTAGTATGTCCTGTAATGGCCATGATACTTAGGACAGGTGCCCCCTTCTGATACATGTTGGTGGCAAAACTCCTTCGAGCTGTATGATTGGTTATGAAGTCGTACTTATGTTTTCGCATCAATATCTGTTGCCCGCCCCTAATCCTATCTAATGTTACCTCTTCGTTGATTCCTGCAATTTTGCCACACAAGCGTATCTGCGTATTAGTTTTACTCTTATCCACACTCTGAGGCAATTTGCCGCCATACTTCTCGACAATAGCTTTCACGTATGGATGGAGGGGAATTACGACGGTTTTGTTCGTCTTGTGTGTTGGTACCGTCATCCTGTCCCCATTGATGCAAGCTTTAGATAGGTCATGCCAATCTCCGTATCTAAGTCCCGTCCAACATGCAATGACAAACAAGTCCCTTGTCTGTTCAATACTGCTTTTGGGGTCTATCTGTTTCTTGACTTCTGCGTTATCAAAATCTATTTCATAGATGCGTTTGATTTCATCTTCCGTTAGATAGATGTTGCTGACATCATGCGTTTTCGTTGTGTATTGGTGAAAGAATGGGTCTTTGATGAGGCCATCCCTCTCAGCATCTGAAAGCCACACCTTCATAATACTGTACTGTGAAGCTATGGTATTTGCGGCATACCCTTTTTCGTTCATCCATGCCGTCAATTTCTCTTCAAGTCTTCTGTCAAACAATTCCCACACAAACCCTAATCTTTTCTCTGAACAGAATAGTTGCAAGCGTTTCAATGCGTTTTTGTGATTATACACCGTTCCACTACATAGTGTACGCTTCGTTGATTTGTTTATCATTGCTTTCTTTCTTTCTATGTAGTCCTGAATGTACTCCAATGGATTTTTGCGAACCTGTGCTTCTCTCCCTCTGATTTTTGAACTGACAAACTGCTCAAAGGTTTCTTTTGAGAAGGTCATGCCATCCTCCATCAAGTTTTCCTGAGACACAGCAGCCCCATATTCCCGACAATATCGAAGGATTCTTCTCAGTTCCCTGTTTAGATGCTTATTCTCACGCTTCTGTACGGCGGTTATGTTTCCATCCTCAATAGCCCTTTCGCCTACCTGATTCCTTCCCGCTTTAATCCATAGATGAGGCTCTATCCTCAATCCTGTATAGATACGTACTCGCTGACGGTTAATCGTTGTTGTCAGCCAAATCTGTGCCTTAGTTCCTTTCTTCATTACTAAGTTGAAGTTCACCCGAAGGGAAAACCTTCCATTGATGCTAATATCGTTTTCTATCATCGTATGATATATTGAAAGATTTGTAGTAAAACCTTGAATATGTAAAAAAGACAGCAATCACATGCCCATATTCACCTAAACATGTATCGCTCAAAGCAAATATACAAGAAAAAACTGAGAAAGAGAAATTTGAACTGTTTTTTCTGTCTGTCCCAATTCTGTTGTCCCGTAAATTGTCCCATAATGCTGTCCCATTTTTGTGCAAAGTTACAGCTAACCGGCAACAATACAAAATCAGTAAAACCGAGGTGGTGTCAAAAAGTGGTGTCAAATTACAAAACTTAACAAAATTCCAAAATTTCGTTAATTTGTATTGTAATTTGCTGTAAATCAACATATATAAAAAGCCTCAACCATTAAGTTGAGGCTCCTAAAATCGCTTGAAAAGGGTTGAAAATGCCTTGTTTTTACTCCCATTCGATTGTTGCGGGTGGCTTGGAGGAGATGTCGTAGCAGACACGGTTGACGCCGCGAACCTTGTTGATAATCTCGTTGGAGACCTTGGCAAGGAATTCGTAGGGCAGATGGGCCCAGTCGGCGGTCATGGCATCGGTGCTGCTGGCTGGCAGCGGAGACCCCATTCCCCCCGCCGGCGTACCCTGGTGGGACGGCGAGGGCGATTAAGACGTTCGATCCAAACCCGCCATCTTCCCCCAAAATGAATTGCACCCCGAAGTAAAACATCATACTTCGCGGTGCAATTCTTTCCTATATAGACATGGGAGAGTGATGTTTTTCTTCCATTTTGACCTTAATCTCAAAAGAAATTGCTAATTTTGCACACAGAAACGAGACAGTTATGGCACAGATAGACGAATTCTTCTTTGACACGAACCGCGTGGAGGGCATCACCGAGGCCGACTACAAGCGGGTGAAGCCATACGTGGAGGCGGCGCAGGCTTTCGCGCAATCGACCTACCAGAGCATCTACATCATCGACTACTTCCGCAAGAACTTCCTCTATGTGTCTGACAATCCGCTCTTCCTCTGCGGCCACACCGCCGACGAGGTACGACAGATGGGCTACGGCTTCTACATCAACAACGTGCCTGCCGACGAACAGCCGATGCTCACCGAACTGAACCGTGCGGGCTTCCGTGCCTTTGATGATGTGCCACTGGCCGACCGCCGACGTTGCGCGATGTCCTACGACTTCCACATCCTCACCTCGGACCGTCCCCTGCTCATCAACCACAAGATTACGCCACTCGTGCTCACAGCCGATGGCTGCGCCTGGCTCGCCCTCTGCACCGTCTCGCTCTCGTCGCATAAAGAGGCTGGACAGATTCGTTTCCGCATTCTGGGACAGAGCGGCTACCGCCAGTATTCGCTCACTGCCCACCGCTGGCAACCCTGCGAGGGTGTCACGCTCACGCCCGAGGAGAAGCAGGTGTTGACCCTCTCGGCGCAGGGCTACACCATGAAGGAGATCAGCGAACATATCTGCCGCTCGTTCGATACGGTGAAGTTCTACCGCCGCCAACTCTTCGAGAAACTCGACGTCGCCAACATCACCGAGGCTATCGCCTTTGCCACCAACTACGGCCTTTAATAAAGGAGAAAGATAGGGTTGTCCTTTCTAAAAAAATAACACCTGATAGTTTGAATTGCTTCAGGGACTACCAGGAATTAACGCTGCAACGATAAGAAGAATATCTGAAACTTGCAAATAATTTATAAAAAAACAGACCCGACAGCTTGAAATTCAGAGGCTGCCGGGAATCAACGGTGCAAAGATAGGAAATAATCCGTAATCTTCCAAATCTTTTTGGAATTATTTGCCAAAAAAGATTATATGCACATCATTTTTCCACTCACATAGGCCACATGATCCAATCCGTATACCAAAGAAGGCCCGTCAATCCCCATCCAATTAAAGAGTTTCATTATGCGTGCATATTGGTTGAGAACGTATGAGGCATCAGTAACCGCATTAGGGCGGGCAAAACATATGGGCTCATGATGGGCAATCCTATTTCGCAGTTTATTGATGTAGTCCAACTCTTGGAAAATGTACGTATTATCATATCTGTGCTGGCGAGACGATCTTGGCTTGTTGGGAAAAATGCGAAGCAGCATTTGTCCCATCAAGGCGTATGCAGCATTTGAGAACATATATTTCCATACGCCAAACTCCATCTCTGATAACAGTTTTGAGTGAGAATAGTTACCCTCCCTCATCAAACCATTGTACGCTTTTTCAATAATCTTGCGCGTATTCTCCACTCGACGATCGTAATACAATGCACCATTTGGCAATATCGCATCACGCAGCCAGTCGTTGCCAAGGCGGGCAACCATCTGGTTGTCTATACGATTGCGAAGAGCCACCTCAAAACAGCTAATCAGTGTAAACATCTCTTGTGAGAGCTTCAGATTATACCGATAGAGTGTCATGGCTCTGCGAGTATCACCACCACAGGCCAAAACATATTTCTGCATTCTCTTGGCAGAGAATATATCTTCAAATTCGTTGTATCTCATGTCGTGAGTTTTTAAGTTTGGGTGCAAAGTTACACATTTCCTTCGACATTTCATCTTCCAGCCCTTCTTTTCTTGCCCATTTTACTACCCAAATGGGTAATTTTTCATCCCCGCGATGCAGAATTACCCATTTGGGTAGTGGATTTATATGGCGGATTCATTTATTTTGCGGACAAAAACTCGTAAAAGGTATGAAAAGACTGGTTTTATTTTCAATGATGTGCCTCATGGCGATAGCCTCGGCAGCACAGGACATCAGCGGCAGGGTGATTGATGAGCAATCACAGCCAATGCAATTTGCCAATGTCGTGCTCGTCAGCCGTGCCGATTCCGCTTTCATCGCAGGAACCATGACCAAGGACGACGGAACATTCTGCATCAGCACCGACAAGCAAGACGACGGTGAGTATCAGTCGTCTGGTC
Organism: uncultured Prevotellaceae bacterium; assembly: GCA_947167935.1. Taxonomy (GTDB): domain Bacteria; phylum Bacteroidota; class Bacteroidia; order Bacteroidales; family Bacteroidaceae; genus Prevotella. The sequence goes on along the minus strand of CAMVJU010000002.1, from coordinate 144,095 downwards.
TGTTGAAAGTGACGAGCGTAGGATATATAATAAGGTATATCGATGCACAGCAAGGAAACGTTGGCGACATTCAGATGCTGCCCGACACGCAGATGTTAGGGGAGGTGACGGTGAAGGGTTATCGTCCACAATACAAGATGACAACGGGCGGCATGACCGTCGATATTCAGAACTCAATGCTGAAAGATGTGGGTACGGCTGACGATGTGCTCTCAATGCTGCCACGGGTACAGGGCGAGGACGGCAACTTTACCGTTTTCTCCAAGGGAACGCCCGAAATCTACATCAACAATAAGAAGGTGCAGAACGCGCGGGAACTGAAACAACTGAAATCGGCAGACATCAAGAGCGTAGACATCATCACGTCACCCGGCGCTAAGTATAATGCCGAGGTCGGTGCCGTTATCCGCATCAAAACCATCCGTCCGCAGGGCGAGGGCGTGAGTGTGGAGGCATATAGCCAAGTGAAATATAACGAGAAGTGGATGACCTACGACGATGCAACGGTAAAGTATCGCACGGGCGGTTTGGAAGTGTTCGGAAACATGATGATCAATAACGGCAACCATTCCGAGGACAATACAGTAACGACTGACATCCGGGCAAACGGTAATCACGTAAAAATCATACAAGTATGTCCCAACAACTTCTGGTACACCATGCTTGGCGGACAGATAGGAGCCAGTTACGACTTCAACGATGACAATTCTATCGGTTTCTCCTATACTTTAAGCGGCTCGCTCTATGAGGGTGGAACGGTTCAGGCACAGCAGACCATCACACGAAACAACGCCCTCGAAGGAATGGTTGACCAATTTATTGAAATGAATATAAGTGACCGCCCGCAGCATGAGGCAAACATCTACTATGTGGGCAAGGCCGGGAAACTCGGCATTGACTTCAACGGTTCGTGGATATGGAAGAAAAACGTGCGCGACCAGGCATCCTTTGAACATAGTCTGCAACTGGCCGACCGTACCGTGACTACCCACAACGAGAACCGCAACCACATGTTGGCAGGAAAACTGGTGCTGACCTATCCGATATGGAAAGGCGAACTGAGTGCTGGCACGGAAATGTCACGTTCCAACAGCCACGGTATCTATAGTAATGTGGAGCAAGTGGTGTCTCCGTCCAATGATGAAATCAAGGAAAGCAATGTAGCGGGATTTGCCGAATACAAGTTGAAGTTGGGTGATTGGAGTCTCAACGGCGGACTACGTTACGAGGCCGTTATGTCCGACTACTATTCCTTCGGTGTATATCAGACCGAGCCAAGCCGCAAATACCGCGACCTCTTTCCCAATCTTTCCGTTGGTTGGCAAAAGAACAAATGGGGCATCCAACTGAGCTACGACAAACGCATCAGCCGCCCCAATTATCAATCCCTCAACTCTAATGTACAATACGATAACCGTTATGAGTACGAGGGCGGAAACCCGTTGCTACGTCCGTCCATCAAGCAGAATCTCGACCTGAATGTCACCTACTCATGGCTGTCCTTCACGGCAGGATACGGCCATAGCAAGGATGTGCGACTGAGTTTCGGCAGCCTGCATCAGGAAGGAACTGAGATAACCATCTGGACCAACCGCAATTTCGACAAATTCGAGTCCTACAACGCCTCGCTGACCGCCTCACCCAAGTTCGGATTCTATAATCCCACGCTGACCCTCAGTTACTGGCAGCAGAATTTCGACACCATGGCATACGGCCTTGACACGAAACTTAATAAACCTGAATGGCAGATAAACTTCCGCAACTGGTTCACCATCGACAAGACCACCAAGGCCATGCTCTATCTGCATTATTCCACAAGCTACGATTACGGCTTCAGTCACAATGCCCATGAGTTCAACATTAACGCCCGTGTGCAGAAGACGTTCCTTGACGGCAACCTGACCGCCGCTCTCTTTGCCAACGACATCTTCCGTAATCTCCGCGACCGATGGACTGGCTACTATCCTGTGACAACGATGTCCAAAGATGCCTACGTCTATACCCGACACATCGGCATATCACTTTCCTATAACTTCAACGCCACCCGAAGCAAGTACAAGGGCACGGGTGCAGGTAATGACGAGAAGAACCGACTATAAATTCACGAATATGCAGAACAATCTCAAATACATAAATCTCTCTTGGGCAGTTGTGGGAATCTGCGAGGGTTCCCACCTGCCACTCTCTGCTTTTGTCCATGAGGGGGATGATATGGAAAAAACGGTAGAGCATTATGTCATCGGTTACCTCGCATTCTGGCACATCGCCTTTGTGGATGAAAAGCAGTTGCAGTCCTGCCACGACGAAGCACTGCACGAAGCAGCACGCCAAAAGATAGACCGCTACATCGCCGACCATCCGCCCATCGAGACGCTGCCCCGTTTCTACCTCGTCCTGCTCCGTCAGCAGATAGCCCCGATGGAGTCCGACGGCATGAGCCGGGTGTATCAGGTGTAGAAATCCCCTAATACGGCAAATGTCAGACAAATGTCAGGAAGATTTTTCGGTTGTCAGAAATGATTTTTGCAATTTTGCAGCCAAAATAGTGAACGGTTAGCCTTGAAGTGTGTATATACTGATAGTAACCCATAAATAACAGATAAATGAAAAGACTGATTCTTATTTCAATGGTTTGCCTGATGACCATAGTAACACAGGCACAGAATGAGACCACGGCACAGAATGACTCCGTGGCATGGGACAAGATGCTCAACGAAATCTCCGTGACGGGACACCGCCACATTGTCAGGATGAAGGGCAACACGCTTGTTGCTCAGGTAGCCAACACGGAACTGGCCAACCTCGGTACGGCCAACGACGTGCTTTCTCGTCTGCCGTTCATCAATATGGACGGCGACGAAATCAGCATTTTGGGCAAAGGCAAGCCGCAGGTGTTCATCGACAATCGCCCTGTGCGTGATGAAAACGAACTACAGATGCTCAGCAGTGAAAACATCAAGAACATTCAGATTATCACTTCTCCTGGGGCAGAATACAGCTCGGACGTGAAGGCGGTTATCAAGATTCAAACCAAACAGCCGTTCATCAAAGGACTGAGCGGGAAACTGACCTCGCAAACCACAGCTAAGCGCATCTGGGAGGAAACGGCAATGGCCGACCTGAGCTACAACTGGACGCACTGGCAGTTGTTCGGGCAAGCGATGTGTAATAATGGCGGGCGCAAGAACTACGATACGAGTACCACCGATTTTCTGTTCAACAACCAGCAGAACCAGCTTGTGAACACCGCCACAAAACGAAATAAACTATCTACTACCACCGCCAAGGGAGGCTTCAACTGGAACGACGGCGGGCAGTCGCTGGGTGCCTACTACCAGTACACCAATTCGCCCACGCATTTCAAAAGCCGTGGCACCGAGGATGATAACATTTTAGGCGTGGAAACCGAGAGCATCGGCAAACTCATTGACATAGATTCCAAGTCTGAGCGGCATTTGGTTTCGGCCTACTATGACAATGCTTTCAAGAACGGCTCCTTGCTGCATTTCGATGGGAACTATATGCACACGTGGTACACTGACGACAACCTGACGCAGACCATCTTTGCCAGTGGCATCGGCAATGAAATCGTGCCATCGCAGACTGGCATGAACTCAGACCTGTGGGCAGGCAAGCTCTACTATGAGTCCCCGTTTGCCACTGGCAAACTGAACGTGGGTACTGAAGACAGCTACACTTACAATAACCAGCGATATACGATGCAAAACGAGACCGTCGGCAGTTATATCCCGTCAACACAGAACGAGAGCCGCCAGCACAACTACGCTGCCTTTGCCACCTACTCAAAAGATTGGGATGCCCTGTCTCTCCAATTGGGTTTGCGATGGGAATATGTCAAGTTCGACTACAAGCGTGACGGCATCCGCGATGACGAAGTAAGCCGCACAGACAACAGTCTGTCGCCCAATCTGTCATTGTCGTATAACTTCGACGAGACCACCTTCATGTCGCTTGACTATTCACACTCTATCACCCGACCGCCTTACAAGCAGTTGCGCAGTTCGTTATTATATGTCGGCCCCTACGAGGTGGAGGGTGGCAATCCCACGCTGACCGACTGCAAGACCGACGAACTGACCTATCTCTTCGGGTGGAAAGACCTGACGCTGGAGCTGACCTATAGCCATTTGGCCGATACCTACGTCTATACCAAAGAGCATTATTCCGACGTGAAGCCCTTGCTTGTGTTCAGCCCCCGTCAGGCCGACATAAACAACCTAAACGCCTATCTGTCTTACGCCCCCGTAGTGAAATTCTGGAAGCCCAACTTCACCGTCGGATTCGACCAGCAATGGCTCACGCTCTACGGCGAGAAGTACAACAAGCCCATCTTCCGCTACATGTTGAAAAACATCTTCACGCCATCAAAAGACTGGATGATGACCTTCGACGTGACAGGCTCCACTCGCGGTCACACGATGACCAACGAAATGCGCTCGCAGTGGGGCATCGACCTCTCCGTGCGTCGCTACTTCATGCAGAAGCGCTTGCAGATAGCCCTCGCAGTCAACGACATCTTCCACACCCGCAACCAAAGTTGGTGGATGAACGTCAAGGACGTGCATCTCTACAAAGACTCTGATGCTGACTCCCGCCGTGTGATGCTCACAGTTTCCTACACCTTCAACCCGAAGAAGAGCCGCTACAAGGGCAAGACGGCAGATGAAAAGGAAATGAAGCGACTCTGAACTATATGCGAAAAGCCACCTACATCATCATTGCAATAATCGTGCTGATGGCAAGTATAGACTTCATCTGTTCTTTCGGCAATGAGAGGACAGATGAAGAACTCTTCGCCCGAAAACTCGACGAGGCCACGATGCTGACCTACCAAGATCCGGATTTCGGATTCACTGTCAGATACCCGTCGTTCTTCATCGAACAGCCCGATTCGCTTGATGCCAATGTTGGTTATGCCCGTTTCAGTTATGGCGATTATTGGGCAAACGTCATTCTCGAATGTTACGCCACCCGCAATTACGATTTGTCGCCAAAGGCAGAGGTGACACTAGGGACAGGCACCTGTCATATAAAAGGGGACTATAACAAAAGCTGGCATCGCGATTCGCGATTTCAGCTTTATCTGAATACATATCTCATACTTGATTCAGATATCAGGTTTTTCACCTCAATAGCAGGGTGAACGTTTCGTTCACCGTCGTGGCACCCTCCCATTTTGGGAGAGTGCTTTAAAACACGTTAATGAGGATGACGTAACGAAACGTTACCCCATCGGCAGAATGGAGTCGCAAATCGCGACACCATAATAAAATGATGAGTCCGCAAAACGCGGACTCATCAATGTGAGGTAAGAAGAATTGGGGAATTCACTCCCATTCGATTGTTGCGGGTGGCTTGGAGGAGATGTCGTAGCAGACACGGTTGACGCCGCGAACCTTGTTGATAATCTCGTTGGAGACCTTGGCAAGGAATTCGTAGGGCAGATGGGCCCAGTCGGCGGTCATGGCATCGGTGCTGGTGACGGCACGCAGGGCAACGGGGTGCTCATAGGTGCGCTCATCGCCCATCACGCCGACGCTGCGGACAGTGCTGAGGAGGATGGCGCCTGCCTGCCACACCTGGTCGTAGAGCGATATCTCCAGCTCGCCGTTGGCCATCTCGGCAGGAGCACCGGCAGCCAGCACGCGGCGTGCCTCTTCGCCGGAGAGCTTGGTCTTGAAATCGCGCAGGCCGCGGATATAGATGTCGTCGGCCTCCTGCAGGATGCTGACTTTCTCTCGTGTGATGTCGCCAAGGATGCGCACGGCAAGGCCAGGACCCGGGAAAGGATGGCGGCCGATGAGGTGCTCGGGCATACCCAGCTGACGGCCTACACGGCGTACCTCGTCCTTGAAGAGCCATTTCAGCGGCTCGCACAGCTGCAGGTTCATCTCCTTGGGCAGGCCGCCCACGTTGTGGTGGCTCTTGATGACTTTGCCCGTGATGTTCAGCGACTCGATGCGGTCGGGATAGATGGTGCCCTGGCCCAGCCACTTGGCATCCTTGATCTTCTTGGCCTCGGCATTGAAGACCTCCACGAAGTCGCGGCCTATGATCTTGCGCTTCTGCTCAGGGTCGCTGACGCCTGCGAGGTCGGCGAAGAATTTCTCGCTGGCATCGACGCCGATGACGTTGAGGCCCAGCACCTTGTAGTCGTCCATGACCTGCTGGAACTCGTTCTTGCGCAACATGCCGTGATCGACGAAGATACAGGTGAGACGGTTGCCGATGGCCCTGTTGAGCAGGACGGCAGCCACGCTGCTGTCGACGCCGCCCGAGAGGCCGAGGATGACACGGTCATTGCCCAGCTGCTCTTTCAGCTCGGCTACGGTGCTGTCAACAAACGAGGCTGCGCTCCACTCCTGGCGAGAGCCGCAGATGCCGACGACGAAGTTTTCAAGCAGCGTTTTTCCCTGTGTGGTGTGGAAGACCTCGGGGTGGAACTGGACGGCCCAGATGCCTTGGCTCTTTGCTGTTGGCTCTTGGTTTTTAGCAAAGGCGGCATTCTTGACATCTTTGGTCGAGCCGATGACCTGGAAGCCGTCGGGGATGGCGGTGATGGTGTCGCCGTGGCTCATCCACACCTGCGAGTGCTGGTCGAAGCCCTTGAAGAGGGGATTGGTGGTGTCGACGGTCTCGAGGTTGGCACGGCCATATTCGCGGCTGTCGGCCTTCTCCACCTTGCCGCCCAGGGTGTGCGAGATGAACTGTGCACCGTAGCAGATGCCCAGCACAGGCACCTTGCCCACGAACTGGCTGAGGTCTACCTTGAAGGCGTCGGGGTCGTGGACGGAGAACGGCGAGCCGCTCAGAATCACGCCAATCACAGAGTCGTCGCCCACAGGGAATTTGTTGTAGGGGAGGATCTCGCAGAAGGTGTCGAGCTCACGCACACGGCGGCCGATGAGCTGCGTGGTCTGTGAGCCGAAGTCGAGGATGATAATTTTCTGCATCTTGTATATTGCGATTTATTTTAGGAATTTCTCTGCTTCTGAGAGGGTGTCGAGCTTGCCGACGTCGAGGAGCCGGAGGTCTTCCTTCAGACAGCCCACGATGTGACGGCGGTGGCAGGTGCTGAGATAGAAGTCCATGATGGGGAATCGATCGGGGAATCGCTCCATCAGCGGGAAGAGGCGCGGCGAGAAGCTGTGGATGCCGGAGAAGGCAAAAGCGTAGAGGGTTGAGGGTGGAAGGTGGAGGGAGGATGGATGAACCTGGAGGTCGTCGTCGATGGTGATGCCGGCCTCGCGGAGCCAGGGGAAGGGTGACTTCACCTCACCCGTCTCGATGTTCGTCCAGCCCATGAGGCGCATGGCGTTGTCGAAGAGCAGGTAGCGTTTGGTCTTGCGTCGACTGACCAAGAGGACGGCGTCCTCGTCGGGCAGGTGCTGGCGCGAGAACCATCCGAAGTCCACATTACTTAATATATCGACGTTGTGAATGAGGATGGGCTCCTCGTCGGCAAAAAGGGGTGCGGCCTTCTTCAGTCCGCCTCCCGTCTCAAGCAGCAGCGAACGCTCGTCGCTGATGCGCACCAACGGGGCATACTCGGCAGCTGCCACATGCTCCTCAATCTGTTCAGCAAAATGATGGACGTTTACCACGAAGCGGTCGTAGCCCTGTTCACGAAGCTTGTCGATGACGATGTCAAGCAGCGGCTTGCCTCCCACCTCGACCAGCGCTTTCGGCATGTGGTCGGTGAGCGGCTTGAGACGAGTGCCCAAGCCTGCGGCGAAAATCATGGCTTGCTTCATCGTGGTGCAAAGGTACAACAAATTGGACACCCTGCAAAATAAATAATCAAAAAAATCTCATTTTCGTATGAAGTTGTTTCCTGAGGACATGATGCGACAATTTTAACAATAAATGGAACAATATTGAAAAACTGTTCCTGCATATTATTGTATTTTTGCAGCAAAATAGCAATTAAAACCTTTCAAAACATGAAAATCAAAAACAAAATTCTGCTTGCGGCAGCCATGCTGGCGCTGCCGCTGATGAAGTCGACGGCCGCCGTCGATCCCAATTTTTACATTTTCCTCTGTTTCGGACAATCAAACATGGAGGGTAATGCCCGTCCGGAGGCTCAGGACCTGACCAGCCCAGGGCCGCGTTTCCTGCTGATGCCCGCCGTTGACTTCCCCGACAAGGGCCGTAAGATGGGCGAATGGTGTGAGGCCTCGGCTCCGCTCTGCCGTCCCAACACCGGCCTGACACCTGCCGACTGGTTTGGCCGCACGATGGTGGCCTCCACGCCCGACAATATTAAAATTGGCGTCATCCACGTGGCTATCGGCGGCATCGACATCAAGGGATTCCTGCCCGACAGCATACAAAGCTATATCAAGAAGGCCCCATCTTGGATGAAGGGCATGCTGGAGGCCTATGACAACAACCCCTACGAGCGATTGGTCACGCTGGCCAAGAAGGCCCAGAAGGACGGCGTCATCAAGGGCATCCTGATGCATCAGGGCGAGACGAACACCGGCGATCCGAAGTGGGCTGGCATGGTGCAGCAGGTTTACGACAACCTCTGCGGCGACCTGCAGCTGAAACCCGAGGAGGTGAATCTCTATGTGGGCAACATCGTACAGGCCAACGGCCAGGGTGTCTGCATCGGTTGCAAGAAACAGATTGACGAGCTGCCGCAGACCATCCACACCTGTCAGGTCATCTCCAGCGACGACTGCACCAACGGTCCCGACCGCCTGCACTTCGACGCTGCCGGCTATCGCGAGCTGGGTTGCCGCTATGCTGAGGCCGTGGCCCGTCACCTTGGCTTCGAGCCCAAGCGTCCGCATATTGAAATGCCGAAGAAGATTGAGGTGCCTGCCGATGCCGTGACTGTCGAGAACGCCATCCCCGGCAACGAGTTCCCGAAGATTGACAAGGAGCGCCGCGCCTATTTCCGCATCGAGGCTCCTCAGGCCCGTAAGGTCGTTGTAGACATCTGCAACAAGAAATACGACATGCAGCCTGATGGCAAAGGCGGCCTCATTGCTGTCACCGACCCGCTGCCCGTTGGCTTCCACTACTATTTCATGGAAGTGAATGGCGTCAGGTTCATTGACCCCGCCTCTGAGACCTACTTCGGCTGCAACCGTGAGGCTGGTGGCCTTGAGGTGCCCGAAGGCCCCGAGGGCGACTACTACCGTCCGCAGCTGGGCGTACCTGCCGGAAGTGTGCGCAGCATCTACTACCACAGTCCCAACTCCAAGTTCGGCGAGTGGCGCCACGCCCTGGTCTACACCCCTGCCGAGTATGACATAGCCAAGAACGCCAAGAAACGCTATCCCGTGCTCTATCTGCAGCATGGCATGGGCGAGGGCGAGACCAGCTGGGCCCTGCAGGGCAAGATGCAGCACATCATGGACAATGCCATCGCCAGCGGCGAGGCTGTGCCGATGATTGTGGTGATGGAGAGCGGCGACATCAAGGCTCCGTTCAACTTTGCCGGCGGCGGTTCCAACCGTCAGGGCCAGAGCGACTACGGCGCATCGTTCTATCCTGTGCTGATCAACGACCTCATCCCGTACATTGACCAGAACTTCCGCACCAAGGCCGACCGCGAAAACCGTGCTATGGCAGGCCTCTCATGGGGTGGCCATCAGACCTTCGACGTGGTGCTGAACAACCTCGACAAGTTTGCCTGGATGGGTACTTTTAGCGGAGCTATATTCGGCCTCGATGTGAAGACGGCCTACAACGGTGTGTTTGCCGATGCCGACGCCTTCAACAAGAAGATACATTACTTCTATATGAACTGGGGCTCAGACGACTTCATCAAGAGCCAGTCCATCGTCGACGGCCTGCGCGAGCTGGGCATCAAAGTCGATGCCAGCGAGTCGGAAGGCACAGGCCATGAGTTCCTCACCTGGCGTCGCGGATTGCACGAATTCATACCTCATTTGTTTAAAAAGTAAGTTTATTGGTAAAAAGTTAGTTTAAAGGTGACAACGAGGAAGGGGAACCCCAATTGGAGGCTCCCCTTCTTCATGAATTACACTTTTGTTGTTGTCTTACTCGCGATTGCCCAGAATGCGCAGCAGATAGATAAAGAGGTTGATGAAGTCGAGATAGAGCGACAGGGCACCGAGAAGGGCCAGCTTCTGCATGGTCTCGCCAGTGTCAGGAGCCTGCAGGCACATCTGCTTGATTTTCTGCGTGTCCCAGGCGGTGAGGCCTACGAAGATGAGCACACCGGCATAGCTGATAATCATGTCCAAGCCTGAGCTCTTCATAAAGAGGTTCACCACGGTGGCAATGATGAGGCCGATGAGGGCCATCATCAGGAACTTGCCCATCGACGAGAGGTCTTTCTTCGTGACATAGCCGAATACGGACATCGCTGCAAACGTACCTGCCGTGATGAAGAACACGGTGGCGATGCTCGACATCGTATAGACCAAGAAGATTGATGAGAAGACGGCACCATTGAGGATGGAGTAAATCACAAACATCAACGTAGCCACAGGCAATGACAGCTTGTGGATAGCAGCGCTGAGAGCGATGACGAGACCTATCTCGGCGATGAACAGAATCCAGATGACTGCGCTGTTGCCGTAGATGAGATTGAGCAGAGAGGCATTGTGTGCCACAATCCATGCCGTGAGACCCGTGATGACAAGGGCCATCGACATCCAAACGTAGACTTTCCGCATCAGCGCAGGAAAGGCCACAGCAGTCTTCTCTTCGCTGGTAGCGACTGACTGGTAGTTAAATCTTTGAAAATCCATAAATCTGTTAAGTATTAAAGTGATTAATAATATCTGCAACACGCTCTACTTCAGCATCGGTCATTGCCTGATGGCAAGGGAGGCTGAGCTCCTGATCGTGGATGCGCTCAGTAACAGGCAAGCAAAGATTGTGCCAATCGGCATAGCATGCCTGCTTGTGTGGCGGAATGGGATAATGAATCATGGTCTGCACCCCCTGCTCTGCCAAATAGGCTTGCAGGGCATTGCGCTGCTCACAAAGCACGGGGAAGATGTGCCAGACATTTTGAAGTGAGAGGTGAGAAGTGAGAGGTGAGAGGTTGCTGGTGCCAGGAATCGTAATGTCGGGATGATGGATGTTTTCCGAATAATAGGCGGCAATGGCACGGCGGCGGGCGTTGTCCTCGTCAAGGTACTTGAGCTTGACGGAAAGGATGGCTGCCTGCAGCTCGTCGATGCGTGAGTTGCGGCCTATATAGTCGAAGACGTATTTTTTCGTCGAGCCATAGTTGGCAATGCTGCGCACGGTGGCTGCCAGCTGATCGTCGTTGGTGGTCACGGCACCGGCATCGCCTAAAGCCCCTAGATTCTTGCCAGGATAGAAGCTGTGAGCGGCGGCATGGCCGAGGGAACCGGTAAGCCCACCCAAGCCCTCCCAAAGGGAGGGATGTTCAGACATATTATTAGTTGATACTTCTGCATTTGATGTGAAATCAAACACCCCTCCCTTTGGGAGGGCTTGGGTGGGCCTACAGCCATGGGCCTGCGCGTTGTCCTCGATGAGGAGGAGATGGTGGGCTTGGCAGATGGTGGCGATGCGCTCCGTATAGGCACAGCGGCCATAGAGATGGACAATCATCACGGCACGGGTGCGAGGAGTGATGGCCTGCTCTATCAAGGCATCATCTATTTGCAAGGTGTCGAGGCGGGGCTCCACCAGCACAGGCTTCAGACGGTTCTCGGTGATAGAAAGTATGGAGGCGATGTAGGTGTTGGCAGGCACGATGACCTCGTCACCCTCCTGCAACACATTATTATATATGTACGCACGGAAGAGAAGTGTGAGGGCATCGAGGCCGTTGGCTACGCCGACACAGTGCTTCGTGCCGATGAATTGTGCATATTCAGCCTCGAAACGCTCCGTAGCCTCGCCACGCAGATACCAGCCGGAGTCAACGACGCGACTCGCGGCCTCGTGAATCTCGTCGGCATGCATCGCGGTGATGCGCTTCAAGGGCAGGTATTCTATCATAGCGTCCATTCGTAGTGATCATAGCACAGGCCACGTCCGCCGAAGCCTTCCTTTTGGTAGGCCAGCTGGGCGTTGAGGTATTCACCGTCGCGCTCAGTGGAAATGCCGAAGTCGAAGTAGGGATGCTGCTGCAATGCCTGCTCTATCACCTGACCGAAGAGCAAGTCAAGCGCATGAAGGCGTTTGCCCTCAGGACTGGCCGCAATATATTGGGAGTGAACCACCGTCGGAGTGACATAAAGCACCGTTCCTGCCAATGTTTGTCCGTCTTTCACGGCAGTGACGAGATGGATATTTTCAGGGAATCGGCTTTTCAGCAGTTGCATCTCTTCAACGGTGTGAACAGGCAGCAGGTTGTATTTTTCCTTGAGATTTGTGGTAAGAATTTGCCAGAAAGGCTCCAAGTGGTCCGTCTCCTGTATGGCAATGCCTGCCTCCTGGGCACGCCGACGTCCCATGGAACGGATGCGGAACCATTCATTGCGGTCGTCACGGCAGATTACGGAAGACAGGCCACGTGCCACAAGCCGTGCCTCGCAAACAGCGAACAGGGCATAGAGGTCTTCCTCCGAGGGCTGACGGTGATAGATCCACGGCGTCGGCTTATAGATTACTTTGCGGAAACCATTCTTGCGAAGATAGTCGCAAATGCATCGCATTGCCTGTTCGACATCGGCACCCGTACAGCCTCTGCTCATCACCAGTCCGCCGTAGGTCAGTCCACCGTGTGACTCCAATACGCCACCATCGCACTCGTTGGCCGGCAACAACGCATAGAGCCGTCCGCGTCGGTAGATCATCAGCGAGTGATCGGTGAAGCGGTCGGCGTGGTAGTCCATGTAGCTACGGTCAAAGAGAAACGTTGCGTTCTTTGACTTCGCAACAAAAGCGTTCCATTGGCCGGCCTGCTCTGCGGCGTATCTTACTACTTCGAACATCCCACGTATCTTAAGAATTCGTCATAGTCTTCGATATAGTCATCAGCATCGTAGTGCTCGGATGCAAGCACCAGGCATACGGCTCCGCTGGAAAAATCGTCGAGTGTGCGCCAGGTGTTCGTCTCAATCAACAGTCCCTGCCAAGGGTGGTTAAGCAGCACGGTCTTTCGCTCATGGCCGTTGTCAAGCGTGACATGAAACGACCCGCTGAGGGCAATGACAAACTGCTTCAGCTTTTTGTGGGCATGACCGCCACGGCTCTCGCCTCCAGGTACGTCATAGACCCAGTAGGCCCTTTTAATGTCAAAGGGAACCAACGCCTGAGCCTCGGCAAAAGTGAGATTGCCACGAGGATCAGAGATTTTGGGCAGGTCGATAATTTGAATGTCCATTGGCGGCAGCAAATAATTCACGATTCACTTTTACCTTAGCTTCGCGTAGGGGTCGGTGCCGAGGACGGTCTTCGCCAACCGTTTGGCCTTGTCCCTCAGCGCATTGACATCGTCGCCCACCTCGCCATAACAGAGTACAACACCCATGCGACGGCCTTTGTGAGCCTCGGGTTTGCCGAAGATGCGAATGCGGGTGCGGTCTTCCTTTAAGGCCTCTTCAAGATTATAGGGCAGCAGCGAACGGTCGACGGGCGTATTCGCCTCAACGGGCGAGAGAATGACGGCCGAGGCACCGGCGTGCTCCAGATGGATGCCAGCAATGGGGAGCCCCATGACGGCACGGAAATGCAGCTCGAACTCAGAAAGATTGGTGGTGTGGCCAAGGGTGACCATGCCAGTATCATGCGGACGGGGGCTTAACTCTGAGAAGATGACCTCGCCCTGCTTCGTGAGGAAGAACTCTACACCCCAGATACCAGCGCCTGTCAACGCTTTTGTTACCTTGTCGGCCATCATCTGAGCCTGTTTCAGGGCCTCGTCGCTGATTTTGTAGGGTTGCCATGACTCGCGATAGTCGCCACTTTTCTGCACATGTCCGATAGGCGGGCAGAAGAGGGTGGGCCAGCCATGCTGCTGGGTAACGGTAAGGAGTGTGAACTCAGAGTCGAAGTCGATGAACTCCTCAATAATTACTTCCTTCACGTCACCGCGGGAGCCTTCCATGGCCTCCTTGAAAGCGGTTTCGAGCTCACTTTCGTTGTGGACATAGCTCTGACCGTGACCAGAGGATGACATCAGAGGCTTCACCACGCAGGGAAATCCAATCTTATCGGCTGCAGCCTTGAACTCCTCGTAGGTCTTTGCGTAGAAATACTTTGCGGTGCGGAGACCGAGCTCCTTGGCAGCAAGGTCACGGATGGCGCGACGGTTCATGGTGTAGTTGACGGCACGGGCTGAGGGAACCACTTGGATGCCTTGCTCCTCGAACTTGAAGAGACGCTCTGTGCGGATGGCCTCAATCTCAGGCACGATAATGTCGGGCTGGTGTTTCTTTACCACAGCCTCGAGGGCATCGCCGTCGAGCATAGAGAACACCTCGCGCTCATCAGCCACCTGCATGGCGGGAGCATTGTCGTAGCGGTCGCAGGCAATCACATACTGGCCAGCCCTCATGGCGGCAATCACAAACTCCTTGCCCAGTTCGCCTGAGCCTAACAGCAATATCTTTTTCATCTGTTTGCGTACATGTTATCGTAATACTTCTGGTAGTCGCCAGAGGTGACGTTGTCGAGCCACTCCTGGTTGTCGAGATACCAGCGGACGGTCTTCTCAATGCCCTCCTCGAACTGGAGCGAAGGCTCCCAGCCAAGTTCTTTCTGCAGCTTTGAGCTGTCAATGGCGTAGCGCAAGTCGTGGCCGGCACGGTCGGTGACGTAGGTGATGAGGTCCATGTCCTCACCCTCCTTACGTCCGAGCAGACGGTCGACGGTGTTGATCAAGACCTTGATGATGTCGATGTTCTTCCACTCGTTGAAGCCGCCGATGTTGTAGGTCTCGGCAATCATGCCCTCATGGAAAATAAGGTCGATGGCACGTGCATGGTCCTCGACGTAGAGCCAGTCGCGCACGTTCTCGCCCTTACCGTAGACGGGCAATGGCTTGCGATGGCGGATGTTGTTGATGAACAGCGGGATGAGCTTCTCAGGGAATTGGAACGGGCCGTAGTTGTTCGAGCAGTTGGTCACCACGACAGGCATACCGTAGGTGTCGTGATAGGCACGTACGAAATGGTCTGAGGAGGCCTTTGCGGCGCTGTAGGGCGAGTGGGGATTATACTTCGTGGTCTCGAGGAAGAACTTGTCGCCGTAAGCTAGATGATGTTCTGAGCTGCTTGCCGTTGTAGTGAAAGGCGGCTCAATGCCCTCGGGGTGCGTCAGTTCCAGGGCACCATATACCTCGTCGGTAGAGATGTGGTAGAAACGCTTGCCCTCGTAGCGCTCAGGCAGCGACTCCCAGTAGAGTTTGGCAGCCTGCAAGAGGCTGAGTGTGCCCATCACATTGGTCTTGGCGAACGTAAACGGGTCCTTGATAGAGCGGTCCACATGACTCTCAGCAGCGAGGTGGATGATGCCATCGACCTTTTTATCCTGCATCAACTTGTGGAAGGCGTCAAAATCGCAGATGTCCATCTTGACAAACTCATAGTTGGGCTTGTTCTCGATGTCCTTCAGGTTGGCGAGGTTGCCGGCATAGGTCAGCTTGTCGAGGTTGATGATGTGATACTCAGGATACTTGTTCACAAAAAGGCGCACCACATGGCTGCCAATGAATCCGGCTCCGCCGGTAATAACGATAGTTCTTTTCATAGTTTATTTCTTTTTGTTCTTTTTGTAGCGTTGATAAAGAGTAATGACAAACAAGACAAGGAATGAGGTTGCAAAAGTGGTGGCTGCATCGTTCCATGACTTGTCGACGCCCAACACATACCATAATAACGAGATGACTACCGCAATAATTGTGTTCTGTGTCAAATCAATGAGCCATTCCTTCATTTTCTTTATTCTTTAGTCTGAGAGTGTGATGACTTCGAGGTCTTTGAACGTGGCGCCATCGACGGTAAGACGCATCAGTGTGCGCTCCTTGTGCCAGCCTTGGATACCAGCGGCTCCTGGATTAAGATGGAGAAGGTTGAGTGTCTTGTCAAATTTCACCTTGAGGATGTGCGAATGACCGGCGATGAAAAGTTGTGGCGGATTGGCGAAGAGCGTGGAACGGACGCTGGGATCGTAGTTGCCAGGATAGCCGCCAATATGCTTGATAAGCACATCAGCCTCCTCACATTTGAAGCGGTTGAGGTCGCGATACATCAGGCGCAGGTCGCCACCATCGCAGTTGCCACAGACGGCGCGTAATGGCCTGAACTCGGCCAGACGCTCTGCCACCTCGACGGTGCCAATGTCGCCGGCGTGCCAGATTTCATCGCAGGGCTCAAAGTAGTGCAGATACTTCGGGTCCCAGTAGCCGTGTGTGTCGCTGATGATACCGATTCTTTTCATGTTTTATTGATTTTCTAGTTAACTAGTCTTACTAGCCATATCTAGTTTCTTCCTTATGAACTCGGCGATGAACTTCTCAGTCTCTATAAGACCAAGGATGCTGGCATCGATGCAGAGGTCATAGCTCTGCGAGGCACCCCATTTCTTGCCCGTATAATAGTTGTAGTATTCTGCGCGATGCTTCTCGCCCTGCTCTATGACTTTACGGGCCTCCTCAGTAGAAACGCCCAGTTTGTTTGCCACGTTTTCGATGCGGAACTGCATGGAGGCAGTAATGAAGATGTTGACGGTGTTGGGGAAATCACGCAGCACATAGTCGGCACAGCGGCCTACGAAGATGCACGACCCTTTCTCAGCCTCCTTGCGGATAGCGTCACTCTGGAATTTAAACAGTCCCTCCTGCGAGAAGTTGTTCTGATAGAAGCTATCACTGGTGGCGGTATTACTAAAGGGTAGGTGAAGGAAAGATCTCAGGAATCCCTTGCGCTCATCGTTCTTCTCGAAGAACTCCTCTGAAAATCCACTTTCCTTGGCTGCGATATTCAGTATTTCGCGGTCATAGAACTGTGCATCGAAGTCCGTAGCCAGCATACGGCCAATGTCATGGCCACCGGAGCCAAGTTGCCGGCCTACGTTAATGATTATCTTTTTCTCCATAAGCCTTGAATTTTCTGAGATACCACCATAGCAGGGGCAGTGTCATTGCAAACGAACCGAAGTCGCTGGCGGGCATAGCGTACCATACACCGTCAAGTTTCCAGAACAAAGGCAGCACATAGGCCAAGGGCAACAGCATGATGAGCTGGCGTGACAGCGAAAGGAAGATGCTGATCTTCACCTTGCCGATGCACTGGAAGAAATTGGTGATGACAGCCTGTGAACCTACCACGAAGAACACCAGCATATTGATGACGATGCCGTGTGCCGACATGTCGAGCAGTGTTGGGTCGGTAGCGAAGACACGGGCTATCTGCCTTGGGAAAAGCATAGCCAGCGACCAGCCCAGAAGGAGGATGGTAGTAGCCGCCGCAATCGACAGCCACAGGCAACGTAGCATGCGGTCATATTTCCTGGCACCATAGTTGTAGCCCACGATGGGCTGCATGCCTTGCGTAATGCCCATGACAAACATGAAGAGCGCCATTACCACCGAGTTGGAGATGGAGTAGGCACCCACCGCCATATCGCCGCCGTAGCGAAAGAACTGGTTGTTCATGAAGATGACGATGATGCACGACGTTGTCTGCATGAGGAACGGTGACACACCGATGGCTATGATGTTCTTCACCAGCTGCGCCTTTAGGCGGTAGATGCCACGCTTTAGGTGCAGCAGCTCTTTTTTGTTGGAGAAGAGCCGCATTTGCCAGCACAGCGCCATAGTCTGACTAGTGATGGTGGCGAGTGCTGCGCCGCGTATGCCCCATCGCAGCCACCACACGAAGGCAAACACCAGCAGGATGTTGCAGCCCACGGTGAACAGCGTGGCATACATGGCATGCCGAGGCTTGCCAGCCGCTCGCAGCACGGCGTTCATGCCGAAGTACATGTGCGTAATCATGTTGCCGGCCAGGATAATCTGCATAAACTGGCGGGCGTAGGGTAAGGTTGCGTCAGAGGCACCGAAGAAACGCAGGATAGGGTCAAGGAATATCAGGCTGACCACCATGAAGACGAGGCCCACGATGAGATTCAGGGAAACGGTGTTGCCTAACAGATGCTGTGCCGTTTCATAGTCGCGCTGGCCCAGTTTCACGCTGATACACGTAGATGCACCCACGCCGACAGCGGCACCAAAGGCTGCACTCAGATTCATAAATGGCAAGGTGATGCCCAAACCGGCAATGGCGTCGGGGCCAACCATCTGTCCTATTGATGCACGGTCAATGATATTATACAATGAAGAGGCCGTCATCGCAACGATGGCGGGCAAGGCATACTGCCAAAGCAGCGCCCCAACGGGCTTCTGCCCCAGTTCCAAGGCCTTTTGTTTGTTGTCCATAGTGCCTAATCGTTTGCAAAGGTACACTCTTTTTTTCGAAAAAACGATGTCTTTCTGAAAAAACATTGGAGAAAATAATGTTAAGAGGAAAAAAAAACGTAATTTTGCACGCTACTAATCCCATAAGCTATGAAACGAATACTGTTCATTGCCCTCATCCTCGCTGTCGCACTGGGTGCCTACGCAAAGAGTAAGCGCCCTGTGAAGAAATCATACGTCTACAGATATTACCTCATCGACAAACAGCCCACCACACATTCGCTGGCCAAGCCGCAGCACTTCCTTTCAGAGAGAAGTATTGAACGCCGCACGCGACAGGGTTTGTCCATCGACAGCACCGACCTGCCTGTGCCACGCCAGTATGTGCGACAGTTTGCCGTGAAAGGTACCACCGTGCTGGGTACCAGTCGCTGGCAGAACACCGTGGTGGTACGTGCCGCAGATACTTTGGTACTGAATAGACTGGCACAGTTGCCCATCGTCCGTGAGGCCTGCTGTGTCTACGTTGCCCCCGACTCTATTGAGAAGAATGATGATATCTCGTGGAACGTGCGCGACAGCTTCAACCGCTGGGATTCCGTGCGGAATGAACCTTATGGCATGGCTGCCCATCAGATAGAGATGCTGAACGGTTTGCGCCTGCACGAAGCCGGTTTGACGGGCAAGGGCATGGTCGTTGCTATTCTTGACGGCGGATTCCAAAACTATGACCGCATCCCTGCGCTGCAACATGCCAAGGTGCTTGGCGTAAAGGACTTTGTGGAACCTGCTAGTTCAACTAGTTATACTGGTAATAATAGTCCTGTCGGCAAAAACTTCCATCAGATAGACCACGGTACACGCGTATTCTCAGCTATGGCGGCCTACGCCCCAGAGGTGATGATTGGTACGGCTCCTGATGCCAGCTATTGGCTGCTGCGTTCGGAAGACCCGGCTACTGAGCAGCCTGTGGAGGAAGACTTCTGGACGATGGCGGCTGAGTTTGCTGATAGCGTGGGTGTCGATGTCATCAACTCGTCGCTGGGCTATCATCAATATGACGATGGGCTGCCCAGTTATCGCTTGCGCGACCTTGACGGACATACGGCCTTTATCTCGCGCTCTGCATCGATGCTTGCTCGTAAAGGTATTGTTCATTGTAACTCTGCCGGCAATAGTGGCATTGGTGAATGGAAGAAGATTGGTGTGCCTGCTGATGCTCCCAATATCCTTACCGTGGGTGCCGTAGACAAGAAGGGGGTGCTGGCTGCTTTCTCCAGCATCGGGCCGTCGCAGGACGGCCGTGTTAAACCCGACGTCGTGGCCTTGGGACATAACACTACGCTGATCTCTGGCCGTGGCACGTTGGTGCACGACATGGGTACTTCGTTCTCTACGCCCGTCACTTGTGGCATGGTGACTTGTTTATGGCAGGGCCTGCGCCAGTTGACGGCCTTGCAAATCATAGAACTTGTTCGACAGAGCGCCGACCAGTATGACGCTCCCAACAATATCTATGGTTATGGCCTTCCCGACTTCTGGAAAGCCTACCAGTCTGGAATAGCCCATTAATCCCAGAAGTCTCAGCCGCCCCATGAATAGTCCTTCCCTCTCCCTCCTTGAACTTAATAGCCTGGTGCGTCAGGTTATTGAAGAAACGCTCAGTCAGGAGTATTGGGTGGAGGCGGAGCTTTCGGAGTGTCGCGAGAGTCGCGGCCACTGCTATATGGAACTAATAGAAAAGGATGAAACCTCTGCCACACCCATAGCACGTGCCTCAACAAAGTGCTGGCGTACGCAATGGGCTATGCTGCAGCCCTACTTTGAGCGCACGACAGGACAGACATTGCACGCAGGATTGAAGGTGCGGCTGAAGGTCTATGCTCAGTTTCATGAGGCTTTTGGCTTTTCATGGATTGTCACCGATATTGACCCCACTTTCACACTCGGCGACATGGCCCGGAAACGTCAGGAGATTATCCGCAAGCTGAAGGAGGAAGGCATCTTCGATTTGCAGAAAGAGCTGACGCTGCCGCTGTTTTGCCAGCGCATCGCTGTCATTTCTTCTGAAACGGCTGCCGGCTATGGCGACTTCGTCAACCAACTCATCCATAACGACAGCGGACTCAAGTTCAGCATACAGCTCTTTCCTGCCATCATGCAAGGTGAACAGGTTGAGCAGAGCATCATTGACGCCCTGAACATGATTTATGAGGCCAATGAGCCTAATAAGTCCCATGAGTCTTTTGACTGCGTTGTCATCATCAGAGGTGGTGGCGCTACGGCCGACATGTCGGGCTTCGACACGCTGGCATTGGCGGAGAACGTGGCCAACTTCCCTCTGCCTATTATCACGGGTATAGGGCACGACCGCGACGAAAGCATTCTTGATATGGTGTCGTTCCAGCGGGTAAAGACGCCCACCGCCGCTGCCGCTTTCCTTGTCAGCCATTTGGAGGAGGTGCTCAACACCATCGATGATGCCCAAGACCGCATCGCCCATTATGCGCAAAACAAAATCACAATCCTCAACTCTCAACTCTCAACTCTCAACACTCAACTCAGGAGCATCTTCTCTGTTGTCAAAACCCGACAAGAGGCTCGCCTCGATGCGCTTTATAGCCGCCTTGCCCATCATGCACAGCAGAAACTCTCAACGCTAAATACTCAGCTTTCAACGATAGAATCCCGTCTGCCGTTGCTGCTCGACAGCAGTCTGAAAACGAAGAAACACCAATTGGAACTGCTGGAAGAGAAAGTGAAGACACTCGACCCGTCGCTGTTGCTGCGTCGTGGCTACAGTATCACTTTGAAAGACGGCAAGGCCGTACGCGATGCCGCCACTCTCCACCCAGGTGATGAAATCAAAACGCGCTTCGCCAACGGCAGCGTCCACTCCATCGTCAAATAATAATTTTGTTCTTTTGTCCATCTGTCAATAAAAACTGTTATTATGTCTAAAGAACCCAAATACGAAGAGGCTTATGCCGAACTGCAGACCATCGTCCGCAAAATGGAAAACGACGAGCTTGACATCGACCAAATGACCGAGCAGCTAAAGCGTGCCCAGCAGCTCATCAAGCTCTGTAAAGACAAGCTTACCAAGACCGATGAAGAAATCAAAAAGATTTTGGACGACAATAAATAATTTCTACATTTTTTTGGCATTTGAGGAAAAATGTCTACCTTTGCGCCAAAGAATTGTAATTCAAGTATAGAAAATAACATGAAGAACTTAGACTGGGCCAATCTGTCGTTTGGCTACATGAAGACTGACTACAACGTCCGTTGCTACTATCGCGACGGCAAGTGGGGAGAGATTGAGGTCTGCTCCGACGAGTATCTGAAATTGCACATGGCAGCAACCTGCCTGCACTACGGACAGGAGGCTTTCGAGGGCTTGAAGGCTTACCGCTGCCCTGATGGCAAGGTGCGCATCTTCCGCGTTGACGAGAATGCTGCGCGTCTGCAGTCGACCTGCCGCGGCATCATGATGCCCGAGGTAAGCACAGAGTTGTTTACCGAGATGGTCAAGAAGGTGGTTCGCCTCAACCAGGAGTGGATTCCCACCTACGAGAGTGGTGCCACGCTCTATATCCGCCCGCTGCTGATAGGCACGAGCGCACAGGTTGGCGTACACCCCGCCAAGGAGTACTGCTTCCTCATCTTCGTCACTCCCGTAGGTCCGTACTTCAAGGGTGGCTTCGCTGCCAACCCCTACGTCATCATCCGCGACTTCGACCGTTCAGCACCTCTCGGCACAGGTAAATATAAGGTGGGCGGCAACTACGCCGCTTCGCTCTTCGCCAACAACCTGGCACACGAGAAGGGCTACGCCTGCGAGTTCTATCTGGACGCCAAGGAGAAGAAGTATATGGACGAGTGCGGTGCTGCCAACTTCTTCGGCATCAAGGACAACACCTATGTCACACCGAAGTCAACCTCCATCCTGCCCTCCATTACCAACAAAAGCCTGATGCAGGTGGCTGAGGATCTCGGCATGAAGGTGGAGCGTCGCCCCATTCCTGAAGAGGAGCTCGAGACCTTCGAGGAGGCTGGAGCCTGTGGCACGGCAGCCGTTATCAGCCCCATCAGCTATATCGACGATCTTGACACCGGCAAGCGTTATAGCTTCGGCGACAAGCCCGGCCCTATGTCGAAGAAGCTCTTCGACACCCTCCGCGGCATCCAATATGGCGAGATTGAGGACAAACACGGCTGGACCACGGTTGTCATAGAATAGTTCAGTGTGTTGCGATTATCGCAACAAACATGACACAAGCATGGGCAAAGGAAAGCTGGCGAAGTTCGCCGACATGGAAACCTATAGGAACGTCTTTCAGTACCCCTATTCGGTGCTGAGTGACGTTCCTTTTACCATGCGCGGCCACTGGCGCGAGCAATTCTTTCATAACGACAACCCCATCATCCTGGAGCTGGGTTGCGGCAAGGGCGAATATGCCGTAGAGCTGGCGAAGACACACCCTGACCGCAACTACATCGGCGTTGACATCAAGGGTGCCCGTATGTGGACGGGAGCCACGCGTGCTCTGCAGGAGGGAATAGAGAATGTGGCCTTCCTCCGCACGAACATAGAGATCATCGACCGTTTCTTTGCTGAGGACGAGGTGCAGGAGATTTGGCTTACTTTCAGCGACCCACAGATGAAGAATCCCCGCAAGCGACTCACCTCCACCTATTTCATGGAGCGCTACCGCCGCTTCCTCACTGACCGCGGCATCATCCACCTGAAGACCGACTCCAATTTCCTTTTTACCTACACCACGCTGATGGTGGAGAAAAACCAGCTGCCCCTCGAGGAGAGAATTGACGATTTGTATCATGCCCCTCATTTATCACCTCTCACCTCCCACCTCTTAAATATCCAGACCTACTATGAGCAGATGTGGCTCTCACGCGGCATCAGCATCAAGTACATGCAATTCCTGCTGCCTCACGACGGTATATTGGAAGAGCCCGACGTAGAGATTGAACTGGACGAATACCGCAGCTATCACCGCTCCAAGCGAAGCCCTTTGGAAACCAGAAAATAACCTAAAGACATGAAAAAACTATTGCTTAGTCTATCATTTTTCATTCTCCCGTTATGTGCAGTACTGGCGCAGGAGCTGGTCGTAACCGTTGACTCTATCGGACAGTTTGGCACGCGACTGCCCGACAGCCTGCGTTTCTCGATGAGCGAGCTGAAGATTACCGGCCCAATGGGAGGTGCCGATCTTAAGATTCTGCAGAATATGCTGAAGAATCCGCGTCAGAAGAAAGCCACCGACAAGGTACTCACCGTACTCGACCTCTCTGAGGCAACCATCGTGGAGAGTCGCGGCAGCTTCCACACCAAGGCAGACATCCTGCCCGCCAGTATGTTCCAGGGCTGCAAAAACCTGGAGCGCGTCTGCCTGCCTTCGGCCACTCAGGAGGTAAGCATCAGTCTATTCAACGGCTGCATCAACCTGAAAGAGGTGGAGATTCCCGAGGGCACGTTGGTCATCAACAAATATGCCTTCAATGGCTGCACCAGCTTGAAGGAAGTAAAACTGCCGGCTACCATCACCGCTATCAAGAACAATGCCTTTAACGGCTGCACGAGTCTCAGCGATATTGAGATTCCCGATGCTGTAGAGGTCATCGACGAGGATGCTTTCGCCAATTGCAAGGCCTTGCAGCGTCTGAGTCTGCACGATACCAACATCAAGGCCATTAAGGCAGAGACGTTTGCCCGTTGCGAGCGCTTGGAGGCCATCAGCCTTCCGCCCTCCGTCACCGTTATCGGCAATGAGGCCTTCAAGGGCTGCACCGCCTTGGAGAGCATCCAGATGCCCGAAACCGTGAGCGAGATAGGCAATAGTGCCTTCGAACAGTGTCAGAGTCTGCGCAGCATCGAGATGAATAGTGCCACCGTCATCGGCAGTAATGCTTTCCGGGGCTGCATGTCGCTGGAGAACGTCGAGATAGAGCATGTCAATAAGATTGGCAATGGCGCCTTCAAGGGCTGCACGGGACTGGCCGCCGTATCGCTCGATGGCAACCTGTCATCCATCGGCACCGAGACGTTCATGGATTGCACCAATCTCCTCAGCATTACCTTGCCGGCAACGGTGAAGAGCATTGGTACACGCGCCTTTGCCGACTGCAAGTCACTCGGTCTCATCGACCTGCCTGACGGACTGACACGCATCTATGACCACGCCTTCGAGAACTGCGCTTCGCTGCGCCATATCGTCGTTCCTAACCTGGTGAAGCAGCTGGGCAGCGACACCTTCGAGAATTGTGCGTCGCTCGACAGCGTCGTTATCAATGGATTCATTGATAAAATAGAGAGCGATGTCTTCCGCTACTGTCACTCGTTGCGCACCATCAGCCTTCCCATCTCGGTGAAGAGCATAGGCGATAACGCTTTTGAGGAGTGCACGTCGCTGACCGACATCAACCTGCCCATCTCCATTACTAGCATCGGCGACAATGCCTTTGACAAGTGCGCCTCGATTGTCTATGTCATCGTACCTGCCGCCTGCACCTCCATTGGCAGCGCCTCCTTCCGCGAGTGCACCGCCCTGCAACGTATAGAGCTGCCTGCCGCTTTGAAGAAGATTGGTGGCAATGCCTTTGCAAAGTGTGCGTCGCTGAAAGAGATTAGCATGGGTTCGCCCCTGCCGCCCAGTATCTCGCACAGTACTTTCAAGGGTGTGGTGATGGCAGCCTGTAAGATTTACGTGCCCAAGGGCGCCCGTTCCAACTATCGTAACGATAAGTCTTGGAATAAGATGCCCAACATTGTAGAGCAGGATCAATAATAAAAAACACCTCCAGAATTCGCAAAATCCTGGAGGTGTTTTTTGTAATGATTGGTTTAGTAATTCTCGGCCTTTACCTGGAAGTAGGCCTGTGCGTGGTTGCACACGGGGCACTCCTCGGGAGCCTTCTTGCCGATGACGATGTGTCCGCAGTTGGAGCACTGCCAGATGACGTCGTTGTCGCGTGAGAATACCATCTCCTTGCGTACATTGTCCAGCAGGCGACGATAGCGCTCCTCATGCTCCTTCTCGATGGCGGCCACACCCTCCATCTTGTCGGCAATCTCGTCGAATCCCTCCTCGCGGGCCTCACGGGCCATGCGGGCATACATGTCGGTCCACTCGAAGTTCTCGCCGCCGGCGGCGTCCTCCAGATTGGTGGCGGTGTCAGACACCTTGCCGCCGTTCAGGTATTTATACCACAGCTCGGCGTGCTCCTTCTCGTTGGCTGCCGTCTCTAAGAAGATGTTTGAAATCTGCACATAGCCGTCCTTCTTGGCCTTCGATGCGAAGAAGGTGTACTTGTTGCGTGCCATTGACTCGCCTGCGAAGGCTTCCTGCAGGTTTTTCTCTGTCTTTGTTCCTTTTAAGCTTTTCATGTTGATAAAAATGTTGTTTAAGGTGTTAATAGATAATGGTTATTGCTATTCTCTTGTTTCGATTGTCAGCCAGCCTGTTTCGAGCCCTTCGCTGAGGCAGCTGACGTTGATGGCCGATGGCGTGTCGCCACTCTGCACGAGCAGCTGTGCCAGCCCGTTGAAGGCAGGGATGGCAAACTCCTTGCAGTCGGAGTGCGCAGGATGATCAATGCCAAGATACATCGGGTCACCATTGCCTGCGCCAAGAATATGGCCGTCGCCTTCAAGGCGGAAGGTGAGCATGGGGCAGGCATCGGGCACGAAACGTCCCTTCTTGTCCTGCACCTCGACGGTGATCACGGCGAGGTCGCGACCGTCGGCGGCGATGTGCTGGCGGTCGGCCTTGAGCACGGTCTTATAGGCGGGCTTGGTGGTCTCGATGGTCTGCGTGAGGATGCGGCGTCCGTTCTTATAGCCCACAGCCACGACTTTGCCCGGCTGATAGATGGCCGTCCACTTCAGGTGGCCGTTCTGGGGCATCGGCTGCCGACCGAGCTTCTTGCCGTTGACGGTGAGCTCCACTTCGTCGCAGTTGCTGTAGGCCCACAGCTCTATCTCCTCGCCCTCATGGCCCTGCAGGTTCCAATGGGGGAAGATGTGGAGCACGGGCTCATCGGTCCACCATGATTTCAGATAGTAGGCCTCGTCCTTGGGGAAACCGCAATAGTCGAGGATGCCGAACTCCGAGTCGTGGGCAGGATAGCTGAGTGGATTGGGCTCGCCGCGATAGTCGAAACCTGTCCAATAAAAGAGGCCTGCAGCCCACGGACGCTCGGCATAGAATTTCCAGCCGCGTTCGATGATGTTCTCATAGTTCTGCTCCCTCGTTCGGTTCATACTCACCATACGTCCGGGATATTCCAGCAGGTTGAAGTAGCAGCCGCGAGTGCCGCAGCCTGTGGTCTCCTCCGTGCCGACAATCCTCCACGTGGGATTCGCTTTCTTGCGGTTGTCCACATCGTTCTGCACGATATAGTTGAAGCCCACCACGTCCAATCCCTTGATGAGCTCGCCGCCACCTGCATTGGCCACGGTGCTGGGACGGGTGGGGTCGAACAGACGCGTATATTCGCGCAT
The DNA here is from genome assembly GCA_947167935.1 of uncultured Prevotellaceae bacterium. GTDB lineage: Bacteria > Bacteroidota > Bacteroidia > Bacteroidales > Bacteroidaceae > Prevotella. The sequence goes on along the minus strand of CAMVJU010000002.1, from coordinate 117,216 downwards.
GGCCTCGGCCAGCCGGGTGCCTTGAATATTGTTTTCCAGGCCCCATTCCTCGTTGCCGTCGCTCCAGAGAATGATACTCGGATGGTTGCGGTCACGCTTGATCATGCGCTCAAGCAGACGCAGGTGTTCGTCGTTGATGCCCATTAGTCGGTTTTCGTCGATGACGAGGATGCCCTCACGGTCGCATACATCGAGCAGGGCCGGTGTCATCGGATTATGCGAGGCTCGATAGGCATTGCAGCCGAACTGCTTGAGCTGCCTGATGCGCCAGGCCTGCAGAGCATCGGGGATGGCAGCGCCCACGCCGGCATGATCCTGATGCATGTTCACGCCCTTCAGTTTCAGCGGCTCGCCGTTGAGCAGGAAACCACGCTCGGCATCGAAGGCGATGTCGCGGATGCCGATGGTGGTCTCGTAGACGTCGGTCACCTTGTCATCCACCTTCACCGTCGTCTCCACCTTGTAGAGATAAGGGTCGGTGGGGCTCCAGAGGTGGGGCTTGGCTATCTTCATCACATGATGGGTGGAACGTGTTTCCTTGGCCTTCAGCTGGCTGGGATGTCCGCCGCCATTGACCACCTCGTTGCCCTCGGCATCGATCAGCCGCTGCTCCACGACATACTGCTGAGTAGTCAGGCCGCTGTTGTGCACCTCGGTCTTCACATGCAGAACGGCTTCGTCGTAGGGTTGCTTCAGCTCGGCATAGACGAAGGTGCCGAAGGGAGCCACACTCACCTCTGCCGACTTCTCCAGCCACACATCACGATAGATGCCGGCGCCCTCATAGAACCAGCCCTCCTCGAGCGAGGCATCGGCACGCACACAAATCAGATTGTCCTCACCATATTTAATATAGGGAGTGATGTCGTAGACCTGAGTCACATAGCCGCTTTGCTCGGTGCCCATGTAGAAGCCATTGAACCACACCTGTGCATTGCGGAAAATTCCGTCGAAGCGCAGCATTAATCGTTTGCCAAGGTCGTCGGCTGGGATGCTGATCATCTTGCGATACCAGCCCACGCTGGTCTCAGGATACTTATAGCCCACGGTCTTGTAGCCATGCGAGTGGCTGGCTGTGCCGGAATAGGATAGGGTGGATACCCAGTCGTGGGGCACGCTGACCTCCTGCCAGGCCGAGTCGTCGAACTTCTGCACATAGGGTCCCTCGTTATGGATGGAGCTGGCCTTTGTCAGATAGTTAAAATACTCCGTGCCACAGCCGAAGTCCTTCTTCGGGTCGGCAGCATTGCCGAATGAAAACTTCCATCCGTTGTCTATACGGATGGTTTCACGTACACTCTGAGCCTGGGCCATCGTTACCTGTATGGCTATGGCAAGTACGGCCAGCAGCATTTTTCCTGCAGTTTTTCTTGTCATAAGTATTAAAGTTTGTTGCAAAGATAGCTTTTTCTGCTGAAATACGAATGATTTTACCTACCTTTGTGGCCGTTTTTTGAGATTTATTAGTAAATAAGGCAATATCAAGTATGGAATATATGTCTCAGGAGGGCTATGACAAGCTCGTAGCAGAGTTGCATGAACTGGAAAGCGTTGAACTGCCGAAGGTGAGGGATGCCATCTCGGAAGCCCGCGACAAGGGTGACCTCAGCGAGAACTTTGAGTATCATGCCGCCAAGCGTGAACAGGCAAGGCTCCTTGGCCGTATACGCTTCAAACAGCGTGTGCTGGAAAATGCCCGTGTCATCGACATGTCGAGGCTGGGCAGCGAGAAGGTAGGTCTGCTCTCCAAAGTGGAGATGACCAACCTCAGCAACAATGCCCGTATGACCTATACCATAGCCAGTCCCCACGAGGCCAATCTGCGCGAAGGGAAAATCTCCATTAAGTCACCCATTGCCCAGGCCCTGCTGAACAAGAAAGTGGGCGACGAGGTGGAAGTGCGCGTCCCTATCGGCATCCAGAAATTCCGCATAGAGCGCATCTCCCTGTAATAATTAAAGAATCCTAAAAAACAGCGCCATTTTTCCGTTTTTTCGGAAATTACTGTAATTTTGCACCCGCTTAACGTAAGGAGAGATGCTCGAGTGGCTGAAGAGGCACGCCTGGAAAGCGTGTGACCGGCAAAACTGGTTCGCGAGTTCGAATCTCGCTCTCTCCGCTCCAACAAATAATACCCGCTGTTTCCCAGCGGGTTTTGCTTTTCTTTCCCATCAGTTATATGCCAGAACAGCAGCGCACGTATATTGCCATCGACCTGAAGTCATTCTATGCTTCAGTGGAGTGTGTGGACAGGGGACTTGACCCGCTGACCACTCATCTCGTTGTGGCTGACGTGTCGAGAACGGAGAAGACTATCTGTCTGGCAGTGTCTCCGTCGCTGAAAGCATACGGTATTGGCGGACGTGCAAGACTGTTTGAGGTGGTACAGCGGATGCGCGAGGTGAACTATGAGCGGCAGATGAAAGCTCCTGGTAAAAGGCTTACAGGCAAATCATCGTCTGACACAGAATTGCAGGCACATCCTGACTGGGCTGTGGACTATATCGCAGCTCCTCCCCGGATGACTCACTACATCGAGGTGAGCTCGAAGATCTATAGTATCTACCTGAAATACATAGCTCCAGAGGATATTCATGTCTATAGCATCGACGAGGTGTTTATGGACGTGACGGCCTATTTAGGCATCTACAAGATGACGGCACACGAGTTGGCCATGAAAATGATCCGAGACGTGCTGGCCACTACGGGTATCACGGCAACGGCCGGCATTGGTACGAATATGTATCTCTGCAAGGTGGCCATGGATATCGTGGCCAAAAAGATGCCTGCTGACAAAGATGGCGTGCGCATAGCAGAACTGGATGAGATGTCATATCGCCGTGAGTTATGGGACTATCGGCCTATCACAAAGTTTTGGCGAGTTGGGAGGGGGATTGCAGACAAGTTGGCCCTGTATGGAATCGACACGATGGGAAAGATTGCCCGATGCTCAGTTCAGAACGAAGAGTTGCTTTATCGCTTGTTTGGCGTGAATGCCGAACTGTTGATAGACCATGCCTGGGGATGGGAGCCTTGTACGATAGACATGGTGAAAGCCTACAAACCTGAAAGCAACTCCTTCAGCAGCGGACAGGTATTGCAGAATCCTTACGATTGGAAGAAAGCCCGCGTGGTGATACAGGAAATGGCCGACGCAATGGCTCTCGATCTAGTGGCAAAGCGGTTGGTGACTGACCAGTTGGTGTTGACTGTTGGCTATGATGTGGAAAGCCTTACCCGACCGGAGATCCGGGTCAAGTATCACGGTGAAGTACACACCGACCATTATGGGCGACAAGTTCCTAAACATGCTCACGGAACGGCAAATCTACAGCGACAGACCTCTTCATCACATTTGATAATAGAAGCTGTTAAGGAACTCTATGACCGAATTGTGAACAAGGACTTGCTGGTTCGTCGGCTTAACTTGACCGTGAATCATGTTGTTGATGAATCCTCTGTGAACAAGAATGCCGTGCCTGAACAGCTCGACCTTTTCACCGATTACGAAGCGATGGAGAGGCAAAAACAGCAGGAAACGGCTGCCTTGGAGAAAGAGCGTAGGATGCAGGAAACACAACTAGCCATCAAACGGCGTTTTGGAAAGAATGCCATCCTGAAAGGACTGAATTTCGTGGAAGGGGCTACAGCCAAGGAGCGAAACCAACAGATAGGAGGACACCGTGCGGGCTACACCCTAAATGAGAAAGAAGAAATGAAAAATGAGAAATAACTACGACGATATCATCAACCTGCCGCATCATGTGTCAAAAAGGCATCCGCAGATGTCGATGCTGAATAGGGCCGCTCAGTTTGCCCCGTTTGCCGCATTGACAGGCTATGATGCAGCCATCAACGAAGCAATGGAGAAGCACATTACAGAAATCACAATAGAAGAATAAAATGGATAATCAACAAGAAATATTTCCGATAGTAGACGTAAACGGACTGGTCACAGGTTCTGCTACACGGGGCGAGTGTCATAGTGGTTCCAAGTTGCTTCACCCTGTTGTTCATCTTCATGTGTTCAACTCTAAAGGTGAGGTCTACCTACAGAGACGGCCAAAGTGGAAAGACATACAGCCAGGGAAGTGGGACACAGCCGTCGGAGGCCATATTGACTATGGTGAGACTCCAGAAGAGGCACTGCATCGTGAAGTGCGCGAAGAGTTGGGCATCACAAACTTCATATCAGAGTTTGTTGACAAGTACGTGTTCGAGAGCAAGCGAGAGCGCGAGCTGGTATATGTGCATCGAACTAAATACGACGGCGAGATATGCCCTTCGACTGAAGAACTGGACGGTGGCCGCTTTTGGACGATGCAAGAGATTCGTGAGGCAATGGGGAAAGAAGTGCTGACCCCTAACTTCGAGAGCGAGTTTGAAAGATGTTTCGGAAAAGAGCTGGATATCAAGTATGCCCTCTTTTTTGATATTGATGGGACGCTGGTGAGTTTCAAGACACACGAAATCCCGCCCTCTACGATATTCGCCCTGACCCAAGCAAAGGCAAATGGTCATAAAGTTTTCATTTCAACAGGCCGTCCACCGCTGATCATCACCAATCTGGGAGCTATCGAACATCTGATTGACGGTTATGTGACCATCAATGGAGCTTTGTGTTTTGTCGGTGACAAAATGGTAAGGTGCAAGGATATTCCGAAGGAGGCAGCACTGACGGTCGTTCAGGACGCACAGGAGAAGAACTATGGACTGATTATCGTGGGAGAGAAAGATGTGGCCGTAATTGACCCGCAAGGAGAGGTTGACAAGGTGTTCCGTGGTGAGATAGCCGTAGAGAATCTTAATCAGGCCAAACCATTAGACCAGGTTCTTGAACAGCGAATCCTTCAGCTGACACCGTTCTTCCCGGAAGCGTATGAGCATGACTTGATGCTGCGCATTCCAAGTTGTACCTCTGGCCGATGGCATCCAGCTTTTACAGATATTACGGCAAAAGGAGCTGATAAGGGAGAGGGAATCTTAACCCTTGCTGCTCACTTAGGCCTTGACCCACAATACACAATGGCCTTTGGTGATGGCGGCAATGACAGCTCCATGATAAAGGCTGCCGGTATAGGTGTGGCTATGGGGAATGCGCTTGAATCATTGAAGCAAGAGGCAGACTACACGACAACCTCTGTTGACGATGATGGTGTCCTGAATGCTTTACGGCATTTTGGCTTGATATAAACTATGAAGAAAGAACAGATAACAGCCGCCAACGCTGATGAACGGATAAGGCTACTCTATCAAACGGCCTTTCCTGAGAACGAGCAGATTCCATGGCCTGACTTGATGCGCCTGATAGACCAGATGCACCTCGACTTCACTGCCTACTATGAGGAAAATGAATTGATTGGCCTAACAATTGTTTACCAAGACCATCATTCAACTGGTTCTGGTATTTTGCCGTCCGTGAGGAGTTAAGGGGTAGAGGCTTAGGTCAGCAGATCCTTTCCCTGCTGATAGAGAGATACAAGGAACAATCGTTTGTCCTTGACATGGAGAGTCCTTACCAAGAACCGTGTCCAACCCCTGAACAAAGAAAAAGAAGGCATAATTTCTATCTTCGCAACGGGTTCCGTGACACCAACGTTTATCGCAGCTACGGCGGCATCACTATGACTGTTATGATGATGGGGCCTGGTACATTCACTTTGCAGGATTGGAATGACAATACCAGCGTGTTAAAGAAGTTTTGGTGGCCAGAAAATTTAGAAGAACGTAATGATTGAGATTAAGAATGCAACAAAAGGACAGGCAACAGATATAGCTCATCTGATTATGATGGCAATGACGGATGATTGCTGTCTGCATTTCTGTGAAAAAGGATATGGCCTGGAGGACTTTCGCAAGATGATGACCCTTTTGGTGGAGCGTGAGGATTCACAATACAGCTATAAGAACACTCTTGTTGCCGCTGACGGGGATAAGGTCATTGGAATCTCTGTCAGCTACGATGGTTCTATACTGCATGAGCTGCGCCGTCCTTTCCTCGAACTGGCCTTGAAACACATAGGCAAGGATCATGCCGGTATGGATGACGAAACACAATCAGGTGCGCTCGGCTTTGCCGCTTGGCTTGTCCAAGAACTCTATCTCGATTCACTGGCAGTTCTACCTGGCTATCGCAGACGTGGAATCGCAAGCCGTTTGATAAGTGCCACCAAAGAGCGTGCCAACAGGATGGGACTCCCCCATGTCGGACTATTAGTTGACAAAGGAAACCCGGACGGTGAAGCTCTCTATGCTTCCATTGGCTTTCAGTATGCCAATGACAGCCAATGGGGAGGACACCCTATGAAACATCTGGTGCTATAGGTCATGTCCAGAATTCCCTTTCTCCTGTATCTTCCATTTCACCCTGGCACTTCGGACAGGTCCTCATATCCCAAATCCTGATATTATCGCTGCCACACTGTAAGCATAGACGACCCACCTCGCTTCTATAGGAGGGAGCCACATCGGCAATGATACCACCCACCACAATGTTCTGGATGGTCTTGCAGTCTGGGCAGGACATGGCTGTTATCTGCTGACGGAATAAACCACGTCCGTCATACACCTCGGCCTCGTATCCACAAGCCTTACAGCGATATTTCAGTTTCCAAGCCATATTGTTGTTCGATGAAATGAGGATAACCTGGCTCTCCTGTGGTTTTTCCAGTATAATGCAGTATCTTCTCAATCAACGGCACATACCAGTTGCGTACTTCATCGGCTGTCGGAGTATGGCCTCCTGGGAAATGGAACGAATGGGTGTAATGCTTCAGGAACAGCGGTTCAAAGTGTGCCAACGTGTCCTGCTCACCGAAGAGTCCCCATACATGCTCTTTACCATACGACGTGCAGCCGTCAAACTGGTGTAGTTCCATATTTGCAAACTCTGCTGTCAGTTGTTCGTCAATGACAAAGTCCTTACATCCGTCCTTTCGGGGTGACTTGTACTGATGTTTGCCGATGCGCTGCTGCAGAAACTCCGTCATCTGGAAATGGGGATTGCCCAGCAGGGCCGGCACTTCTATGAGCGGAGCGACTATCTGTGCATAGAATGACCCGCAGCTGTTGCCTACCAGCACATCAAGCTTCTCGCGGTCACATAGCTCGCGGATGTATCTGATAGCTTCTTTTGGATGCATCGGCAGGTCGGGCGTAATCACCTCTGCACGACCATCGAATGCTTCTCGTAAAGCCACCGCAGGTATGCACTGACCGCTGGCATAAAAGCCGTGAAGGAACAAGATTCTGATGGTATCTTCTTTCTTCTGATATGCTATTCTTTCGCCCCCAGAGTCAAGGTGGATAATCCCGCAACAAGTAAAACCATACTTCTCGATGTTGTGCTGCATAATATGGTTGTCCCTATGGGTGTCTATACGGATATTGCTATCTTGGGCAAAACAGAAGTCCATGATGCTCTTGAAGATGCCGCGAGCTTCTGGAATGCTGGCAATACGATGAATAACATGGTAGGGAAGGGCATCGTCTATCCACTCGCCATCATATATCTTGGAGTAGGTAGGCTCCGGGGAAGGCAGAAACGCAAAGTAAGCCACAATACTGCCACCATCTTCAATGACATAGCTACCACCCTGATCAATGTCTGACCGTACAACATCCAACGAGGGATAGCCGTCTTTCCATTGGTTCGCATTGCCCGAAGAGGCCATAATGGCTTTTGCTGCTGAGAAAACTTCAATGATTCCCTCTGCATCTTCCGGCAATGAAGCCCTGCGGATAGTTCTTTGTTCCATTCTCATTCTTTGTACTTCCCAATATTCTTGAAACCGAAAACCAGATACAGTACATACATAAGGCAGCCGCTGATAATGCTTGCAATGATGTCTATCCAGTCCATCCGCTTGGCGAGAAGGCCGTCAACGGTTTCCCAGACGAAAAACATCAATACGGCATAAATGATGTTCTTCGGAATACTCCATTTTTCACCCTCCTCGCGGTAAAAGCCCTGTGTCAGGCATACGATGATGGGGACTCCGAAGAAACTGGTGTAGCTGTCAGCCAGATGAAAGTCATTAAGATGGTGCGAATAGGCGTATGGACGATACACGAAGCTCAGTATGAAGCACAGTGCAGTGAGTGCCAAGCCAACTGTCCTGTAGATGACCTTTGCTTTCTTCTTATTCATCCTAATTCATCTTTGTCATGTGATAGCCCATTCTGTTCAGTTGCATGGCGGCTCCAAACAGGTAGAGCTGATGCAGACAGGAAACGTAGGCATTGAAAGCTTCTTTAGTCCCTGGTTCTATATTCTGATGACGCAGGAGGTTATAGACACGGGAAGAACATTCGCCTGTCAGTTTCTCCAATACCGTATAGTCAATGCCTCTGAGCAACAGGACTTCTTCACGGATATATTCATCCATGCTGTCATATCCTCGTTTTTCTCTCATGTAGGCGTACAAGTCCTCTATCTTTGAGTAGATATCCCATTCTGCATCCCAGTATTTAGCGACGGCCATGCCAATATACATCATCCAACCTAGTGAAGCGGTGGGATAGTCATTGAACTCCTTGATGCCGTCGGGAATGTAGGCTTTGGCTATTGCTTCCCACTTCTCTTCGACATCGGGACATTCAGGCAACCGTTCATCAACCTCCTTCATCGAAAGGAGGAACTGGTGCAAGTCCTGGCGTATTATATTTTCAAATTGTTCCATTATAGCTTTTTTTCTAATTGTCCAACTGCTACTGTTATATCTTCCTCAAACCTCTTGTGGTCTCTGAGAAAGTCGGATCTACCATTGGATAAGGCTTCATACAGTTCCTGGCTCATGTCATCTACATAGGACGAAATAGCATACTCAATATCATCCTTCTGCCAGTCGAGGGTAGAATGAATATAGACGTTCCGCTTTTGATGCAGAAAGCTATATGCGGTCTCTATGCTGTCTTTCGTAATCATTGGCCGTAGCCTATGGGCCTGAACTGTTTCTGTTGCTCACTCCAGACGAATCCTCTCCTATAAAGGTAGTCCTTTATCTCTTTTGGATCTCTGCTGAAGGCAAAACATAGTGCTTCCAGTGTGTCAAACTCCTCGTCTCTAAGGAGCATATTAACGCTCGAAACCAATATGGCAGGGTCTTTGGGCAGGAAATCCATACTTATGTACTATTGAAAGTTTATTTCATTTGCTTCCCGTCTGAGAATGCCTTGCCAACTGTCTTTCCCAGCTGGATGTATGTGTGGTGAACAGGATCAAAAGTGATAAGTTCCATTTTCTCGACATCTGGTTTCCCGTCTTCTGCCAAATATTTCTCATCACAGAGGATGTTGACGATTTCTGCAACGAGGTAATAACCTGTCTCACTCTCGTCAATCTTCTGCTTCACCCGGCATTCCAAAGTCATGGGGAACTCCTTAAACACAGGAGCGTTCACGTTAGGAGCCTTCTCAATAGACCATCCCGTTTTTTTCATCTTGTCAGGAGTGTTCCTGCCACTCACGATGCCCACATAGTCTGAAGCTACCATCGTCTCTGTAGTGGCAAAAGCGACGGTGAACTCTGGATTTTCAGCAAGGTTGTCAGTCGTCTGGTGAGAACCAAGCGAGATTATGATTTCGTGCATATCCCACTGACCGCCCCAAGCAGCATTCATTGCATTGGGCTTGCCGTCTTTATCATAAGTACCGATAATCAGTACTGGTTGTGGCAATAGCCACGCTGTTGATTTGAAGCTCTTCATAATTCTGTGTTGTTATTTGCTTTTATATTTTTGTTGCTTTAAACGATGTCAACGCCCATTTCACAGCCTGTACCGCCCCGCATCCCCCTTCTGCCTCAGTGCCGTCCGCCGCTCCGTGGGCGTCTGCTTCCGTTCCCGGTGGATGACGACGCAGAAGTTCGTGTGCGAGCCGAGGCCCGAACGGCGCGCCACCTCCGAGAGCGGCAGGTCGGTGAAGCGCAGCAGGTCGTCGGCCAGCCGCAACTGGTAGGCCATGCGGAAGTCGGGGCCCGACATTCCCGTCAGGATGAAGATGAGCGCGTCCAAGTCCTCCGTCCGCAGCCCGTAGATTTGGCAGAAGTCCTTCACCACGTCCTTGCCCTCCGACAGCCGCCGCAGGTAGTGGTCCATCACCTCCACGCCCGTCGGCTGCAGGTTTCTTTCTATTGCGTCGTAGTGCATCACACCCTCCTCGTCGTAGCGCCGCCGCGCCGTGAAGGGCGAGATATACACCTCGTCCAGCGTCCACTGCGGCTTGCCCCGGAACTCCCTCGGCGGCCGCTTCTTCCATGAATAGTACGACATAATCCTTCGTCTTTTGCTGATTTCGGTGCAAATTTACTAATTTTCTGCCACACTGCCAAGGATTTCGCCCACAAATATCCACAAGAATTTTATCGTCGCCCGAAAAGACATAAAGTCGTAGTCATACAATTTAATGCCAAAACGAGTAGGCATAAAATTATTTATTGCAGACTTTAGCTTCTCCCGAGCGAACAATAAATTTGCAATTGCATATTTTATCCCCTCTCGGTCTCTGATAAAATCCGCCAGCATTTCTGCATCCCCTCAGCCCTCAGCGAACTTTCCGCGCCACACTTATCCCTCCGCTCCGCCCGCCGCGAACCTTCCGTGCCACACTTATCCCTCCGCCCAGACCGCCGGACACGAAAAAATCGCACACGGCGTATCATCCTTATGCGATTTTATGAATATTTAATAGGAAATGGTCTATTTCGGGTGTGATTTCCGCTCTAATCTAGCTTTCTGGGCATTAGAAACTTGGTTCCGCCTCGCCACGCTCGTAACTCGTCCAACCGTCGCTGTTCTGCCAATAGCCTGCGAATTGCAGAGTGGTTGCGTCGGCATAGCCAAAGAGTGGATTGTGGCTATACGCTATAATGGGATTGTCCTCATCGTCCCATAGGGCATAGAGAATGATTCGGTTTTCGCCCACGCCGCTGCTGTTCCGTTCCCATACAAGGTTCCATGTGCCTGTGAATGTACCGTTCTCGTCGGGAATGTCCTCCCAGTCGGTGTACTGCTCCTGTCCGTCGATGGTTACGACTTTTCGCGACTGCCATTTGCGCCTTCCGTTGAGCGTTCCGTCAGCATTGAACGTCATTCGCTCGAATGCCCGCTGCTTCTCTATGGTTTTCTCGTAGTGCCACGTACCCACGATGTACGGCGTGTATTGCTCCCGCAGTTGCTCCGTCTTTTCGTGTGCCTCTGGGTCAGCCCATTGTGGTTCGTCGCTGCTGCAAGAGGCGAGGGAGAGGGTTGCAAACATCGCAAAGGCGATTGCATAAATCGCTCTCACTCGGCCATTCGCAAACAAATTTGCATGGCACTCGCTTAATCGCGATTTTCTCCAGATTTTCATTGTTCTCATTTCTTCTTTATCGTAAACTCCACTTTTTGTATGCCACGCTTATAGACATTGGCGAGGATAAGGTGGTAGTGCAGCGTCTCGCCCTGTTTCATCGATTGCTGTACGTGGGTCATCTCGCTCTCGGTTAGTATGTTCTTGAAGAGGAAGCAAGAATGATTGCTCGGCACAAGGCGTATCTCATCAGTAAGCGGTGAGAGCACATAGGCGTAGGTTGCCATATAACGGGCACCTGCCTGCCATAGCGGATGGCTCTTGTCGAGAATGTTCTCCAAGTAGATTTGTGCATGCTTGTCAAATTCTGGAGTAGGCGTGCCGTCGGCGTATGTCACCTTGCCATCGGCATCCACCATATATTCACCACCTTTGGCTATGGCATACTTCTCTACCGGGCACTGCTGCTCATACTCTATGTCGGCTTCTGTCTTTACCTCTTTCTCCACAGGTTCTGCCACATCTTCCACTTTCTTGTCGGCGAGGATGCGCACCAGCTCGTATGTACGGTTGCTGGCATCCTGGGGAGGGTTGGCCAGAATAGTCCGCTTCACGCGCAGCACGTATTCATGACCTCTTTCATAAGTGAAGCCCTTGACTTCACTGAAGTATAGGTACTGCCATTGTCCTGGCTCGTCTTCCGTCATCACTTGCATACACTCGATGGGATGTTCTCCCATGCTGTCGAAAAGGTCGTACATAACGCCCGGTTCAGCGGAAACATTCATGATAATTTCCTTGGTAGTATCCTTGTCGTCATCGTCGCTGCTGCAAGAGGCGAGGGAGAAGGCAGCAAGCATCGCAAAGGCGACTCTCCAAATCTTCATTGTTTTCATTATCTTTATATTTTTGTTGTTAACGTTCTACTTGATTAAACGCCGAAAGTCGGAAATCTTGCACCGTCGGACGTTAAACTTTCCTAATCGCAGGGCAAAAATCGGCGCGAGTCTGATTCTACATCCGATTCAGAGGCATCGCCAAACGCCGTTCTCCCAGATAAAGTCTCAGCCCGCGCCTAAACGCGAGCATCAACCTTTTTCTTCTCACGAGATATTTTGGCGAAATTTCTGAATCAAGAATCAAAAAGTCCGCTCGGCCCTTGGGACGCTTGCCAGAGCAAGAACGCTTCCTTATGTCGTTCTATGTCTGTCGGTCTATCCGCTCATTGTCCGTCTTGTTGTTTTCGTTTTACATTATATATTACACTGCCACACCCGTCCGCATCACTTCGCGATAGATGGGCGAGTCCTCGCCGCTCTCTAAGAGGATGGGTTCGATGTAGAGACTTACTTTGTCAACGTCGTGGCAAAGGCTTGACGAGGTGTCCCACCATGTGCCCTCCTCTATCTTGGGGACAATGACGGCCACGTCAATGTCACTCCACTCATTGGGGCAGTCCTTCGCGTATGAGCCAAACATCATCACCTTCGTCGCGGGGTCGAAACGTGGGGCGATGACTTCCTTGTAGCGGCGCACCAGCTCCAGGGCGAACTCCTTGGGCAGGATGCCTTGCACGGTGAGCGGCGTGAAGTTCACCGGGTCGATGACTTTTCCTGTAGTTTTTGGAGTATCCATGCGTATAGCTGTTTGGTGGTTTCTAATATCTCGGCAGTCTTTTCGCGGTTAAGCGAGCGGGCCACCTCGTCCTTGATTTCCTGATAGCGAGCTTCTATATTCATCGGCTTGATGAAGTCGAGGAACTTCAGCTGCTCCTCGCTCATCTTCGTGTAGAGGCCACAGCCCTGTGCTATCTTCTTGTGGTCGTGGAGGTAGGGTGGGTCGTCGTCACGGCACACACACCAGTAGGCTTTCAAGGTCTTTTCGATGACCTGATGGCACATGAAACCGACGTAGAGCCAGTGTCCGGTCTTGAAAAGATCCTCGGCCACACTCAGGTCCTCGGCCACGATGTCGAGCCACTAATCTGCTCTTTCTTTGTTTGCCATTGTCGCGTTGTTTGTTCTTTGGGTGCAAAGGTACAAAGATTTTCCGAAACACCTTCATCTTTGCCTCACCTTTTATATATTTTAGGCGAAATCGGACATCTTCAACGTACGCATCATCAAAACAAAGGCGAGCGCTCCAGCTCCGCAGACTTGCTACAATATTACATAATGGGGTGTTATGCTTTAATCTCTTCCAATGCCCCTGTCTCAGAGTCAATGATAAAGCCCCTAACCACGATGTCCTTGGGTACGAGGGGATGGGTTTTGATGGTCTCAACTGTCTTGCGGACGGATTCTGGGGTATCCTTGAAGCCCTCCAACCAGTGATGCAGGTCAATGCCGCACTTCTGGATCGTGTCAAGCGTTTCGTCTGTTACCCCTCTTGCAATCATTTCATGGTGGAAATGGTTGAAGCTCATGTGACAGGCTCCGCAATGAGAATGAGCAACCACCATGATTTCCTCAACTCCCAGCTCATAGATAGCGACAATGAGGCTGCGCATGGCTGAGTCAAAGGCTGAAATCACCAACCCTCCTGCGTTCTTGATAATCTTGGCATCACCATTCTTTAACCCCAAAGCAGCAGGGAGTAGTTCGGTTAGCCTGGTGTCCATACATGACAGCACCGCCAGTTTCTTATCTGGGTACTTGCTGGTCAGATACTTCTCGTAGCCCTTCTGTTCTACGAAGGTCTTATTATAGGCAATAATCTGGTCTATCATAGGTTATGGTTTTTAGCGAGTAACGTCTGAGAACTTATCTCTCTGGCATCCTACTATATGCGAAACAACGGGCGTCTGTCTTACATTTTCTTTATCGTAATGCCAAAAACGTATATGCAAGGGCTGTAGTGGAATGTAGCGCTTTTTAGGAAATCCGCGTCAAACTCCAGATCGTCGCAGTTGCGGCAAATCTTGGCTTCAGGGTCATACCACGATGAACTGTAGGCTGCGATAGGAATCACCTCGTTCTCTTTCCATTCGGATTGGATGACAAACGGACGCCATGCGTAATTAGTATATTCCGAGCCATCGTCCTCATTCTTCACAGATGGCATAGGCAGGTTCATGGTGAAGCCGCACACGTCATCGAACTGGAAATTGCAAGTGAACAAAGAGTCAGTCTTTGGCATGAGGCCGACGGTAACCTTAGGCGCACTATTCGTGTATGCCATGCCGAAGTCATCCAACAAGTTTTGTTCCATTTTGCCTTTCGACCATATTTGAATCACGGGCGACAACAGGTATTTGTCTTTCTCCAGTTTCGACAAGTCAAGCGCAGTGACATGGTATCCTTGCTTGTTGAGTAGTTTGATGTAGTCGGTTGCGGTTGCCTCTGCCTTGCTGATTTCTTGTGCCTGCCCTGCCATTGCGATGACGGTAAACAGGAGGGTGATGATGAGTTTCTTATTCATATTTAGCAAATTTTATTTGCAAAGTTACTGATTATTGAGGAATAATTGGTAAATTTGTAGCCACTTTTAGGATAGTTTATAAAAACAATGATACAACAAATAGAAATAACCCTAAAGCCCAAGTCTCGCGGTTTCCATTTGGTGACCAGTGAGATAATGAGTCAGTTGCCCAAGTTGCCTAAGACGGGCATCATCAACATATTCTGCAAGCATACGAGTTGTGGACTGAGCATCAATGAGAATGCAGACCCCGATGTGCGGGTAGATATGGAAACGATTTTCAACCGGCTTGTTCCTGAAATGACGAACGAGCGAGAGGAGAGTGATGCTTGTATCAACTCTTCCGAGCGAGGAGGAATTCGACAAAGTCAAAATCGTCCAGAATACGAGCATACTTTGGAAGGCGCAGACGATATGCCTGCTCATGCGAAGTCAACCCTGAGCGGTGTAAGCCTGACCATCCCCATTACCGATGGTCGTTTGAACATGGGGACTTGGCAAGGAATCTACTTCTGCGAGTACCGCAATTATGGTGGGGCAAGAAAATTGGTTGTAACAATCATAGGAGAGTGAAATATGGCATACACTGGAAGATTCGGGCAGTCAGAAGAGTATCGGCGTGAAGAGCTGATACGTAAGATAGAGCATTCTGTAGAGAACCTGACACTACAGGAACTCGAAGCACTGTATTATGACATGAGTACGAAGAACTATATAAACGATTAATGATATGAACGATTCGATTAAGAGAGAGCAGAGCAAGCTGGCTTGCCCTGCCGAGCATGAGAATCCTCGCACGAAGTGCAAAGTGATTAGCACAAAAAAGGCCCCCGCTGCCATCGGCCCTTATAGCCAGGCCATTCAAGTGGGCAATCTCGTCTTTACTTCTGGTCAGATTCCCATTGAGCCTTCAACAGGAGCATTTGTAGAGGGTGGAATAAAGGAACAAACCCGTCAGTCCTTGGCTAATGTGAAGGCCATCTTGGAGGAAGTCGGACTTTCCATGAGCAATGTTGTGAAAACGACAGTATTCATGGCCGACATGAACGATTTCGCTGATATGAACAGTATCTATGCCGAGTTCTTTTCAGAGCCTTATCCTGCCCGTTCAGCTGTTGCCGTCAAAACGCTGCCGAAAGGTGCATTAGTAGAAATTGAAGTCATTGCAGAAAAAGGATAACATGAAAGTCAAGATACAAACCATGTTGGGCGACATCGTGGTTCGCCTATATGATGAGACACCCCTTCACCGTGACAACTTTGTGAAGCTGGTGAAGGAGGGGTATTATGATGGTACGCTGTTCCATCGAGTGATTAAGGACTTTATGATTCAGGGAGGTGATCCAGATTCCAAGGGCGCACCTGCTGGGAAGATGCTTGGTGTTGGTGGCCCAGATTATACTCTTGAAGCAGAGATCAAGGATGGTCTTTTCCATAAGCGTGGTGCCTTGGCTGCTGCACGTCAGGGCGACGAAGTGAATCCCGAACGTCGTAGCAGCGGCTCACAGTTCTATATCGTCTGGGGACAGGTATACAATGAAGGACAGCTTCGCCAATTCTCCAAACAGTTGAAGATGCAACAGGTTCAGCAAGCCTTTAATTCCCTTGCTGCCAGCCATCGGGACGAAATCATGCAGATGCGCCGTGAGAGGAACCGGGCCGGACTCCAGGAACTGCAAGACAAGCTGGCTGCAGAAGCTGAGAAACAAGTCAAGGGTGGCGGTCTCACAGAGGAACAGCAGAAAATCTATTCTACTGTTGGTGGCACTCCCCATCTTGACGGCCAGTATACAGTGTTTGGCGAGGTTGAAGATGGGCTTGACGTGGTGGAAATGATACAGGGTTCAGCAACTGGACGTGGTGACAGGCCCATCGATGACATAGAGATGCGTATTACTGTTATTGAGTGATATGTTTTCCAAAACTCCTTACAAGATTATCTCCATTGTAGTTTTCTGCACTTGCATACCCATGCTGCGATAGAAACGCAGGGCAGGTTCGTTTCCTTCCCACACATTCAGGGTGATGTTGTTGCAGCCTATGGACTTCGCATAGTCACGTACATATTCGTATAATGCTTTTCCCACGTGTTTGCCTCGTGCATTCTCATCCACACAGATGTCGTCGATATACAGCGTCTTGATGTCCTCTAACAGTTGGTCACCCCTCACCTTTGTAATCTGACAGAATGCATAGCCCAACACCATTCCGTCGTCAAACACGAAAATAGGCTTGCTGTCATCATTGAGCATCGTTTCCAGCTCCTGCTCGTTGTATTTGGTGGTGTGTGGCTTAAACAGGTCAGGGCGTATCACATGATGCACCATGTTCACCTGATGCAGCAGTTCTATGATGCGCCTAATGTCTTCTTTTCTTGCTTTTCTGATCATACTTCTGGTCTGTCCTACTAAAACTTATTAAATCCATTGGCAAAGGTAATCATTTTTGCTCATTATTTCGTATTTTTGCACTCATTATTAGGATAGTTTATGAAGAAACAATCATAGGAGAGCAAAATATGGGACACGGTAGTCTTTGGCTGTTCAATATGAGGATGTGCTGCAACATGCAGATTTCCTCCTTACGGGTAGAGCTGGAAGCATGTAAGAGGTATGGCTGGACTCGTAGTGTTGTCAGCCCTGACTGTCCCGCAGCATCCAATGAGGACTATCTCTTTGACTGCATGAACCTGTATGCCAGTTTGAAGGAAGACGGGCAGGTGGTAATTGAAGGAGTTGTGTTCTATTGGAGTCCTGCTGACGGCGACACGCAGAAATCGGCTGTCATCCATACCTTCAAGGACCTGGATGAATGTCTCAGTTGGATCAGGAATGGATCTGCCGCCCAGGAAGAGTGTGTTGAAGTATTAAATGAAAACTGTTAGACACGAACGCCGTATATGCCGAGTTCTTTGACCAATGTCAAAGCGGCAAAGCCGAGCGCTTCTCACCACGCGGATGGTTTCTTTCCTCAGGGGCTATAACGAGATGAAGGAAAAGGGCTTCCGTCTGGAATTCTGACCCGGTAGTAGATTGCCATTTCGTACATCTAAACGGGTATTTCGTAAAAAGAAGAGGTGGACTTATGGAGAATTGAAGAAAAAAAAGTATTTTTGCAACAAATTCTTTGTGTGATGCCAGCGATAATAGGATTATTGATGATCATTATCTTTTCAGTAGCCATAGTCAAATGGTTTTCAGGCAAGGAGAACGAACAGGAGGAGACGACAACGTCTCTTCCTGACTCAGGCGAGCCAACAAAAGCAATGGAACAAGAAACAACAAAAGCGATGGAACAGGAAACAAACAAAACGGAAAAGATGGAGGAGAAAAAGATTAACACGGGATCGAGGGATTGTTTTCTCGAGACCCTGAAGAAGTTGGGTTGCCAGTATGAGATTGACGAGGAAGATGGCAGGATCCAGTTCGCCTTTCAGGGCGAGAATTTCGTTGCCGACGCAACGAATGAGGGATGCTATGTGCACCTTTGGGACACATTCTGGGGACAGGTGGAGCTGTATGACATCGATGAGTTCACGCGTTTGAGGAAAGCCATCAACACATCCAACATCAACTGCTCAACTACTACCGTCTACTCCATCAACGAGGCAGGCAGCAGCGTGGATGTGCATAGCAAGAAGAGCATCCTGTTCCTGCCGCAGATTCCGCAGGTCGAGAACTATCTGCGTTCAGAGCTGGGTGATTTCTTCCGCGCCCATCAGATAGTGGGCTATGAAATGGCGAAGATGAGGGAGAAGGAGGCGGCGGCGCAGGATTCTGGCAGGAGTTAGGGGATAAAGCTCTTTAATGTATATCGAACGCAAGTTTTATTGTCTGTGACATTCTTCACAATTGTTATCTGATTCATATTAAACCACTGGAAATGAGGTCAATACACGTTTTTAGTGGCAAAGTTATGAATAAGAAAGAACGGCGAAAATGCATACATAAATTTTTTCTACTCAAAAATCGAAAAACAACCACAATCCATCACTTTTGCTTCTAACCAATTGTGTCACAATGGTTTAAGGAGTGATGGTTTGTAGTGATGGTTCAAAAAAAAACCATCACTTTTTCTTGTTTTTTGACACGATTTTTGGTGCCCTGAGTAGCATTATTCAGCAAAATTTGGAGGCTCTGCAGATAAATGCGGAGGCTCCGCAGCAAATTTTGGAGCCTCCAAAATTTGCTAAAGAGCCTGTTTTTCAGCAAAATGCAACTGTTTTTTTGCTAGAAAAAATGTCAAAAATTCGGAGTGATGGTTTTTTTGAACCATCACTACAAACCATCACTCTTCAACGTGCTGTATCTCAATTTGTTGAAAGCAAAAGTGATGGATTGTGGTTTATTTTCATTTTTTGAATGAAATAAAATTTCATATATACATTAACATCCACAAAATGATAATATTTCTTTACAAAACCTCCCACAGGCCAGACAGCATTCGTTTACCTGTCCGTGCTCTTAGTGCCTTTTGAATCTGTTTTTCCTTGGATTTTTTCGATTATCGCCAAATTGTTTCCTTGGATTTTTTCATTTTTTGAGCAAATTATTTGTTTGGATTATTTCTTTTTCGTGTCTTTGCGGCAAAATTGCCGTGAAAATGTATTACAAACGAATCATAGATCAGTATCTTAGTGAGTGGGCTGCACGTTCAACCCATAAACCCGTGTTGCTTCGAGGTGCCCGACAGGTAGGAAAATCCACAGCCGTCAGGCATTTGGGTGAACAATTCAAATACTTCGTCGAAATCAACTTGGAGAAACAGCAAGACTACCAGGCTCTGTTCCAGAAAGACCTCGACGTGAAGCGTATCGTGCCCCAGATGGCTGCCATGCATGGCACACCCATCATTCCTGGTGAGACGCTCTTGTTTATCGACGAGATTCAGGAGTGTCAGGAGGCCATTATGGCCCTGCGCTACTTTAAGGAAGACATGCCCGAACTGCATGTCGTTGTAGCAGGCTCGCTACTGGAGTTCGTTCTGGATGACATCCCGACATTCGGCGTGGGCAGAATCCATTCGATGTATATGTACCCCATGACTTTCGATGAATTCCTCCTTGCCAATGGCGAACGCCTCCTGATGGAAGCCCGCAACCAGGCTTCTCCTAGGTAAGTGAGTGTGAGGACGATAAAGACCTTCTGTATAGGCGAGAGGTGAGGAGCAAGAGTAGTGCTCTCAGCGCTCTCAGCGGTAAAAACCGAATTGTTTATGGTCAATTGTGCATTGTCGATTGCGCTGAGTCTGCACACCTCGGCTATGGGCTCCATCTGCTCGTTCGGCGTGATGTGAATGAGCGGTAACAGTGCTGCCACTACCACGCTGCCCAACAGGAACATCCTGTTGAAACGATGGAACGTGCTGCCGCTGAAGCACATCTTATACAGCAGTAGGAATGCCGAGAGGCACAGTGCCCATTCCAGAACATAAACGACGAAACTTCCCATACTACTCTTCCTCCACCATTCGGATTAATTCTTTCAACTCGTCCACGCTCACGTCGTGCTCTTTCACCAGGTTGGAGATGAACCCCATATAGGAGCCTCCGAAGAATTTTTTTACGTTCTCCTTGTTAATGGAATTAATATATTGTTCGCGCGAAACGGCGGCATCATACATATAAAATTTCGGACTTAGCTCCTTATGCTGAATCATGCCGTGCAGCTCTAAGCGACGTACATAAGTCGCAATGGTGTTGAAGTGGGGAACTGGCTCTGGCAGGTTGCTGATAAGGTCACGAATGGACTGCTCGCCATGTTCCCATAGAGCCTCCATGATGGTCATTTCCTTATCGGTCAGTTTCTTCATAAGAAATTGTTTTTAGTTCACAGTTATAATCTTGCTGCAAAGATAACTACAATTTGTAGTAACCTCCAAACTAATTAAGTCTCCTTAACAATACATATGTAGTTATTAGCAATTGTGGGGCAATGATTATTTGGGATATTCGTAAAAAAATAAGGCTGTCTTTTGGAGAAAAGGGGATAATTTGTATCTTTGCAGCTGAATTGATAATACTGAAACGATGAAGAAACGACTATTCATGGCAGTCTGCGGACTGATGGTGATGGCGGCTGCTGAGGCTCAGCCGCTGCTGAGAACACACGTGGAGACTGGTGATGTGGAGGGCACACCCGACGGCATCGACCTCGCAGTATATAAAGCTATTCCCTATGCAGCAGCCCCAGTAGGAGAGCTGCGATGGAAGGCTCCGCAGCCTGCACAGCCCTGGGAAGGTGTGCTGAAGGCTGAGGACGTGGCCAAATGGCCTCCGCAGCCTGAGAAAAGCTATGTGAGCTACGACATGATGAGCGAGGACTGCCTGTATCTGAGTGTGACCACGCCTGCCAAGAGCATTGACGAGGGACTGCCCGTGATGGTGTTTATTCACGGAGGCGGTTTCCGCACGGAGCATTATGGTGGCGACCTGTGGCAGAGCCTGGCTCGCAGAGGGGTGGTGGCCGTTTCCATCGAGTATCGTGCTGGAGCGCTGGGCTTCCTGGCACATGCCGACCTTGCCAAGGAGTCAGCCGACGGGCATACGGGCAACTATGGTATTCTCGACCAGATATTCGCCCTGCAATGGGTGCAGCGCAACATCAGGAACTTTGGCGGCGACCCTTCGAAGGTGACCATCTTCGGAGAGTCGGCAGGAGCCATGAGCTGCCATATCCTCTGCGCCTCGCCTCTGGCCAAGGGACTGTTCCGCGCCTGCATCAGTCAGAGTGGAGCCTTCCTGTCGGCCACGAATGTGGTTAACCAGGAAATAGCCCAGATGTATGGCCAGATGTTTATGGGCCAGCTGAAGAAAAACTCCATCGAGGAGATGCGCCAGATGGATGCCAAGGAGCTCACGGGCAATGGCGTGAACTTCCAACTGTGCATCCCCATCGTCGACGGCTACGTCACTCCCGAGCCCATCTACAACCTCTATCAGAAGGGCAACTACAACGACGTGCCCGTGCTGATCATGCACAATAGCGACGAGGGTGCCGTTGACTTCAGCCAGGTGAGTGCCGAGCAGTACGAACAGATGATGCGACAGCTGCCTGCCCAATGGGGCGACAGCGCAAGAATCATCTATCCGGGCAGCACCGACGAGGAGCGCCTTTTCAGTATGCGCGACCTGACACGCGACGTGGGCTTCGGATGGCCTGCCTATGCATGGGCCACGCTACAGAAGCAAACAGGCAAGAGCCCTGTCTACATGGCTTATCTGGCCCAGAAATCAGATACTACCGTTTACGCGCAGGGAAACCGTCGCGGAGCTGCCCATGCCGATGACATGCTCTATCTGAAAGGGGCCTTCGACGATAAGCCGGAGCAATATCCGCAGGAGAAGAAGGTGAGCGACCTGATGCAGCAATACTGGGTGAACTTCGCCAAGACGATGAATCCTAATGGAGAGGGCCTGCCCAGCTGGCCTGTGTTCGAGGAGGACAAGGCTACGGTGATGCAGTTCAAGGATGGCGGCTCGCTCGTCACCCTGCCCAACAAGGAGAAAATGGTCCTCATCGACCACTTCATGCAGTTCATGCGCCAGCAAAGGGAAACATCTAATTAGGGATTGGCTGGGCCTGTCAATTCGTCACTTTCACGTTTTGAATCCCTTGTGGTGAGTCGATGTGAATGACATACATGCCCTTGGCCATGCGGGAGACATCAACAATGGCCGTGCGATGTGCCGTGCCATGCTGCATCAGTCGACCGGCAGCGCTGATGAGCTGCCAGCTGAAGGGGCTGTCGTCGGCACCCTCAAGGCGATACATGCCGCGCTCGTTGGTGGGCAGGATGAGGAGTGCCTGCTCTTGTGCATTGGCCTTTGGTGACGCAATGCCGGCAGCATCGCCGAAGAGAGGTGCATCGGCCTCCACTGAGGGGCGCATGCCTTGTACCCTGGGCCAACCGTCGGCACCCCAGATGATTTTGTCGAGATAGACCTTGCGGCCGCCATCCACATCGCTGGCCTGATAGCCGTGATAGAGCATCCAGGTTTGTCCGGCATCGTCGGTGACGAAACGCGAGCAGTGGCCAGGGCCGTACACCTGCGGGCTCTTGTTGAGCAGGGGTGAGAAGTTGTCGCCGATGGCAGAGCGACCATAGCGGTCGACATAAGGGCCGAGCAGATTCTTCGAGCGTGTCATCACGAGTCGGTAGGTGCTGTTGGCGCCTTCGCAGCAGGTGCCGGTAGAGCCGATGAGGTAGTAGTAGCCGTCGTGCTTGATGATAGTGGTGGCCTCGATAAGTCCTCCGGCAATCTTCACGGGCGTGGTGCCCTCCATGAGGTTCAGGCCGTCGGCGGTCAGCTCCACGCCGTAGATGTCGTGGAAGGAGCCGAAGAAGAGGTAGTTATGGCCTTCGTCGTCCTGTATGAAGTAGGGGTCGATGCAGTTCTCAATGCCTATCTCGTTGCCGACGAAGAGCTTGTGGGCTTCGTGGAAGCCGCCGTTGGGACGGCTTGACCACGCCACGCCGACGCCAGCCTCCCATGTGCCGCCCCACTCCGACTTGGAGTAGTAGAGCACGTACTTGCCGTCGATGTAGTTGATGTCGGGTGCCCAGATGCCGCCGTTGGGCACCATGTCCATGGGGCGTGTGGCATCGGTGAAGGCCGTGCCCACATAGCGCCACTTCACCAAGTCGGCCGAGCGGTAGATGGGCATGTTGTGGGTGTCTTCAGTGGCGTAGAGGTAGTAATAGCCGTCCTGTGCACGGATGACGGTAGGATCAGGCAGGCTGTGGTTGATGACCGGGTTCTGATAGGTGGCAGGCTGTTCGCTGTCGGCGCAGGCCACCATAGTGATCATGGCCAGGCCGAAGGCATAGATTGATTTATGCAACATATTCATGGTAAATGGGGATAGAGTTGCGACTAGTCGCAACAAACTGTACGTTTTTTCTAATAAAGCCTGATATACATGTCTTCGACCAGCAGGGAGAGCTTGACGGTGTAGACGCCACTCTGCGTGGGCACCCACTTCAGGTCGCCGCCGTCGTCCTGCAAGCGATAGGGTAGGAGGGTCTCATTGGCAAACGGGTCGGTATTGGCCGAGGGAGCATAGAAGAACTGGTCGCCCCAGCTGGAGCCCAAGCCAATCTTGAACTCGCCACCGGCAATGATGTTGCCCGTCCACGTGTAGATATAGGGCTCATGCAACGGGTCGGCTACGGCGAACTTGCCGGCGGCCTGGTTGGTCTCCCAGCCAATGTCGGTGGCATTGCCCACCATCCACGGCATGTTCGACGAGGGCAACGGCAGGTACATACGGCAGTTGTTCTCCTCGGCGTTAGTGTTGATGACGATGGTGCGACGGCCATACTCGGTAGTGGTGAAGGGGTTGATGGTGCCGCTGGTGACGTAGTCCATCTTGTAGATACCGGGTTTCTCGGGCTGGTTGGCGGCTACGCCATAGGCGGGATAGTCCTCGAGGGTGGTGAGGAAATAATAGCTGCAAGGCTCGAGGTTGAGCGTCACCTCATAGATGCCCGTACCCATCTGTCGCTGCTCCATGCGCTCGGTCTTCGTGACCTGGGTGATGTCGTCGGTGTAGCGGATATACATGTAGGTGGGATACTTCTCATAGCAGGTGGCCGTGAAGTTGACGGTCGACTGTATGGGCTTGACGTATTTTTCCTTGTTGTGCACGACGGCCAGCAGCTGGGCAGTCACTTGCAGGGGCTGTCCTGGGATGACCCAGCGCGAGACGATGGAGTTCAGCTCGTCGTGGGTGAAGGAGGCGGTGGTGACATCGCCCAGCTCGATAAACTCCGAGTGGTTCTCTGCCTTCTGGTTGGTGTCGTAGAAAGCCATCTTGTAGGTCACCTCGTCGGAAGCATTGATGGGACTGACGGCCTTCTGCCAGTTGAAGGTGAGGGCGGGTTGGTTGGCAATGCCCTTGTTAAACACGATTTCCTCCTGTGAAACATCGATGTGCATCTGGTCGGGGTAAGTCTCTAACTGGAAATACTCAGGATCCTCGTTGCAGGAGGTAAGGAAGCCTACCCCCACCCCTCCCCAGAGGAGGGACATGAAGAATGCACTGACTGCCACAAGCACATTACCTATTTTCTTTCTAAGATTTGTTTTCATAATCGTCAGTTGTTATTATTGTTATAACTAACCATCCAACCTCCCCTCCCGCACGGGAGGGGTCGGGGGTGGGTTTTACTCCTCTCCCTCAAGCCAGAAGGGAGCCTCCTTCAGGTTGGGATTCTTCTCAAACTCGTCGACGTAGATGGGGAACCAGTAGTACTGGCGTTTCCAAACACGGGTGAAGAACTTGGTGCGCACATGGAAGCCCTCCTTGGTGCGGCCTGTGCGGTCGAGGGCGTTCATGCCGTAGCAGTCGCCACACATCTCGGGAATCTGCTCGGCAATCTTCCAGCGGCGGATGTCATACCAGCGGTTGTTCTCGCAGCACAGCTCCACACGGCGTTCCATACGCACCACACGGCGCACGTCGTCCTGCGTGTTGGCTATCTGGATGTAGTCGGGATCATCGTCGGCAACGGCGTTGAAGGTGTACTGGCGCACACCGGCACGCTCGCGGATGAGGTTGACATATTTGATGGCGTCCAGACGGTGGGATTCGTCATTATAAGCCTCGTTCACGGCCTCGGCATAGTCGAGGTAGGTGAAGGCCAGACGATAGGTGAAGCCCTGACGGCCTGTCACCTCACCCGTCTTGTAGTTGTCGGTCACACAGAGTGCCTTGCGGGCCAGATAGCCGTTCTGCGGGGCATCGTGGGGTGAACTGCTCTGGATATTGTCCTTGCCGTTGTAGAGGAAGTTGTAGGCACGGTTGTCGACGGCGAGCCAGGCATTATGAAACGACACGGCGTTGTAGAAACGGGGCTCGCGGTGGGTGTACATGTTGTAGGTGCCACGTGCCGTGACGTCACCCTCCTTGCCTGTTCCATACTTCCACACAGTCTGATCGGGGCGACTCTCCACAGCGGTAGAGAAACCATCCTCTACGTAGCCTGACTTCGGGTCGGTGATGGGCAGTCCGTTCTCCATGAAGAAGGCATCAACGAGTCCCTGATAGACACCAAGGCCATTGCCACCACCGAAGTCACGCACAGAAACGACACGCAGGAATGTGCCCTGATAATTGCTCTCCTTCGTGATGGGGAAGGTGATCTCGTGGTTGCCCTCGCTCCATCGCTTGATGTGGACGTTATAGGTAGACATGAACGGGTCGATCTTGCCGTTGGGCCCCATCTCCTTGTAGAGCTCATAGCCGGCAGCTTCAGCCTCGTCGATGACGAGCTTGCAGGCCTCGGCGGCCTTTATCCATTTGTTGTGGTCGTAGACAGGGTTGAAAATCTGCTCGCCCTTGTCGTTCACATAGTCGGTGTACCAGGGATTGCCGTTCACCAGCGGACTGGCGGCGAAGAGCAGCATACGCGAGCGCTGCGTCAGGGCCATAATCTTGTTGATACGGCCGTATTTCGAGGGATCCTGATAAATGGCGGGCAGCGCATTGGCGGCCTCGAGCATCTCCTTGTCGCAATAGTCTACAACGTCGTCGAACTTGGCCTGACCTACCAGCAACTCGCTGATGGGAGCATCGCTGGGAGCAATATAGCCAGGTGTGAAGGGGATGCCTCCATAGTTCTCGGCCATCAGCCACCAGGCATAGGCGGTAAGGAAACGCACCTCGGCTTTCATGTTGTCCACCTCACTCTGAGGCAGGTCGTGGTCGGGCATGGCCTTCACCATATTATTAAAGATGTAGCCATGACGGATGCCCTGCGGCATACGTGCCCAGAGGTCGCCGGCCCAAGTGCTGTTGATGGTCCACTTGCCGGTAATCTTGCCGATACTCTCGGCCCAGTCCCACTGCTGCCAGCGCTCAGAGGGCACCACATCATCGGCCATCACCTCATAGCCGTCGCGGGTGAGGCTCCACTTGTCGGGAGCGTGTACGATGGTGTTGTAGATATTGGCCAGCCAGGCATACACCTTATCCCTGTTCTGGAACACCATGTCGGTGGTGAGCTCGATGTCAGGCTCCTTGTCGAGATAGTCGCTGCAGGAGGTGATCGCTACGCTAAATGATAAATGACAAATGATAAATGATAAACCTATCAAGCGTCTTATGCTTATTTTATGATTCATAATTTTCAATTCTTCAATATTTCAATTCTTCAATTTTTCAATTAAAAATTAAGGTCTAATCCAATCATGATGGAGCGGTTCAACGGATACTGCAAGCCATTGCTGGTGCCCAGCTCGGGATCCCACAGCTTGAAACTGCTGAGGCAGAACAGGTTGTTTCCGCTGACAAAGACGCGGCAGCTCTTGCCGTAGATAGGCTCCAGCCAAGCCTTGGGCAGGGTGTAGCCCACCTCGATGGTCTTGCAGCGCAGGAAGCTCATATCCTTCTTCCACCATGTCGAGGCACGATAGTTGTTCTGGTTGGGGCCATAGCTCAGACGGGGCCAGAAGACATTCTGCGAAGGATTGGCCTCCGTCCAGCGGTCGTCGATGTACTTGGCATAGGCGTTACCTTCGGTCGTGGTGCCGCCGCCAGGCATGAAGTAAGGCTGTCCGCCGATGATGCGATACACATCACCCACTCCCTGGAAGAAGAAGTTCACGTCAATCTTCTTATAGCTGATGACACCGCCGAAGCCATAGACGATGCGTGGATCGACTGTGCCGCCGATGAATCCTTCATCCTCCTCAGTGATGATGCCGTCGCCATTGCGGTCGATATACTTGATGTCGCCGGGACGGAGCACGGTAGCACCCACCTGCTGCATGGGAATGCCATCCTTCAGGGCATAGACCTTGTTGCCGTTTTCGTCCAGCGTGATGTTGAAGTCGTCGTCAGTAAACAGACGGTCGGCCATCAATCCGAAGAGCTCACCCCAAGAGCGGCCCGTCTGGGCACGGTGTGTGCCTAATTTCGATGCAGGCTCGTCGAACTCCGTCACTTTGTTCTTGGCGAAGGTGAAGTTGCCGTAGGCCGAGGTGAACCAGTCCTTATTCCATTGCTTGTGGAAGTTCAGGGTGAACTCCACGCCGTGGTTCTCCATCTTGCCGTAGTTGGCATAGGGAAGCTTCTCGGCAGGAATACCACTCTGCGTAGGCATACTGTTTCGTCGCATAAAGATGTCGCTGCGGCTCTCCTTGAAGATGTCGAAGTTCAGCTCAATCATCTTGAGGAAGCCCAGCTCAATGCCGAAGTTCTTCTTCAGCACAGTCTCCCAAGTGAGTCCTTCCACGCCATACTCGCCCTCGTTGATGCCGCCGTAGTTGCGCTGTCCGGTGGTGCCCCAGGTGTAGGCGTTGTCGTAGGTGTCAATCTTGGTGAGATAGGCGAAGCGACGGTTGCTGCCGATATTATCGTCGCCGGCCAAGCCAATGCTGGCACGGAACTTGATCTTGTCGAAGGTCTTCTTCATCGGCTGCATGAAAGGCTCCTCGCTGAGCAGCCAGCCCAGGGCGAAAGAGGGGAAGAAACCGAAGCGCTTGCCCTTGGCGAAGTTCTCGGAGCCGTTGTAGCCGAAGTTGAACTCAGCCACATAGCGGTCGTCGTAGGTGCCCGAGAGGCGTCCGGCGATGCCCTGCTTGCGATAGTCCTGAATGTCGCCGTCGTCGTAGGCCTGCTGGTTGTAGAGGAACAGGGCATCGAGGTCGAACTTGCCGAAGCGGCGGGCATACATCAGGTCTGCCTCCAGATAGATATTGGTGTTGCCATAGCCGCCGTTGGTGTAGCTGCCCATCGACTCGTCGCCCGTCTGGAACTGCGTGTAGATGAGGTTGCCCTCCTCGTCACGCCCCGTAGCAGGGAACACGGTGCCCACGTTGGCCGTACGGCCGCGCTCGCTCTCGTTCCAGCGGTCGAAGCTGAACATCACCTTCGCCTTCAGGCCTTTGGTAATCTGGCGCAGGTCCTGCTCCACGCTGAAGAGTGTCTGAATCTTCGACGAGGTACGGAAGGCATAGCCGCCCTGTGTCACGTCGCGCCAAGGGTTCACTCGGTTCGAGATGAGGGGGATGGCACCGTCGCTATAGCGTGCGGGATGGACGAAGGGCAGCGTCTTGAAGGCGTTGTCGAAGGCCACGTTGGTATCGACGCGCTGTTTCTTGAAACGGTTCAGATAGCCGCCAATGTTTACACGCAGCAAGGTAGTCTTCGTCACGTCCATGTCGATATTCGTGCGCAGGTTGAACTGCTGGTTGTTCGTGGCATTGTCCACGATGAGGCTCTTGTCCTGTTCCAGTATGCCGCCCTCCTGGAAATAGCTGGCCACGATACTGTATCGCAGGAAGTCGCTGCCGCCGCTGATGTCCAGATTGCCGCGGGTGGTATGGGCATAGTCCTTCGTGATGGCGTCAATCCAGTTCACGTCGGGATAGAGGTCGGGGTCATAGCCCGAGGCGGTACGGTCGATGGCCTCCTGAGTGAAGGGCAAGGACTTGCCGTCGCTGGCGGCCAGCTCGTTGAGCAGGCTCATATATTGCGAAGCATTC
Source organism: uncultured Prevotellaceae bacterium (assembly GCA_947167935.1). Lineage (GTDB taxonomy): Bacteria > Bacteroidota > Bacteroidia > Bacteroidales > Bacteroidaceae > Prevotella. The sequence goes on along the minus strand of CAMVJU010000002.1, from coordinate 88,016 downwards.
AGGAACTCGGGGAACATCGTGGGTTCGCTGATGGCGTGCTCCACATGGAAACGCACCTGCGGCGCACCAATCTTGCCACGCTTCGTGGTGATGACGATGACGCCGTTGGCACCACGCACACCATACATAGCCTGGGCCGAGGCATCCTTCAGCACGGAGAACGACTCCACCTCGGCTATATCGACATTGTTCAGGTCGCGGGCCACACCGTCGATAAGCACCAGCGGGGCATTGCTGCCGTGGAAGGTCGACATACCGCGAATCCAGAAGTCGGAGTCGTCGTAGCCAGGCTCACCCGAGCGCTGGATGCCGATGACGCCACTGAGCTTACCAGCCAGGTTATTAGATAATGTACGCGTAGTACCAAACTGCAGCTCGGCAGGCTTGATGGTCTCGATGGAGCCAATGATCGAGGCTTTCTTCTGCGAGCTGTAGCCCGTCACCACCACCTCGTTCATCTCGTTGGTGTCTTCTTCCATCTGCACCTGCAAGATCTTTGCACCATTCACCTTCACCTGCTTCTTCTTGTAGCCCAGATAGCTGAACTCCAGCATGGTGTTGCTGCGCGAAGGCGCCATGATCTTAAACATACCGTCGAGGTCGGTAACGGCCATGGTGTTGGTACCCACCACCTGTACGGTTACTCCGATGAGAGGTTGCTTGTCCTGGTCGGTGACCAGACCTGTCACTTGGCTCTGTGCCTGCTGTTCCTCGGCAAAGGCCGGCACAAAGGCAGCCTCAGCCAGCAGCATGGTCGCCGTGCCGAGCAGCAGCAGGGCGGCAGGCATCGCAGCGCGACAGGACTTTAAAAAATGTTGTTGAGTCATAAAGTTTTCGTTTTTCGTTTCGTTATCGTTTTCGTTATCGTTATCGTTTTCGTTTTCGTTTGCAAAGGTAGGCATATTCCGCAACCTGCACACGTAAAAAAAGAAATGTATTACCGTTTTCAGATAATACATTCCTCTTTAGTGTTGGTAATCAGTGTGTTATATGCTTACATCTCTTTACTGTGTATAAAGGAAATATCCGCGTTTTCTTTTACTTTCCCGTGAGAAATCCTACAGTTCTATCGGGTGAGAAAAGCTCCCACAACGAGGCAGTGGTCCAGCCTGGGGCGAAGATGTCGTTGTAGAAGCCCTTGCCGTTCTTGCCGTAGTCCCATTGCGTGTGCTGCACCACCTCGGGATTGAAGCCAGGCACACCAATGCCGCAGAGACGATCCTTGGTGGGCAGTAGTTGGGTGAGGGAAGAGCGGATGACGTCGTAGATTTGTGCAAACTGCTGCTGACCGGTCTCCTGAGCCAGCCATTTCACGATATGTGCCAGTTCGAAGACGAACACGTCGACATGGTTGTTTTCCACCGATACGTTGCTCCAGCCGCGGCTCTTGAAACCGAGGTCTCCCAACATCTGTCCCTGTGCGAAGGGCACATCCCACAGGTAGTACCACGACAGGGCGAAGAAGGCTGCTTTCTTGCAGAGGTCGATGTAATGCTGGCGTTCCTGTCCCTTCGTCACCATCGCTAGATAATAGGTGGCAGTAACGGCGCTGATGGCAGCCTCCTTGTCTTCGCAGTTGGCGTCGAGGGTGGAGGAAAAGTAATCGCTTTTCGATATAATGTTCTGCTCTAAATAGTCCACAGTGCACTTGGCGGCGTCCAGATAGCGTTTGTCGCCGAAATACTTGTAACCCATGACCAGCGTCGAGGTGGCCGACGGCGTAGAGCCGCCCGAGGCATCCACGTCGCTGTGGTCGTCGCGGTATTTGCGGGGATAGTGGCCGTCGTCCTTCAGCAGCGTCACCATGTTGTCGAGTAAGGTGCGCATCTTCTGTTCCCACTCCTTGTGCTTCCTTCCGTGCTGCTTCTCATAGCGCAGATAGTGCAGTACGGCATAGACACCCTCCGACTGCTGACGGATGCTGTGCACGATGTCCTGATCGGTAGGAATGCCATTGGCAATGTGGAAGTCGTCCTTGAAATAGCCTTTTGCCGTGAGGCCATGCTGCAACCAACTGTCGAAAATAGCCTGTCCTTGGGCCACAAGCTCAGCATCGCCATGCGCCTCGCCATACTCCAAGGTGTTGAAGCCGTTGAGCAACACTCGTCCGCAGAACCCTATCTGCACATGGTTCACGGGCTTGCAGTCGTCGATACGCAGGCCGTGGCCTGAGTGAAATTTCAGCGCATACTGGTCGACGTATGCCTTGCGGAAATAGTTGGCCAGCTGGTCTTTCGCCTCGTCGGGCGTGAAGAGCGGCTGCAACGGCTGTGGGTTGAGCTTAGCCATGCAGTAGAGCCATGTCTGGGCAACAAACTCACCGTAGTCGGCAGGCTTCGTCTCGTGGATGAGCCATGTCAGGGTGATGCGCTCGCCCTGCTCTAACTGGGCGAAAGTGGTGATGGGATTGATCAGCGTGAGCTTGCGGATGTAGCGACGGGGTGTCTCCATATAGGGATAGCCAAAGGAGAGGGCAGCGTGTCCGCTACTCCCTTCGAATCCCATGTAGCCGATGGATGTGGAGCCACCCAAGATGACCTCGCCCTCCTGATGGGTAGTCAGCGCATCGGTAAGAGGGGTGGAGGGTGTGAACTCATGCATCACGGTGAGTGCGCTGCCATTGCAGTAGACGCCCGCCAGGGGCGATGACAAACGGTCTTCGCGGAAGTTCCAGTCTTTGGAGGTGTGGAACGACGGAGCCTCTCGAGGCGAGCGCAGGTTCTTGTGATACCAGAAGCCAGGCAGGTAGAAGTCGCAGTCATCAGTGGCATAGTCGGTGGGAATGAGCACACCGAGGTTAAACCAAGTACGCTTGTGGGCCGTCAGCGTGACGCTGAGCCGCAGGTCCTCGCCCTCTGCGGTGGTGACAGTGGTGATGTCGAGTGGCAATGGCTGCTGAGCCTTCAGCTTGTTGCCTTGCTGCTGCAGCGGATAGGTGACGGCATCGTTGCCGGGATACTTTAGGCGCAGCGTGAACTGCACTGCTGCCGCCATAGTTGCAGAGGTAGACATCATAAGGACCGTGAAGGCCAAAATAAAGATTTTCTTTGTCATGTTGGAAATAGTGAATAGTGTTTATTTCTTGCAAAGATAATGCTTCTGGCAGGAAACAACAGCATATACAAAGAAAAACTTTCCGTTCGCCGTTCAGTTTGACCAAAAAGTTTTCTTGTGTGACGAGCTTTTTTCAAAAGATGGGTTTTCCGTCAGAAGTCCATTTGATGTCGTGGCGGAGGTAGATGTCGCGGATGATGTTGCCATCTATGATGCGCTTGTACTCATAAAGCATGTCGGTGGTGCTGCCATCGGCAGAGGGCACAAGGTAGACATTCGAGATGGTGGGCGCGGTGGCAGAGTCTTTCTTTATGAGTGGCTCCTGACGTTTCACCCACACGGCGGGGTCGAGCAGGTTGGCCGTAACGGGTGCCGACAACATGCCCACGGTGGTATAGACCGTCCAGATGCCGCTGGCGGAATAGAGCACGATGATGCGCTGGCCGTCGGGTGTGACGAAGGCCTCAGGATTCTCGTTGACGTAGATAGGGTAGGCTGAGCGATGGCCGTCGGGATTGATCCATTGGCGCTCCCACTCATGGTCGGGCAGGGAGATCATCACACGTTCGGAGCTGGTGGTCCAGGGATTCTCCATGCGCGCGATATATATACATTGTGTCTCCGTCTCATGACGGCGCTCAGGCCATCCGCTCCACAGCAGGTAGAGATCGCCATTGGGTATTTGCAACAGATTGGGGTGAATACCGTAATTCCACTCGGCATGGGTCTCAATAGGGCCTTTCAGGACGAACTGTCCCGTCATGGGGTCAGGATCGGCACACTCCATCACAAAGAGGTGGTGATTGTCGGTGTTGCCGTCGTCACCCTCGAAATAAAGGTACCACTTATCGCCTATGCGGTAGATTTCGGGCGACCAGAAATGGGTCATGGTATCGCGGGCAGCACTCCAAACTGTGCGTCGGCGAGCCTGTGAGAGGTCTTCCAGGCGCTTGGTACAAAATAGTTCGACGGAGTCGCCACCAAGACTTTGAAAAGTGAAATAAAAGTTGCCGTCGTGGAATACGGCCTGTGGATAGCCCACATGCTCCAACAACATCACGTCATCGCTGGCGACTGGTATCTCTGCTGCACGGCGGCAGCATGAAAGGGAAATCAGGCAGACGACAAGTAGGAAAGTATAGAAATATCTCATGGGAGTGTGCAGATTGATGATGCAAAAATACAATTATCTTTTCATCTGACAAAAAATTTTCGTCACAAATTACCTGCTGACAGTTTTTTTCGTTCAACGCAGGTTGTTTTATTTCTGTTTGAACGGTTTTTTATTCTCTTTGAATATTTATTATCCTTCTTTTCGTCTGATTTTGTGTTATTTTGCAGCGAAAATGATTTTTGTAGTTAGTTTTAGTTAGTAAATAATGGGTTAATTTTCATGCGGCGTGATGCCGCCTATCACGATCCGGAAATAGGTAGTTTGTTTCTTTTATAGGTAAAAAGATTGTTTAAGGAAAAACAAAAAAACTTCGTTACGAAAACGTAAAATGTATACTATAATAAGAATTGTATGAAAAGATTACTGACTTTTTGCTTCATGGGAGCTGTGGCGATGACGGTCATGGCTCAATCAGCCAAGCTGTTCACTCCGTACAAAACCACCAACTTGCGTTTGCCCAGCGTGCCGCTGATAGTGAGTGACCCGTACTTCAGCGTGTGGTCGCCCTACGACCAGTTGACCGACGGCACCACGCGCCATTGGACCAACGACGAGAAGCCCTTGGAAGGCCTGCTCAGGGTGGACGGCAAGACTTACCGCTGGATGGGTGCCGAGCGTGCTATCCTACAGAGTATTGTACCTATGGCTGACGAGGAAGCTTGGGAGGCCGACTATAGCCGCCAATCACAGCAGCCCGCAGGATGGATGAAGCCTGGGTTTAACGTTAATGTTAACTGGCGCCGTGGCAAGGCTGCCTGGGGCAGCGACGGGCTGAGTTTCGTGCGTACCCACTGGAGCGAGCTGAACAGTGACCTCTATGTGCGCCGTACCATCAATCTCCAGGCAGCCGACCTGAAGGAAGACCTCTACATGGTCTATTCGCACGACGATGTGTTTGAACTCTATATCAACGGCACGAAGGTGGCCGATACTGGCGAGACCTGGGTGGAGGGCGTACAGCTGCACCTTGACGCGAAGCTGAAGGGCCTGCTGCATGAGGGAGAGAACATCATTGCCGCCCACTGCCACAACACCACCGGCGGCGCATATACCGACTTCGGCCTGTTCAAAAACATTAACGCTAACGTTAACGCTAACATCGTGACAGCCAAGCAGAAGTCGGTCGACGTACTTGCCACCAACACATATTATACCTTTATATGCGGGCCCGTAGAGCTGGACGTGGTCTTCACAGCTCCCATGCTGATTGACGACTACGACCTGCTCTCCTCGCCCATCAACTACATCTCCTATCAAGTGCGCTCCACTGATGGCAACCCACACGACGTGCAGCTGGAAATCATCGCTACGCCAGAAATGACACTCAACAAGGCAAGCCAGCCCACCAGCACGATACTGATGGAAAACAATGGCATACAGTATGTGCGTACCGGCACCATAGACCAGCCCATCCTCGCCAAGAAGGGCGACGGCATCTGCATCGACTGGGGCTACTTCTATATCCCTGCCATCAACGGCACTGTTTCCGTAGGCGCCGATGCTGCCAACATGCCGCTGCTGTGCTACAAACATGAGTTCGGAAAGACCCAGCAGGCCTCCAGCTTCATGATGATGGGCTACGACGAGATTCAGGATATTGAATATATGTACAAACGCTACAAGGGCTACTGGGCACATGGCGGCACGGTGAGCATCTTCCAGATGTTCCAGCGCATGAATTCCCAGTACCAGAACATCATGCAGCGCTGCCGCGAGTTCGACAAGATGATCTATGACGACGGTCTGGCTGCCGGCAACGAGCACTACGCAGAGATCCTCTCAGCCAGCTATCGCCATGTCATTGCTGCCCACAAGCTGTTCCAGGACGATCAAGGCAACCTGCTCTTCTTCTCGAAGGAGAACAACAGCAACGGATGTGTCAATACCGTCGACCTCACCTATCCCGAGGCTCCGCTGTTCCTCTGCTACAACCCTGAGCTGCAGAAGGCCATGATGACCTCTATCTTCGACTATTCGCTCAGCGGACGCTGGACGAAGCCCTTCGCAGCCCATGACCTCGGTACCTATCCGATAGCCAACGGACAGGTGTATGGTGGCGACATGCCGCTGGAAGAGGCCGGCAATATGCTGACACTGGCTGCTCAGCTCTGTATGCTCGACGGCAACACGAACTATGTGGATAAATACTGGGGCGTCATCACCACCTGGGCTGACTACCTCTCAGAAAACGGACAAGACCCCGCCAATCAGCTCTGCACCGATGATTTCGCCGGACACTGGGCCCACAATGCCAACCTGAGCATCAAGGCCATCATGGGTGTGGCAGGCTATGCCGAGATAGCCCGTATGAAAGGTCTCAGCAATGTGGCCGACAAATACATGGCCCGTGCCAAGGAAATGGCGGCAAAGTGGGAAAAGGATGCACGTGAGGGCGACCACTACCGGCTGGCCTTCGACCGCCCGAACACCTGGAGCCAGAAATACAACATGGTGTGGGACAGGCTGTGGCAGACCAACGTCTTCCCTGCAGGCACCATGGAGCGCGATGTGAAGTATTATCTGAAGAAGCAGAACAAGTATGGCCTGCCCCTCGACATCCGCAAGGACTACACGAAGAACGACTGGATCATGTGGACGGCCGCTATGGCCAGCGACAAGGACACGTTCCTGAAGTTCGTGGAGCCCGTCTACAAATACATGGACGAGACGGAAAGCCGCGTGCCGACCAGCGACTGGTACGACACCAAGACAGGCCGCATGGTGGGTTTCAAGGCCCGCTCGGTGATTGGCGGTTTCTGGATGAGGGTGCTGGAAGAAAAGTTGCGATAACGAAAACGAAAACGATAACGATAACGTTGACGTTAACGAAAACAATAAACGATAAGAATAATGAAAACGACTAACATGAAAACCTTGATGACGGTTGGCCTGCTGTGCTGCAGCATGGTTGCCGTGCTCAGTGGCTGTGAGTCTTCGACCACGGTGGAAGACTACTATGGTGTGCAGACGTCCGACCCCTACGACCCGTCGAAGCCTGTCACCGTGACCAGCTTCACGCCCACCAAGGGCAGCGTAGGCCAGCAGGTGGTCATCCTTGGTCAGAACTTCGGCAACGACTCGTCGATGGTGAATGTCAGCATCGGCGGCAAGGAGGCTGTGCTGGTCAGCGTGAAGAACAACGCCATCTACTGCTATCTGCCCGGCGCTGCCTACGACCAGATAGAGGGCAGCCGCCTCTTCGCATCGGTGCAGGTCACCGTTGACAAGCAGACAGGCAAGGCCGCCGACCGCTTCGAATATGAGCGTAAGATGGTGGTGGGCAAGCTCTGCGGCAAGAGCTACGACCGCGAGGCCGATGCCGTGTGGATTGACGGCACCTTCGGCGACTGCAGCGGCTTCAAGAACGATGGCGTGATGCAGTTCTCGCCCTATAACCACGACCAGCTCTTCGTGGTCTACGACCAGGAGCCCCACTTCGGCACCGTGGCCCACGGCATACAGCTCATAGACCTGAAGGAGCGCACCGTGCAGACCATCCTGCCGCTGTCGAAGTTCGCGAACCAGCGCCTGCGCACCATCGACTTCGCCGTCGACCCCTTCATGTACAATGAGGACGGCAGCTTCGACTATGTTGTGGACGAGGAGACTGGCGAGAAGAGCGGCTATGCTCCTGAGGGATGGGACCAGACTGCCACTGCCGACCAGAAGAAATGGCGTGAGCATCTGATTATCTCGGCCGATAATGATGACAGCAACTACCGCGCCAACTCCGTCTATATCGTTGACCGTGACCCCGAGGGCAATTTCAGCAGTGGCTCCACCGTGCGCCAACTGGCTAACTATCGTCAGTGTAACGGTGCCTCGCTGCATCCCAACGGAGAACTCTACTTCACCAGCTTTGCACAAGGTGAGGTGCTGCGCCTCGACATGAACAAATACTGGGAGACACAGCTGCCCGACTCATTGGGTGGCTCAGGCACAAGCTGGAATCCCTATGCCAACCAGAACCTGAATGACATTAACACTGGCAGCAGCTCAGGCACGGGTGCCTTTGAAAAGCTCTTTACGGTGCAGGACGTTAGCTGGGAGTTCCAGATTGACATTCATCCCAGCGGAAAATATGCCTATATCGTGGTCATCAACCGCAACTATATCCTGCGCACCGACTATAACGAGCAAACCAAGCGCTTCTCGCCGCCCTACCGCATTGCAGGCGACATGTCACATGCAGGCTTCACCGACGGCGTGGGCCTCTCAGCCCTGCTCAACCGTCCCTATCAGGGCACGTTTGTGAAGAACGAGCAGTATGAGGCCGAGGGACGCGACGACATCTACGACTTCTATTTCTGCGACAGCCAGAACGATGCCATCCGCCTGCTCACACCCGAGGGCATCGTGAAGACCTATGCCGGCGGCGGCTTTGCCACTCATGCCGACGGCCACACCTATGGCAACGAGAACGGCGAGCTGCGCGACTTCGCACGCTTCCACCGTCCTACAGGACTGGTGAACGATGTCCACCGCGATGCCATCACGGGCGAGAACACGCTGATCTTCTATATCCTGGACACCAGCAACTTCGCCATCCGCACCATCACCATGGAAGAAAACTTAGAAGCCAAGGAGGACTAAGCATGAAAAGATATATAGCAATCATGGCGCTGCTTATTGTTCATTGCTCACTGTTCATCAGCGCAGCGCAGGCACAAAGGGAACTGACGATAACGGGTCGTGTGACCGACGCAAGCGGCGAAGGAATCATCGGCGCCAGTGTCATCGTGAAAGACTCGAAGGGTCTGGGCACCATCACCGACTTCGATGGTAATTATAGCATCAAGGTGCAGGAATTCCGTACACTGGTTTTCTCCTATATCGGTCTCAAGACACAGGAAGTGCTGGTCAAGGGCGACAAGACCACCATCAACGTCGTGATGGAAGAGGATGTGCAGAATGCCATCGACGAAGTGGTGGTTACCGGTATGGGCACGCAGAAGAAACTCACCGTCACGGGTGCCGTTTCGAATGTGAAGATGGAAGACCTGAAGCACTACAGCACGTCGAACCTCACCAACACCCTGGCAGGCAATGTGCCGGGCATCATGGCTTTCCAGAGCTCCGGACAGCCGGGCAAGAACACCAGCGAATTCTGGATTCGCGGTATCTCCACCTTCGGCGCCAGCAGCAAGGCCTATATTCTTGTTGATGGTTTTGAACGTGACAACATCGACGATATCAACATCGAGGACATCGAGAACTTCTCCGTGCTGAAGGATGCCTCGGCCACCGCCATCTACGGTTCGAAGGGCGCCAACGGCGTTATTCTCATCACCACGAAGCATGGCAAGGCCGGCAAGGTGCAGATCAACGGCAAAGTGGAGACCTCGTACAACACGCGTACCATCACACCCGAGTTTGTAGATGGTTTCCAATACGCCAACTATCTGAACGAGGCCCGCGTCACCCGCAACCTCGGCGTGCTCTACCAGCCCGTGGAGCTTGACATCATTCGCGAAGGACTCGATCCCGACCTCTATCCCAACGTGGACTGGCAGGACCTGCTGCTGAAGGACGGTGCCTTGAGCTATCGTGCCAATGTCAACCTGAGCGGTGGTGGCGAAACAGCTCGCTACTACGTCTCGATGGCCTACACTGAGGACGAGGGTATGTATAAGACCGACGAGACGCTGCGCAAGAAATACGACACCAATGCCAATTACAAGCGCTGGAACTATCGCATGAACGTCGACATTGACGTGACCAAGACCACGCTGTTGAAATTGGGCATCGGCGGCAACCTGAACAAGCGCAACTCACCAGGCATTGGCGACGACAAGGTGTGGGGTCAGCTCTTTGGCTACAACGCACTCTACACGCCTGTGATGTACTCCAACGGCTACTATCCCGCCAAAGGCGTGTTCAATGCCACTGAGGAGAACGGCGTCATTACCTATACACTCGACGAGAACTATATCAATCCGTGGGTTAGCTCTACACAAACGGGCTACAACAATGAGTGGGACAACAATATCCAAACGAATGTCACACTGGAGCAAGATCTTGGCTTTATCACCAAGGGTTTGACGTTCACTGGTCGTTTCGGCTTCGACACCTACAACCAGAATGCAATCCATTTGCATCACTTGCCTGCGCTCTACAGTGCCCGCTCGCGCAATACGGAGACCGGCGAGCTGGACTTCCAAATGGTGCAGAACGCGAAGGACATGGAGCAGACTACCTCAAACGACGGCTGGCGCCGTGAGTTCCTCGACCTGCTGCTGCACTGGGACCGCTCGTTTGCCGATGCCCACTATTTCGGCGCCAACGTCAAGTTCACCGAAGACCAGCAGATTTCTACACAGAATCTGGGCACCGACGTAAAGAATTCTGTGTCGCGCAAGAACAAAGGCTTGGCTGCGCAGTTCACTTACAACTACAAGTATCGCTATTTCCTCGACTACAACTTCGGCTACAATGGCTCGGAGAATTTCTCCGACGGTCATCGCTGGGGCTTCTTCCCTGCCTGGTCTGTGGCATGGAACATCGGCGAAGAGCCTTGGGTGAAGCAGAAGGCTCCTTGGCTCGACATGTTCAAGATTCGTTTCTCACACGGCAAGGTGGGTAGCGACGCCACTGGCAGCACCCGCTTCCCCTATCTCTACACCATTGAGCAGAGCGGTGCCGGCTACTCTTGGGGCCAATACTTCAGCAACACCTACTCGGGCATCCGCTATCGTCAGGTGGCTTCCGAAGGCGTCACCTGGGAAGTGGCCACGAAGAACGATTTGGGTATTGATCTGGTGCTGTTCAACAACAAGTTCTCGCTCACTGTCGACTACTTTAACGAAGAGCGTACCGGCATCTATCAGGAACGCCGTTTCCTGCCCACCACCGTGGGTCTGGAATATTGGGACAACAACTATCCGCGTGCCAACGTGGGCTCGGTGAAGTCTCGCGGTATTGACGGTAATTTCCGCTATGAGCAGAAGATTGGCGACGTAGGCATTACCGTCCGCGGCAACATGACCTACTCGAAGAACGAGATTGGCGACTACGACGAGGAGAACAACGTCTATCCCTATCAGAATCAGCACGGCTATCGCGTCAATCAGGTACGCGGCCTGATTGCTCTCGGCTTGTTCAAAGACTACGACGACATCCGCAACTCACCCGCACAGACCTTCGGCCCTGTGCAGCCTGGCGACATCAAATATAAAGATGTGAATGGCGACGGCGTCATCGACTCTGGCGACGAATGTGCCATCGGTGCCACCAGCCGTCCGAACCTCATCTATGGTCTGGGTCTTTCCATCACGTGGAAGCAGTTCGACTTCAACTTGCATTTCCAGGGCGCCGGCAAGAGCACATTCATGACCTATGGCAAGAATGTCTACGCCTTCAGCGAAGGACAGTGGGGCAATGTGTTCAAGGGGCTGTTGGAAAATCGTTGGGTAGACACTGAGACGGCACAGCTGCTGGGCATCCAGCCCAACGAGGACGTGAACGCCGCCTATCCTCGCCTGAGCTATGGCGGCAATGCCAACAACTTCCGTAACTCTACCTTCTGGCTGCGAGACGGACGCTATCTGCGCTTGAAGAACCTCGACATCGGCTACACGATGCCTAAGACGCTGGTGAACAAGATTCATTTCCAGAACGTGCGTTTCTATGTCTCGGCCTCCAACCTGTTCTTCCTGCATAAGAAGTTCAGCATCTGGGATCCTGAGTCGCTCCAGCCGCGTGGTGAGGATTATCCCATCACCAAGGCAGTAACTGTAGGTATGCAAGTGAACCTGTAAACCATTAACCATGAAGATTATGAATAACAAGATAAGCAAAGGACGTTTGATAGGTTTATCATTTATCATTTGTCATTTATCATTTAGCGCAGCGCTGACCTCCTGCACCGATTTGGACAGCGACAAATACTTCGAGGACCGCAAGACGCTGGAAAGTGTCTTTACCGACAAGATTCAGTGCGACCAGTGGCTGGCACATGCCTATTCGTTCCTCAACGGTTGCAACATCGAGGTAGGCTCAAAGGGTGCCACCGGTGCCGATGGCAGCGCATGGAATCCCTTCAACTTCGCCGATGACATGTACTATGGCGACCGCGACAACAGCTTCGGCGACTCCAAGGATGCCGACTACGCCTCCTATAACTCCTTCCACGAGGGCAACTACGACGAGAGCGAGGGACAGAATGCCTGGGTGCGCTGCTATCAGGGCATCTATCAGGCCAGCATCTTCATCCACAATATCAGTCGCAACAAAGCCATGAGTGCTGACGAGGTGGAGGATTATCGCGGTCAGGCCCGTTTTGTGCGTGCCTACTACTACTGGCTGCTACTCCGCAAGTTTGGCCCTGTGCCCATCATGGCCGACGAGGGTGCTGACTACACGCTGGCGTACGACGAGCTGGCCACGCCGCGCTCCACCTACGAGGAGTGTGCCACCTATATTGCCGACCAGATGCTGCAGGCAGCCCGTGAGCTGAAGAGCTACCGCCGTGATGAGAACAATGTGATGCGTCCCACCATCGGCGCTGCCTTGGCCACTCGTGCCATCGTGCTCACCTACGCCGCCAGTCCGCTGGCTAACGGTCAGCTGCAGAACGGCCATCATCCCGCCAACGTCACCGACGACGTGGCCAAGCAACTGAAGAACTTCGACGGCACGCCGCTGCTCTCACTCACCTATGACGAGACGAAATGGGCTCGCGCCGCTGCCGCCTGTAAGGATGTCATCGACCTCAATGTCTATCAGCTCTACATCGAACCATACAACGATGTAGCCACCGACGACCGCCCTGTCACCGTGACTCCGCCTTACGACGAGGATTTCTCTGACAAGAACTGGCCCGACGGCTGGAAGAATATCGACCCCTATCTCTCCTATCGTAACCTGTTCAACGGTGTGGCCAGTGCCGCTGGCAACAGCGAACTCATCTTCACCCGTGGCAATATCGAGCTGGGTGACCACGACAACGGCATCGCATCGCTGGTGGGTCATGCCATGCCTACATCGCTGAACGGCTGGAACACACATGGTCTGACGCAGAAGATGGTAGACACCTATTACATGAAGGACGGCTCCGACGTGGACGGCATGTATCGCGAATGGCGCCAGCCAGGTGCTGCCACCGTTGACAATCCTGGTAACGACCGTGAGCGTGCCACTGGTTTTATCAGTCGTAGTGAGGCGCAGAACGACGATTATCCCGAGGTGCTTGTCAATCCCACCAACCGCAGCGTGGGCAATCAGCAGCGCATGAACGTATCGCATCAGTATTGTGCACGCGAGCCGCGCTTCTATGCCTCTGTGGCCTACAACGGCACCATCTGGGAACAGTTGGGAAAGAGCTCTTCCACCGATCACAACCGTCAGGTAACCTATTACCGTAGCGGATCCGACGGCTACCGCAACTCGTTTGCCTATCTGCGCACAGGTATCGGCGTGAAGAAATACTATCATCCGCAGGACTATTTCGAGGCTCAGCCCAGCGGCGGTGGTTCCTACGGCCATATCCACGTGAAGTTCGAGCCGGCCATCCGCTATGCCGACATCCTGCTGATGTATGCCGAGTGCCTGAACGAGCTGACCGAGGGCGCTAGCTATCAGCAGAACGACTGGAAAGGCAACGCCGTCACCATCAAAGGTCGCGACCTCGCAGAGATGAAGCGTGGTATTCGTCCTGTGCGTATCCGTGCCGGACTGCCCGACTACACGCAGGCTGACTATGCCAGCAAGGACGACCTGAGAGCAAAGATCAAACGCGAGCGCATGATTGAGTTCATGGGCGAAGGCAAGCGCTACTTCGACCTGCGCCGCTGGATGGATGCGCCCGTTGAAGAGAACAAGCGCGTCTATGGCCTGAATGTGTTCCAGACGGTGCAGAACAAAGACGAGTTCATGCAGGTCATTCCTGTCTACAACCTCTCGGCCACGTTCACCGACAAGATGTATTTCTGGCCCATCTCGTTTACCGACCTGAAGCGCAACAAGAATCTGGTGCAGAACCCAGGATGGAAATATAACGATTAAAGACCCACCCCCGACCCCTCCCTGGAGGGAGGGGAGTAGTTACACATAAGAACAAATAACAATAAATATGAGAAAGAATATGTTTGAAAAGACCAAGAGGATCTTCCGCTTTGTGGTCTATTCACTCCTCCCCCTCATAGGGGGAGGCTGGGTGGGGGTCTCCTGCAACGACGAGTGGCAGGACGAGCAGTATGAGAAGTACATCAGCTTCAAGGCTCCCCTCAACGACAATGGTGTGACGGCGGTCTATGTGCCCTACTCACGTCACAACGACGACGGTTCGCTGATGTTTGGCAGCGAGGGCAAATCGAGCTACGACCTGCCCGTCATCGTGGCCGGCACTACCCGCAATGGCAGCGACATCAATGTGCAGGTGGGCCACAGCGACACACTCGCCATCCTCAACTATGAGCGCTTCGGCAGTCCCACCTACCGTGCCGACATCACCGACCTCTACTACAAGGACATGAGCGACTATGCCGAGTATCCCGGCAGCGTGATGGTGAAGAGCGGCGACGACATCGGTCTGCTGCGCATCAGTTTCGACTTCAAGGGCATTGACATGGTGGAGAAGTGGGTGCTGCCTATCGAGGTGAAGCAGGCCGACGGCTACCAGCCCCATCCGCGCAAGAACTACGCCAAGGCCATGCTGCGTGTCTATCCCTACAACGACTATTCGGGCAACTACTCGGCCACCACGCTCACCGTCACCAATGCCGCCGACCCCAACAATGCAACGGGCATGGAGACAGCACGTGCCTACGTGGTGGATGAGAACAGCGTGTTCTTCTACATGGGCAACATCGACGAGACGCGTGTCGACCGCCGTTTCTACAAGGTGAAGTTCGAGTTCGTACCCACCTCGTCCGACGGCAAGCAGGGCACCGTTCGCCTCTCGTCTGACAACGCCGAGAAGAATAACTTCGTGCAGCACGGCACCGCCTCCTACCGCATCTACGAGCAGGCTGACGACGTGCGTCCCTACTTGCTGCACCACTATGTCATCATCAGCGGCATCGAGTACGACTACACCGACTACACGTCCGTGGAGAACTACCCCATGAACTACACCACCAAGGGCATCCTGACCTTGGAACGCCAACTGAACACACAGATACCCAACGAGGATCAGGCCATTCAGTGGTAGTACTGACAATAAACAATAGCTATCATCCGTTTTTATAACGGATGATAGCTAGATTTGAACAATATGAATATGAGGAAAACAGCTGTTTTATCAGCCTTTTTATTCTTTGCGACCCTTCTGCCAGCAGAGGCTGGGGGTGAGGCTGTCGACTACGTCAGCACCCTTGTGGGAACGCTGTCGAAGCACTCGCTCTCTACAGGCAACACCTATCCCGCTGTGGCCCTGCCCTGGGGCATGAACTTCTGGACGCCGCAGACAGGCAAGATGGGCGACGGCTGGCAGTATGTCTACACCGAGGACAAGATACGTGGCTTGAAGCTGACTCACCAGCCTTCGCCGTGGATCAACGACTACGGTCAGCTGGCCATCATGGCCACTACGGGCAAGCCCCAGCTGGGCGAGGACGAGCGTGCCTCGTGGTTCTCACATAAAGCTGAAACGGCCACACCATATTATTATAAGGTGTATCTGGCCGACTGGGATGTCGTGGCAGAGATGACGCCGACGGAACGTGCCGCTATGATGCGCTTCACGTTCCCAGAGACTGAGCAGGCCAATATCGTGGTCGACGGTTTCGATGGCGGCTCGGTGGTTCACGCCGATGTTGCACGCCGCACCATCACGGGATACACGGTAAAGAACAGCGGGGGTGTGCCTGCAAATTTCCGCTGCTATTTCGTCATGCAGCTCGACTGCGACTTCACCGTCAGTCAGCAGGCTGGCGGCGACCGGCAGGGCGTGGTGGTGACGATGAAGACACGTCGCGGCCAGCAAGTTGTGGCACGTGTGGCAGCCTCGTTCATCAGCGAGGAGCAGGCTTGGCGTAACTTGCAAGAGCTGGCAGACCGCTCCTTCGAGCAGGTCTGTGCCGACGGACGCCAGCGCTGGAACGATGTGCTGGGCCGCATCGAGGTGAAGGACAGTAACATCGACCATCTGCGCACGTTCTACTCTTGTCTCTATCGCTCTGTGCTCTTTCCCCGCTCGTTCTATGAGATGGATGCCAACGGTCAGCCCGTTCACTACAGCCCGCACACAGGCGAGGTCTGTCCGGGCTATTACTTCACCGATACCGGTTTCTGGGACACCTTCCGCTGCCTCTTCCCCTTGCTCAACCTAGTCTATCCTGAGATGAACGAGAAGATGCAGGAGGGCCTGGTGAACTGCTATAAGGAGAGCGGATTCCTGCCCGAATGGGCCAGCCCGGGCCATCGCGGCTGCATGGTGGGCAACAACTCCGCCTCGGTCGTGGCCGATGCCTGGCTAAAGCTCTCCACCCTCCACCATCAACCCTCCACCCTCCACCATCAACCCTCCACCATCAACCCATACGACATCGAATCGCTTTGGCAGGCCGTTGTACACGGGGCCAACGCCGTTCATCCGCAGGTGTCGTCGACTGGTCGCTTAGGCTACGAATACTACAATCGTCTGGGTTATGTGCCCTACGATGTGAACATCAACGAGAACGTAGCCCGCACCTTGGAGTATGCCTACGACGACTGGTGCATCTACCGCTTGGGCAAGGCTTTGGGCAAGAAGGAAAAGGAGCTGAGGCCTTTCCGCGAACGCGCCATGAACTATCAAAATGTGTTCGATAAGGAGACAAAGCTGATGCGTGGCCGCAATCAGGATGGCACGTTCCAGTCGCCTTTCAGTCCGCTGAAATGGGGCGATGCCTTCACCGAGGGTAATGCCTGGCACTACACTTGGTCGGTGTTCCACGACCCCGAGGGCCTCATTCGCTTGATGGGTGGCAAGGATGTCTTCGTTCAGATGCTCGACTCGGTGTTTAACGTGCCGCCGCTCTTCGACGAGAGCTACTATGGCGGCGTCATCCACGAGATACGCGAGATGCAGATCATGAATATGGGCAACTATGCCCACGGCAACCAGCCCATCCAGCACATGATCTACCTCTACGACTGGGCTGCACAGCCCTGGAAGGCACAGCAGCGTGTGCGTGAGGTGATGGACCGCTTCTATACCGCTGCCCCTGACGGCTACTGTGGCGACGAGGACAACGGACAGACATCGGCATGGTACGTGTTCTCGGCTATGGGTTTCTATCCTGTCTGTCCAGGCTCTGGCCAATACGCCATCGGTACGCCTTACTTCGACAAGACCACCATCCATCTGCCTCCCGTTTCTGTTGGAGGGGATTTGCAATCTGTTGGAGGGGATTTGCAATCCCCGACCCTCGTCATCGAGGCCCGCAATGCCGACAAACCCTACATCGGCAGCATGACAATCAACGGTCGTAGCTACGACCGCAACTATCTGGAGCACAGCGAGCTGATGAAAGGCGGCACCATCGTCTGTCAGATGCAGGACACACCCAATCGCCAGCGTGGCATCTCCGAAGATGCAGCTCCCTATTCCTTCACTTTGGAGATTGAGAAATTGAGAAAATGAGAAAGAAATACAGCTTATTTTTGTTGTCCCTGTTGTCTCTGTTGTCTTTTCATACCATTGCTGCGCAAAAGACACTTGCCGACTACAGTATCGTTGACGACTGCACCTACGAGGCTGTGGGCTTCGAGGCCGACCTGTCGCCCTTGTTTGACAAGAACGACCTCACCGTCTTCACTTTGCCGCAATTGACAGGCTCGGAGGAGATCATCCTCAAGACACGCCGACCCTACGTGATGAAAGGCTTTTCGGTGGTCAGCGCCGACGATGCCAACCGCGACCTGAAGCAGTTGCAGCTGCTTGGCTCTACCGATGGCGAGACCTGGCAGAACATCCGCACATATTCGCTCAGCTATACCGGCCGCTACAGGGAGCGTCAGGTCAATGGCGGCCCCAGCACGGCCTTCACGGCTTTCAAGCTGGTGTTGAAGAGTGCTACGGGCAGCGAGGGCCTGCGCATTGCTGAGTTTCAGCTGTTCGGCTATCCGCAGGAGGACAGCGACAACATCGCCACAACGCAGAACGGCACCATTAGTGGCTCGGCCAAGGCTGGTCAAATCAGTCATCTCATCGACAACGACCCGAGGACGATGACGCAGATACAGAACGCCGACCGCCAGCTGATAGACAACTTCAACGGCGAGACACGCTACAACGGTCTGCAGAACGCTTGGTTCCAGTACGAGTTCGACGAGCCCACCACTATCACGGGCTACGCCATCGGCATGACCAGCTCTGCCCAGCGCGACCTGCGTCCCAACTGCTGGGAGCTGATGGCCAGCAACGACGGCGAGCAATGGGTCACCCTCGACGTGCAGCACAATGCCGCCTCGATGGCCGTCGACTACTATGAGCAGCGCTATCATTTAACCCCCCTGTCGTCCCCCGAGGGGAACACAAATGCCCGCAAGAGTAATGAAGCCCCCTCGGGGGCCGTAGGGGGGTCCTACGCCTACGTGGCCGACCGCATGATGGACTTCTGCGAACAGGAGCTGGAGCGCAAGCAGAGTGCCAACGGCACTTACTGGATATGCGACTGGGCTGTAGATCCTGCGAAACGCAATGAGGACTGGGGCGGCTATTGGTGGGCGGCACATGGTGTAGACAACTATGTCGATCAATACAATCGTACGCAGCAGTCGTCTGTGCTCACCAAGCTCACGCATCTGGTCAACGGCACAAGAATACGCAACGGCAACACCCTCATCAACCATTTCTACGACGATATGGAGTGGATGGCGCTGGCCCTGTTGCGTGCCTGCGATGCCAACAGCAACCTCAACCACCAATACATGACGCAGGTGAAGACGCTCTTCAACGACATCGTGAAAGGATGGGACGATGTAGACGGTGGAGGCATCCATTGGAACAAGAACGTCAATGGCGACGGTGCCACGAAGAACGCCTGCTCCAACTGTCCCGCCATGATTCTTGCCGCACGTCTCTATCAGCACACGCAGGAGCAGCAATACCTCGACTGGGCCATCCGCATCTATGAATACATGCGCGACCATTGCCGCTTCCCCGACGGTGTAATGAAAGACACCCCGCAGAACAACAACCACGAGGTGACCTTCAGCTACAATCAGGGCACATGGGTGGGAGGTCTGCTCGAGCTCTACAAGATAACCGGCGAGGAGCACTACCGCCAGACGGCTACCGACCTGATGGACCTCCTGCTTTTCGGCAAGTGGTATTCGCCCAAGGGCATCATGAACGAGCGCCAGAACTACAATCAGGACGACGGCGGACTGTTCAAGGGAATCTTCATCCGCTATCTTGCCCAATGGATCCTCTCTGGCCGTCTCGACACCGATCATCAGGTGCGCTATACGAAGTGGCTTCTCGAACAGGCACGCTCGGCTGAGCTGGCTGCCCTCGACAAGACCTGGTTCATTGTCAATCCCTACTGGACGCAGCAGTACAACATCAACACCGACGTGCACGACACCTCGCGCCAGCAGTCGGGTCTCATGCTGATGGAAGCCGTCGACGAGCTGCGCCGTGCTGGTCTGCTGACCGACGACTACGCCCTCATCAATCCCAACGCCGGCCAGCCCTACCGCTACTATCGCCTCGTCATCACCGAGACACAGAATTCGGGCAGCATCATGCTGGGTGCTTGGAAGCTCTTTGGTAATGAGACGAGTGGCATCAAGCCTGTTAAGAATAGTGCGTTGCCAACGCGCCCCTCCATTCCATACGACCTCCAAGGCCGCATGAATCCCCGGGTCTCTAACATCATCATCATAAACAACAAAAAATACGCGATGCGATGAAAAATCTCCTGGCATTTTTCTCATTTATCATTTTTCATTTATCATTTAGCAGCGCAGCTGCGCAAAGCACAGCCGTTCAGAACTTGCAGCGTGCCATCCTGATAACCGACGCCACGATGGAACATTCCTTTACTGGCTCGCCCAACAACATGCGCATGTATGACCTCTATAACACCGAGACGAAACAGGGCAGCGGTACGGCCGATGTGTGGCCCTATACCGCCGCACTCGAGGCCCATTGCTCGGTATTAGAGGCGCTCGAAGCCCTGAAGGAAGAGGCTCCGCAGCTCTACGCCGACAACCACGACCGCTTCGTTACCCGTCTGAAGCAGCTCTTCAACTCACTCGACTACTATCGTGGCACCTATACCCTCAACTCCTATGCCCGCATCTCCTCATGGAGTATCTACGGCGTGCATCGCGGAGGCTCGAAGGGCACAGCCGCCGTCACTGGCATCGAGAATGTCTACGACGACCAGATGTGGATTTGCCGCGAGCTGACACGAGCCTACAAGCTCACCGCCGACGAGGACTACCTGAAGAAAGCCGAGTATCTGGCCAACTACTGCATCGACGGATGGGACTGTTGTCTGGACGCCGACGGCAACGACTACGGCGGCATCAGCTGGGGTCCTGGCTACAACTCGAAGCACTCGTGCAGCAACGGCCCGCTCATCCAGCCTTTGGTGTGGCTCTATGAGATCTACAAGGCCGACGACGAGCCTGCCGACCTGCGCTACTATTTCATCCTGCCTGACGGCACACGCACCAACGAGATGCGCCGCCACAGCGATGTCTACCTCGAGATGGCCCGCAAGGTCTACGCCTGGCAGAAAGAAAAGCTGCTCAACAAGCAGACGGGCGTCTATTGGGACATGCTGGGAGCCGTGACGGGTGAGATACAGTATGTGGGCGAGGGGCGCAACAAATATCGCACCCATGTCGATTCCAACGGCCCTTCAGGCACCGCCTACACCTACAACACAGGTACGATGCTGGCCGGTACGGCTGAGCTCTATCGTGTCACAGGCGAGGAAGCCTATCTTGAAGATGTCAACGCGCTGGCGCAGAGCAGCTGGCGCAACTTCGCCAAGGGCCGTCGCATCAGCGGCGTCACCTATTACGAGTGGCCCACCGACCCGCAGGCCGAGAGCGGCTTCAATGCCTGGTTCGACGATGTACTGATGCGTGCCTACGTCGATGCAGCGCCCTACAACACCAGCATTTACAACGGCAAGACACATGCCGAGAATGCCCTCTCGTCCTATCAGCAGAATCTCGACTATGCCTTCGAGAACTACAACCGCGAAAACATGCTGCCCATCAACCTGCTCAGCGGATGGACGGTCAGCACCGGCGACCCCAACACAACCAAGGGTTTCCATCAGCTCGCCTTCGCCTCCGAGTACGCCATGCTGGCCGTGTGGCAGCAGCGACAGGCCGCCCAGGCCGAAGCCATTCATTCCGTTCCGTCGTTTACGTTGCCAACACAACACACCACCTATAACCTCTTGGGACAGTACGCTGTCTCAAGAGGTATCACGATTGAAAAAGGAAGGAAATACATCAGATAGCTTATGAAAGAAGAGCGCATTACATTCTTAGACTATGTCCGCGTAGTGGCCTGTTTGCTGGTGATGCTTGTCCATGCCAGCGAAAACTTTTATGGTGCCGACGCCTCGGTGGGGCTGGCTAGTAATATGTCGTATGTGGCCAACGAAGCCAACCGTTTCTGGGTTGCCTTCTACGATGGAGGCGTCAGCCGTACTGCCGTGCCCTTGTTTATGATTGTCTCGGCCTTCCTCCTTGCACCCATGAAGGAGGAACAAACTATGGGCAGCTTCTATCGTCGGCGTTTCCTGCGCATCCTGCCTCCCTTCATCTGCTTCCTGCTGCTCTATTCGTTGCTGCCCCTGCTGTGGGGTGCTATGACGTGGGAGCAGTCGCTCAACGACCTGAAGTTGCTGCCCTTCAACTTCCCCTCGATGGCGGGTCACCTGTGGTTCATGTATCCGCTCATCAGCCTCTACATCATCATTCCTGTTGTCTCGCCTTGGTTGCAGAAAGCTACGGCCCGTGAGGAACTGACGTTCCTCGGCTTTTTCGCCTTCACCACGCTCATTCCTTGGCTCCACCTCTTTGTGTCGCCCGAGCTGTGGGGCGAGTGCTTCTGGAATCAGTTCACAGCCTTCTGGTATTGTTCGGGCTATCTGGGCTATCTCGTCATGGCCCATTATATCCGTGTGCATCTGAAGTGGTCGCGCCAGCGTCGTTTGCGCCTCGGCATGTTGTTCTTCCTCATAGGTGCTGCCTTTACAGCTTGGTCGTTCTGGTGGAAGGGAGTGCCCGGCCAACCCATTGACACGCCTCTGTTGGAGTGGAGCTGGGAGTTCTGCACGCCCAATGTGCTGTGTGCCACCTTCGGACTCTTCCTCCTCTTCACCTGCATCCAGCCTAAGAAAGGCAAGGCTCCGGCAGTAGTGACCGAGGTGTCGAAGCTGTCCTTCGGCATGTACCTCATGCACATGTTCTTCCTTGCGCCTATCGCAGGTCTCATCATCGGCGGCGACCCCGCCAATCCCCTGTTGCCCGTGTGGATAGCCATTCCCGCCATAGCCCTCCTCACCTATCTTTGCTGCGTCATCACCACGAAGCTTTTATCATTCCTGCCCGGTAGCCGCTACTTTGTAGGGGCGTAACCGTTCCGAAACTCGAAAAAGACCTCGATCTGCGTCTGCTGAATTTTCAGCCCACGTTCGCTTTCCCTGGTTTCAGGAGCCTCTTTTTTTTGCTGAGGAGCTCCCTTATTCTGCTGAGGAGCCTCCTTATTTTTCTAAAGAGGCTCTTTATTCTGCTGAAGAGGCTCCTGAGCGTCCTGTTTTCTCTCATGATGGTCACACGGTAAAAAAGGTCAAGACCTAACCTCGTCCTCCAAAACGCCTATTCCCACAGGTGTTTTACCACGTTAGGTCTGTTTTCAAGACCTAACCTAGACCTACCATAGAGGTAACATCCACCCATCATGTGAGGTCTGGGTGAGGTCTGGGTGAGGTCTCAAAACAAGACTCAACCTCGCAGAATGCCTTTATACACAGGTATTTTCAGAGACGACGTTAGGTCTTGGCCTTTTTCGCGAAAAACTTTTTTTTCTTATCAAGCTGTTTTTTAGCCATTCTCTATAAGGAATCCATTAGCAATGATTTTAAGGGTTTGTGGTGCATAGATGAAGAAATTCCTGCAAAATTGTTTGGGTTTCAAAATCTTTTTGTATTTTTGCAGCAAGTATCGCCGATATGTCGATAAATCGGCCCATGACTTCAGTTCATGATTCCCTGAGTGCAGGGTGGCGATATGACTTTCGAGGATATAAACAATTGAAGCGTACGCTTTTTATTCAAAACGTCTCTTAAGCTTGGCCGCGAAATAGACGACTCTAGAATGATAAAAGTGGACGTTCATGCCAATAGGCGTGGACGTTTATCTTATCTTCTGGAGTGGGCACCGGCCAAGCGCCTGAGACGTTGGATAAGTATAAATTGTCCACGTTTTTTTCATGCGCTTGGCTGGTGCCTCACGTTTCTGAACGAATTCCGTTCGCTTTCTTCATCATCAATAACTATGGCAAAGAAACTGCAACTTGGCTATAGGGAGATAGAGCAACGGCTGGCCGATTCGTTCAGCAATGGTATGGATCCTGCAGAAGTGGGTTATCAACTGCTCTATTCCTTTGGCAAAAGCGAACGCGACATCGAGCGTTACAAGGAAGGTAAAGGAATACTCAAAACCTTTGACGGGCTGCTCATCAAGGGCTTGTTCTGCTATCAGCCCGTCAGCATGTTTGGCTTGACAAGCCAATTAGAAGAGCTGAAAACGAACGAACAGATTATCAAGGCTGCTCCAAAAATTATCGCTATGAGCGATGGCAAGTCGATATTGGCCTACGACCTCCGTGAGAAGGATACCTATGAAAACCTGTTGGAGCGACTGCCCTCAGACTTTGCTTTCTTCTATCCGCTGATGGATGTGGAGCGAGTTCACTATGTAGAGGAAAGTCCTGCTGACATCAAGGCGGCAGAAAAACTGGCCAAGTTGCACGACGAGCTGCGAAGCTATAACGAGTTTCGTAGCGACGACGACCTGCACGATTTGAACATCTTTATCAGTCGCCTGCTGTTCTGTTTCTTTGCTGAAGATACTGGCATCTTCGAGGAAAACCTCTTTACCAGCAGCATCCAGCGATATACCAAAGAGGATGGTTCTGACCTCTCGCAATATCTCGACGAGACATTTAATATCATGGATCTGTCACTCAGGCGCAGCGAGATCCCAAGCATCGTAAAGCAGTTCCCCTATGTTAATGGTGGCCTTTTCTCCAAACATATTCAGATTCCTAAGATGGGACAGAAGGCCCGTCGTATCATCATCGAGTGTGGAGAACTGGACTGGAAGGACATCAATCCCGACATCTTCGGATCGATGATTCAGGCGGTGGTGAATCCTGAAGAACGTGCTAATCAGGGTATGCACTATACCAGCGTGCCTAACATCATGAAGGTGATTAATCCGCTGTTCTTGGATGAACTACGTGGAGAGTATAACAAACTCAATGAGTTTTACGAGCAAAAGCTCCAAATGAAGAATATCGGTGCGCTCAGTACCAAGCAGTTCTACGATGAACTGAAGCCTGTCATCAAGAAGTGTGATGCCTTGTTGAAACGCATGAGCATGATGAAGTTCTTCGATCCTGCTTGCGGTAGTGGTAATTTTTTGATTATCACTTATAAGTGCCTGCGCTTCCTCGAAATGGATATCCTTGCTTTGCAGCGTAAATGTACGCCAGAGGGTGAAATCTTGTTTGTCGATAACAGCGTTATTTCTCTGAGCCAGTTCTATGGTATCGAGTTGCTTGACTTCCCTCATGAGGTCGCTATGCTTAGCCTTTGGTTGGCAGAGCATCAGATGAATACCAAACTGAATGAAAACTTCGGTGTCAATACCAAGGCATTGCCTTTGAAGAATATCACTCAGATTGTTTGTGGTAATGCCTGTCGTGTTGACTGGAATACAGTATGCCCTCATACCCCAGAGGAAGAGGTGTTTATTTTTGGAAATCCGCCGTATTTGGGGAGTAGTATGCAAGATAAAATGCAAAAGAAGGATATGGAAATCGTTTGTGGAGGCTTTGAGAATTATAAAAATTTGGATTATATTGCATGTTGGTTTTATGTTGCTGCCCAATACATCCAAGAAACACAAGCAAAATACGCCTTTGTATGTACTAACTCTATTACTCAAGGTGAGCAAGTAGCTTTGTTATGGCCAAATATTTTCGACTTAGGTTTGGATATAGACTTTGCCTACCATTCCTTTAAATGGAACAATAATGCGAAGTATAATGCTGCTGTAATTGTTGTGATTATAGGACTATGTAAAAGAGGTGTTGCCAAACGAACA
Source organism: uncultured Prevotellaceae bacterium (assembly GCA_947167935.1). Taxonomy (GTDB): domain Bacteria; phylum Bacteroidota; class Bacteroidia; order Bacteroidales; family Bacteroidaceae; genus Prevotella. The sequence continues at coordinate 62,494 of CAMVJU010000002.1, read as the reverse complement.
TTATACACAAATACTTCTGTCATACAATGTTCCAACATCAATCCATATCTGTTAAATGCCCCCAATATCATAATTGGTAGAACAACAATACCTATCTCAGAACTACCAGAAATGATAAAAGGCAGCATGCCTACAGATGGCGGATATTTATTATTTAGTCAGGAAGAGAAAAATGATCTTTTAGAAAAATATCCATTCCTTTCAGGTATAATAAAGGGATATATGGGGTCAGATGATTTCCTTTATGGGAAGAAAAGGTATTGCTTATGGATGAATGGAGAGCAGTATGATAAGTATAAAAATATTCCAGAACTAAGTAAACGTTTTGAAGGAGTTGCAAGGATTAGATTAGAAAGTGAAACAGTTACAACCCAAGATTATGCCAAGTACCCTTATTTATTTAGGCAACCTCAATATAAAGCTACAGACTCAATAATAGTTACAGGTGTTTCTTCAGAAAAAAGAGAATATGTTCCAGCTGGATTATTGGATAAAGACATTGTAATCTCTAATGCAGCATTTGCTATTTACGATGCAGATTCATATACTTTTGGATTAATCTCATCAAGAATACACATGGTATGGATGAAAACTACTTGTGGTAGATTGGAAATGCGTTATAGATATTCGCCTACTCTATGTTACAACACTTTCCCCTTCCCCAAAATCTCTGCCGAGAAAAAACAAGAGATTGGAGCAGCAGCAGAAGATGTGCTGATTACTCGTGAGTATTACCCTGAGAAGACTTTGGCAGAACTTTATGACCCAGACAAGATGCCACAGGATTTGCGTGAGGCCCATGCTAAACTCGATGACATTGTAGAGAGTTGCTATCCAGGCTATCCCTTCGCCTCAGACGAAGCCCGCTTGGAGTGCCTATTTAAGCTCTACGAAAAGATGACGGTGAGCACCAGTCATCTGACGGCAGCGAAAAAGTAGCAAAATATTTGGAAATCTCGGATATTTGTTCTATCTTTGCAACATTAAACTCAAAAAGACTCAATGAATGGAGATTATTCTGAACGATTACCACAAGAAGGTGAATGCCGAAATGAGGAAGAGTGTGGCATACTGGATGCAGCATCCGAAGCCGCGCGAAGAGTCCTTGAAGAGATTGAGGCTCTTGCGGGAACAACGGCTTGCAAATCTGTCCAACTGGTAAGGCTCCGTAAGTGGGCAGAGGAACATGGCTGCTGGTTTAATGACCGCAGTCAGTTTGGTGACTTCATTGATCGTGGATCTGAAAATGAAGTTTATTTGTCACCAAACTCCAAGGAAATCGTAAAACTGAATGATTTCCGCTACTCTGATGACAATCTCACCTCTTTCTTTGAGCGCATCAAAGCGCATAATAAATACTTCGACGCATGCCCTTATAAGATGATAGGCTTTGCCGAAAATCGGGAAGGGCATGTTTGTGCTGTATTGGTTCAGCCATATATTGACGATGCTCGCTTAGCCACCAATCAAGAAATCCATGATGAATTCCTTCGCATAGGCTTCCGTCCTGAGGACAATGGTGCGTATTACACTAATAGTCTGCATGACATTTTTGATGCTGTAGACGGCAACGTACTGGTTGGCGGAGATGGTCATCTTTATTTCATTGATACTATCATCTATCCCTCCGATACAGGAGGCGTTGATAAATATAACAGCCTTTCACCAAGGGCAAACTCTTCGAAAAAGAAACAATAAACAGCGCAACAATCAATAACTAAGAATTCGAAACGTCTCTTAAGCTTGGCCGCAGACAGACAAACGCAGAGAATATCTTCCAGAGAAAAGCGCTGATAGAAAAGATATTCTTATGGATCAATTTAGCAACAGCATTGTTGATATTCATTATCAACAGACGGGGGCGGCTACAGCCGTGAACACCTTGGGTATGCGCGAAATGCAGGCATTGGCCTACGAGGCGCGCGACAAACGTTTTTTGCTGATTAAAGCTCCACCTGCCTCAGGCAAGAGTCGTGCGCTGATGTATATCGCATTAGATAAGTTGGCTAATCAAGGCATTAAGAAGGTGGTGGTGGCAGTACCTGAAAAAAGCATCGGACGCTCGTTTAAGAATACCAATCTGATGAGTGGCGGATTCTTTGCCAACTGGGAAGTGCCTACCTATTTCAACCTGACGGATGTAAAGAACGAGCAGGATAAGAAAGGACGATTCAAGGAATTCTTTCTGAGCAGCAAGGCCAAGGTGCTGGTTTGTGCTCATGCTACACTTCGTAATGCGACTAAAGAGCTGAGCGATGATACCTTCAATGATGTGCTGTTGGCCATCGACGAGTTTCACCATACCAGTGCCGATGCAAACTCGAACTTGGGTGACGTGGTACGACGTGTGATGAACAACTCTACTGGGCATATCGTGGCGATGACGGGCAGTTATTTCCGAGGCGACGGCATCCCTGTACTGAGAGCCGAGGATGAGGCCAAGTTTTATCCCATTACCTATAATTATTATCAGCAGCTGAACGGCTATAAGTATCTGAAGAATCTCGTTTTGGGCTACCATTTCTATCATGGTTCGTATCTGGATCATATCGGCGAGGTGCTTGACACAAGGAAGAAAACCATCGTCCATATTCCCAGCGTCAACCAACGAGCTGCCACAGGATTGGGCAAGTATCAGGAAACGGCAGAAATTATGAAGGTGATAGGCAAGCTGGATCATAAGGACTATAATACCGGCATCTATTATGTGAAAACTGCCGACGGAAGGATTCTGAAAGTGGCCGACCTCGTGGAGGATGAGCAGAAAGAGCGAAATATGGTGCAGGACTATCTGCAAAACATCAGACGTCGCGACGATGTAGATATCATCATTGCTTTGGGAACAGCCAAAGAGGGGTTCGACTGGCAATGGTGCGAAATGTGCCTGACCATTGGCGTGCGTGGTTCGTTGACAGAGGTGATACAGATTATCGGAAGATGTACACGCGACTGCGAGGGTAAGGAAACGGCTCGATTTGTGAACATGATAGCAATGCCTGAGGCAGAACAGGCAGAGGTGAAGGTGGCTGTGAACGATTTCTTGAAAGCCATCACAGCCTCGTTGCTGATGGAACAGGTAATGGCGCCCAGCTGGAAGTTCAAGACTGTCAAAGATGATGATGAGCTGGATGTAGATTTAGCGCATACTATTGTCGTGGAAGGTTTGAAACCGCTGTCAAGCATTAAGACCAAGACCATCGTAGATAGCCAACTGGATGACCTAAAGGCTGCAATTTTGCAAGACGATATGGTGGTGAAAGCACTCAGCGGCTCAACTACAGCAGAGACCATCACCCAGCACTTGATACCTAAGGTGATACGCGAGCGTTATCCCGACCTAAGCGATGGTGAAGTAGAGGAGGTTCGCCAGCGTGTATTGCTCGACACGATTATCAAGGGAAACGATATTGTGGATGATAAGGGCAATCCTATTTCAACGATAACAGACGATGACGATAAGCCCAGCGAGGGCAACAGGCTGATTAAGATTGCCAACCGATTTATCAATATTGACAAGCTGAGCATCAACCTGATAGATACCATCAATCCTTTCCAGAGGGCATACGAGGTCATCTCGAAATCCGTGGATGCCAAGACGCTGAAAGTCATTCAGGACACTATCGCTGAGCAGAAGTATGATATGACATTGGAGCAGGCCATCACGCTCTTCAAGGGACCTCTAAAAGAATATGTGGCAGCCCATGATGGTAGGGTGCCGTCTGTGGATGATCCAGACCTTAAAGTGAGGGAACTGGCAATTGCTTATCAGAAAATTAAGAATGAGAAAATCCGCCACATGATGGGCTTAAATTATGAAGGATAGCGTATGGAATGGCCAAAGGAATTGATAGAGTTGTTTGATGATCCACTGTTGGAAGGTGTTCGTCCCAAAGCGCCAGCGCCTACTGCTAATGACAGGATGCAACAAAAGTTGGCAGAGGTGAATAACTGGATAGCTCAGAATGGTCGGGAACCAAGAAAAGATGGTGACTTGAAAGAGAAGATGATGTATGCAGCGATGACCAAACTTCGCGAAAAAGGATTTGAAGTATGGATATAGATAAGGAACTAGAACAGATATTCGACGACCCATTGCTGAAACTGAATGCCGAAGAGCAAAGTCTTTTCGACATACCACAGGACATGCGAAGAGTGATTGCCAAGAAGAAACCTGACTATGTGGCCCAACATATACTTTGCGAGGACTTTGAGACGTACAAGCCTTTGTTTGCAAAGGTGCATCAGGAATTAAAAGAGGGTAAGCGTTCGTTGGTTAAGATCAACAAGACGGCGACACTCGCAGCCGGCAGATTCTACTATGTTAGTGGACAGATGTTATTGCTGGATGAGATAGGTGAGCTGTCTATGGGTAGTAATTCCATGCTGAATGGTCGCACGCGTTGTATTTATGAGAACGGCACAGAATCGGACATCCTTCTGCAGACCCTTCGTAAAAACGTTGTAGGCGATGGCTATGCCATTTCAGAACTGCAGGAGGAAGTTGAAAGCCTGTTCTTTAGCAATAAGGATATTGCTACAGAGGATAAAGTGACGGGGTATGTCTATGTGTTGTCATCGCTTTCTCAAGATCCAGCTGTAAAGGATGAGAAAAATCTGTACAAGATAGGTTTTACAACAAACACGGTAGAGCAGCGCGTTACCAACGCAGAAAATGACCCCACCTATCTGATGGCACCCGTTAAGATTGTGGCTACCTATAAGGTTGTGAATCTAAACTCACAAAAGTTTGAGGATTTGGTGCATCAACTGCTTATGAATGTGCAATATCAAGTGGTAGTGTATGACGAAAAGGGAATAGCCCATCAACCACAGGAATGGTTCATCGTACCATTGCCAGTGGTGGATGTAATCATCAAGAAAATTATGGATGGTACCATTGTGGGCTATACGTATAATCCTCAGATGCAATGTCTTGAGAAACGGATTGTCAAAGCTAAGTCGACTTTCGACACCACAGGCATGAAAGTGCTAACGCTCAACATCAAGAAGATTTATTTCGATGAAATTATGAGTGGTGTGAAGAAGATAGAGTATCGAGAACTGAAACAGGCCACTCTCAATAAATACACCTATGTTGATGATGAGGATGGTAAACGCTATCTGCGTCGTTATGATGCTCTTCGACTATATGTGGGGCACAACAAAGATGGAGAAAGTGCCTTGGTACAGGTAACGGACATTACTTATAATGAGGGTGTCGTAGAATATCACCTTGGTTTGATACTGGAGAAGATGCTTTAAGCAACAAATTTGCTCATTCCAAAATAGTTTGCATCTGGATGCCACAGGGGCGGGTGCAGAGGGACACCAGGGACAGGTGATCGTTCTGCCAATTCGTTGCTCCAAAATTTGGAAGTACAGAAAAAAGTATGTGTATTTGCACCCAAATATAGGATATAACGATGTTGTTACTTCAAGATTGTATTAACAAGCTGGCTGCTTTCAAGCAAACTTTTGGCAAGCAGTTTGTGGAAGAAGTAAGAGTGAAAAATTAAGACGAAAAAAAGTTGCTCCAAAATTTGGAAATATCAGAAATTTGTTTTGCTTTTGCCGTCGAAATGGTGGCATAATGCCATCAATCTATAATAGAGGAAAGAGTTGAATTATGGCACAGTCGGCAGTAACAGTAAGAATAGACTCGGAGATGAAGTCGCAGTTCGATGAACTCTGCGAGCAGTTTGGCATGAGTGCAAATACGGCTTTCAGCATCTTTGTGAAGGCTGTCATTAGGAGTCGCAGCATCCCCTTTACCATCAAGGGCGCAAGGTTGGCTCAGCCTAGTGCGCTCGATTTGTTTATGCAGCAACGCAGGGTTGCTGAAGCCAGTCAGGAGCCTGAGATGACACTGGACGAAATCAATGCGGAGATTCGTGCCGCAAGGGAAGAAAGGCAACGTCGCCATGCGTGATTACACCGGGCGGCTCCCATGGGAATGAGGTGGAGTGGCACCGACTGTGGTGCTGCGGGGTGCTGGGCTGGCGGCAAAGATCTCTACTTCAAGAGTTTCTTGCCATCGACGATGTATAGGCCGTGATTGGTGGCATCGGTCTGAAAGCCAAGCAGCGAGTAAGTGACGGTTGGCATGAAAGGGGCATGTATGGCCTCTGCCTTCGTGTTGAGTTCAGAAGGACGGATGATCGGGTCGGCAGTCATCTGCAGCTTGTTGCCTACAAACTCCATTGTGCCGATATACATGCGACGGGGATAGACCTCCGTCTCCGAGTCGTGGGCATGGAAGACGATGCGCAGGCGGCCCTCCTTGTCGGTAAAGAACGAGTGATGGCCTGTGCCGTAGAGACCCTCCACACGATGCACGATGGGATTGCCCGAATATTTCGACCATGAGGGAGCGGCGCCGTTGGCAGGTGTGAGGGTGCGAGTCATCGCATAGCCCACGCCATAGTCGTGGCTGCGGAAGTCATTGCCCGAATAAGTGAGGTAGTAGATGCCGCCATGCTTCAGCACGAAGGGCCCCTCGTTGACACGTCCCAGTTTGTCCTCCCATGCCTGGCTCATGTTGATGCACTTGCTGAGTGTCTCTGCCTTTGGCGTGATGAGGTCATCCTCCAACTGGCACATCCAGATGCAGTTGCCGTCGGTGAAGCGTACAAAGAAGAGCCACGCCTGTCCGTCATCGTCGAAGAACACGCTGCTGTCGATGCATTTCTCATCACCCAGCATCGTCTTCGTCATACACTCGCCCAGCTGACGGAAGGGGCCTGTGGGCTGGGGGGCGGTGGCTACGTAGAGATGCTCGTTGGCAGAGTAGTACATATAGTACAGCCCGTTCTTCTTGTACACCTCAGGCGCCCAGAACCACTGTGTCTCAGTCGTGTTTTGCTTGTGCAGGGCCAGCTCATTATAGCGCGACCAATGCTGCAGGTCGGTAGAAGTCCATACGGCAATGCCGTCGGCCTCGCCCGTTCCGTAGGCGTAGTAGGTGTCGCCGTCGAGCAGGATATACGGGTCGGCCAGCGTCACAACGCTTTTCTGTGCTGCCGCCGTTGCCAGCAGGCTCGTCAGCATCGTCACTATCAGGAATACCTTTTTTCTCATTTTGCTGTTTCTTTTAAAAATCGCTGCAAAATTAGGGAAAAAAATTCTTTCCCTACGCAAATTCCTGTTCATAAAACAATGATTACTGGTCGAAGAACATGTGATAAGTACCAGGTTCTTTGGAGCCTCCAAAATTTCGTGTGGAGGCTCCAAAATTTCCTACGGAGCCTCCAGAATTATTTTTGGAGCCTCCAAATTTTCCCGAAATTATTTCCTGATTCGAAATCTTTTTGTAATTTTGCAGCTGATTACTGAAACATGTTGAACCCTTAATACCGCGAATGCCTATGGATTGAGAAACATAAGGACATTAAATAGAACGTCCACTTTTGATTCTTGTTATCTGAAAATCGGCAAAATTGAAAGATAACTGCAAGAACTGAAGTAGATTGTTCACGCCGGTCGGCGTGGGCATTTGCTCGTTTAGGCAGTTAAGGTGTTTGCCGATACCTCAGATAACATAGACGTAGTAAACTGTCCACGTTTTATGTACAAAAAAATTAACAACAATATCAAACAAATGAAAAACATAACGATCATGAAAAAATCACTCTTTATTCTTTTGTCACTATTCTTTAGCGTTGCGGTGGCGATGGGGCAGACGAATCCCAAGCCGGGATATGTCATCACAAACGCCGGTGACACGATTAGGGGAACGATTGATTTCCGCACTAACGACAAGCTGGCAAAAGAATGTGCGTTCTGGGCTGATGGGGAAAGCGAGGGCAAGACCTATAAGCCTGGGGATATTGAGGGTTTCAGGTTCGAGCATAATGGAAAGTTCTTTGTTACACGCCGACTGAATCTCTATGGCGAACCGGAATTGTTCTTTGCCGAGTTTATGGTTCAGGGTAAGATGAACCTGTATTGTGTGGCAGACAAATACGATGAGTTTTTCTTCTTTGAACGTGAGGATGGCGAGATGGAGCAGCTGGTCAGCAGGTCGGTGATTTCTTCGTCGTCTATTCACGAAGCAAAGGAACATCAGCAGACGGCGAAGGAGCAATACGGCAAGGTGAGGCTGCTGCTGCAAGATTCATGGACTGCTGTCGACCGCATGAACGACATGGATATGTCGCGCAAGAAACTGGTAGAGGTGGTTCGCGATTATCACAAGGATGTATGTACCGACGGCAGCAGTTGTATTGTCTATGAATACAAGGAGCAGTCGGACAGGATGAAGTCTCATATCAAGGCGTTCGCAGGCTACGCTTACTTCTCCCACGAGCGGACGGTGAAGCAGAACCTGGAGGATGAGACCTACCACGGCGGCGCATTTGAAGTGGGACTTGGCACGGAGGTGGATATTGAGCGAATGATGAAGGGCGGCAGCGCTGAGCTTGGTCTCTCTTTCTCTCCAAAGACAAAGTTTGAGCACGACACGATGGTTCGCGGAGGTCATTCGCTATCGCACACCACCTATGAGAAGGGCCGTATCTCTGCCTACATGGGCGTGGTGAAACGCTTTGGCCAGGCTCGCATCACTCCCCTTGTTCGTGGAGGCGCCTTCTATGTGTATCACTTCGGAAACCATGAAACCCGAATCTACCAAGGCCATACAATTGTAGATGAGGATTGGGAAAACACGGCCCACTTTGGCGTCTATCTTGGTGGAGGAGCCCAGATGACAGTCGGCAAACACGTGGTCCGCCTGCATGGCGACTGCTACAAGTCGGCGTTTGGCAAGGGAAATATGGTGAAATGGGGTGTTACAGCTGAGTTTATACTGTAACAGCAGACAATAGTAAAAGCCCCCAGATTCGGGGGCTTTTTTTATTGTTTATTACTTCTGATTTCGCTAAGCACAAGGCCTGGGTCGAGGAAGCTGATGCGCAGGGTGACGGTCTTCTCGCGATCTGAGGGGTAGTCGAGGGTGACATCGTTATAGCCCTGTAGCACGGTGGTGTTCCACTTGCCTTTCTGCGCCACCGTCTTGAGGGAGTGGATGGTCGGGGCAGCGCCATCGATGCTGATGGCAAGGCGCAGGTCGTAGTTGGTGTTGATGGGGAAGGTGGGCAGGCAGTGCACCTCTATCTTGTTCGTGCCAGCGCTGACGGGGATGCTGTATTCGGCGTAGGGCGCGGCGGCGACCTCGTTGGCTGCGTAGGCCTTCATGTCGAGCGGCCAAACGGTAATGCTGGCCTGTGAGAGGCCAAGTCCCTCGATGGCTTTGACCTGGGGACTGGATTGCTTGTAGGAAGTGGCGGGGATGGTCGTTTCTTTAGAGGTGAGGGGTGAGAGGTGAGAGGTGTGAGAGGTGTCGGTGTCGACGGGCGGCATGTCGAACTGTGGGCGTTTGCGGGGTTTGAAGTCCATGATGCCGTGCCACTTGCCTGCGGCAATGTCGTTGTTGTATTTTTTTGTCAACTGCGCTATGTTCTCATAGGCCTCGCGGGCCTTGTCGGCACGGAAGGTCTTCACATTCATGTAGTAGGCTCCCTTCACCGGATATTCTATCAGCTGGAAGAAGGCATCCTGCAGGTCAGCAGGAATCGAGGCCTTCAGCTCGTCCACCTTGGTAGCGATGGCGGCATAGTCGGCAATGCGCCTGTCCTTGTCCTCTTGGGAGAAGTTGATTTTATGGATATGCTCCGGCTTGCCGGCAGCAGCCAGCCGGTAGTATTCCTTCTTGATGTCGGCAATGGCGTCGGCATACTGTTCGCCAAAGGTGCGTGCAGCCCACTCACGGCTGTAATGGATGGCATGCTCAGGTGCCCAGCGGTTGATGTCCCAGGCCAGATCCATGCAGAACTCGAGCTCCATCTCGGCAGGCTTGATGTCGCCCACGTTGATGATCCACAGCGTGCGGATGCCCTGGTCGTAAGCCCTCGACAGCTCGTAGCTGATGAGCGAGGGCGAGTGTGAACAGATCCAAAGATAGTCCTCAGGCGTGCCCCAGTAGGACACGTGGTAGTAGATGCCGTTGCCACCTGAGCGAGCCTGCTCGGCGGGCTTGGGCAGCTGGCGGATGTAGCCGTGATTGTCGTCGACCCAGCAGAGGGTGACGTCCTCAGGCACCTGCAGGCCGGCGTTGTAGGCATCGAGCACCTCCTTGTAGGGAATGAACAGTTGCGGCACCTTTGTGGCATCGCCGAAATACTTCGTCAGCAAATCGCGCTGGAAGCCGATGATCTCTGTCAGACCACGCACCTTGTCCTCGGTAGTGGGATAGCCGGAGATGCCCCAATCGTGCACACCACGCATCCCCAGCGTGTACATGCCGTCGATGCCCACGCTCTCAGCCACACGTTCCTCCCAATAGCGCTGTATCTTCGCCTTGTTTGTCACGTAATTCCAGTCTTCGTTCACGCCGTTCCAAGGCTCGTGGCGCCACTCCCACTCGTTGTCGCGCAGCATCTGCTCGCAATGGCTGGAGCCCAGCATGATGTCGTATTTGCGGGCCACGGGCAGGTTGTCTTTGTTGGCCCAGAAAGCCTCGGAGCAGAGGTGCATGGCCGGCCATAGGGTGTTGGCCTTGAGGCGCAGCAGCAGCTCCATCACCCTGGCGTAGGTGTTGGGGCCGATGTTGTTGTATTCTTTGTCAATGCCCTTGGCGGCCCAGGGCTGCAGGCCCCAGTCCTCGTCGTTGATGAAGATGCCGCGATACTTCACCGACGGCTCGCCCACCGTCAGCTGAGTGCCCGTGGCATAGAGCGACTCCTTCTTCTCAGGAACCACATCAGCCCACCAAATCCAAGGCGACACACCTGCCAGACGCGACAACTCGAACAATCCGTAGGCTGTGCCGCGAGGTGTGCTGCCGATGATGACCAGCGCACGCCGGATGCCCTTCATCGGCTTCTCCACCATCTGCAAGGAATAGGCCTCCCACTTGCCGCTGATCTGAGAAGCGTCGACCTTGCCCTTGGCTATCAAATCGTCCACTATAGGCGACTGCCCTATGGTGCCAGCGATAATAAGAGATGAGGGGTGTGAGGTGAGAGATGAGGGGTGTGAGGTGAGAGGTGTGAGGTGTGAGGTGAGAGAGGTGGTCAGCGCCTTACCCGTCACGGCTTTGATGTCCTGTGCCACACAGTCGGCAGCCGTAGCCACCACCTCGGCATCGGCCTCGTCGGTGATGATTGTGGCCACCTCCTTTGCCGTCACTATCGGCAGGGCTCCCTTCGTTTTTTGTGAACTAAGCAGAATTTGTGCTTGAGCTGCCAATACTGTAAGGATGACAGACAGGATACAGATCGTTCTTTTCATGTTTTCCTCTTGCTGTTGAGAGTGAATAGAGATTAGTTTTGTGCAAAGGTACACAATAAACGGCAGACCGCCAAGAGTTCTGCCGTTTATTGTTAGTCATGTGCAAATCATTTATTTTACCACGACCTTTTTACCATTGACAATGTAGAGACCCTTCGTAGGATTCTTCATCTTCTGACCCTGCAGGTTGTAGTAGTCAGTAGTGAGGGGTGAGAGGTGAGAGGTGGTGTCGACGATGCCAGTAACCACACCTTCAGCGTTGAGGTAGGTGAGGCGGAAGTTGTCGAATACAACCCAATCGCCCATTTGCTCTCTCGTGTCCTTCTTCACACCCAGGGTAAGGATGCCATCCTCGCCCACAGTAACACGCACGGTGGTCTTGTAGTAGCCTGTCTCGAAATACTCGATGGCCGACTGCGGCATGGTGGGGAACTCGCCCAGGTCGCATGTCTGGAGGTCACCAATGCCTGGCACCTTGCTCAGCACGCTGGCAATGTTGGGCAGCAGCTCCTCCTGGTCGTTGGCCACGAGAGCAGCCAGCTGCTTCAGCTCCTCGCCGTTGTTGACGGCTTCAGCCTGTGCGCCGCCATTGCCGTTGCGGAAGAAGCCCTGCACGCTGACCTCGTAGATACCGGCGGCCAGATTCTCAATGGTCTGCATGAAGCTGAACGATTCGGGCTCGAAGTATTCCCATGCATAGTCGGCAGCACGGTCGCCATTGTTGTCGTTGATGGTGGATACGCGTGCACCACCGTTGCCGCCTACACATTGCTTATCCCACATGTCGTAGCCATCCTGACGGTTGAGGCTGGCATTCTTGATGAGGTAGGACACGTCGACGGGAGCATCGTTGGCAGCATTGGCAATGAGCTGCTCGCGCTCGGCGGGAGTGATAATCTTCCACTGGTTCATGGGATTGTCAAGACCCGTGCGGTCGATGGCGATGGTGCTCCAATAGGTCTTGCCGTCGGTACGGCCGTTGGCGTCGTAGCCCAACAGGAAGCCGTCCTCGCCGGTAGAGCTGATATTGTAGACATTCTCCTGGTCTGCAACGGGCAGGAAGTGCCACACGTCCTGTGCGCCTGTGTCTACGTATCCGCCATAGTTGAGCCAGCCGCCACCACGATTGGTCTTCATCTTGAAGTTGTCGCCGTCGGCAATGAGTTCAATTTCGATACCCACCTGGTCGACAGCAGCATGGGTGTTCCAGTCAGAGCCTGTGCCCAGGAAGAGGCCTGTGCCAAGGTTGAAGATATAGACCTTGCCCTCGGCAGGAGCAGCGCCTGTATAGATGTCGGGCATGGCGAGTGCATTGATCTTGCGTGCAGCACGCAGGTCGTAGAGGGCCTGCTTCACTTCGTCGGCCTCGGTGGCAAAGGTCAGCACTTTGTTGGCAGCGTTGACATTGACTTTCTCCTCTTTTGCGAGAGCGATGGTCTGACGCAGCACAGTAACGTTGACTGCCTTTGCAGCGAGCAGCGCATTGCTGATGGCAGCGGTGGCCTCGGAAATGGCGTCCTTGTCGGTGGAATCGAGCAGGGCCTTGCCGTTTTTCACAGCCGTTTTGAGCTTGCTGGCCAGGGCGTTGGATGTAGTAGAGGTGTCGAAGGCCTCAGCCTCTTCAATGGCTTTCTCGAGTGCCTCGAGACATTCGCTCAGGGTGAGGTTGTTGCCCAGATAGGTAAGACGGAAATCGTCGAAGGCGAGCCAGTCGCTAGCATTAGCCTCAATCTTCTCCAATCCCACAATCATAGTGCCTGTGGTCACCTTGGAGGTAACGCCTGCATTCAGGTAGGCCTCGGGATAGTCCTGGAAGATGCGGTTGAAGGCATCGGCATTGTCAGGATAGTGGCCGTAGGGAGCCTCGGCATCGGCAGCGGGATAGAAGAAAAGACCATCTACCCATGTCTCGCTGGCACCATCGAGGATAGACATCACGGGGGCCTTGTCATCATTGATGAAATAGTTGGCCAAAAGGCGTTCCTCGCCAGCAGCACGGCGCTCAACGACCTGGTTATGGTCGCCGTCGCGATAGTAGCCCTTCAGGGTGAGGACATACTTACCGTTGGGCACATCTAAGACGGTTTGCTTGAGCGTGAAGTCCTTGGTGTTCCAAACAGCGTAAGAGCGACGGTTCCAATACCAGCGTACGTTGTCGAGGTTGCCCCCGTTGCGCTGCCATTCCCATTGACTGGCGCGTTCATTCTCATTGGCAAAGCTGGGGTCAGCCAGCAGGAAGGTAGCGTCGATGGGATTCTCGTCAGTAGCGGTCTGAACGAGATACTCGATGCGTTCCTCACGAGTGACAAGCTGCCACACGCTCTTGCTGTTGGTCCAGGCCAGGTTGTCGTTTTCGTCAAGACCCAGCACCTGGCCGTCACCCTTGATGGTGTAGGCATTGCTGACGCCCTCCACCTGTACGGGTTCTATCGTCCAATAGCTCTTGCCATCGTTGGTGTCGAGATAGAAGTTGCTGATGTTCATGCTTTGGTTATGACCGAACTTAGGGTCAAGACGCCAGCCGCCTTGTTCGTTGAAGAGCTCGAAGGCAAAGCCGTAGGTGCCGGTAGCGCCACGGGTGTTCCAATCGCCTGTGTTCTTTTCGTTGTTCTGCAGCCACAGGCCCGTCTCCACATTATAGATGAAGAAGTTGCCAGTACTCAGCTGGGAACCGGTGTAGGGAGAATTGAGCGCCTGAGCGTCAACACTACCCCATAGCAAGGCCGCTAAAAGCCCTAGGAAAAGAGATAGATGTCTTTTCATAAAATTTAGTTTTTTAGTTGATAATAAAGTGAACGATAATTGTTAGTTTTTGTATCTCTATGGTCTTTGCAGTCAAAGTACCGAGTGCAAAATTATAGCATTTCCCGCTCTGCGAACGAAAAATGCTATTCAAAGAAAGCTAAAAACTAATCATCGTGCTATAAAGTCTTTTGGCAACACGCCAAAATGGCCTTTAAAGCACTTTGCGAAGTAACTGCTACTGGTGAAACCGACACGCTCGGCCACTTCTGTGATGCGGATTCCCTGACGCAAAAGAGCGGCGGCCTGCTCCAATCGGCGCATCTTCAGGTATTCGATAGGCGTCATGTCGGTGAGGGCCTTGATCTTGCGGTAGAAGCTGCTGCGACTCATGTTCATCTGCTCGGCCAGCTGGTCGATGGAGAATTCCTCGTCGCGCATATTCTCGGCCACCATCTTCTGCAGGCGTTCCATGAACAGCATATCCTGCTGAGTGAGACCCAGCTCGCCCTCATTGCCGGTGTTAGCTTCGTCGTTGGCATCGTGAGTGATGTTGCGCATCCGCTCATAATAGGTCTGGCGCATACGCAGAAGATTCAGGATCTGCAGGTGCAGCTGCTTAATGGAGAATGGCTTCTCCAGATAGATGTCGGCTCCGCTCTGCATGCCCTGGACCTTGGCCTCGACGCTGGTCTTCGCTGTGAGCAGGATGACAGGAATGTGCGAGTAGTTGATGTCCTCCTTCACCTTCGTACACAGCTCAATGCCGTCCATACGCGGCATCATCACGTCGCTCACAATCACGTCGACGTTGTTGTATTTCAGCATATCGAGGGCCTCAACGCCATCATGGGCCTTGAGAATGCGGAAATGCGGACGTAGGGCATCTGTAGTCATCTGCAGCAGCTCTTCGTTGTCCTCCACGATAAGGATACGGAAGGAACGAAGACTCTCCCCCGGCCCCTCCCTATGAGGGAGGGGAGAGGATACCTCTTCCACTATGTCTTTCACTGTGTTTTCGCCTTGAGAGTATTTGCTCCCCTCCCTCATAGGGAGGGGGTGGGGGAGAGTCTTTATTGGCAGGACAAGCTGGAAATGGGAGCCTCCACCCACGGCATCTTTGTAGGTGAGCTCGCCATCATGTGCCTGTGCAAGCATCTTGGCATAAGAGAGACCGAGACCTGTGCCCAACGTAGCGGCGATATTCTCACTCTTCGACGAGTGAAGCGGCAGAGCCGAGCGACCAATCTGATAATAAAGGTCAAAAATCTTGTCACGTTCATCCTGTGGAATGCCAGGGCCATCGTCGATGACAGAGATGCGCAGCTGGTTGTTTGGGAGACAGGTCGTTTGGTCGTTTGAAGTAGGCAACTGCTCTAAACGTACGATAATCTCTGAGCGGGCGTACTTGGCAGCATTGCCAATGAGATTCATAATGACCTTCTGCACCTTGTCGGCATCAATGGTGGTGACGATGGGCTCGTCAGGCAGCTGCAGCTGGATGCGCTTGCCCTGCACCTCCATCGCGTCAGTAAATTGCTGGAAGGTCTCGGAAAGCAACTGGCCCACATCGCAGCTGCGGAGATTGAGCTGAATCTTGCCATGCTCGGCCTTCTGGAAGTCGAGCAATTGGTTTGTGATGCCCAACAAATAATTCATGTTGCGGCGGATGGCGCTGGTATGGCGGCGATTCTCGTCGCTCAGCGGACTCTCTTCTATCTGTTCCAGCGGCAGGCTGATCAGCGTCAGCGGTGTGCGTATCTCATGGACAATGTCGACGAAGAAGCGGATCTTCGATTCGAAATTGGCTTTCTCCTGCGCCGTCTGATATTCTTTCAACTGGCGGTTGTAGCGTTTCTTTATGCTACTGTTGTAGCGGTATAGCAACCAGGCTATAGCAGATACGATGAGTAAGACATAGATGAAATAGGCCAGATTGGTGCGATACCAGGGCGGCAAGATAGTGATGTTGAGCCGTGCATAGCTGCTTTCGTCGGTATTGCCAGCCTCGCGTAACAGGAACACGTAGTCACCAGGCGGCACGTTGACATAAGTGGCCTCGGCATTCTTTGTGCCCTTGGCCCATGTGGCATCGATACCCTCCATACAGTATTCAAAACGGCGTTGGCTGTCAGAGCCAATAAAGAGAGGCTGGGAGAAATGCAGCGTAAAACCATTGTCAGAATAAGGCAACGTAAGCGATGCCTGCTGAGCGGTAAGCTGCGAGGACGTGTTGCCATGATAAGGCAGCATGGTTGACGTCAATGTCGATGTAGACGTCAGATGGGTGATGTAGACAG
Source organism: uncultured Prevotellaceae bacterium (assembly GCA_947167935.1). Lineage (GTDB taxonomy): Bacteria > Bacteroidota > Bacteroidia > Bacteroidales > Bacteroidaceae > Prevotella. Next base: position 46,166 of record CAMVJU010000002.1, on the reverse strand, counting down.
GTGCCCGCTTGGTGGAAATATGGATGCGGTCGGGGTAGAAATGGGCCAGTATGTTGAAGCGTCCTGCAAACAATTCGCCATTGCGGGTGATAGACGCAGAGTTGTGTGGCTTCAGCTGGCGGTTCATGTCGCTGGAGCCGCGAAGCACTTGGATGGCATTGACATTGCGGCTGGCATCGAGACGCAACATGCCCGTCTCCACACCCATCCACAGATTGTGCTGAAGATCCTCTACGATGAAGAAGATTTGCTGGTCCTGTATCTCAGGAATGTCGGTGCCGACAGGCTCGAAACTTTCCGTACGAGGCTGGTAGCGTGCCAGACCTGTCCCAGTGTAGGCCACCCATATCTGGCCGCCGTGATCGCAGAACACAGTTGAGACATTGTTGTTGGCCAGCGACAGCGCTTCTTTCTGCTGATAGGTGAAGTTACGGAACGAAGCGCCTTTTTCCCATTGCTTGAACAAACCGTGATTGCTGGTTGAAGCCCACACACAGCCGCCCTTGTCCTCTGTCAGGCTGGTGACACGTGTTGTAGAGCCAATCTCGAAATACCACATGAAATTCTCGGTCTCGCGCTCATAGCGACACAGACCCCAGCTGGTACCCACATAGATAACACCTTCTGAGGTGCGCAGCAAACAGGTGATTTCATTACTGGGAATGGTGTAGGACTTGTCGGCAGAGTATTGGTAGTGGCGCAATTGTCCGCTGGTAGTGTTCAGCACGAAAACACCCTGTCGGCGTGTACCAATCCACAGGTCGTTGCCGTCAGCCATCAGTACATTGATTTCCTGCTTCAGTTCGAGGGCAGAGTAGTCGTCAATCAGCTGTGTCGCAGGGTTGTAGATACCCAGCCCGTTCTCGTGGCCAATCCAAAGGCGCCCGTCGGCTGTCTCGCATACGGCATAGATCATGTTGCCCCGGCCACTTTCAGGAAAGTGAGCCATCAGCACATCGTTGCCAGTCTGCGGCATATAGCAAACGCCGCCCTGTGTCATCACCCATAGCGTGCTGTCTTGGTCCCATGTCAAGGCATTTACCCGTTGGTCGGTCAGTCCTGTGATTTTATCTTCGGGGTTGTCGAAGCGTCTCATTAGCTGCGTAGTAGGGTTATAGAGATAAATACCCTGATCAGTACCCATGAGCAGCTGGTTTCCTTTTCTAAGCAGCGAATGAATACCAATGTCTACCTGGGGCACAGCCGTTACCTCGCCATTGTCTCTGAGCACGGTGTAAAGGCCACGCTCACATCCTATGTAGAGTCTGAAGCCAATGAGCTCCAGACTGATGTTGTTCTTATCGCTGCGATAGTTGGGTATGGAGTGCTCCATCAGGAAGGTGCCGTCCTGCCCATAAAGAATAACATGTCCCTGCAGGGTGGCCACAAAGACGGGGCTGTCGTTCTCTGCCAGTATGTCGCTGACGAAGGCCCCGTGCCGGCTGTCCTGTGTCAGCTCATCGGTCTTCGGATTGTAGATGAACAAACCCTGCCCTTGTGTGCCAATCCAGATGCAGCCGTCCTGGCCTCCCACAATGTCCTGCACAGTGGCACTGATGCTTACACCATATTTTGTGCACTTGTCGAAGCTCTTGAAACGGTTGGCCTGTCTGTCGTACACATAGAGACCGAAGGAACCGCCAAACCAGATATCGTCGCCGTGTTCATAGAGCGCAGTGATGGTATTGTTCTCAATGCCGCTCTTTCCCTCAATCATGTTGCGGTAGACGGTGTTCTGCACGCCGTCAAAACAATTCAAGCCATTGTTTGTGCCCAGCCACATGAATCCGAATCTGTCGCGCAGACCACAGAGCACATTATTGTCGCTCAGGCCGTCGGCAGCCATATAATTGCTGAAAACAGCCGGCACAGCCCCCGTCAGACAGGTTGCCAAGAGCCACATATATAATAATGTGTAAAGCCTGAAGGTTTTGTTTATGTTTTTCCGCATGTCGTTGTCAGTTCTTCGTCTGGTGTAGTATTTGGCCTCAAAAGTACGAAAAAAAAATGACACACACGGCATTTCAATAGAATTATTTCGCTCAGACAGGCCCTTTTGTCAGTTTTTCTTGTTTTTTGAACGGTATTTTTCCTGCCATATTCATTATTCTACCGAACTTTGCACTGCAAAAACCGCACTAACGACTTATTCACGAATCTCATTCATGAAAACAAAAACACTAACAGCTCTGACTTTGGCTTTTCTGCTTCTAACGAACTACTCGGCGGAAGCCCAACAGCAGTATAGCAATCCTGTCATTGACGAGAGCCTGCCAGACCCGACAGTTATCAAGGCTGCCGACGGCTATTTCTACCTCTACGCCACAGAGAACATTCCCAATGTGCCAATCTACCGTTCAGACAACCTGGTTGACTGGCGTCGTGTGGGGACAGCCTTCACAGACAACACCCGTCCGCAGATGGTTCCCAACGGTCGTATCTGGGCTCCCGACATTAACTATATCAACGGCAAGTACGTCATGTACTACTCTAAGTCTACTTGGGGCGGCGAGTGGGACTGTGGCATTGGAGTGGCCACCGCCGAACGTCCCCAAGGGCCTTTCACTGATGTGGGCAAGCTCTTTATCTCCAGCGAGATTGGCGTGCAGAACAGCATAGATCCTTTCTATATAGAAGAGGAGGATGGTAGCAAGTACCTGTTTTGGGGCAGTTTTCGCGGTATCTATGGCATCCAGCTTAGCGATGACGGCCTAAGCCTGAAGCCTGGTGCAGAGAAAGTGCAGATAGCCGGTACATTGACTGAGGGTACCTATATCTACAAGAAAGACGGCTACTACTATCTTTTCGGATCGGCCGGCACCTGCTGTGAAGGTCTCAATAGCACCTATCACGTTGTGGTGGCCCGCTCTGAGAACCTGATGGGCCCCTATGTCAACAAGAGTGGCAGGCCCGCCTTGGAGAACAACTTCATGCTGGTGTTGCAGAAGAGTAACAAGGTGGTAGGCCCTGGTCATAACTCAGAGATTGTGCAGGACGATGCTGACCAGTATTGGATGCTTTATCACGGTTTCGATGCTGCTGACCCTGACGGCGGGCGCAAAGTGTATCTCGACCAGATTATCTGGGATAAGGACGGATGGCCCACCGTTCGCAACCGTACACCCTCCGTCACGGCCAATGCCCCGCTTTTCGGAGAGGCTGCGCACATCATACATACCGACATTCTGCAGGGACAGCCTCGTGCCACCTATAGCTTAGGAGGTCTCCGTTTGAGTGACCACAACCAGCAAGGCATTGTGATTGAACATTCAGAAGGAGGATTTGCACGTAAAATAGCAAAGAAATAACATTCTTATAAACAACAACTAACACTATTATGAGAAAAAGATTTTTACTATTCGGACTTAGCCTGCTGGCATTTGCCTCAACACAGGCGCAGACATCTCCCTGGACAGGCAATGCCCTGCCCGAAGAGGGAGGTACATTCTATCTGTATCAGGTAGAAACGGGCAAGTGGTTGCAGAACAACATCGACAACGGAGCTTACTGGACTACACGTGCCGAGCTGGGTGCCTATGGCATCGACATCGAGATTGTATCGGGAGAGGGCGGCTATCGCCTCAATCCGAAATTTGGCCACAACCACAGCATCAACGGACCGCAGTTGGGTGACAACCCCGCCTTCTATCTCGACACCGACCAGCCTCAGACCTTCTGGCAGTTTGCGCCTGTTTCTGGAAAGGAGAATGTCTACACTATCTCCACCGATAACGAGCAGCACTATCTGAATGCCAACGACGAGGGCTGGGTTGATGACTTTGGCTTCAACATGGAGTGGATACTTGTAACCTACGACCAGCGCATGGCTGATATGATGACAGCCACGAAGAATAATCCGAAGGATGCCACTTGGCTCATCGGCGGACATGACTTCGCCAATCAGGACGAGCGCAACAAGTGGGATGTTATTCAGGAGGGCGAAGGCGTCTATGCTCAGGGTGGCGACGGCATCGTTCATGCCAACCGCGCTGTGGAGTGCTGGAAGAAAACTAAATTTGAGTTGAAAAAGACCATCACAGGCCTGCCCAACGGCACCTACGAGTTCAAGCTGCAGGGTTTCTACCGCGATGGTTCAGAGACACAGGTAGGTAACAAGCGCGAGGCTGGCGAAGAGGTCATCCGTGCCTTCTTCTTCCTCAACGACGTCAGCCGTCCGTTCAAGTCCATCCTTGAAAGCGGTGTCACCGAGCAGGATCTCGACTCTTATGCTGTGCCACAGGGTGGCGTCTATATCCCTGGCAATAGCGTGCCTGGCAATGCCCTCGACCGTGCCTCCAACTGCTTCTTCCTCGGCGGTTACTGGAACGACCCCGTGAAGGTGGTGGTTAGCGATGGTACCCTGACCATCGGTATGCAAAAGATTGGCGGTGGCGACGACGACTGGCTCGTGTTCGACAACTTCACCCTTACCTACTTAGGCAATGAGATTGACCTCACCGAGGTGAAAGCCAACCTGCAGGCTGCCCTTGACGAGGCTGCCGCTTATGACGGCTTGACCGTAGCCGTGCTGACCAATGCCATCAGCGAGGCACAGGCTGCCCTCAACGGCACCGACGCCACGGCCATTGCTGCTGCTTCGATGAAACTGCGCGATGCCCTGGCTGCAGCCAAGGACTATACTAACGTAATGACTGAGGCTGAAGCCTTCAGCGGTGTCAAGCCCGACTTCTATGTCAATGCCCTCAATGCTGCACAGGCTGCCGCTAACGAGACCGACCTCGAGACCTTCAACGAGGCCATTAAAGCCATGCGTAATGCGCTGAACGACGTGCGTGGCGTTCAGGAGCCTCTGCAGTTCCTTGCTGCCACCATTCCTTTTGCTGAGAAGGCTGGCGTCGATGCTGCCTATATCGACAATGCAAAGGCTGTGTTGGAACATGCCAATGCTGCCAACGAGATTCACGACGCACTCAACCAGCTGCGTGTGGAACGCCGTAAGAAAGTTGCCGACAAACATGCCGACGTCTTCAAGGGTGCTACGCCCTCCGATGGTGACTTCTATATTTATAATGTGGGACTGCAGCGCTTCCTTTGCGGTGGCGGTGACTGGGGTGCACATGCCTTCGTGGGCTTCCCCGGCGTAGAAGTGACACTCGTCAGCGGCACGGAATATCCTGAAGAGGGTGAGGCCTTCAGCGGCTTCAAGATTGATACCCACCTGCAGAACGGCGAGGGTGAGCACTGGCTGAACTATGGCGGTTATATGGATACACCCCACCAGAATCTTTGGGAGTTCGTACCCGTCGAGGGCAAGAACGGTGTCTATGCTATCGCCCGTGCTAACGGTGAGAAAAATGGCGAGACTGGCGAGCGTATGCTCCTCGGCTATCGTCCTGGCACCTACGGAAATATCGACACCGACATGTACGGCATCGACAATCCCGAGAATCAATGGAAGCTGGTGACACGTGCTGAGCGCGACGAGTTACTGGCCACAGCAACTGCCGAGAAACCACAGGACGCCTCCTACAAGATCCTGTCACCCAACTTCAACCAGCGTGAGGACATCTCAGCATGGGTCAGCCAGTTCAACAATGGCAGTGTTTGGGGACGCTACGACAATCACGTGGACTTCGCATTCGAGTGCTGGAACAGTGCCGATTTCGACTTCAGCCAAAACCTCTACGATATGCCTAACGGCTGGTACCGCATCTCCGTGCAGGGCTTCTATCGCGACGGCAACCATCAGGATCAGATTCGTTCCGAAACTGCCGGTGAAGAGCGCGTGCGTGCTGCCATGCTCGTCGATATGAATACCGACAACAGCGTTGAGCTGCCCAATATCCTCGACGAGGTGAACAAGGCCCCTGGACTGGGCAATCGCAGCACTACACGCTTCCGCATTGACGAAATCGGCGAAGACGGACAGCCCGTGATGAATGACGACGGCACCATCCGTCAGATTGACGACCCCAACGGCGAGGACCTTTATGTAGGCGAGTTCCCGATGTGGATTAACGAGGCTTGCGACTACTTCCAGAATGGTCTCTACAAGATGGGTATCTTGGTTCAAGTGACCACAGGCGACCTGATGATTCTGGTGCAGAAATTCCGCGAGAAGAACAGTGACTGGGTGGTGCTCGACAACTTCCGCCTCACATACTACGGCACTGAGAAACCCTCCGAAGAACTTCAGGGCATCAGCAATGTGAACGCTAATCATAACGTTAATGCAAACTATTACAATCTGCAGGGACAGAAGGTGAAGAATCCCGCTAAGGGTCTTTACATCATCAACGGCAAGAAATATATCCGCAAATAGCTTGCCTTTCCCCTTGCGGAATACTCCATAAAATAGGAGTAGGCATGACGTGGAAATTCTAATATGACTTTTGAGATAACGACTTGAGTTTTTCTCAAAAGTCATATTAGTTTTTTTCGTGTATAACGTTACTTTTTTTTCGAGAGACTTCCCCATTGGCATGTATGAACGTTTTTTTTCGTTATTAGACCGATATTTGTCACTGTGTTAGTCATTTTTTTCCTACTTTTGCACTCGAAAACATGGTCCGATTACACAGACAACACTCTAAATATGATGAAACTAAAAAATCTTCTTGTCGCAGCCTGCATGCTGCTCTTCGCCGTTCACACAACGGCAGCCCCCTCCAGTTTATCCGAAGGAGGAGAGGCTGATTTGTTCCAACCGTACAAGAAATCGGCACTGCGCCTGCCGTCGGTGCCGCTACTGGTAAACGATCCCTATTTCTCGTTCTGGTCTCCCTTTGATAAACTGACCGACGGTAGCGTGCGCCACTGGACCGACGCTGAGAAGCCCGTCGAGGGCCTGCTGCGCGTAGACGGGAATAACTACCGCTGGATGGGCAATGGCCAGCAGTTCCTGCTGAAGCCCATCGCTCCGATGGCTGACAGCGGCGACTCCTGGACAGGACGAGTGAGCCATACCTTCCAGACGGGTACGGCATGGACGCAGCGCGGCTTCAACGATAGCAGCTGGAAAGAGGAGAAGGCTGCATGGGGCACTGCCAACGAATATCCAAATGTGCATAATGCATGGACAGCCACGAACAGCGATATCTATGTGCGCCGCACGGTGACGCTCACCGCCGATGACCTGCAGAAAGACCTGTGGATAGAGTTCTCGCACGACGATGTGTTCGAGCTCTATGTCAACGGCACCAAGGTCATCAGCACGGGTGAGACCTGGATTCAGGGCGAGACACATCAACTGACCGCCGAGGAAAAGCAGAAATTAGTGGTGGGAGATAATGTGTTGGCCGCTCACTGCCACAATACCACGGGTGGTGCCTACATCGACTTCGGCCTTTTCGAGAATGTCTACCAGTCAGGTGCCGAGGTGCTGACGGCTCAGCAGAAGAGTGTCGACGTGATGGCCACCTCTACCTATTATACTTTTACTTGCGGTCCAGTGGAGCTTGACGTGGTGTTCACCGCCCCGATGGTCATCAGCGACCTCGACCTGCTCTCCACACCTATTAACTACATCTCCTATCAGGTGCGTCCCACCGATGGAAAAGCGCACGAGGTGCAATTCTATGTGTCAACCACGCCGCGTCTCACCGTGAATGAACTCGCCCAGGCCGTAGATGCCAGCATCGTCATCGAGAATGGCGTGCAGTATGCCAAGGCGGGGTCTACGGAGCAGCCTGTACTGCGGCGTGCAGGCGACCTGATTTGCATCGACTGGGGCTATCTCTACCTCTCTGCACAGAACGGACAAGTGAGCGTGGCGCCTACCGCCGTGATGGAAGGCACTTTCACGAGCACAGGAAAATTGCCCGCCTACACTGGAGAGGTGAAGAACGAGTCGCCTTCGAACATGACCAGCTTAGCCTATGTCCACGACTTTGGCACCGTTGGAGGGGATTTGCAATCCCCGACGTCCAGTTATATGATGATCGGCTACGACGAGGTGAAGGACATCCGCTACTTCAACAAGGACTATAAGGGCTACTGGGCACGAAATGGCAAGACGATCTTCCAAGCTTTCGATGAGTTGGCCGCTGGCTATCAGGACATCATGGAGCGCTGCCGCCAACAGGACAAAACCATCTATGACGATGCTATGGCTGCCGGCAACGTGAAATACGCCGAGCTGCTTTCGGGCAGCTACCGCCAGGTGTTGGCAGCCCACAAGCTGTTCCAGGACGATGGTGGACGCCTGCTCTATTTCTCAAAGGAGAACAACAGCAATGGCTGTGTGAACACCGTCGACCTTACCTATCCCTCCGCCCCGCTCTTCCTGCTCTATAATACTGAGTTGCAGAAAGGCATGATGACGTCGATATTCGAATATCAGCGCACAGGTAAATGGAATAAGGACTGGGCCGCCCACGACCTCGGCACCTATCCCCACGCCAATGGTCAGGTATATGGCGGCGACATGCCTCTTGAGGAGAGTGGCAATATGCTGACATTGGCCGCCATGATCTGCAAGATTGAGGGCAATACGGAATGGATCAACACCTACTGGAGTATCTGCACACGCTGGGTGAATTACTTGGTGAACAACGGCCAAGACCCCGACACGCAGCTTTGCACCGACGACTTCGCCGGCCATTGGGCACACAACGCCAACCTGAGCATCAAGGCTATCATGGGTGTTGCAGCTTATGCTGAGATGTGCAAGATGCGCGGACGCAACGACCTATATACCAAATACATGGACATAGCCAAGAGGATGGCGCAGGTGTGGGAGATTGACGCCCGTGACGGCGACCACTACAAGCTGGCCTTTGACCGCGGTGGCTCATGGAGCCAGAAGTATAACCTTGTGTGGGACAAGCTGTGGGGCATCCATATCTTCCCGAAGCAGGTGCTGGAGCGTGAGATGAAGTTCTATCTCACCAAGCAGAATACTTATGGTCTGCCCCTCGACAACCGTGAGAACTACACGAAGAGTGACTGGGTGCTGTGGACGGCTGCAATGGCCAGCGACAACGATACGTTCCTGAAGTTTGCCGACTTGGTGTGGAAATATGCCAACGAGACGCGCACACGCTGGCCGTTGAGCGACTGGTACTGGACGGGCAGCGGCGAAGCTCGCGGATTCCGTGCACGCTCGGTCATCGGCGGTCACTGGATGAAGGTGCTGATGGATAAATACGATAACGAAAACGATAACGATAACGATAACGAAAACGAAAACGATAACGAAAACGATAACGGATGGGAGCCGCAGGGCTTCAAGATCAAGACCCGCTGGGCAGCAGAGGTGAATCCCCGGCAGCCGCTGCCTGAATATCCTCGTCCGCAGATGGTCAGGGACGAATGGCTGAATCTCAACGGCCTGTGGGATTACGCCATCACGACGAAACGAACCATTCCCACCGAATGGGACGGCAAGATACTCGTGCCCTTCCCCGTGGAATCGAGCCTGTCGGGTGTGATGCGTATGCTCGACAAGAACAACTACCTATGGTATCAGCGCACCTTTACTATTCCCTCCGGCTGGCAAGGCCGCGAAGTGCTGCTGAACTTCGGCGCCGTGGACTATCAGGCCCGTGTCTATGTCAACGGCAATCTCGTAGGCAATCACACCGGCGGTTTCGGGGCCTTCTCCTTCAACATTACTTCGCAGCTGAAGGAAGGGGAGAACACCCTCGCAGTGATGGTCATCGATAATACCGATGAGGCCACGCAGCCTTTGGGCAAGCAACGCTACAACCCTGGCGGTGCAGGCAGCATCTGGTACACGCAGGTGTCGGGCATCTGGCAGACGGTGTGGCTTGAGCCTGTCAACAATAAATATATCAGCAGCATCACCACTACGCCCGACGTTGACAACAGCAAACTGTTCGTCACAGCGCTCTGCGGTTCATCTGCTGAGAACGAGCCAGTACACGTAGTGCTGAAGCTGAAGGGACAGACGGTGGCCGAAGGAGACGGCACCACTGGCAGTGCCATCGAGCTGAGTGTACCCAATGCCAAGCTGTGGAGCCCTACCAATCCGTGGCTATACGACCTTGAGGTGTCGCTGGCCAGTGGCGACCGCATAGAGAGCTATGCCGCCATGAGAAAGATTTCCGTCCGTCAGCTTGACAACGGCGAATGGCGTATGCAGCTGAACAACCGCGACGTGTTCCACTTCGGACTCCTTGACCAAGGCTATTGGCCTGACGGCCTCTATACCGCTCCTACTGACGAGGCACTGGCTTTCGACGTACAGAAGACCAAGGAATGGGGCTTCAATATGATTCGCAAGCACATGAAAGTGGAGCCTGCACGCTGGTACTACCACTGCGACCGCCTTGGCGTCCTCGTTTGGCAGGACATGCCAGCCTTGGGCCGCAGCGATGAGCCCTGGGTCACACGTGAATGGAGCACTAATCCCGGAAGGCACACCACTGCCGTGGAGCAGACTTTCAAGAATCAATGGAAGGAAATCATTGAACAGCATTACAACAGCCCGTCCATCGTGGTATGGACACCGTTCAACGAGAGCTGGGGACAGTTTAAGACCTCTGAGATTGTTGACTTCACACGCTCAGTCGATGATACCCGCATCATCAACGCTGCCAGCGGCGGCAATCACTATCAGGGCGTAGGCGATATTGTCGACTTGCACGACTACGACCGTCCGCCGCATATTTTTCTTTACGACCCCAATCGTCCCGTCGTTTTAGGTGAGTTTGGCGGACTGGGCCGTCACATCACTGATCATCGCTGGTATGAGAACAACGCCACCACCTACGTGAACTACTCTACCGAGAAGCAACTCACCGATTCCTACGTTCAGAATGTAGAGGCCGTCGCTATGATGGCAAAGGACGCCACAGCTCAGGATGGAGGCAAGGCAGCCTTCTGTGCCGCTGTCTACACGCAGACCACTGACGTGGAGACAGAGGTGAACGGTCTGATGACCTACGACCGCGAAGTGATGAAGATGGACGAGGCACGTGTGCGTGAAGCCAATCTTAAACTAACGAATATCTATGGCGAGGAGACACCAGAGGACGTCAACGGCATCCGTGACGTCGGCGCAAGAGTCCTGCCCATGGACAAAGCCATCTACAGCCTCTCCGGTATACAGGTTGACAGTATGCTCAGTGGCATCAACATCATCCGCAAGGAGGACGGCACCATCTGCAAAGTATTCAAGAAATAAAAATAGAAGCAATGAAAAGACTGATTGTTATCATGGCCGCCGCAGCACTGATGGTGGCTTGCGGAACAAAGGCTGCCCAAGAGCAGACGGTGCCGCCCGATGAAAAACCACAGGCCTTTGGCGCTGAGTATATCCGCATGACGGCCGATGTCAATATTCCTGTGGGGCAGTCGAAGCGACCGCCCGTGGAGCAGCGTCTCTTCCAGTCGCAGCTCATCGACCAGAAAATTGAGAAGGTGAAGCAGCAACTCAGCGGCAACCCCTATTTGGCGTGGATGTTTGAGAATTGTTTCCCTAATACACTGGAAACGACAGTGCACTACACCAAGTTGCCCAATGGCGATGACGACACCTTCGTCTATACGGGCGACATTGCTGCCATGTGGCTACGTGACTCTGGCGCTCAGGTGTGGCCATACGTACAGTTCTGCAACGACGATCCCAACTTGGCCCGTCTCATCCGCGGTGTCATCCTCCGTCAGCTGAAGAGCATCAACATCGACCCCTATGCCAATGCCTTCTATCAGGATTCCACCAAGGTGGGCGAGTGGAAGAGCGACCATACCGACATGAAGCCTGGCATCCATGAACGCAAGTATGAGATTGACTCATCCTGTTACCCCATCCGCCTGGCCTATCACTACTGGAAGACGACGGGTGACATCACGGTGTTCGGCGATGAGTGGCTCAAGGCTGTTGACAATATCCTGATGGTTTTCCGCGAGCAGCAGCATAAGCTTCCCTCCCGCACGGGAGGGGATGGGGGTGGGTATTCTTTCCGTCGCAATACCGACCGACAGTTCGACACTGTGGGCTGGGACGGCAAGGGCCATCCTGTCAAGCCCGTCGGACTTATCGCCTCGGCTTTCCGCCCCAGCGACGACGCCACCGTGTTCCCCTTCCTCGTGCCTTCCAACTTCATGGCTGTCAGCTCGCTGCGCAAGGCTGCCGAGATTCTCGAGATTGTCAACAACGATCCTGACCGCGCTGCCCAATGCAGGGCTTTGGCCGATGAGGTGGAGCAGGCGCTGAAGAAGTACGCCGTGGTGGAGCATCCCAAGTATGGAAAGATTTACGCCTACGAGGTGGACGGCTTCGGCAGCCATCTGCTGATGGACGATGCCAATGTGCCCTCGCTGCTGGCGATGGCCTATCTGGGCGATGTTGACATCCATGACCCCATCTACCAGAACACACGCCGCTTTGTGTGGTCGGAGGATAACCCCTCCTTCTTCCGCGGAGCAGCTGGCGAGGGCATCGGCGGGCCTCACGTCGGCTATGACATGCCCTGGCCCATGTCTATCATGATGTATGCCTTCACCAGCACCGACGATGCCGAGATCAAACACTGCATAGAGATGCTGATGAGCACCGATGCCGGCACCGGCTTCATCCACGAGTCGTTCCACAAGGACGATGCCACTCGTTACACCCGTCCCTGGTTTGCCTGGCAGAACACCCTCTTCGGCGAACTCATCCTCAAACTGCTGGCCGACGGTAAGGCCGACCTGCTCAATAGTTGTAAGAATTAAGAGTTATGAAACGGTTATTGGTTATTCTTTCCGGGTTATTGGTTAGCGTAGCGATGTTCGCGCAGGAAAAACCCATGAAGGCCTACATGGTGGCCGACGCACATTTGGATACACAGTGGAATTGGGACGTACAGACTACTATACGCCACCACATACGCAACACGCTGACGCAAAACCTCTTCCTGCTGAAAAAGTACCCCGACTACATCTTCAATTTCGAGGGTGCCGTGAAATATGCGTGGATGAAGGAGTATTATCCTGAACTCTACAATGAGATGAAGCAGTATGTGGCCAACGGCCGTTGGCATCTCACTGGCAGCGGATGGGATGCCAACGAGGTCATCATTGGCTCGCCGGAGTCGTGGCTGCGCAATATCCTGCTCGGCCAGACGTTCTATCGCAACGAGTTCAACAAGGAGTGTACCGACGTGTTCCTGCCCGACTGTTTCGGCTTTGGCTACACCCTGCCTACGCTGGCTTCACATTGTGGACTCATCGGTTTCTCGTCGCAGAAGCTCGGATGGCGCAGCCAGCCTTTCTATGAAGGCAACAAACGCTACCCCTTCACCATCGGCCTGTGGCAGGGTATCGACGGCAGTCGCATCATGATGGCCCACGGCTTTGGCTATGGTGAACGCTGGAAGGACGAGGACTTGTCGAAGAACAAACAGCTCATCCGAGAGATTGGCGAGAGTCCCCTCAACCAAGTCTACCGCTACTACGGCACAGGCGACATCGGCGGCTCACCTAACATCGCCTCTGTACGTTCCGTCGAGAAAGGCATCAGCGGCGATGGCCCCATACAGATTATCAGTGCCTCCAGTGACCAGCTGTACAAAGACTATCTGCCTTTCGACCAACACCCTGAGCTGCCTCTCTTCAACGGCGAGCTCACCATGGACCTGCACGGCAACGGATGCTACACCTCGCAGGCAGCGATGAAACTCTATAACCGACAGAACGAGCATCTGGGCGATGCAGCAGAGCGTGCTGCCGTCATGGCCGACTGGCTCGGCACGGCCGACTATCCGCGACAGCAGCTCACCGAGGCCTGGCGCCGTGTCATCTGGCATCAGTTCCACGACGACCTCACGGGCACCAGCATTCCGAGGGCCTACGAGTTCTCTTGGAATGACGAATTGCTCAGCCTGAAGACCTTCTCCGACGTGCTTACCCATAGCGTCAGCGCCATCGTTCGCAAGATGGACACCAACGTCAGCGGTCAGCCCATCGTGGTCTATAACAATGAAGCCTTTCCTGTCACCACCGTTTGCAAGATGGAATTGCCGAATGGATGGAAAGGAAAGGGCTGTCAGGTCATCGATGCCAAAGGGAATCGCGTTCCCTCGCAGCTCGTGGAAGAACAAGGGCACACCCTGCTCCTCTTCCAAGCCGTCCTTCCCTCCTCTGGCCTTGCCGTCTACAGTCTGAAGAATGGACCCGCATCTCTCACTTCTCACCTCTCACCTCTCACCTCTGTCACCACCATAGAGAATTCCATCTACCGTCTTCGTGTTGATGAATATGGCGACATCGTCTCTCTCTTCGACAAGCGAGCCAACAAGGAATTGGTGGCCGACGGCCAACATATCGGCCTGGCTGTCTTCGACGACTGTCCCTCCTACAACTGGCCGGCTTGGGAGATTCTGAAACGCACCCTCGACAAGGCTCCCGTCCCCGTTCATGACCAGGCTGAGGTGACCGTAGAGGATGGTACGCTACGCAAGACCATCGTGGTCAGGAAGAAGTATGGCCGGTCGGACATCGTGCAGCGCATCCACCTCTACGAGGGTGAACAGGCAGCACGCATCGACGTCGAGAACGAGGTGGACTGGCGCTCCAGCAACGCCCTTCTGAAGGCCGTCTTCCCGTTGAACGTCAGCAATGAGCGAGCCACTTACGACATCGGCCTCGGCAGCGTGCAGCGTGGCAACAACCGCGACAACCAGTTCGAGGTCTATGCCCATCGATGGACAGATCTCACCGATGCCTCCGGCCGCTACGGCGTGACCATTATGAACGACTCGCGCTACGGCTGGGACAAGCCCAACGACCATACTATGCGTCTCTCGCTCCTCTACACGCCAAAGACCAATGGCAACTATGTCTATCAGGAGCAGCAGGACCTTGGCCACCACGTGTTCACCTATAGCATCGTGGGCCATCAGGGCGCCTTCGACGAGGTGCAGGCCTCGCAGCAGGCCACGCTGCTCAACAGCCGTCCGAAGGTGTTCTTCGCCACGAAGCATAGGGGCGAGCTGGGCCATGAGTTCTCCTTCGTCAGCAGCGACAATGCCAATGTGCTGGTGCGCTGCATGAAGCAGGCCGAGGCCAGCGACGAGTATGTGGTACGCGTCTATGAGCTCAGCGGCAAGACCGAACAGACCGCCCACCTCACCTTTGCCGCACCTATCACGCAGGCCGTAGAGGCCGACGGCACAGAGAAGACCATCGGCGCCGCCACAGCCGACAGCCACTCGCTCAACGTCACCATCAAGCCCTACAGCGTGAAGACCTATAAACTGAAGCTAAGGCCAAACACCCAAACGACCAAACGACTAAACGACCAAACGACCGTCCAACTTCCCTTCGACCGCCGCTGCTTCAGCTACAACGCATTCCGTCAGGAGGCCAACTTCGAGAGTGGCTACAGCTATGCCGCCGAGCTCCTGCCAGCAGAAGGCATCACCATCGGCGACATTCCCTTCCGCTTTGGCGAGCCCGACGGCCTCAACGGCATGAGTTGCAAGGGACAGACTATTCCCCTCCCATTGAGGGGAGGGACCATTCCTGAAATTCCCCTCCCCTCACGGGGGAGGTCGGGTGGGGGGTATCTGCACCTGCTCGCTGCCTCATCCAAGGGCGACCGCATCGCCACGTTCAAGGTGGGCAAGGAGGAAACCACCGTTACCATCCCCAACTACACCGGCTTCATCGGCCAATGGGGACATGACGGCCACACCAAGGGATTCCTCAAGGACGCGAAAGTGGCCTACGTGGGCACACACCGCCATTCCGCTGGTGACGATGAGCCCTACGAGTACACCTACATGTTCCGCATCGATATTCCCCTGCCCAACCAGCCCTGTGAGGTGCAACTACCCAACGACCCGCATATCGTCATCTTTGCAGCCACAGTATCAGACTGTGAGCCTGACCTCCAGCCAGCCGCTCCCCTCTTCCAGGCCTCTCTGCCTGTCATAGCAGATGCCTCAGAAGAGCTAGCAACACCGGAATCCTCAGAAACCAACCTCCTGAAAACCGCCCGCATCGTGGCTGTCTCAGGCGAGTGCAACGACAACGAGTTGGCAATCAACCTTGTTGACGGCGACGAGGACACAAAATGGTGCGACATCACGCCTGCCCCCAACTACGTTGTCTTCGACCTGGGCAGCATACAGAAGGTGAGCCGCTGGCGGCTGCTCCATGCCGGTGCCGAGGACTTCTCCTACATCACGCGCACCTGCCTCCTGCAGACACGTTGCAGCGAGACCGAGGAATGGACCACCATTGACATGTTCGACCAGAACCGCAGCAATGTCACCGACCGCCGTTTCACGCCCACCGATGCCCGTTTCGTCCGTCTCTTCGTGGTCGGCTCCACGCAGACCACCGGCGATGCCACCCGCATCTACGAATTTGAACTCTTCGCCCACGGGCTTTAGTTTTACTAGGTTACTTATTTGCATGCACTTAATAAAAGTTAATAAATGATTTGATTTTGCGATTGTTCAAACGTTTTTGTCTATCTTTGTCTCATTATTGATATTACGCCGAATTATCTTGGACAAAAACCGTATGAAGCATATCATCTATTGTGTTCTTTTTCTGTTCCTGCCATTGTTCTCGTCAGAGTGTTTGGCAGGTAATGATGAGGACTACTGGCTTGAACGTCTGGATAAAAGTCTGGATCAGCGCGACGTGTTTGAACAGAAAAAGCTGTCACGCATTGACAAGCTCAGACGGCAACTGGACATTGCTGACAGTACGACCCAAGGCTATGAATTGGCCTACAGTCTTTACAACGAATACAAAAGCTACTGCTACGATTCTGCCCGTCACTATGCCTACGACTGTTTAGACAGGGCCATGGCACAGCAACGCCCCGACCGCATCGTGGAGTCGCAGAACGCTATCGCTTTCTCGCTCATCTCCGCCGGTATTCTCAGCGAGGCCCGCGACGTGTTGGGTTCCATCAACCACGAGTACCTCACCGGCCAGTTACTGAGCGACTACTACGAGCAGCAGGGAAGGCTGTGGCGGTCGATGGCCGACTATGTGCACGAGGAGCCTTTCTACACGAAGTATATTACGCTGAGCAATGCCTACTTGGATTCTCTACGTGAGATAACGCCCCAGGGAACAGCCCTCTGGTGGTCGTTTACTGGCTCGCTACAGATGCGCGACCACAAGTATGACGATGCCCTGTTTTCATTTGACAAAGTGCTGCAGATGAGCGACTCTACCGACCTGCATATCAAGGCCATGACCTACGCCGAAATGGCCTGGGCTTACATCTGGAAGAACGATGAGGACCACGCCATCGTGAAGTTTGCGCAGTCGGCCATTGCCGATAATGAGTCGGCCACACGCGAGATTACGGCTCTATACCATTTGTCGCGCCTCATCTACCGGCGAGGCGACTATGAGCGCGCCAGCCGCTATGTGCATCAGGCTTTGGAAGATGTGAACTTCTACAACAGCCGTCTGCGCAAAGTGGAAATCAACGACATTCTGCCCATCATTGAACAAGACCGCTATGACGCCGTGCGCAGCCAGCGCAATTGGCTCTTTGCCACCACTGCGCTGTTTATACTCTTGCTGCTCGGCATACTATGGAGCTACTGGTTCATCCACCGAAAGAACAAAAAACTGACCGAAGCACGGGCAGAGATTGCTGCGCGTGCGGAGGAGCTGCAGGTGGCCAACAACCGACTGATGGAGGCCGACAAGATCAAGACGGCCTATATAGGGCGCTCATTCTATTCCAACGCCGAGTTCATAGAGAAACTGGAGAAGGTCTATTTGGCCATCGACCGCAAGATCACCGCCAAGCAGTATGATGATCTGCGCTATACCTTGAAGCAGTCGACGCTGAATAGCGAGCGTGAGAGCATGTATGAGTCATTCGACGAGACCTTCCTCAAGTTGTTCCCCCATTTCGTGGAGCGTTTCAACCTGCTGTTTGAGGAGGCCGACCGCAAGATGCCGCCCAACGATCATTCGCTGACTAGCGAAATGCGCATCTTCGCCCTCATCCGCTTAGGTATCAACGACAGCGAGCGCATCGCCAAGTTCCTCGACTATTCTGTTCACACAGTAAACACCTACAAGACACGCATCAAAAACCGCTCAACGGCCGACAACGACAAGTTTGAGAGCCTCATCATGCAGATTTAGGCCATTGATATTATTGATACAAATAGCTGATTCTGATATCTGAAACAGGTTAAGAATCAGCTATTTGCGTTTTGTATAACCGTGATATGGGTTATACATTTCTTATTTTATATGCGTAGGCGTGGGAATTGGCTTACCTTTGCATCGGAAAAAAACAAATATCACGACTATCGAAAATGAAAAAACTTCAGTTATTGCTCTTTTTGTTCCTCGGCTGCACGGCAACGCTATGGGCACAGCCAAATAATCCTGTGGCAAATCCTGACGCTGTGGTGACTGCCGGCAAGGCTCGTTTCACCGTGCTTACTCCTGAGATGATTCGCATCCAATATAGTGAGCGCGGATTGTTTGAAGACCGTGCTACGTTTGCAGTGGTGAACCGTCGGCTGCCCGTGCCTCAGTTTACAAAGGAAGAAAAGGATGGTTATCTATACATCAGAACCAACACATTGACTCTTAAATATAAAATAGGTGGAGAGATTAGAGGAGAGAGGAGAGAGGTGAGAGGTGAGAGCGGCGACCAGGTGCTCAGCATCAGTATGCAGCTGAATGGCAGACCCGTGGTGTGGTATCCAGGAAAGGACGACGCCATGAACCTGAAGGGCACCACACGTACGTTGGACGGCCAGATAGGTGATAACAAGCGTCAGGAGATGGAAAACGGTCTGCTGTCACGTGCCGGCTGGAGCGTCATTGACGAGTCACCCCTTACCCGTCGCGGCGACGGCAGCACTACCTTTGCCTTTGAGGGTGAGCAGGACGGCATCGACTGGGTGGCCGAACCTGTTGACAAGCAGGCCATCGACTGGTACTTCATGGGCTACGGTCATCAGTACAAGAAGGCGCTGGGCGACTACATCAAGATTGCAGGCCGTCAGCCGATGCCTCCACTCTACGTCTTGGGCTACTGGTATAGCAAGTATCAGCGCTACACCAGCGATGAGTTCATGGAGATCGTGAACGATGTGAAGCGCAACCAGATTCCCATGGACGTGATGATCTTCGACATGGATTGGCACACACAGGGCTGGACGGGCTGGACATGGGACAGCACTGCCATTCCTGACCCTGTGGGCCTTATTGACTGGATGCACCACAATGGTCTGAAAGTGAGCCTTAACCTGCATCCTGCTGACGGCGTTGATGACGATGAGGACTTCTTCACCGAGCTGCGTACTGACATGGGGTTGCCTGTCTCAACGAAGGTGGTGCCCTGGAACCTGAGCGACAAAAAGTTCTATCACAACATGTTCAACCGCATTATCCGTGCCCGCGAGCAGCAGGGCGTTGACTTCTGGTGGCTCGACTGGCAGCAGAACCTCACCAGCAAGTATGTGGATGGGCTGGGTGAAACTTTCTGGTGCAACCACGTCTTCTACAACGACATGCGCCTGAACCGACCCAACCACCGTCCGCTCATCTTCCACCGCTGGGGTGGACTAGGCAGCCATCGCTATCCCATCGGCTTCTCCGGCGACTCGTTTACTACTTACGGCACATTGGCTTGGCAACCTTATTTCACGGCAACAGCCTCCAACGTTTGTTTCGGCTACTGGGGTCATGACCTGGGCGGACACCAGCAGACGGGTGGCAACGATTCTGAGATTTACCTGCGCTGGATGCAGTACGGCGTCTTTACGCCCATCTTCCGTACACACGCCACCAACTGGCCAGGCATTGAGCGCCGTATCTGGAAGTACGACAACTTCCCCCTCCTACTTGAGACGGTGAAGCTGCGCTACGCCCTCATGCCATATATCTACACTGCCTGCCGTCAGGCCTACGACACGGGTGTCAGCCTCTGTCGTCCCCTCTACTATGAATGGCCCGAGCAGAACGAAAGCTATCTCTATGAAGACGAGTACATGTTTGGCGATGACATCCTCGTAGCACCCGTAGTCAGCCCATCGGGTGCGGACGGCAAAACCGTCCGCCGCACTTGGCTGCCTGAAGGTCGTTGGTATGACGTGTGCCGCGGGGAGGTAAAGGAGGGCAACCGCACCTTCACCGACAGCTATACCCAACCGGAGATTCCCTATTTCTATCGTGCTGGCAGCATCATCGTCAACAATCCGCCCATGCTCAACCTGAACACACGCCCCGATCGCCTCATCATTAAAGTGGTGCCTGGCGCTGACGGACAGGCCTCGCTCTATGAGGACGAGGGCGACACCGAGGCTTACAAGAACGGTGAATACACCACGACCATCATGCGCCATCAGGGCAACACCCTCACCATTGAGCCGCGCAAGGGCCATTTTAACGGGATGCCCGAAGCTCGTGCCTATACCGTGGAGTTCATTGGTACCGAGCGTCCGCAATCGGTAAGCATCAACGGAACAAAATGCAACAACGGCGTGTGGAACTACGATGAGCAGAGCCGCCAAGTTACCGTCTATGTGCCCAGCACCGAGTGCAGCAAAACCATCAAGGTGGAACTGAAGTAATTGATGATTGAAAACAACCTTAACGAAACCAATAGTCATGCAGATAACTATTTTGAAATGCAGTGTCAACAGAAAGTGTCTGGTCATTTTGTCATTTATCATTTGTCATTTATCATTTAGCCACGCAGTGGCGCAGGAGTTGTGGGCAGTGGGTACGGCCGTTCCAGGCGGTGCACAAAAACTGGAGAAAGTGGCCGACGGCGACTTCAAGTTCGTCGGCTCGCTGAAGGCTGGCGAACTGCGCTTGCAGACGCAGCGCAAGGCTGGACGCAATACGCGCTTCTTGAATCCGTTGCTGCCCGACGCTAACATTGTCAATCACGGACTGGCCTACACTGAGAGTAGCGAGCCTGGCAATGCTTGGCAGGTGGTGGTTAGTGAGGACCGCTATCGCTTCCATGTCCATGCAGGCAATCGTGTGCTCAAAGGCGAGATTGTGCAACCCTGGGGCGAGTTGTTCATTGCTGGAGGCGCCACTGAGGTGGGCTGGAAATGCGAAGGCAGGATGTTGCTGATGCAACAGAGCCTCGACAACCCCTTCATCTGGACGTGGGAGGGCGAGCTAAAGAATCATCCCGATGTGGAGGAGGGCCGCAGCTTCAAGTTTCAAGGCCAGGATCGCTGGAATCCGAAGAGCCTGCATCCTTTTGTGCAGGATACCGATATTCTGAAAGAGCAGCACCTGCGCACGGGTGGCAGCGACACGAAGTGGACGATCACACAGGAAGGACATTATCGCATCACCGTTGACCTATTCAACGAGACTGTAACAGCAATATTAACAACTAAATAATCTTAACTGAATTATGAAAAAGAATTTATTGAGCATGCTCCTCTGCGCCGTGGGAGCATTGTGGAGCACTGGGGCTCAGGCCTTGGAGCAGCAGGACGGCGTCTATCAGATTGCAACGGCTCAAGACCTCGTCGACTTCTCGGCCATCGTGGCAGGAGGCGAACAGACAGCCAATGCTGTACTGACGGCCAATATCGATATGACACCAGTGGAAGACTTTACCCCCATTGGCTCAGTGGCCATGCCCTACAAAGGAACGTTTGACGGTCAGGAGCACATCATCAGCAACCTCTACATCAACTTGCCTGAACAGGAGTATGTGGGTCTGTTCGGCGTGCTGAATGGCGGGGCGTCTATTAAGAATGTGGTGATGGACGAGTTGTGCGAAATCAACGGCAAGTGCTTCGTAGGAGGCATTGCCGGTGGTACTAACGGCGGCGGCTCTGTCACCTTCGAGAACTGCGGCAATGCCGGAATGGTAGGTGCTCAGGAGCAGAACGCTGCCGGCATTATCGGTGTGAGCATGGGTAGCCAGTGCGGCATCAAACTCATTCGCTGCTTCAATGTAGGCGGCGTGGCCGGAGCACGCGAGAGTGCAGCCCTCTGCGGATGGGTTGGCGACAACGGCAGCGAGATTACCAACTGCTACAATGCTGGCTGGGTATCGGGCGTTGACGGCACCAACTACCTATGGCGTAATGGCAACGGTAAGGGCACTGGCAACTATGACAGCTACGGCGCCCAGGGCGAAGCCATCAGCGACAATCCCCTTGACTTAGAGAGCGGCCTCGTGGCCTATACCATCAACGGTAAACAGTCGGAAAATGTCATCTGGTATCAGACCCTTGGCGTCGATGCCTTCCCCGTTCCCTTCGCTTCTCACGGTGTGGTCTATGCTGTGGGTGACCTAAACTGCGACGGCACCCCGAAGGGCGGCGATACAACGTTCTCGAACAGCAACGAGTCGAACCGCGACCCGCACCAGTTCAACAAAGGCATCTGTACGGTCTGTGGCGAAGTGGATGTTGACTACCTCGCTCACGACGACGGCTTCTACACCCTCACCACACCCGACGACCTGGCTTGGTTTGCCGCTCTGGTGAATCACGGGCACAAGAAGGTGAACGCCCGCCTCGGCGCTGACATCGATTTCACTTCCTATACCCAGCAGGACGTGATGATTGGCGGCGATGCTTACTCTGCCAACGAGAACGACGACAAGATGGCTTTCGAGGGCGGCACCTTCGACGGTCAGGGACACACCATTACCATCAACTATAACGTGAGCTATGACGGTGTGGCACTCTTCAAGGTGGTGCGTGATGCCAACATCCGCAACCTCGTGGTGAAAGGTGCCATTGAGAGCACCCAACGCTTCATCGGCGGCCTGGGCTTCACCAGCCGCGGCACCAGTACCTTTGAGAACATCATCGTCGATGTCGACATCACAGGTAGCTTTGCCGGAGATGCTACCGACGGAGGTTTCTTTGCCGTTTGCCATGAATGGGCTACCTTCCGCAACTGTGCCTTTGTCGGTTCAATGGTTGCTCCTGAGAGTGAGGGCAGTGCTGCCATCATCGGCTATGCCCACGGCTCTGTAGAGACCAAGATTGAAAACTGCTATGTGGCAGCCCGCGAGATGATTCTCACAGGCAACTCAACGCTGTTGGCCCGCCATGTCGACAACCGCATCAACTGCTATTTCACCGATAACGTACTCTACAATGACGATGCTGCCACGATGGTGGCACAGGAGACGCTGGCCACTGGCGAGCTCTGCTTCCTCATCAACAAGGGTGCTGGCACCGATGCCTGGCGTCAGAATCTGGGTCAGGACGTATATCCTGTTCCCTTCGCTGACCACGCTATGGTCTATGCCAACGGTGGCGAATACTGTGACGGCACGATGAAACCCGACATCACCTATAGTAATACGCAGGGCAGCGTCGTGCGTGACGACCACCAGTATGCCGATGACATCTGCTCGGTTTGTGGTGCACGCATCATCCGCAACGCCCAGCAACTCATGGATCTGGCCAATGCTGTGAACAGCGGCGCAGAGACACGCTACATCGCCGTCGACATGGTGGAAGATATCGACCTGAAGGGCATCAACGACTTCGAAGGTATCGGCACACGCTACGACGAGGAGACTGGTGAGGTGAACGAAGAAGGCAACCCCATCAGGCAGGACGTGAAGCGTCCCTTCAACGGATGCTTCGACGGTCATGGCCACAAGGTTTCGAATATGCTTATCGACGTGCTGTCAGGCAACAAGGGCTTCATCGGCTTCATACAGGCTGGCTCTACCGTCAAGAACCTCATCGTTGACAACACCTGCGAAATCTACTCCATCGGCTGGTCGGCCGGCATCGTCGGCGCTTCCACCGGAAAGGGTACACTCACTATTGAGAACTGTGGCAACGAGGCTTTGGTCAATGTTGGTGCCGACGGCCCCAATGGAGCAGGTGTTCTGGGCGTCAACGACCGCAGCGAGGCAACCGTACGCATCATCAACTGCTACAACACTGGCGACATCATCGGACAGCGTGAGTGTGGCGCCATCTCAGGATGGTTAGGTGATAATTTCGAGGTCGTCAACTGCTACAACAGCGGTATGGTGGCTCCAGAGTCTGTTGACGGCATCCGCACCTTCGCCCGTTACAATGGTGGCGATGGCGATACACGCTTCGTCAACTGCTTCGAGGTGGCAGGAACACAGGTACAGGCTGCCGAATTCGACGACGTGGCCAGTGGCAAGCTGTGCTATGACCTGAATGAAGGCGCTGGCAGCACAGTCTTCTACCAGACGCTTGGTACCGACGAGCATCCCGTGCTTGACGCTACTCATGGTATTGTTATCCTGATGGATGGACAATATGTGAATGGAGAAGAGAATGCTATTGAGACCGTATCTGTTAGCAAGATGACTGAAGGCGTATATACGCTCAGCGGTATTCACGTCGGCAGCACACATCGTGGTCTGACCATCATTCGTCAAAGCGACGGAACAGTCAAAAAGATAATAAAGTAAGGTTAGTTAGTAATTGTTAGTTAAGGATGACACTGAGAAAGGGTTTTCTATGTTTTGGTCTGGCCATCGCCGTGAAAGCGATGGCTCAGACTGCTTTCCTTACGACTGACAGCGTCGCAGTATTCTATCCCAAGGACTACGATGCTACTCAGCATCAGCCTTCGCCTATCTTTGTGCATGAACTAACACCCCTCTCACCTCTCACCTCTCACCTCTCACCCCTCATCCCAGTTTTCACCCAGAGCGCCGATGGCCATAGCATCGCCACCATTCATGTGGGCAAGGACGTCGACCTCTACGGCACTGGCGAGGTGACGGGACCCTTGCGTCGTAATGGTTGCACGATCAGCCTTTGGAACGTTGACACGCCGGCTTACGGTGTCGATGACGGCTCACATCTCTATCAGAGTCATCCCTGGGTGATGGGGCTGCGTCCCGACGGCACAGCCTTTGGCATCATTGCCGACAACACTTGGAAACAGACCATCACCACCTCCGATGATGTCATCTTCGACAGCGAGGGCCCGGCCTTCCGCGTGGTCATCATCGAGCGCGAGAGTCCTCAGGCAGTTATGCAGGCTTTAGTCAAGCTGACTGGGACGATGGAGCTTCCGCCACTATGGGCTTTAGGCTATCAGCAGTGCCGTTTCAGCTATCATCCTGACACGCGTGTAAAAGAGATTGCCGATCTGCTACGCCAGCATCGCATCCCGTCCGACGTTATTTGGATGGACATCCACTACATGGATAGCTATAAGATCTTCACCTTCCACCCGAAGGAGTTCTCCGATCCTAAAGGCTTGAACGACTATCTGCACCTGAGGAACTTCAAGACCGTCTATATGATTGACCCTGGCGTAAAGGTGGAACCCGGATATTTCGTTGATGATCAAGGTAGCGCAGGCGATTACTGGGTAAAGGATAACGAGGGTAAACCCTATGTGGGTAATGTCTGGCCCGGCCCCTGCCATTTCCCCGACTTCACTCGTGAAGAGGTGCGCACTTGGTGGGCCACGCTCTATAAGGACTATATGTCTACAGGCATCGACGGTGTGTGGAACGACATGAACGAACCGTCGGTCTTCGGTGGTCCTGGTGGCACCATGCCTATTGACAACCAGCACGGCAGCGCTAATAGTGTTTCCGTCGGTTTTCCCGTCGGAAACAGCCACCTCCGTTTCCACAACATCTTCGGCCTGAACATGGTGCGTGCTAGCCGTCAGGGTCTCCTGCTGGCCAATCCACAGAAGCGCCCCTTCATCCTGTCACGCTCTAACTTCTTAGGTGGTCATCGCTATGCTGCCACATGGACTGGTGATAACCTCTCGTCTGTAGAACAGATGAAGCTCAGCGTACCCATGTCGCTGACACTCGGACTGAGCGGTCAGCCTTTCAACGGCCCTGACATCGGCGGCTTCTGCGAAAACGCCAACGCCGAGCTGCTGGCACAGTGGACGGCGATGGGGGTATTCTTCCCCTTCGTACGTAACCATACCATCGACGGCAGCGTTGACCAAGAGCCTTGGGCCTTTGGCGAAGAGGTGCTGAACAGCTGCCGCACAGCCATTGAGCGCCGTTATCTGCTCATGCCTTATGTCTACACGGCTTTCCGCGAGGCCAGCGTCGACGGTATGCCCGTCATGCGTCCTCTCTTCATGGCCGACCCCAAAGACCGCACCCTGCGTAGCGAGGAGCAGGCTTTCCTCTTTGGTGGCGACTTGATGGTTACTCCCCGTTGGGCCAAGAACGTTGCCCAGCCCCATTACGGTTCCTGGCAAATCCTCGACCTATCTAGTCTGTCGTCACTTGGTGACGACCCACACCAGGCCGAGCTGCGCCAGCGTCCTGGCTCTATCATCCCTATGGCCCAGCTGGCACAAAGCACTGCCGAATTACGCACCGACTCCCTTACGCTGTTCATCTGCCTCGATGGAGAAGGTAAGGCAGAGGGCATTCTTTACGAGGATGAGGGCGACGGCTTTGGCTACCGTCAGGGCTACTACCGTCTCTCAACCCTCACAGCACAGCTCAACAAGCGTCAACTCACTGTAACAATGACTCCTGTTGAGGGACAGATGCCTGAGCCTGAACGTACCCTGCGCATTGGCTACGTAAAGAACGGTCGTGTGCAGTATTCAGCCTGGCAACGCGGCAATCATGCTATGATGAAAGTAAGAAACTAAATTCCTCATTAACTAAACAACAACTTTTTATGAACAAGAAATTTACATCACTGCTTGCATGGGCGCTCTGCTGCCTGACAAGCACTAGTGCCTGGGCGCTGGACAAAAACGCTGATGGCGTCTACCAGATTGGCAACGCCGACCAGCTTATTGAGTTTGCCAAAATAGTGAATGGCATCGATGGCGAGGCAGAAACTGCTGCCAACGCCGAACTCACTGCCGACATCGACATGACCGGCAAGACGTGGACGCCTATCGGTGACAACGACCACCGCTACACAGGCACCTTTAATGGCAACTACCACGTTATCGATAACCTGAAGATTGAGGGTGGCGACAAAATTGGCATCTTCGGTGTTGTCAATGGCGGCTGTGTTATCAAGAACCTTGTTGCCGGCGCAGGAAACGAAGTCAAGGGTGGCAGCATGATTGGCGGCATCATCGGAGCCAGCGACGGCTCAGGATGGGTAGAGCTGCAGAACGTGGGCCATGAGGGCTACGTCGAGGGAACAGGTGCTAACTGCTGTGCCATTATCGGCGTAGTAATGAACGGTGGTCCTGCCACTCGCATCCTCGACTGCTACAACACAGGTGACATCAAGGGTGGCTGGGAGAGTGCCATTATCACTGGATGGTTTGGCGGCCACGGCAGCGTGGAGGTAAAAGGTTTCTGGAACACGGGCAAGGTGCTCAATGGTCAAGACGGAGGCAGCTCACTCTGGCGCAACGGTTCTGGTATCACCGCTGAGCGCATCTTCCATCTCTATGCCGATCAAGGCGCAACGGTCATTGCCGACGGCGATCTTGCCTCAGGCAAGTTGGCATATGCCCTCAACGGCAATCAGGATGCTGGCGTGTGGCGCCAAAACCTGGAAGGTGACAATAAGGACACACAGCCTACCTTCTTGCCCTCTCATGCTCAGGTCTATGCCAACGGTGTCCTGCAATGCGACGGTATCACCCCGAAGGAAGGCTCTGATCTGACTTTCTCAAACCATTCGGGTAGCAGTGTCGACGACCATGTCTTTGATGGAGGTTTCTGCACTGTTTGTGGCAAGTGGCAGGAAGATTTTCTGACAGCCGATGAAAATGGCTTCTTCAACATTGCCAACGGTGCCCAGCTCAACTGGTTTGCCTATCTTGTTAATATCAAGGGCGAAGGTGCCATCAATGCCCTGCTAACTGCCGACATTGACATGACTGATCTTGATTTTACACCCATTGGTCAGGACAACAAGGACTATAAGGGACACTTCAACGGTCAGGGACACCGCATCCTCAACCTCGTTACCAGTGCTGACAAACAGAACCAGGCCCTCTTTGGTCAGGCTGTGGGTGGTGCTGTTATTGAGAACATTATCATCGACAAATCCTGCGTCATGCAAGGTACCGCCTTCACTGCCGGCATCCTTGGCCATGTATGGGGCGATGGCGTCATCGTGCGCAATTGCGGCAATGAGGCCGACATCATAGGCTCTGCACAGAACAGCGCAGGCATCGTGGGCTGCTCTGAGCGCAAAGTGACTATCGAAAACTGCTACAACATGGGCAGCATTACTGGCAGCCATGAGAACGCAGGCATCTGCGCTTGGATGGGTGCCAACGAGTCTATTATAAGGAACTGCTGGAGCACAGCCTCCAACATCAACGGCGCTGCACTCTGGCGTAAGGACGAGGTGAAAGGCCAAAATATGTGGCAGATAGAAGGCCAGCAGGGAACAGCCTTTACCGAGGCTGAGATGCAAAGTGGCGAGTTCTGCTACAAACTCAATGGCAATAGCAGCGAGAATGTCGTATGGTTCCAAAAGATCGGCACCGAGAATCATCCCATGCCCTTCGGCACTGACGTGGTCTATGCCAACGGCAACCTGCAGTGTGACGGTATCACTCCTGTCGAGGGAGGCGTAGTGACCTTCTCAAACACCGAGGGTAGCGTTGTGGCAGAGCACAATTTCAACGACTGGGGTTTCTGCAAGAACTGCGATGCCCTGCAGCCCGACTACCTTACAGCTAACGCTGAGGGTTATTTTGAACTGGGCAATACAAAACACCTCAACTGGTTTGCCAACTATGCCACCATAGTCGACCAGCAGGCCAACGCGTTGCTTACTGCCGATATCGATATGCTCAATGTTTACTTCCCTGGCATTGGCTTTGACGGCAAGGCCTTCAGTGGCACCCTTGACGGACAGACACACATCATCAAGAACCTTGTTATGGATATGCCTGAAGAGGACAACGTGGGCCTTATCCGTGACATTACCGCAGGAGCAGTTGTCAAGAACATCACCATCGACGCCACCTGCTCGTTCAAGGGTAAGAAGTTTACAGGTGCTTTCGTAGGTCATGCCAGCGGCAATGGTGCCGTACAGTTAGAGCAGCTGGGCAATGAAGCCGACGTGGAGACTGTCGACCAGAACGCTGGTGCCATCGTGGGTTGCAATACTTCTGGCGAACTGAAACTGACGGTTGTCAACTGTTACAACACTGGCACTATCACCTCTGGCTGGGAGGCTGGCGGTCTTTCTGGATGGTTTGGCAACGATGCCGTCACCACCAACTGCTATAACATGGGCATAGTTGTCAACGGCGAGTCCTTTGCCCGTGGCAACAACATCCAGATTACCAACTGCTTCGACCCCGTCACCAACTGGCCTGCACTGCCTTCAAGCCCCATCGAGGACTTCACCAATGGCACCATCTTCAAGGCTTTGAGCGAGGCAGCTCCTGGCATCTGGTTCCTCAGCGCAGAGACCGGTGGTCATCCCGTGCTCTACAACACAGGCATCACCACTGGCATTGCATCACCCTCCTCTATTCTCTCTTCTCTCTCCTCTTCCACTTACAACCTCAATGGCCAACGTGTAAAACATGCTCAGAAGGGTCTTTACATCATCAATGGCCGAAAGGTCGTGATTAAGTGAGAATAAAGCACGATCTTTAGATCAAAGTCATCAAGTAAGATGAAGAAAATCCTTTTATTGCTATCGTTGCTGACAGCCGCCTTTGCGCAGCTGTCGGCAGACGAGGCAACCATCAATCCGCAGGCCCGTCCCGAGGCTGTTGTGACCTCGGGACGGGCCCGTTTCACCGTTCTCACTCCACAGATGATACGCATTCAGTGGAGCACGAGGCAGAACTTTGAAGACAGGGCCACGTTTGCCGTCGTCAACCGCAACCTGCCCGTACCCTCTTTTTCCACCCGCGAGGAGGACGGCTATCTCTATATCGAGACCGAGGCGCTGACCTTGCGCTACAAAGTGGGCTCCACCATCAGTCCGATGATGAAGTCGCCCAACAACCTCAGCATCACTATGCCGCTGAATGGCCATGATGTGGTCTGGTATCCTGGCAAGGAGGATGCCCTCAATCTGAAGGGTACACGGCGCACTCTCGACGGTGGCAGCGGCGACAACTATCGCTCCGATATGGAGAATGGTATCATCTCGCGTGCCGGATGGGCTGTCATCGACGAGTCACCCAAGACCAAACGTGGCGACGGCTCTACCACCTTTGCCTTCGATGGGCAGGTGGACGGCATTGACTGGCTGGCTGAGCCGGTCGACAAAAACGCCTATGACTGGTATTTCATGGGCTATGGACACGACTATAAGGGCGCCATTGGCGACTACATAAAGATTGCAGGACGGCAGCCTATGCCGCCGCTCTATGCCTTGGGCTATTGGTACAGCAAGTATCAGCGCTACTCACAGCAGGACTTCCTGAACCTGGCCAACGAGATACGACGCAACAACATTCCCATCGACGTGATGATTATGGATATGGACTGGCATCTGGACGGCTGGACGGGATGGACGTGGAACAAAAGCCTCATACCCAACCCTGAGGGCCTGCTCAACTGGATGCACAACCAAGGGCTGAAGGTGGCGCTCAACCTGCACCCTGCCGACGGTGTGGCCAGCTATGAGGACCATTATGGAGAGATTAGCGCTGCTACAGGACTCAGCGAGAATGGACGTGTGCCCTGGAAATTGGAGGATCCTACTTTCTATCGCGCCATGTTCCAGTATATCATTCGCGAGCGAGAGAAGCAGGGCGTGGATTTCTGGTGGCTTGACTGGCAGCAGAACCTCACCAGCAACTATACCGACGGCCTTGGAGAGACATTCTGGTGCAACCACGTCTTCTACAATGACATGCGCCTGAACCGTACTGACCGTCGACCCTTTATCTTCCACCGATGGGGCGGACTGGGCAGCCATCGCTATCCCATCGGCTTCTCTGGCGACACCTACGGCACCTTCGGTTCGCTGGCCTTCCAGCCTTATTTCACCGCCACAGCCTCCAACGTGTGCTTCGGCTACTGGGGACACGACATTGGCGGACACCTGCAGATAGGCGACAAGAACCCCGAGCTGATGCTGCGATGGCTGCAGTATGGCGCCTTCTCGCCCATCTTCCGCACTCACGGAGCCAGCCAGGCAGGCAACGAGCGCCGCATCTGGAAATACGACAACTTCCCGCTGCTGCTCGATGTGTGTAACCTGCGCTATCAGCTCATGCCCTATATCTACACCGCTGCCCGCCAGGCCTACGACACGGGTATCAGCATCTGCCGTCCGCTCTATTACGAGTGGCCTGAGGAGAACGAGGCCTATCGCCGTGAAGGTGAGTATATGTTTGGCGACAATATCCTCGTCTCGCCCATCGTCACCGCAGCAGAAGCCGACGGCACCACCTGGCATCAGACGTGGCTGCCTGAGGGCCAGTGGTACGATGTGTGCCAGCAGCAGCTGGTCAGCGGCAATCAGGTCGTCAGCCGCAACTACCTGCCCGAGGAGATTCCCTGGTTCATCAAGGCTGGAGCAGTAATCCCCTGCAACCCGCCCGTCAGCAACCTCAAGACCCGTCCGGACGAGTTGATACTGATGGTGACACCCTCTTCCCACCACACACTTCACACCTCTCACCTCTACGAAGACGAGGGCGACACGCAAGCCTATATCGACGGCGCCTATACCATGACCGAGTTCTCAAGCTCGTCGACAGCCGACGGCCGCGAACTCACCATTGACGCAGCAGCAGGCTCCTTCGAGGGCCAGCCCGAAGAGCGCTCCTATCAGGTGGTGTTCCTCGGTGTGAACACAGCCCCCGCATTAGCCACTGTCAACGGCCAGCCCACCAGCGACTGGAGCTACGACGAGCCATCAGGCAATGTCACCGTCAACGTCCCCACCACCTCGTGCAGCAAACCGATAGTGATTGCCATCAGTCAGACAGCGCAGGGCATCAACGACGCTACGCTAAATGATAAAGGACAACTGATAAATAATAATGTGTACGACCTGCAAGGACGTCGTATCCAGTCTTCCACATCAAAGGGCATCTATATCGTTAACGGCAAAAAAATTGTGCTCCAATGAAAAAATCAACCATACTCCGCCTGAGCTTATCATTTTTTATTTATCATTTATCATTTAGCAACGTAGTCGCGCAAGACGCCCTCTGGGCCACAGGCAGCGCCGTGCCCGACGGCACAACCGTGCAGCTGACGCGCCGTCCTGATGGTAAGTTTACCTATACCGGCCCATTAAACGACGGCGAGCTGAAGATCATGACCACCGCCACGCCCACTGCCGGCACGCAGTATCTCACACCCCAGCAGGCCGACTCCTACCTTGTCAACTACGGTCTCACCTACGTGCTGACCACCGATGCCAACCGCGAGGGATGGTATGTGTCGTTTCAGGAAGACACCTACCGCTTCGTCGTCGATACCGGCAAGCGCACCGTGACGGGCGAGCTGCTGCTGCCCTGGAACGAGCTGCTCATTGCCGGCAGCGCCATCACCAACGGGGCCAACAATGTGGAATGGAATCGTGACAACATGCTGCCTTTCACCCGCAGTCACGACAACCCCTACGTCTTCACGTGGGAGGGCTGGCTGGGCCATTTCGACGTGGTGGAGCCTGACCGTTTCAAGCTGGAGGGACAGATGACGTGGGGGCCACGGGAGTTGCATCCGTACAGTCAGGACGAGGACATCCTCACCTCGACGCAGTTCCGGCAGGGTGGCGACGACACCAAGTGGCATGTCTACCAGGAAGGCCGCTACCGCATCACCGTCGACCTCTTCCACGAAACCATCCGTGCCGAAATCATCGCAGGCAACCGCAACGAAAACGTACAACGTTCCTTCTCTGCTGGTTTACCCTTATAGTCATTTTGGTCGATTGGAAGTCCTGAAATTCCATACATTGGATTGTTCTTTGTTTATTTGTGGAGGCGTTTATGATAAATTAACAGACAATCATGCCGAGAAACATTAAATTTGTTGTAATTTTGCAGCATCATATTAAAAATGTCAAAAAAATATCATTAAAATGAAAGTAAAGAATTCTATTTTGATGGGTTGCATGGCCATGATAGGCCTTGCCTTTGTGTCTTGTTCCAAAGACAACCTTTATGACAGCAACGCCGCTGCAAAACAGGTGGAAGCTGAGTATGCAGCTAACTTCGTCAAGAAGTATGGCGCTATTGATCCGAACCAGACGTGGGACTTCGCTACCACTATGACGCCCTCAATCAGTCTGCCCTCTTCTGGTGCTCCTGCACGTGTCACTCGTGCTGACAATGCTACTTTCAACGATCCTGCGCTAGGCCATATGTCTATTGAAAAGGAAGTGATTCAGTATGTATGGGACAATCTGCCGAAGGGAACCAACAATACACCCCTTGGCAGGGCTTTCACCATGAAGACTACTGGCAACTCATTTACCATCGTTCCCATCTTCCAGGGCTGTGCCTCTTATTACTGGGAGTTGTGGATGTGGGTCGACGGCCTTGGCCATAAGAAGATCTGGACGAAAGGCGATGACTTCCAATTCAGAAAAGTGGGTACCACCAACTGGAGTACACCGGGTATTGGCCAGGAGGGTATGCGTAGAGGAAGTGGTCCTTACGAAGTGTACGCTCCCTCCTATACTTACAACATTGCCACTAAGGATTTGGATATGTACTTCTATCTGAAAGTCTGGACGAATCATGATCATTACTTGAATTTCATGAACGGATCGAACCAAAATGCTGATCAGCCCAGCTATTCAACCTCGCTTAACAACTGGATGATTGACCTGCAGGATGCGGTCAAGCCCCAGAATCTTCCTGAAGGAAACGAGGTGACCATCATTGGATGTGAGGATAAAACCATCAGTGGCAGTGACAGAGACTTTGAGGATCTCGTGTTCATGGTATACGGCAACCCCGTTCCTCCCACGAAGCGTGTAGAAGAGGTTATCCAAGAGGTTGGAAAGCGCTATATGATGGAAGACCTGGGTGACACCGACGACTTCGACTTTAATGATGTAGTGGTTGATGTGGTGAACCGCAAGCATATCACCTACATCTATCCCAGCCTTGAAGCCGTACTGCCGTCTGACAGTACTGTAGTGAATCTGCCTCAGAATGCCATTATCCGTGCAGCAGGCGGTACAATTGACTTCACACTGACCATCGGTGATAAACAATGGACGAAGAAGGACCACTACAATCCCTCTACGATGCTGAACACCGGCTGGAACGGTGGAACAATCGACAAGGATCTCGAACTGGATAGATTTGAGGTTACCGGATGGGATCCTACGACCAACAATGTCTCCGTGGATGTGAATGGCAGAGGCGACAACCTGGAAGAGGGCGTGCAGACCATCAGGTTCCCGAAGAAGGGTGAGGCTCCGAAGATCATTGCCGTCGAAGTCACTGTCCCATGGATGAAAGAGCGTGTGGAAGTTCCCGATACATGGTTCTTTGAGTAAACGATACCTTTGAAATAGTTTTTTGGAGCCTGCAAATTTTATTTTGGAGGCTCCAAAATTTTTTTTGGAGCCTCCAAAAATTTATTTGCAGGCTGTATTCTGTCATAAATGTTTTGAGCAGCAAATTTGCTCATTTCAAGAATAGTCCGTATCTTTGCAGCTGAATTGACGACCTCACGAAGATGTGCATCAAAGTGAAGTGAACCTCACCCTAAAATGTAGAATTCGAAGGATATGAAACGGAAACTGTTTTGTGAGATATCGCCTTTTACCTATCGTCTGTCGATGGAGAAGGGAATCCTGAAACGCCATCTTCAGGATTTGCTACATAAGACTCATTTCGCCTCGGAGCGGTCTGAGACATCCTTGCCTGTTACCGTCTATCGCCACAATTCTCTTATTCGTCGCCGACTGGGCAATGTCAACATGCAGTTGCAGGAGAACAAAGCGACGAACCTGGCTCTGGCCGTAAAACATATCGACGGGTTGCTGATTCATCCTGACGAGACGTTCTCAGTATGGAAACTCATCGGGCGAACCACCAAACGAAAGGGTTACAAAGAGGGGCTGACCATCGCTAAGGGGCAGCCCTCACAGGGCATTGGTGGAGGAATGTGCCAGCTGTCGAACTTGATTCACTGGCTTGTATTGCACAGCGAACTGACCATTACGGAGCATCATCACCACGACGGGCTGGATCTGTTTCCCGACTTCGGCCGTCAGATTCCTTTCGGAACGGGCACCAGCATATCGTACAACTACATCGATTATCGTTTCAGGAATGATACCACCAACACCTATCAGCTTCGGCTTTGGGTGGATGACGAGTATCTGTGTGGCGAGCTGCATGCCGCAGAGCAACAGCCACACACCTTCCACATTCATGCCGAGAACGAATATTTCTCACGTGAGAATGGCGTGGTTTATCGCAACGGTGAGGTTTTTCGTGATACCATCAATCGTGAAACCGGCCAGTGTCTCGAAAGCAAACTCATTCGCACCAATCATGCCAGAGTGATGTATGACTGTCCGCCGGACTGTCAAATCGTTACTATCCCAGCAGCTCCTTCAGTTTGCTGACATTGCTGCGTGAAACGGGGATGGCATCGTGACTATGACGCATGATGAGCTGCATGGCACGGGAATTGGAGGAGATTTGTTCCACCTGGCCGAGATTGACCATGAAGGCTCGATGGCAACGCACAATCATAGGATAAGCCTGCAGCGCATCTTCCATCTGTTTCATCGTGGCACGGAGCATATTGGTATGCACCTCATTGTTAAGTAGTTGACATACCTTAACATAATTACCCACCGCTTCTATATATAATAGATTGGCAATATCGAGGGTAACACGTTCGTTGGTGGTTCCTTCGAGGGTAACCCCCTCTAAATCTCCCCGAGTGCAGACTTTTGGGGTGCTCCCTTCTCCTCCCCTCAGGGAGGCTGGGAGGGGGGCGCTTGGGGAGGTTTCGCTTTGCAATTTCTTCAGTTGCTCGTTCAGAAGCCTGGTCTCTTCGAGTTCTGCGGCCAGATAACGGCTGCGGAACTTGAATCGCCAGTAGAGACCGATGGCGAAGGAGAGGAAGGCGATGATCACCAACGTCTCTATATAATTGGTCAGAGAAAACTTGTTGGCCTCTACCAGATCGCTCATCGCAAAATGGCGATAGAGACAGATGAGCAGCGACACCAACGGCGTGTTGATGCATTGGAAGCGGAGATTGCGGCTGATGATATAGCTGACGCCACGATTGTAGGAGCGAGGCATGCGGACAACATATTTCAGAATGACTTCCGTCAAAAAACAACTGAACAGACCCAAGGCAAAGATGCCCAGCAAATGGATATAGGCCTGCCATTGCCACACTTCAAGTCCGAAGGGTTTGAAGATAGCTATCGCCAGTACGATGAAGACGCAGCTGACAACACGGATGCTGATGGTTTCTTTGTGACCTTTGTTCATACAGTCAGCAAAAGTACAAAATAATTCATAATTCATAATTCATAGTTCATAATTTTTTTCTGCCGCACGTCACATTTTGGCCATTTCATCACACATTTATGCCCGTTTATCACAAACCCATGCAGAATATCCCAAATTTTTGGATGACTTTGTAGTTATTTGTACTTTTGCAGCGTCGAAAGAATTGAAGAATTAAGCAATTGGATTATTTAAAAGGTAAAAAATGAAAAAGATTGTTTTTTGGATGACAGCCCTATTGGTGGCCTTAATGATGTCGATGACAGCTCATGCCAACCGATGGAGCAGCGAGAACAGAGCGATGCTTGCATCAGCTATGTTGAGTCGCGACAGAGGTCGAGTAGTGCTCAAGACACAAGATTGGGGCGGACGAGTGATTGACGAGAAAGGCGAGCCGATGCCCTTTGTAAACGTGGTACTGCTGTCGCTGCCCGATTCTGCCTTCGTACAGGGTGCGACAACTGATGACCAGGGCGTATTCAAGATTGTGACGGATGTGAACGACGGTCTCTTCAAGGTGACCAGTGTGGGTTATCACACCATCTATATGAAGGCCGGTCAGGACCTGACCATCCAGATGAAGGAAGACACCCAGCTGCTGAATGAAGTGGTGGTGAAAGGTCAGCTGCCGAAGACCCACGTGAAGGGTGATGCCATGCGAACCACCGTTGCAGGAACCCAGCCCGCCGTACCTTCTCGCTCGACCTGACATGGAAGTTCAACGAGGCTCGCTCGAAGTATCGTGGCTCTGGTGCCGGTGAGAAGCAAAAAGCAAGAATGTAATCAAATATCACAAATATTTGGCATTATTCGAAATTCTTCGTAATTTTGCAAAGGATTTTTGCTTATCTAATAGATGTACAAGACCCGTTCTTTACCAAACACACGCATTGACGTGGCCGATGCCCTGCGGGGAATCGCTGTGGCAGGTATCATCCTGTATCATTCCGTGGAGCACTTCAACATCTTCACGCAGGAGACCATCCTCCATGCGTTGCCTTCTGACCAGACAGTAGCCGACGTGCTGGCTTGGCTGCTGTCTGGCAAGATGTACGGCATCTTCGCCATGCTCTTCGGCTTGAGCTTTTTTATTATGAAAGAACGGAACAGCGAGAGCCATCGAGCTTGCTCGGATGGCCGAGTCGCGACGTTCGAAGGCAAAGCCAGCGACAACCAGCAGCAGAAGGGCAAAAGCTTCTCAGGGCGTTTCGCTTGGCGTATGTGTCTGCTCTTCATGTTTGGTATCATCAATGTGACCTTCTACGACGGCGACATTCTGATGCTCTATGCATGTTATGGCCTACTGCTCATTCCTATCAGCTACCTGCCGTCGAAGGCGGTATGGTGCATCATCGGCCTGCTGGCCATCCAGCCTGTGGAGTTCTATTGCCTGTTGACGGGCACTACGATAGATCATTCCACCATGTGGGAGCTCTATGGAAAGATCAACAGCATGCATGAGCACGGCACCTTCTGGGAGAATGCCCTCACCAACCTACAATACGGTTTCGAAGTGAACTTCCGCTTCAATGTGTTCAGCGGTCGTTTGACGCAGTTGCTCTGCCTCTTTATCCTGGGCATGCAGTTAGGGCGACAGAGGCTATTTTACAATGAGGGGAAGAACCTGAAGATATGGCACGCCATACTCTGTGTATCAGCAGCCATTGTCATCGCCCTGAGTTTCGTAGACTTTGGCGAGATTGACATATGGCTCCACCCCATCTACAACCTCATCATCCTCCTGATGATTGTGTCGGCAGTGGTATCAGCGTGGTATGCTTTCGAGGGTGTGCGCAATGTGCTCCACCATCTGTGCATCTTCGGCCGTATGAGTCTCACCAACTATCTGTTGCAGTCTATCATTGGCTGTGCTATCTTTTGTGGCTACGGCCTTGCCTGCTATTACAAGCTGGGCATCACCTACGCCGTCCTTGTAGGTTTGGCAATGGTCATCACACAATACTGTTTCGCCCGCTATTGGTTTAGCAGCCATCAGCGCGGTCCGTTGGAGGGCTTGTGGCGAAAACTGACATGGATAAATACGGAAACAAAAAAATAGACAGGAATGAATATCAGATTAGCGCTCGGCTCTGCCGCTTTGCTTTTGGTCTTGTCGGCCATACAGCTACAGGCTCAGGACCTTGCCCACTACAAACGGGTGGTCAAGGAGATTAGTTCTGCAAAGTATCAAGGTCGCGGTTATGCCAAAGGCGGGGCCAACAAGGCTGGCAAATTCCTTCAGAAGGAATACGTGAAGGCTGGCGTGGACGAAGTGATTCTTCAGCCTTTCACCATCGACATCAACACCTT
This sequence comes from uncultured Prevotellaceae bacterium, assembly GCA_947167935.1. GTDB lineage: Bacteria > Bacteroidota > Bacteroidia > Bacteroidales > Bacteroidaceae > Prevotella. The sequence goes on along the minus strand of CAMVJU010000002.1, from coordinate 7,598 downwards.
CTGTGGAAAGATGGAGATGTGGGCTGACGGAAAACGGTTGCAGGCTGGTGTGGATTTCTCCATGCGTGAATATTCGCCGGGTGTAAAAGGAGAGTTTCCTGTCTATCATGTAGACACACTCAACTTCGATGCCGACCGCATGTATGCCGACCTGCAGAAGCCGGAATATGCCAATGCCCTGGTGTGCTGCGACTTCTGGTTCTCATACAAGCATAAAAAGGAGTTTTCACGCCTGCAAAGGACTGGAGAGTGCACCAATGCAGGCCTGCTCCAAATATGGACGTCACCAATAAAATTTTATAAGGCATACGGCGAGAAAGTGGTGGATAAACCCATTGTCTGGGTGACACCGGAGGCCATCAAAGACGTCAAGCGCGTCCGCCTGAATGTGGATAACAAGTTCCTGAAGGACTACGAGTTGTTCAACGTGATTGCCAAGGTCTCTGGCGAGCGGCATGACAGCTGCTACGTCTTCACGGCCCACTATGACCACTTGGGAAATCTGGGCAAGAAAATCTTCTATGCCGGTGCCAACGACAATGCCTCGGGTACGGCAGCCATCGTCACGTTGGCAGCCTATTATGCCAAGCACCGTCCACCATACGACATGTATTTCCTGTCGTTCTCGGGTGAGGATGCCAACCTGCGCGGCTCGGAATTCTTTGCCAACAACCCCATCGTACCGTTAGAGCAGATCCGATACCTGTTCAATATCGACATGATTGGCGACGACAACCCCGTGCAGTATTGTGAGGTGAGCGACGAGGGCATGCGAGGCTATCGGCTCTTTGAGCAGATCAATGGCGAGAAGCAGTATTTCAAGGCATTGAACCGCGGTGACCTGGCCGCCAACAGCGACCACTATCCCTTTGCTAAGCGCCATGTGCCCTGCATCTTCCTCGAAAACGAGGAGGGCACAGCCTTCCCCTATTACCACACCATCTATGACAACTGGCAGCACGCCGTCTTCGACAGCTATGAGCCCGTCTTCCGTCTGGTGACCGATTTCATAGAAAAGTATTGAGAGATACACTTTTTTATGACACATCGTGAAAAGATACCAAAAATTTGGCATATCTTGTAGTTTTTTATACCTTTGCCGCGTCAAACGATGGAGCAGCGAGAGCATAACCGAATGAATTCGAGTTATGCCGAGTCGCGACAGAGGAAGACCAAAGGTCAAACGACAAAAAAGTAAAAGAAGAAGTCAAACATATAGTGACAATAATGAAAAAAAATGTAATCAAAATCTTCAGCCTCTCATTGATGCTGATTTGCGGAGCAACTGCCTCTGCACAACAATTAAAGGGTTACGACAAGGAAAACATGAACCTTGACGTGAAACCAGGTGACAATTTCGTGGAATATGCCTGCGGCAACTGGCTCAAGACGCACCCGCTGCGCGACGACCAGATGACCAACGGTGCCTTCATGGACCTCTATGAGGAGAACCAGAAGCAGATTCAGGAGATGATCCTGGAGTTTGCAACCCAGCCACAGGAGAAAGGCTCGCTGGGCTATAAGATTGGCACACTCTACAATCAGATGATGGACACCCTCACTCGCAATGAGCAGGGACTGGCTCCTATCATGCCCTACATCGAGAGAATCCGTGCCATCAAGGACCGTAAGGAATACCAGCGCGTGACAGCTGAGCTTGACCGCCGCGGCGAGAGCACAATGATGTATGCATGGGGTGCAGGTGCCGACCTCCGCGATGCCGACAACAACATCGTCAGCATCTCGCAGTCGGGACTCGGACTGGGCAATCGCGACTATTACTTCAACGATGATCCGCAGACACAGGCTGTGCGCGAGGCCTATAAAGCCTATGGAAAGCGTATGTTCATGGCATTGGGTTATGACGAGACAACGGCCAACGACCTTGTGGAGAAAGTGTATGCCATTGAGAAACGCATTGCCGGAGCCAGCTACGACATGGTGAAGCTGCGCGACATCAACGCCAACTACCACAAGATGACCTACGAGGAGCTGGTGCGCGACTTCCCAGGCATCGACTGGCCTACCGTGTTCTGGGTGACTGGATTCCCCGCCTTCAAGCAGCTTGTTGTGGAGCAGCCCGAACCCCTGCACGAGGTGGAGAAGATACTGGCCGACACGCCGCTTGAAGACCTGAAGGCATACGCCGAGGTGCGCATCATCTCTGGTGCTGCCTCTTGTCTGACAACTGACCTTCGCCGCTCATATTTCACCTTCGCACAGGCACTGACCGGTCAGCCGCAGGACGACCCGATTTGGAAGCGTGCCACCTCTTTGGTCAACGGCGTGCTGGGCGAGGCCATCGGCAAGATGTACTGCGAGAAATACTTCCCTGAGTCGAGCAAGCAGCGTGTGCTTACCCTCGTCCGCAACCTGCAGACAGCTCTTGGCCAGCGCATTGATGCCCTTGACTGGATGAGCGATGTCACAAAGGCTGAGGCCAAGAAGAAACTGGCCGACTTCCATATTAAGATTGGATATCCCGACAAGTGGAAGGACTACAGCAAGATGCAGATTGACGACCAGCTCTCGCTCTACGAGAATCTGGCCAACGTGAGTGAATGGAAATGGATTGACGGTCTGAACCGCAAGGTGAACAAACCCGTCGACAAGGATGAGTGGCACATGACACCGCAGACCATCAACGCCTACTATAACCCCACCACCAACGAGATCTGCTTCCCTGCCGGCATCCTGCAGCCGCCATTCTTCGACGTGGAGGCCGACGATGCCCAGAACTATGGAGCCATCGGAGGTGTGATAGGTCACGAGATGAGCCACGGCTTCGACGATCAGGGCTGTCAGTTCGATGTCACAGGCAACCAGCGCAACTGGTGGACCGATGCCGATAAGGCTGCCTTCGATAAGCGTGCTGCCCGTCTGGCCGACTATTTCTCAACCCTCGAGGTGGTCAACGGCAAGAAGGTGAATGGCAAGCAGACGCTGGGTGAGAACATCGGCGACAACGGTGGTCTTCACGTTGCCCTGCAGGCACTCCACAACACCGGCAACAATAGCGTCATCGACGGCCTGACTGCCGACCAGCGTTTCTTCCTTGGCTGGGCCCGTGTGTGGGCAAGCAACATGCGCGAGCAGTATATGGACATGCTCCTCAACCAGGACGTCCACTCTCCCAACCTGATTCGCGTAAACGGTGCCCTTCCTCAGATTGACGAGTGGTACGACGCCTTTGGCATTAAGAAAGGCAAGCTCTTCATTCCCAAGAAAAAGCGTGTCAGGATCTGGTAACCATCTCATCCCGTTCGATCTGTGCCACAATCTTTTTCTTAGCCACCTTGTGCATCTTGATGCAGAAAAGGACGAGGACTAAGAAACTGATACCGCCGATAGCAGCGCTGACCACGCCGATGAAGGCGATGGCGTCATAGATGCCATGAGCGATGACAGGCACCAGCAGGATGCAGACGGCAGTCTTCTTGGAATGGTCTACGAAATGGTAGAGGGAATAGTAGAAGCCCATCAGCACGGCGAAGGCATAGTGGCCTGGCACGGCCAAAAGGGAACGGACGATGCCGACCGTCAGCCACTCTTCTTCTGACTGAAGCACGTAGAAGACATTCTCGATGGCAGCAAAACCGAGGCCTACGCATACGGCATAGACGATGCCGTCGAAATGCTCATCGAAGTAGGGATTCTTGCGAAGAATCAGCCACAGGGCGAAGAGCTTGGCCGCCTCCTCCGGCACTGCCGCTAATAAGAAGGCCTGTGCGGTGGAGCTCCAAAGGTCGGTAGGCATCTTGCCTCCGAAAAGGACTTCCTGAATGCCCAATTCCACAAAACCAATCGGTATGCAGATTGCTACACCCCACAGCACAGCTTTCACCAGCTGTCCTGTGGGTTCTTTTTGTGGGTCTTTCTTCCATATATACAGCAACAGCAGGATGGCGGGAAGAAGTGCGACTGTGAGACTAAGTGCGATGTTCATTTTTCTATGACAACTTATATCCTTGGTTTTAATGATTTGCGATGCAAAGATAGAACAATTATTTAATAACGCAAAAAAAAGTAGCTAAAATTGGGCCTTAACGTCACCAACGTCACCGTCACCAACGTCACCAAGGCATAAAAAAGCCTCCCCTGAGGGAGGCTTTTTCATACACATTCCACATTCATGTGGTTCAGTCCGGCATCGCGGCAGATCTGGAGGAAGAGGGTGTTTTCCTTCATGCTGATCTGCAGCAGGTCGAAGCTCACGCCGTCCTTGTGCCAGCGGTTGAAGATGTAGGCCAGTATCAGGCCGAGGCAGAAGGGCTTGTCCACTTTCAGCCTGAAGGACAGGGGCGTCTCTTCAACGACGGTGAAGAGACCGCCCAGCTCCTTCTTCAGGCCATTCAGGTGGGAGCACGAGACTGCTGAATTATAGTATCCATCCATAGCTTAGATTACCTTGGCCATTTTCTCGTACGACCCACGTGCTGCACTCTTGATGTACCCGTTTTCCTTCCAGCGCTGGACTTGTTTTTTGGCAGCGTCGTGGGAGATTTGAGCCATTTCCTCGAGGTCATTCAGCGTGAATGTGGAAGGCAACTGGTTGTAGGTCTTTCCATTGTACGTTTGTCTGCTTCTCGGCTTCATGTCGCGCTCGGCATTGTCCCAGCTGTCCTGTAGCATCCGGCCGAAGAAATAGTCCTGCCAGTAGATGACGGCCTCGTAGATGAGTGAGGCGAACTCCAAATCGCTTTTCTCCACCTTCATCAGCTTGACGGGGTCGGCCTCTTTCTTCTTCTCGGCTTCGTTGACGGCCCTCTCCATAATTCTCGGCACGGTGAACCAGGTGGCATAGAAAACGGCACGCTTGCGTAGGTAGTCGAGTACATCGTCGTGTTCCAGCTCGGCCTGCACGGCTGAATCCTCGCACAGTTTGTAAACGTGGTCTACGAGCTTGCGGATGGGCATCTCGCCCCCCAGCTTGTCAAACTTGAAGGCCCATTGCTGCAGCTTGCATCGTTTCTCGTGCATGAGCAGGCGGTTGCCCTTGCTGATCATCGCGTACTTGGCGGGCACCATCTTGTAGATGGCCATGCGGGAGCAGAGGCCGTCGTTGACGTTCCTGGGTGTCACCTTGCGGTTGAGCGAGAGGGGTGTGCCCGTGCAGACGCTGTTGTAGAAAATCTGCATCACGTCGTTGACCGAATCCACATTGCCGAAGTCCACGCCCGTGAACTCGTTGTGGAAGGCCTTGAGCTCGATGTCGTGTTTGCCTATCCACGAGCCGCCACTTTGGGCGGTGGTGTTACTGTCGAGCTCGCTGTCGAAGGTATAGAGGTGGAGCGGGAACTTCTCGCCGCCTATCTCTTCTACAGCATTCAGCTGGCGTCGGTAGAAGACGGCGTTGGAGGTCTTTGAGGGCAGGTAGCGGATGACGTACTCAGGCCTCTTGAGGGCCTCGCCCTTCTGCGCCTTTGAGCTGGTGGAGCGTTCCTTCTGCTGGCGCTTGTACTCCTTCTCTGCCTGTCGGCCCACCTTGTCGGCGGTGATGACGGGTGCCATGATGATCTGGTCGAGTTTTTCGGCCTCGCCCTTGCCGCTGGCGGGATTGCCTATCATATACACCTGCGGATTCATCCTTTGCATCTCGCCGTCGAAGTGGCGATAGTAGCAGCGGGTGAGCAGGGTGCAGTACATGGCTCCGGCTATGAACACGCCGCCCAGCTTGTTATAGTCCTCCATGCGGTAGGTGGGCAGGTCGTAGATCTCGGTCATCAGCGGCTTCAAGCGCTCCCAGAACACGGCATACTTCTCAAGCAGCCTCTGTTCCTCGGCAGCACCCTGCGCCTGGGCCTTGCCATCCTCCATCATGGTTTGGAGTTTCTTGGGCATCGTCAGGTTCATCTTTCTTCCCACGACATCCGTGCAGATATCGTCTATCTCCCTTTCGCCGCGCTCGTTGATAATGTCCTGGACAAAGGGAGCCAGCAGCATCACCTCATGGATATTGGCGGCATTGTTGTCGCAGAAATATCGCAGGTCGGCGGCCAGCTTCAGCGCCGACAGGTGCCGTGCCCCTGGCTGTGGTGCTCCGCCGTTGGACGATATCCAGCGGGCGACGATGTCCTTGAACTTGTCGCCATTGTACGTATAGTCGCCGTCGGAGTCCTTTTCGAGCGTAATTTTTTCAGCCTCCTGTCCAGGCTTCGCATCGCCTTGTACGTTGCCAGCTCCGCTGGCCACGCCACCATCCTTGCCGGCAGCACTACGAGATACTTTACTAGGTTTAGAGTCACTATTGCGGTATTGGTCGCCAAACATTTTGTCATACTCATCGTTTTGGTAGGTAAATAGTTGGTTGTCGAGATAGAAGATATCTTCGATGGGCACGGCGAAGGAGCATCGGTCGGCGTTCTTGATGCTCTTGTCGCAGTTCATCTTGAAGATGCGAGAGAGATACTGCTGATTGTCGGCGAGGTTGCCTCGCTTGATGTCAGCCTTACAGATGACGCGGATGCCGCCGCCAATCTCTTGGCCGCTGACGGTCGCACCCACATAGAGCACCTGACTGTCGCAATCATCGGCAAACATGTGCTCGGGTATGCGCTCCATGAAATCGCGGGCAGGGAAGTCGATGTGGTCATAGTCGAGCATGATGAGTCCGGTCAGCTTGGCTGCTGACTGCAGCCGCCAAGTATCCTCGCGGAATTTGCCCTCCTTGCCCTTGTTGGGTGCAAAGTTGGCCATGAAGCAGATGCCGGGCAGGCCGCGCTTTGTGCGGTCGTAGCCTTGGTGGTCACCCTTGGCAAGAAATTCCCGTGCGGTAGCCACGCGGCCTTTCACGTCGTCGCTCTTGGCTATTTGTTCGAAGGTTTCGCGGTTGCACGGGCGGCACGGCGAACCAAATCCTGATTGATATACAAGCATTGGTTTGATTTGATAATAAAGTTAGCAATTCTTTGTCCGTAGTCACACGTCTCCGACAGGTCAATGTCGAGGTGGATAGAGATTTGGCCTTTCCTTGTATCGACGGCCATGTAGGCACCATCTTCCTTCAGCAATACCTTGCCGCGGGGCTTGTCATCAGTCTTGTCGCGGTCGGGCCATTCCTTGTCGGCCAGCTTGTCCAGCTGCTGGTGCATCACTTCGCAGGGGTCGGCCTCGGTGGTGTCACATTTCAGCTTTGCCACGAAACTTTGCTTTCCCTTGCCTTTTGTCAGGCCGATTTGGGCCTCTCCTACTTTGTAGGAGTGTTCATACACGGGTTCACCCTTTCCATAGGGTTTGAAGTCCAACGAGTCATCATTGTACTGGTGAACCGTGCCACGGGTGGATTTTACTATTTCTTTCATAATCAGCAAATTAAATGTTTTCAGTTGGTGACGCGAGTGACGCGAGTGACGGTGACGTTAAGGTCGAAAAGAACCGCAAAAATAAATATATTATTAAATAATATATTATTTTTGAATTTTACATCAGTTAAACTTTCGCTTAACGTCACTCGCGTCACCGTCACCAGCGTCACCAATCATACTAATTCATTTCATTCTCGAAGGCCATCACGTAGCCAAGGATCACGTCGTTCATCGTGCCCGCCGTCTGGCCGTTCTCCTGATGGGCCATTGCCGAGACGATGCAAAACCAGAGAA
>CAMVJU010000001.1 GCA_947167935.1 uncultured Prevotellaceae bacterium | reverse complement strand
TGCCTGTTTCCTCAATATTGAAAGTAAACCATTCTGGAATTGACAGTTCATAGCAGGTGTAGAGCACAGGAATATCGCGCTGAGCATACCAATCGCGGATATTACCATAGTAGTCGCTATCAATGCGATACTCAATTTCGATGACCGTTCCCACCTTCACCTGAGGCACGCTGAATTTCAATACCATCTGGTTCTTGTCAAGACGTTCTTCGCTGGTCATCGAGCGTTCCATCTTTGTCTTCACCAGTTTGCCATCTTCCATATTGTAGGCAGTAGCTTTCAGTCCTGTTACAATCTCACGGCGCGTACGGTTGGTCTCGTTTTCCAAATATGCTATCTGTCCGTCAGCTACTCGCTTGCCCTCTGGCTTCAACACTTTCAGTCGAGTGTTCACACGATAAATCACTCTAAAGTCGTTGTTGGTGAACTGATAGCTCACATCTGTCTTATGATAGAGCACGACAGCGTCGGCTTCCTTATCTAGGGCATATTCTGTCATTTGAAGCTCCTGATCTGTGGGCTTGCCCCATTTCAAATTAGGCTCTATATCCTGTGCATTGGCTATCATGCTGATAGCCAGTAGCATTATGTACATCATTGTTCTTTTCATGATTCTCGTATTTGATTGATTTATTTCAGTTTATTGTATAACATCTTATTTTGATGTGCAAAGGTAAGTGCTTTTTATAGATTATACAAATTTCTTACGCTTTTTTGTGCTATCACAAAATAAAAGGCGGAACCATTCAATGCTTATCTGCAGCTGGGTTACCGCCAAGTAGACCTAATCGTAAAACAAGCACGAATAGTCCACGCCTAACATGCGTGAACTTTCATCTGCTTGTTCCTCTACGATTGAAAGTTTGGCGGTATTCAGCTGCGAAGAACAAGAGCAAAAGCTCAAATCCATATTTCAATAAGTACGAACAGGAACGCTAACCTGTAAGTTAATAAATTAGTTTTGATTAAAATCCCTGTGGGCGGTCGGCACCTTGTGCGGCCTCATCCCGATGTACTTTCTGTTTTCTCTCTGGTTCTTGTTTGAAGTTTTTTAGTTCGTTATTCGTTCAAAAATACATATTCATGTTGCAAAGATACAAAAAATCCCTGAACCGCAAAGCAATTCAGGTAATATTTTAAGAAAAGAAGAATCTTTTTCTTCAAAGAGTGATTTCTACAGAATGGATGTCAAGGGACAACTGTCATAAGAAAGGGAATAAAGCCAGACCACTGTCGCGAATCGCGACGGTGGTTTTATATGAATACATACCTCATACTTGATTCAGGAAACAGTTTTTTAAAGCTCAATAGCTGGGGGAACGTTTCGTTCGGTCAGGTACCGCCGTCGCGAATCACGACGGTGGTTTAGAATACGATAATAAGGAGGCTGGAAGGGAAAAAAGTAAACGAGGTGACCTTAAGAGGCCACCTCGTGTTCTTCTTGCATGTCGATGAACTGGCGATTCGAGTCGTAGAACTCATACTGCAGGAAGGCCAGCTTCTGACTGGGAATGATGCGGATGCCCAACCCGTACTTCATCTGCCAGCGGCGCTTCAGCGACCAGACTCCCTGGTTGATGAAGGCTGCCACATAGGGATGGACGTGCAGCGAGAAACGCTTGATGCCTATCTTGTTGACGAGACGGTCGATCTTGCTCTCTAACTGGTCGGTAAACAGGATGCTGGACTTGATCTTACCGGTGCCGTGGCATGTGGGGCAGCTCTCGTCGACGGCGACGTCCATAGCGGGACGCACGCGCTGACGGGTGATCTGCATGAGGCCGAACTTCGAGAGTGGCAGGATGTTGTGGCGTGCGCGGTCTTTCTTCATGTTCTCGCACATGCGCTCGTAGAGCATCTGCCGGTCTTCGGCCAAATTCATGTCGATAAAGTCGACGACGATGATGCCGCCCATGTCGCGCAGTCGCAACTGGCGGGCGAGCTCGTCGGCAGCGCCGAGGTTGGTTTCCAAGGCGTTGGCTTCCTGTCCGTTTTCTTTCTTGATGCGTGTACCGCTGTTGACGTCTACCACGTGCATGGCCTCTGTGTGCTCGATGATGAGATAGGCTCCCCGTTTGTAGTTGACGGTGCGTCCGAAGCCTGACTTGAGCTGCTTCGTGACGTTGAAATTGTCGAAGATGGGAACGTTGCCGTTGTAGAGCTTGACGATGTCGGTCTTTTCAGGTGCAATCATGCCGACATAGTCGCGAATCTGCTGGTGGATCTCGGCGTCGTTCACAAAGATTCCGTCGTAGGTGGGGTTGAAGAGGTCGCGCAGCAGTGCCACGGCTCGTGTCTCCTCCTCATAGACGAGCTGCGGGGCCTGTGCGGTCTTCTGCACACGGGTGATCATGTCTTCCCATCGGCGCAACAGCGCCTTGAGTTCCTGGTCGAGCTCGGCAGCACGCTTGCCTTCAGCCACGGTGCGGACGATGACGCCGAAGTTCTTGGGCTTCATGCTCTGCACCAGCTGCTTGAGTCGCGAGCGCTCCTCTCCGCGCTTGATCTTGCTTGAAACGGAGACCTTGTCGCCAAAGGGGATGAGCACCATGTAGCGGCCTGCAAAGCTGAGATCGCAGGTGAGGCGCGGGCCTTTGGTGTTGATGGGCTCCTTCACAATCTGCACCATCACCTCCTGCCCCACCTTGACGTAGTTCTGAATGGTTCCGTCCTTGGGGAGCTCGGGCTGATTGGTGGCTTTCTGGATGGGATAAAGACGTTTGCGGTCGCTCTGTACCTGCTTGAGGTACTTTTCGAAAGAGCTGAACTGTAGTCCCAGGTCAAGATAGTGCAGGAAGGCGTCTTTCTCGCTTCCCACATCGACAAAGCAAGCGTTGAGTCCGGGCATGAGCTTGCGCACGCGCCCCAGATAGATGTTGCCCACGGCAAACGAGGCCTCGCGGGGCTCGTTCTGATACTCCACCAGGCTCTTGTCTTCAAGCAGGGCGATGGAGATTTCCTTGGGCTGGACATCGATGATTACTTCGCTTGTCATGTTTTCTCTCTTGAACTTTGAAATAAAAATAGTAAACAACAAAAAAGGAGCGTGACCTCATACAGCGTCGGGCTGTACTCGGACTCTGCTCCTTTCATTTTCTTTCTGCCGCCGCATTTACTTGCTCTTATGGCGGTTCTTGCGCAGGCGCTTCTTGCGCTTGTGCGTAGCCATCTTGTGGCCCTTCTTCTTTTTTCCGTTAGGCATTTTTGTAATGTTTAAATAATTGATTATCTGAGTTCTGTGTTTGATCAGCCGTTCTGAGTCATCTTCTCAACGAAGCTCTTGCAGGGTTTGAAAGCCGGCAAGTCGTGGGCCTCGATAACGAGGGTGGTGTTCTTTGAGATGTTGCGTGCTGTCTTCTTGGCACGATGCTTCACGATGAAACTGCCAAAGCCGCGCAGGTAAACGTTCTCCTTGTTTACGGCCAGGCTATTACGGATTTCTTCCATCAGGGCCTCCACGGTAGCTGCCACCTCGGGCTTTGCAATACCAGTGCGCTGTGCAATAGAGTTGACTATTTCTGCCTTTGTCATGGTGTTGTTTTTCTTTAATGTTTATACTATCTTTCAATTTCGGGCTGCAAAGATACTCATTTTCAGTGGGATATGAAAATTTTTTGCTCTCTTTTTTCAAAAAATCTTCTTTTAGCTGATTTTTCTATCACTTTTTCAGTTATCCACCTTTTCAATTTTTCACCTTTTCCTCATGCCTTTTCCTCGAAATAATCAACCAGCTGCTGGCGGGCTTCGTCGCTGTCGTTGACGATATCGCTGATGACAACTCCCTTCTCTAAGAGCACGATACGCGATGAAATATCGATGGTGTGCTGCAGGTTGTGACTGCTCAGCAAGATGGTGGCGCCCGTCTGTTTGTTGTAGTCGGTGAGCATGCGCTTAAGGATGCTCTGGCTGGTGGGATCGAGGAAGTTGAAGGGCTCGTCGAGGATGACCAGCTTGGGCTGACGGATGAGGGCAGCGATGATGCCCACCTTCTGCTTATTACCTGCCGAGAGATTGCGGATGAGCTTCTTCTGTCCCAGCACCTCGCCGCCGGCGAAATGCTCGAAGTCCTTCAGTCGCTCGTCGACCTCGTGCTGCGGCATTCCGCTGAGCTTGGCCAGGAAGGCGAAATACTCCTCGGGGGTGAGATAGTCAATGAGGAAGCTGTCGTCGATATGTGCAGCGGTGGACTGTTTCCAGTCCTCCGACTGCGAGGGGTCGATAGCTACCACCTCCCCTACCCCTCCGTCTACGGAGGAAGGGAACGTATAGGTCACATTACCGCTGTCGGCCTGCAGCAGGTCGAGCATGAGGCGGAAGAGCGTGGTCTTGCCGGCGCCGTTGTTACCGACGAGTCCCAACAGGTCGCCGTCGTTGATGGTCAGCGACGGGATGTCGCAGGCCTTGGTCTCGCCGAAGGATTTCTTCAGATTGCTTATCTGTATCATAACTATTATCGCTAAACGGCTGCAAAGATACGAAGAAATAAGCGAAACGCCAAGCGTTATCCCAACTTTATTGTTGAGTTTTATGCTGCAAAATGAAAAAGGAGCATCCGATTGTTCGAATGCTCCTATTCTATAAAATATGTGTTTTACTTCAGGGCCTTGTTCAGCATGTAGTAGACCTCGTTGTTGCGCAGGGTCTGCTTGAAGTCGGCGATGTTGGTCTGCTTGTTGATCTTCACATACTCAATGCCCAGCATCTCGGCGAAGTCCTCCCAGTACTCCTCGTTGATGTCGTAGGAGAAGGCTGAGTGGTGGGTGCCGCCGGCGAGGATCCAGGCTGCAGCGCCAATCTCGAAGGTGGGCTGGGGAATCCAAAGAGCAGATGCCACGGGCAGCTTGGGCATGGGCTTGGGCTCGATGCACTCCACCTCCTGTGAGATGAGACGGAAACGGTTGCCGAGGTCAACAACGGTAGCCTTGATGCCAGGACCGGTCTTCGAGGTGAAGACGAGACGGGCGGTCTGCTGCTTGCGGATGCCGATGCCGAGGAAGTGTACCTCGAGCTTGGGCTTGTCGGTGGCAATCAGCGGGCACACCTCGAGCATGTGGCTCTGGAGGCACGACGAGCGGTCGCCGGCGAAGTTGAGCGTATAGTCCTCGAGGAACGAGCAGCCGGTGGGCATGCCCTGCTGGATGACCCAGAGGGTGCGATAGAGGCAGGCGGTCTTCCAGTCGCCCTCGGCGCCGAAGCCGTAGCCCTCTTCCATCAGGCGCTGCGAAGCCAGGCCAGGAATCTGGTCGAAGCCGCAGAAGTTGGGATCGTCGATGTCGGCGTCGCCGAGGTCGTCGAAGTTGGTGGTGAAGGCGGTAGCGCCCTCATCCTTCAGCACGCGGCGCAGGGCAATCTCGGCCTTGGCGGCGTTGTGCACCTTCTCCCAGTAAACAGCCTCGCCGCTCTCGTCAATCTTAATGGTGTAGAGCTTCTTGTACTCCTCAACCAAAGCGTCAGCCTCAGCATCGGTCACCTTCTTGAAGTAATCCATCAGGCTGCTGACGGGATAGTAGTCCACGTGATAGCCAAGACGCTGCTCGAACTCCACACGGTCACCGTCGGTCACAGCCACGTTGTTCATGTTCATACCGAACATGAGGCAGCGCACATTGTGAGCATCGGCCACACCGGCAGCTACGCGAGCCCAGACGGCAATCTGCTTCTGAGCCTTCTCATCCTTCCAGTAACCGCAGACCACCTTGCGGGCCACGCGCATACGAGTGCAGATGTGTCCGAACTCGATGTCGCCGTGGGCGCTCTGGTTGAGGTTCATGAAGTCCATGTCGATGTCACTCCAGGGAATCTCGGCGTTGTACTGGGTGTGGAAGTGGAGCAATGGCTTCTGCAACTGCTGCAGGCCCTTGATCCACATCTTGGCAGGCGAGAAGGTGTGCATCCATGTGATGATACCCACGCACTTCTCGTCGTTGTTGGCAGCCAGCATCACCTGCTCTACTTCCTTCGAGCTGTTGGCCGTACCTTTATATACAATCTTTACAGGGATGTTGCCAGACTTGTTCAGTCCTTCCACCATCTCCTTTGAGTGTCCGTCAACTGCGACCACTGCGTCGCCTCCGTAGAGCAACTGTGCACCAGTTACCCACCAAATCTCTAAATCTTTGAACATAGTGTATTAGTTTTTTAGGTAAATATGAAGTTAATGTTTCTGTCCTTTCTGGCCGTAATACGCGTTGGGGCCATGCTTGCGGCTATAGTGTTTCTCGATGAGGAGCGGATTCATGGTCAGGTTGGGATTGACGCTGAAAGCCACGAAGGCCATCTTGGCGCACTGCTCCATCACCTTGGCGTTATACACGGCGTTGTCGGGAGATGTGCCCCACGAGAACGGGCCGTGGTTCTTCACCAAGACGGCAGGCGTGTGGTCGGGGTTGATTTTGCGGATGTTCAGAATCTCGTCCACGATAACATTACCTGTCTCCAGCTCATATTGGCCTTCCACCTCTTCTTTCGTCATGTCGCGGGTGCAGGGGATGTCCTTGTAGAAATAGTCGGCGTGAGTAGTGCCAATGTTGGGAATGTCGCGACCTGCCTGTGCAAAAGCGGTAGCATAGGTGCTGTGCGTGTGCACCACACCCTGGATGTTGGGGAACGCCTTATATAATACAAGATGTGTAGGCGTGTCGGAAGACGGGTTGAGGTCGCCTTCAACGACCTTGCCAGTTTCGAGGTCAACCACCACCATGTCCTCAGCCTTCATCTCGTCGTAAGAAACGCCACTGGGCTTGATGACGACGAGGCCCTTCTCACGGTCGATGCCTGAGACATTGCCCCAGGTGAAGATGACCAGCCCCTGTTTGACGAGGTCGAGGTTGGCTTTGAATACTTTTTGTTTGAGTTCTTCTAACATAATTGTCAATTATCAATTTTCAATCATCAATTGTTGTTTACAACTTGAAGTTAGGATCTTCTTTGTAAGCTTTCTTGTTGAAGCGATAGAGAGCGGCTCCACGCTTCGACGAATCTTTGTCGATGAGGTCAGTCTTCTCGATGAAGTCCATGTCCTTGATACGCTTGCGGAAGTTGCGCTTGTCTATCTCCTGTCCGTTGACGGCCTCGTAGAGACGCTGTAGCTGCGTTAGGGTGAAGAGCTGCGGCAACAGACGGAAGCCGATGGGCTCGGTGCGCATCTTCAGCTGCATACGGCGCAGGGCCTGACACACCATCTCGTTGTGATCGGAATAGAGCGTGGGGAGCTGGTTGACGTCGACCCATTCCACATTGTGCTTCAAGCGAAGTTTCTCGTTGTAGTCCTTCACATTGATCAATGCGTAGTAGGCAACGGAGACGACGCGTTCGCCCGGGTCACGGTCGATGGCGCCGAATGCTCCCACCTGACGGATGAACAGTTTCTTCAAGCCTGTCAGTTCCAGCAGCGTGCGCTCTGCACACTCATCGATGCCCTCGTCGGCGGCGACGAAGCCTCCGTAGAGGCTCCACTCGCCACGACCAGGATCCATCTGCCGTCGTCCGATGAGCACCTTCAGACGGTTCTCCTCGAATCCGAAGACAATAACGTCAACAGAAACATACAGTTTCTGATGTTCTAAGTAATACGCTGTCATCGCTGCTTAGAAGAAGTATGCATAGAAGAGTCCGCAAAGAGCGATGACGCCCAGCGTACCAACGATATCCCAGACACCCCAGCTCTCGCGAATCTGCTTGCGGTATTCGGGCGTGAAGGTGATAGCCTCCACCTGTTCCTTCGAAGGAGCGGGAGTGAAGAAGCTCACCACCACCATCAGCAAGACGATGAACACCAGCAGCCAGCACTCGAAGACGAGCCAGTTGGTCTGCCAGAACCAAGAGGTAGCATCCCAGAAGCCGCCTTCCATCACCTTGGAGCCAGTATCAGTAATGACATTGGTGACAAGTCGCAACATGCCGATGACGAAGCCACCAATAAGGCCCCATTCACCAGCCTTCGGACTGATTTTCTTCGACAGGATACCCAATGTGAACACAGCCACCATAGCAGGAGCCAGCAACGACTGGATGCCCTGCAGATAGCTGTACAGATTACCCATACCTCTCATCACAGGAAGCCATGCCAAGCCGAGCACAACGACAGCCACCGTGGCGATACGGCCAACGAGCACGTAGTGAGCCTCGCTCAGACCCTTCTTCATAGGCTTGTAGAAGTCCTCGGTGAAGAGCGTAGCGCAGCTGTTGAAGAAAGCAGCCAGCGAAGTGACAAGTGCGCAGAGGAAGCCGATGGTCACAATACCTTTCACACCTGCAGGCAGGATGTTCTTCACCATCATGGCGAAGGCGCCGTCGGTATCGTCCTTATTGGTGATATCCATTGTGATACCACTGGAAGGATCTTGTGCCAAAGCAATAGCCACCATTCCGGGAATCAGGAACATGAACACGGGCAGAAGCTTGAAATAGCCGGCAGCGATAGAACCACGACGTGCACGCTTCATCACCTCCGTATTGCTCTCACCCTTCTGCTGTCCAAGCACACGCTGAACAATGTGCTGGTCAGTACACCAGTACCAGAAACCGATGATGGAGGCTCCGATGAATACCACAAAGCCTGGATACTCATGGTAGAGCGGGTCGGGATTGCCTGATGCGTTGATGTCTTCCCAGTGGAACATGTGCGTTGTGCCGTATCCGTCATGCAATGTCTCACAATAGGCCATCATATTGCTCCAGCCTTCAGCAATGCTACCGCCACCCAAGGCTGCCAAACCAAGGAAAAGCACGAGGAAAGAGCCGACAATAAGGATAGGTGTCTGAATGGTAGACATTGTCATCACACCCTTCATACCACCAATGACAGTGAAGATGGTGGTGATGAAAATCAATCCGAGAGCACCAACCCAGAAGTTCAGGCCCCAGAGATAGTTGAAGAAGATACCACCAGTGAAGGCCGTCACGCTGACCTTGGTCAGGATGTAGGCCACCAGCGTGATGATGCTCAGCCATGAGCCTGTCTTCTTAGTGTAGCGGAACTTCAGGAAGTCGGGCATCGTGATAATTTTGCCCATCTTGTTGTTCAGCAACTGATAGAAAGGTACGAAGAGCCAGCCAAGGATGAGAATCATCCAGCCCTGCATCTCCCAGTGGGCCATACCCACACCGTCCTTGGCACCAGTACCGGCCAGACCTACGAGGTGCTCTGAGCCGATGTTGGCGGCAAAGATAGCCATACCAATCACATACCAGGGCTCGCCCTTACCAAACAGGTAGTCCTGCGAGTCGGCACCCTTCATCTTTTCTTTGTCCTTCTTGATGGCACGATAGACAAGCCATACGACACACGCGATGCCTAACAGCATAACGAGCC
Source organism: uncultured Prevotellaceae bacterium (assembly GCA_947167935.1). GTDB lineage: Bacteria > Bacteroidota > Bacteroidia > Bacteroidales > Bacteroidaceae > Prevotella. The sequence continues at coordinate 174,180 of CAMVJU010000001.1, read as the reverse complement.
AGTCAAGCCAAATAAATTCTTTTGCGTTCCAATCCATAATTTTTTATTCTTTTATTGGTTTATTTTTTCCTGTTTTTCCACATAGCAGTCATATCCTCCAGCGTCTTGCCCTTGGTCTCAGGCACAAGCTTCCAGACGAAGAGGGCAGCCACAACGCAGATAATGCCGTAGAGGCCATAGGTGAACCAGTGCCCGAAGTCGTCGCCCTCAGACAGGTGCATATTGAACATAGGCACGAAGGTGGAAGAGACGATGAAGTTGAAAATCCACTGGAAGGCCACGGCGATAGCCACTGCAGCACCACGGATGGTATTGGGGAAGATCTCGGCGATGAGCACCCAGCAGATGGGACCCCACGAGAACATGAACGAAGCGGAGTAGATGAGCAGCGAGGCTGCGGTGACAAACTCCAAACCTGCATGGCCGAAAGTGACAGCAACACCAAGGGCACCTGCTGCCATACCCAGCGAACCGGTAATGAGCAGAGGCTTGCGGCCCCACTTCTCGACGGTGAAGATAGCCACGAGGGTAAAGAGGATGTTGATGATGCCCATGAAGACAGTAATCATCATCGGGTTGTCCATACCCATATCGCCGAAGATACGCGGAGCATAGTAGAGCACGGCATTGATGCCGACAGCCTGCTGGAACACCGAGAGCATGATGCCGATGAAGATGCACATTGCACCGTAGGTCATCAGCTTCTCCGTCTTCACAACCATCGTTTCCTTAATCTCAGTCAGGATCTGCTGGGCCTTCAACGTGCCGTTGATACGTGACAAGATACCCAATGCCTTCTCGTCCTTGCCAATACTGACAAGATAGCGCGGTGTCTCAGGTACAAAGCAGATGAGCAGGGCGAATAGTCCTGCAGGCACAGCCTCAGAGCCGAACATATAACGCCAACCAGTTGTCACCGTCCATTGTGCAGCGGGATTGATGGCAGCCAGTCCCTTGCCCATTTCTTCAACAATCGGCTGGATATGGTCGCCCAGGATGAAGAAGTTGACGAAGTAGACAACCAGCTGACCGAAGATAATGGCAAACTGGTTCCACGAGACAAGCATACCGCGAATGTTCGAGGGTGCCACCTCACCAATATACATCGGGCAGATGGCTGAAGCCAGACCCACGCCGATGCCACCGATGATGCGGTAAATGTTGAACATGATCAGCAGCGAAAAGGTGGCCTTGCCATGCTCGAAGAACAGGAACTCAGGCGTCATCGAGCCCAGCGCCGAGACAAAGAAAAGCAAGCCTGCAACGATGAGCGACTTCTTTCGACCCAGGCGTGTAGCCAAGAGGCCGCTGAGGGCCGAGCCGATGATGCAGCCAATCAGCGCGCTAGCCGATGTAAAGCCATGCCAGCCGTCTGTATAAGTAAAATCCTGTGCATCCTTGAAGAATGCCTGCAGACCTTTCTCTGCGCCAGAGATAACAGCCGTGTCGTAGCCGAAGAGCAGTCCGCCCAGAACGGCTACCATCACGATGCCAATAAGGTAGCCTTTGCTACCGTTTTCTGTTTGTGCCATAACCATTCCTTATTTTACAGAGAACTTGAACACCAGATGGCTGTAGTATTTCTCGCCGGGGTTCAGGTAGGGGCTGGGCCACTCAGCTACGTTGGGGGAATTGGGATATTTCTGACTCTCCAAACAGACGGAGGGACGCTGCGGATATTTCACGCCACCCTTGCGCACCTTGGCCTCTTCGCCGTCGATGCCCTGGAAGTTACCAGTGTAGACCTGGATGCCAGGCTCATTGGTGTAGGCCTCGAGGAAGATACCGGTCTTGGGCGAATAGAGTGATGCACAAACCTGCGTATCATCTCCCTTAGTATTCAGAATCCAGTTGTGGTCAAAGCCATTGCCGAATTTCACCTGCTCATCATCCATACGCAGTGAGTCCTGAATGGCGTGGGGTGTGCGGAAGTCCATCGGTGTGCCAGTCACGTCGCGAACCTCACCAGTAGGCATAAAGGTAGAGTCAGCCGGTGTAAAGGTGTCGGCATTGATGTAGAGCTCCATATCCATAGCGGGCTCAGTGGGTGTGCCGTTCAAGTTGAAATACGAGTGGTTGGTCATGTTCACGATGGTGGTCTTGTCAGTCTCAGCCTCCATCTTGATGTCGAGTGCGTTGTCTGCAGTCAGCGTGTAGGTAACGGTGGCCTTCACTTCACCAGGGAAGTTATTGTCGCCATCAGGGCTAATGAGAACGAGCTTCAGCGTAGCGCTGTCAAGCTGTTCAGCCTTATAGACCTTATACTGCCAGCCAGTGGGACCGCCATGCAGGCAGTGACCAAAGTTATTACGCGGCAGTTGGATTGTGTCATCACCCACTTTGAACTGTCCGTTCTTGATACGGTTGGCATAGCGTCCGATAGAGGCGCCGAAGTCACTGCCGAAATTCTCGGCATCAGCATACTGTGCGATGTTGTCATAGCCCAGTACCACGTCGACGAGCTTGCCATCGCGGTCAGGCACCATCAGCGAGACGACACGTCCGCCGAAGTTAGTGATGCAAGCCTCCAGGCCATTCTGGTTTTTCAGGGTGTAGAGCTTCACGCTGTCGCCGTTAATCACAGTGTCGAACTTGACAGGATCAAGTCCCGAAGCCGTCAGTTGTGTTGTGGGCTGCTGACTGCCTGTACAGGCAGCAAAGGCCAGTGCCATCGTGGCCACTGCGCCGAGCATTGTTGTCCTTAATGTTTTCATTGTTTTTTGGTTTAAGTTTATGTGATTTGTCTGTTGTTTCAAATTTTTGGGTGTAAAGTTACACATTCTTTATGATATAGCCAAAAATCTTTGACTTAAATTAAGTATTTAGCCATTTTTAACATCATGCCATCGCCTTCTTCAATCTTTATTTGTACTTTTGTGCCTTGGTTTATGAAGGCAACAGAGAAGAAAGACAATGTACGCCAGGCCAGCGAGCGCATCTTGGATAATTATTTGGAAATGAATAATTATCGCAAGACGCCTGAGCGCTACGCCATATTAAATGCCGTGTACGACATCGGTGGGCACTTCACCCTTGAAGACTTAGGGCAGAAATTGGCTGACGAACAACACTTCCCCGTGTCGAGGGCTACGCTCTATAACACGCTGAATCTCTTTATCGAGCTTCGCATCGTTATCCGCCACAATATCAAGGGCACGACAAAATACGAAGCCTATTATCCTGGCAACAACCATTGTCATCAAATCTGCACGATGTGCGGCAAGGTGACGGAGGTGAAGGCGCCGGAAGTGACGAAAGCCATTGCAGCTATGCACCTGAAGCGCTTCAGGCAGGATGTCTTCTCGCTCTACATCTACGGCATCTGCTCCACGTGCCAAGCTGTCATCACCCGAAAGAGCAACAAACATAAAACAACAGATAACAACAAGAAAGATGAACAAAGGAAAGGTTGACGTCCTGCTGGGATTACAGTGGGGCGATGAAGGCAAGGGAAAGGTGGTCGACGTGCTCACCCCCCGCTATGACGTCGTAGCCCGTTTCCAGGGTGGTCCCAACGCTGGGCACACGCTGGAGTTCGAGGGGCAAAAATATGTGCTGCGCAGCATCCCCTCGGGTATTTTCCAGGGCGACAAGGTGAATGTCATTGGCAACGGTGTCGTGCTGGCACCCGATCTCTTCATGGACGAAGCAAAGGCATTGGAACAGAGCGGACATCCGTTGAAGGAGCGTCTGCATATCTCGAAGAAGGCACATCTCATCATGCCCACCCACCGCGTGCTCGACGCAGCCTACGAGGCTCAGAAGGGTAAGAACAAGGTGGGTACCACCGGCAAGGGCATCGGCCCCACCTATACCGACAAGGTGAGTCGTACCGGCCTGCGCGTAGGTGACATCCTCGAAAACTTTGAAAAGAAATATGCTGCCGCCAAGGCCCGTCATGAGGCTATCCTGAAGTCGCTCAACTTCGAATATGACATCACCGAGGTAGAGAAGAAATGGCTGGAAGGCGTGGAGTATCTGCGCCAGTTCCCCATCGTCGACAGTGAGCATGAAATCAACGGTTTCCTGCGTGAGGGCAAAAGCGTATTATGCGAGGGTGCCCAGGGCACGATGCTCGACGTGGACTTTGGCTCCTACCCCTTCGTCACCTCCTCTAACACCATCTGCGCTGGCGCCTGCACAGGTCTGGGCATCGGTCCCAACAAGATTGGTGAAGTCTATGGCATCATGAAGGCCTATTGCACCCGCGTCGGTGCCGGCCCGTTCCCCACGGAGCTGTTTGACGAGACAGGCAAGAAGATTCGTGACCTTGGCCACGAGTATGGTGCCGTGACAGGCCGTGAGCGCCGCTGCGGTTGGATCGACCTTGTGGCATTGCGCTACAGCATCATGGTGAACGGTGTGACACAGCTTATTATGATGAAGAGCGACGTGCTCGACGGCTTTGACACCATCAAAGCCTGCGTGGCTTACAAGCAGAATGGCAAGGAAATCAATTACTTCCCCTATAACATCGAAGAGGGCATCGAGCCTGTCTACAAAGAGCTGCCCGGCTGGAAGACCGACATGACGCACTTCACCAGCGAGGAGCAGTTCCCGCAGGAGTTCAAGGACTACATCGCCTTCTTGGAGCAGCAGCTCGAGACGCCCATCAAGATTATCAGCATCGGTCCGGATCGTGACCAGACAATTGAAAGGAAATGAAACCAAGCATAGTAAAAGGAACTCGCGACTTCGGCCCCATCGAAATGGCCAAGCGCAACTACATACTGAACACCATCCGTGAGGTGTACGAGCTATACGGATTCCAGCAGATTGAGACACCTGCGATGGAAACCCTGCAGACGCTGATGGGCAAATACGGCGAAGAGGGCGACAAGTTGCTCTTCAAAGTGCTCAACAGCGGCGACTGTCTGACGAAAATCAGCGATGACGAACTGCTGGAGCGCAACAGCCTGCACCTCGCATCGAAGATGTGTGAGAAAGGCCTGCGCTACGACCTTACCGTGCCTTTCGCCCGCTATGTGGTGATGCATCGCGACGAGCTGCAGCTGCCTTTCAAACGCTATCAAGTGCAGCCCGTGTGGCGTGCCGACCGTCCGCAGAAAGGCCGCTACCGTGAGTTCTATCAGTTCGACGGCGACGTGGTGGGTTCCGACTCGCTGCTCAACGAGGTGGAACTGATACAGATTCTCGACACCGTCTTCTCACGCTTGGGCGTGCGCGTACAAATTAAGATTAACAACCGCAAGATTCTCAGCGGCATTGCCGAGATCATCGGTGCTGCCGACAAGATTGTGGACATTACCGTAGCCATCGACAAGCTCGATAAGATCGGCATCGACAATGTCAATGAGGAGCTACGCAGCGACGGTCTTACCGAAGAACAGATTGCCAAGCTCCAGCCCATCATCCTGCTCGAAGGTTCCAACGAGGAGAAACTTGCCACCATCGCCAAGGTGTTGAAAGACAGTGAAACTGGTCTGAAGGGTGTCGAAGAATTGCGAACAATTCTCTCACCTTTCACCTCTCACCAAACGCCTCTAAAGAACGAGTTACAGCTTGATCTCACCCTGGCCCGTGGCCTCAACTACTATACTGGCGCCATCTTCGAAGTGAAAGCCCTCGACACACCGATGGGCAGTATCAGTGGTGGCGGACGCTACGACAACCTGACGGGCATCTTCGGTATGCCGGGCCTCTCAGGTGTAGGCATCAGCTTTGGCGTAGACCGCATCTACGACGTGCTTGACGCACTCGACCTCTACCCCAAGGACTCGCTGCAGACCAGCCGTGTGCTCTTCATCAACTTCGGAGAGGCTGAAACGGCTTATTGCCTGCCCATTATCGCCCAAGTACGCCAGGCTGGCATCCGTGCCGAACTCTTCCCCGACGCTGCGAAGATGAAGAAACAGATGGCCTACGCCAATGCCAAGCACATCCCCTTCGTCGTTTTGGCAGGTGAAAGCGAAATAGCCGAAGGTAAGGTAACGCTGAAGAATATGGATTCAGGCGAGCAGACCTTGCTTACAACAGAAGAACTGGTTAGCGCATTGCGCTAACCAGCCTTTTTTTATTCTTTAATTTTTATATTCTTTTATTCTTCTTAGTAGCCCAGCTGCTCCATAGCCTTGTCGGCATCTTCCATTGATTCGCTGAGCGACTTCTGCAAGCCTTTGTATAGTCTGAGCTCGATAGGCTCAGGATTGCCGTTTCTGGCAATGCCCTGCGAAACGTCGCACTGATAGAAGGTGTCATTCATGCGGAAGGCCCAGCCAGTCATGATAATGTCCACATCATATTCGTTCTTACCGATGCATTTATCGATGGGCTTCTCAGCAAGAGCCTCAGCACTTGTGCTGGCCTCGTTGAAACCTACGATATTCTTACCGTCCTGCGAGATGCTCTTGGTCAGGTTGTACATCTTCGTAGCATAAGCATTGAACTCTTCCTGAGTGGGGTTAGTGCCGTCGGCTTTCAACAGGTTGGCCTTAGCGTCAGCGTTGCGGGTATCTCCGTAGAACATGCTGGCACCCTGCTTGTTTGTCTCGCTGATGGCAAAGTCGGGCTTCACCTGGTCGAAGGTCAAACCATAGCAGTCTTTCAGCGCAGCCTCAAACTTAGCTGTAGGGCTGTCGGAATCAGCAGTCATGCTTGTCTCAGCTTTCTGCTCAGCATTCTGCTCAACGTTCTCCTCATTGGCGGCTTCGCCGTCCTTCTTGTCACTCTTTCCTCCACAGGCCGTCATCAGTGTGAAGCCTGCCATGCACATCAGTGCCAAATAGATTTTCTTCATGGTTGTTTGTTTTGTTTAGTGTTTGATGTTTATTGTTGAGAGTTTTTAGTATCCGAAGATTTCTTCAGTGGTGAGGCGGCGGATGGGGCCGATCTTGCCGAGGGCTTCCATGTCGAGCTCTTTCTCGTTGCCGAGGATGATATAGCGGTAGGGCTTGCGTGCCATCTGCTGCTGCTCGAAGTTGATGATGTCCTTTAGCGTGATGTTGGGCAGTGCATTGTAGATGCGCTCATTCTCGTCGTAGTCGATGCCGAGGTCCTTGGCGGTGATCCAAGCGTTGATGAGGCCGAACTTCGTGGTGCGCAGGCTCTGCAGACGCTTTGTCAGGGCGTCCTTGGCAATGCTGAAGGCCTGCTCGCTCTGCGGGATGGTGTCCAGAATCAGGTTGAAATGCTGTATGCAGTCCATCATCTTGTCGTTCTGCGTAATGATGTGAGTGAAGAAGTATTCGGACTGGTCCTTATAGGTAGGATCGACATAGGCAGCGTATGCGTTGTAGGCCAGGCCTCGCGCCTCGCGCATCTCCTGGAACACGATGGTGTTCATGCCGCCGCCATAGTATTCGTTGAACAGAGCCTTGACTGCGGCTTCCTCAGCCTGCCGGGGGCGGTCTTCATTGTGATACATGCGCATGTAGATATTCTTGGCGTCGTAGGGAGCGATGAACACCTCGTTCTGCGGAGTAGTCTGCTGGGTGTAGTGCTTGCCTTCGGGAACGGGCTTGAACTTCTTGCCTGTCTTGTGGTTCTTGGTCACGGCGTCGCACAGCTCTTTCTCTGTCATGGGCCCATAATATAATAATGTATGCTCATACTGCTTCAGGTTCTTCAGCAGGTTGAGCAGCTCCTGCGGGTTGGTCTGGCGCAGTTGCTCAGACGTGAAAATGTTGCGGTAGGTGTTGTAGGGGCCGTAGATGCCGTAGGCCACCAGGTTGGAGAAATTGCTGCGCTGCTCCAACTTTGCGTCGGCACGGCCTTTCTCATCCAGCTGGATGTACTGCTCCCATGCGTCGGCATCCACCTTGGCGTTCTGCATGAAGTTCTCGAGCAGGGCCAGTGCCTGCGGCATGTTCTCGCTGAGTCCGCTCAACGTGACGCTGATGTTGCGTGCGCCCACGTTGATGCTGTAGTTGCAGGCCAGCTTGTAGAACTGCTGTTTGATTTGCTCGTTGGTCAGTTTGTCGGTGCCGAGATACTCTAAATATTCGGGGGCATAGCTGTACTTCAGCTCAGTCTCCTCGCCAAACTCGTAGCGCTGTGTGAGGGTGAAGCGGCCGTTCTCCACGTTCTTCACATAGATGTAGGGGATGTTTTTCTTCGTCTTGCCGAAGGTGAGGTCGCGCTGGAAGTCGACGAAGCGCGGCTGGATGGGGTCAACGTGTGCGTTCTGGATGTCTTTGACAAACTGGCTCACCATGTCGCGGTTGGTGGGTATGGGTGTGATGGCAGGCTTGTCAATCTTCTTTTGCGTGGTGTCCTCGCCCTGACGCTTGAACACAGTGACATAGTTCTGGCGGAAGTGACGCTTGGCGAAGCTCACGATCTGCTCCTTCGTCATGCCGCTGATGCGGTCGAGGTAGCCCACCTGCTGCTGCCAGGGAATCTCGTTGATATAGGTGTCTACGAACATGTCGGCGCGTGCACGGTTGCTTTCAAGCGAGGTGTAATATTGAAGTTTCGTGTTGTTGACGACTGATGGCAGGAGGTCGTCGCTGAAGTCACCGTTCTTCAGCTTCTCTATCTCGCCGAGCAGCAGCTGGCGCACTTCCTCCAGTGTCTGACCCTCCTTCGGTGTGCCGCCAAGGATGAAGGCGGAGAAATCGCGCAACTGCTGAGCCATGGCCCAAGCCCCCAGCATCTTCATCTGCTGGTTGATGTCGAGGTCGATGAGTCCGGCGGTGCCGTTAGAGAGCATCTCGCCAATGATGTTGAGCGTGTCCAACTGGAGCGAGTTGCCGCCGTCGAAGCGGTAGCCGAGCCACAGCGTCTCGGCCTCCAGTCCGTAGACAGTGGTGTCGCGTGGCGTGGTGATGGGCTTGAGGGCCGGGAATACCGGCTGCCTGACGTCAGCGCCCGGCTGCCACTGTCCGAAGTAGCGGTCGATGATGGCGATGACCTTGTCGGGATCCATGTCGCCGGCCATGCAGATAGCTACGTTGTTCGGACGATACCAGTGGTTGAAGTAGTTCTTGATGTTGGTGATGCTTGGATTCTTCAGGTGCTCCTGCGTGCCGATGGTGGTCTGTGTGCCGTAGGGGTGGGTGGGGAAAAGCATCTTGCTCATCGACTCCCACAGCTTGCGCTGATCCTTGGCAATGCCGATGTTATACTCCTCGTAGACGGCCTCCAGCTCGGTATGGAAGCCGCGTATGACCATGTTCTGGAAACGGTCGGACTGTATCTTTGCCCAGTTCTCCACCTCGTTGGCGGGGATATCCTCGGTGTAGCAGGTCACGTCGTTGCTGGTGTAGGCGTTGGTACCCTCGGCACCGATGGCAGACATCAGCTTGTCGTATTCGTTAGGGATGAAATACTGGGCAGCCACCTGACTCACAGAGTCAATCTCGTGGTAGGCCTGACGGCGTGCATCAGCGTCAGTCAGCGTGCGATACTGCTCATAGCGCTGCTCAATCTCGTCGAGCAGGGGCTTCTCCTTTGCAGGGTCGGAGACGCCGAACTTGTCGGTGCCCTTGAACATCAGGTGCTCCAAATAATGGGCCAGGCCCGTGGTCTCGGCAGGGTCATTCTTCGAGCCCGTGCGAACGGCGATAAAGGTTTGTATACGCGGTTCCTCAGTATTCACGCTGAGGTACACCTTCAGTCCGTTCTTCAGCGTATAGATGCGTGTCTGCATCATGTCGCCGTCCACTGTCTCATACTTGTAATCTTGATTAGAAGCCTCACCCTGTCGGGAGAGGTTGGAGGGGGCCGCCTGTGCGCTCATGCCCAGCATCAGCGTCAGCACTCCCAAAAGCATTTTCTTTGTTTTCATTCGAATTGATAGGTTTTGTAATTTCGAGCGCAAAGATACAAACAAAATGGTTAAGACACGAAAATATCGGGAAATATTTGGTCATTTACAGGAAAAAAACTATTTATGCAGTCAAAACCCCATAACTAACAAACAAAATGAAAGCATTGAACAAGGCGCTGCGCTAAAATCCGTATTTCATCCATAAAAAACGTCCAGCCTTTTATTCGAGGTTGGACGTTTTTTGTTGTAAAAACACAAAAATTCAAAATATTTGTGTACCTTTGCACTGATAAAAACAAGTGCAGACGTTGAAGTATATATTGCTGTGCATAGGCATTTGTCTCTGCGGCCAGATGAGGGCACAAAGAGGCGTGGTTCCCTTTGTCAAGAAGGTGGGAACCATGCTCGACTCCATGTCGGTCAAGGGTGTTGACCGCCGCTATATCGATGCCCCCAAGAACCCCTGGCAGCTTATCGTGAAAGGCAACGTGAGCCAGACCCTCGTGAGTATGAATGCCCACGGAAACATGGATGACATGGACTATAGTGCCAATCCCTACCTTAAGACTACGCCTTCGCAGTATGTCGGTCTGTGGGCTGGCTATAGGGGCTATGGTCTGGGCTACACGGTGAATGTTGGCGGCGACAAGGGTAGCTATCTCACATTCGGTGCCACGGGAGGCGCATACGGCATCAACGTGCGCATCCACTCGTTTGAGAACAGCAATCCTGACTTTAATCTGAGCAGCAACATTCTTTCTGAGGAAATAACGGAAACATGGAATGACGTACAGCTGACAGATCCCATCCGTGTGAAAACAATCATCGCCGACGGATACTATCTGTTCAACGGCAAGAAGTTTTCCTACGCCGCGGCCTACGACCAGTCGGTCATTCAGAAGTGTTCGGCGGGCTCGCTCATGGCCGGACTCATGTACAACTATACGCATATCGATTATGCCTCAGACTTCAATGGCGACCTTGTATATCTGATGGAGGGACTGGGCAAGGTGAAGCTATGGCAGGGTAGCGCCGGCGTGGGATATGCCTACAACTGGGTGCCAGCCCGCGGGTTGCTCGTCAACGTCATGGCCATGCCCATGCTCACCTTTGTCAACAAGCTTAAGGGCTACGGCTATGCCACCAACGTGCCGGAAATGATGAAAGACCCCACCTTCTGGGACACAGATACCACCAACGAGGAGTGGGACGAGTGGTTCTACAGCCAGGTGCACATCACCCATATGGCCGACAAGACATTCAACAGCGGCATCAGCTTAGGTTTCGATGCCCGTATGTCACTGACCTACAACATTGGGAATGTGTTCTTCAATGCATACGGCCAGTTCAACAATATCCGCTATCATCACAACAACACCAACGGATACCTGAACGACTGGTTCATCAACACCTCCATTGGCATCAGACTATAGCCTTCTTCTGCGATTGAAACTGAAACAAAAATAATAATTCAACAAAAACTTGTAAGCAATGAAACAAACACTGAAACATAAGTTTGCCATCCTGCTGCTGTGCAGTCTGGGATTTGCAATATTGTCGTGTACCGAGGATGAGAGTATAGTCCCCGAAGAGACCCCATTCCGGAAGATGCTGCGCGAACTCGATTGGGGTACAGACACCTGCTATGTCTACGGACACCGCACTCCCGACGTGGATGCCGTGACCTCGGCATTGGCTTACGCTAAGCTCATGCGTATCATGGGTTACAACTGCAAGGCAAAGGTGTCGAGTCCGATGAACCGCGAGACGGAATACATAGCCCGCGTGTTCGGCATCGCCCTGCCCGAGTTGAAAGACAGTGTGGGGCCGCAGACACGCCTCATCCTGACCGACCACACCGACTACACCCAATGTGTCGCAGGCGCTTGGCAGGCCGTCATCTTGCAGAAAATAGACCACCATGTGGAGGGCGACATCGCTGATGCCAACATTCCCTTCGTGCGCCGCGAGATGGTGGGCTCCACGGCTACCATCGTCTACGAGACCTACCGTGAGCAGGGGGTAACCATCGACAGCGAGACTGCCCGCATCCTCCTGGCCGGCATCATCAGCGACACACGCAATCTGTCGAAGTCCACCACCCGCGGCGTTGACTCCACGGCATGGCTGGCCCTGACCACACAGTTGGGCATCAGTGCCGACTCGGCAGCACACCTCAATCGTGGCATGGCGGAAGCCGCCTACGACTATTCCGGCATGACAGATGACAAGATATTCCTCTCTGACTATAAGGAATATGACATCAATGGCCAACTGTTGGGATTTGGCAGCCTTGCTTGCAAACAGGCCGAGATGGATGCCTTCATCGACCGCATGCTGGCCGTGATGCCCGCAGTGATGCAACAGCGTGGACGCCGGATGGTGGTGGCCAAAATCGACAACCTCGTGCCTAATACCGGTGACGACAGTTCCGTCCGTCCTTACGTGGAAGATGGCCTATACTTCATCTATTATGGCGAAGGCACCCAAGCCATTGCCGAAGCCATCTTCGGCCCGTCGCTGCGCCCTGGAGTCTGCTATACTCCCGACGAACTCTCGCGCAAGCAGATAGTTCCACTTATCACCGAACTACTGAACCAATAACAATTGAGACTGGGGACACCCTTGTCCCACAGAAAAACGATAAATAACGGATAATTAATCATCAAAACATAGTTCAGCGCACACAGATTCCATAAGAATAGTATTTTCCTTGAAAATAACTTGCAAATATTTGGTCATTTACAGAAAAAAAACTATTTTTGCAGTCAAAACCCCATAACTAACAAATAAAATGACCGCAAAGCAAACCATCGAGGCTGGAAAAGCCATTCTCGGAATCGAATTCGGTTCCACACGCATCAAGGCCGTTCTTATCGACCAGGACAACAAACCCATTGCACAAGGCTCGCACGAGTGGGAGAACCAGCTCGTCGACGGCCTGTGGACCTACTCCATCGAGGCCATCTGGTATGGCCTGCAGGACTGCTATGCCGACCTGCGCAAGGACGTGCTGAAGCAGTACGACTGTGAAATTGAGAACCTGGCCGCCATCGGCTTCTCGGCCATGATGCACGGCTACATGGCCTTCAACGAGAAGCAGGAGATCCTGGTGCCCTTCCGCACCTGGCGCAACACCAACACGGGCAAGGCCGCTGCCGAGCTCTCTGAGTTGTTCAATTACAACATCCCCCTGCGCTGGAGCATCAGCCATCTGTATGAGTGCATCCTTGAGGGCAACGAGCACGTGAAGGACATCAAGTATCTCACTACCCTCGCAGGCTATGTCCACTGGCAGGTGACGGGTGAGTTCGTCCTCGGCGTGGGCGATGCCTCAGGCATGATTCCCGTCGATCCCGCCACGAAGACCTACGACGCCACGATGGTGGAGAAATTCAATAAGCTCATCGCTCCGAAGGGCTACTCATGGACGCTGCTCGACATCCTGCCCAAGAGCCTGAACGCTGGCGAGCAGGCTGGTTTCCTCACTCCCGAAGGTGCCAAGAAGCTCGACGTGAGCGGACACCTGAAGCCCGGCTGTCCCGTTTGTCCTCCCGAGGGCGACGCTGGCACAGGCATGGTGGCCACCAACGCCGTGAAGCAACGCACGGGTAACGTGAGCGCAGGCACCTCTTCATTCTCGATGATTGTGCTGGAGAAACCGCTGAGCAAGCCCTATGAGATGATCGATATGGTGACCACGCCCGACGGCAGCCTCGTGGCTATGGTACATTGCAACAACTGCACCAGCGACATCAACGCATGGGTGGGCCTCTTCAAGGAATATCAGCAGCTGCTCGGCGTGCCCGTCGATATGAACGAGCTCTACGGCAAGCTGTTCAACAAGGCCCTCGAGGGCGACACCGACTGTGGTGGCTTGATGGCTTACAACTATGTCAGCGGCGAGCCTGTCACAGGCTTGGCCGATGGCCGCCCCCTTTTCGTTCGCTCGGCTAACGACAAGTTCAACCTCGCTAATTTCATGCGCGCGAACCTTTATGGAGCTATCGGCGTGCTGAAGATCGGCAACGACATCCTGTTCAAGGACGAGATGATTCGCGTGGACCGCATCACTGGTCACGGCGGCTACTTCAAGACCGCCGGCGTGGGTCAGCGCATGTTGGCTGCCGCTCTGAACAGCCCCATCTCGGTGATGGAGACTGCTGGCGAAGGCGGTGCCTGGGGTATCGCCCTGCTGGCCGGCTACCTGATCAACAAGAACGGCAAGAACCTGGCCGACTATCTCGAGGACGTGGTCTTCGCAGGCAATACAGGCACCTCGATTGCCCCAACTGCTGAGGACGTTGCAGGCTTCGAGCGCTACATCGCCAACTACAAGAAGTGCTTGCCCATCGAGCAGGCCGCTGTAGACAACAAGTAATTCCTCATTACAAATAAAAGGAAATGCCGCCCGACAATGTTGGACGGCATTCTTTTTGCACTCGTTAAAAATATCTAAAAGACATCTCAAAAAGATTATTGTTTAAAAAATAAACATTACATTTGCGATATGAATGTTAACGAGCTGGACATTATCGCACGCACGCGTATAGAAGTAATGAGCAACAGGGAGCCGACGGGCGAGAACCTTTTCCTTGCCTGGGGCTATCCTACTGCCATCTTCCTCTTTGTAGAGTTCCTGGCGCTGAAGCTGGCCAACGAGGTGTGGTGTAGCTGGATATGGTTAGGAATTCCTGTGGTGGGAGTGCCGCTGATGATGCACTTCACGAAGAAAGACTATGAGCGTACAGGTCGGCGCACCCTCAACTCTAACATCATCCTGCAGATGTGGATCTACATCGGCGCCGTCAGCTTCCTCGGAGGTCTGACGATAGGCATCGCCCATGTTTTTGAACAGCTCTACGGCACCTTCCAGACGCTGCTCATCAGCATGGGCTGTTTCCTCACCGGTGTCATCCTGCGCTTCCGTCCGAAGACGGTATGCGGCATCATTGGCACAGCCCTCTCGTTTGCCTGCCTCTTCTTTCAGGGTGAGCAATGGCCTTGGCAGCTGTTTATTGCTGCCGTCATCACCGTCGTCACCCTTATCATCCCTGGTCACCTGTTCCACCGATATGTGGAAAAGGTGAAACGTGAAATATAAATCTCAAATCAAAAAGATGAGCGCATTTAAGTTTCCCGTCATCAATCCCCTACTCCACAACGAGCTGCGCCTGAAGATCATGGTCGCATTGGACAGCTTGGACAGTGCCGACTTCGTGTATCTGTGTGAAATCACGGAGTCCACGCGCGGCAACCTCAGCGTACAGATCAAGACGCTGCAGGACGCCGGCTACCTTGAAGTGACCAAGAGCGGCTTAGGGCGTCTGTCGCACACCGTTTGCCGCATCACGCACAAGGGCCACGACGCCCTCAATGCCTACGAGCAGGGCCTGCGCCGCATCTTCCGTCAGCGCGTACCCAACGAGCTGGGGGAGGATGAAAAGCAACAGACAGGATAGGCTTCTTTCTGGCGGCCGAACAATCTTTCGGGATTGCTGTATCCGATTATGTCTAAAAAATAAACATAATGTTTAACCTAAAAAACTATCGTGTTATGCTAACAAAAACCAAACTCCATCTGGCGAGGACGGCCGTGCTGCTGCTCTTCGCCGTGCTCAGCACCACGGGTGCGTGGGCAGAAGACAAAGCCAAGGGTATCGTGGTGTGGCTCAGCGACGGCAACAAGACCGAAGTGCTGTTCACCGACATGCCCGAGTTTACCTATGCCGACGGCAACGTGACGATGAAGAGCACGTCCACGGAGCTGTCGTGGCCCATTGCACAGCTGGTGAAGTTCACCTTCGAGGACGTCGTCATCACTGGTATCAGGAACATCGCGGATCTCGACATCCTCTCCGACAACTGCGAGGCCTACGAACTCAGCGGCCGCCTGGTTCGCAAGGGCGTGAAATCCCTCTCTGAGCTCCCTGCGGGGACGTATATCGTGAAGGACGGAAATACCACCATTAAAGTCGTACGCAAATGAAGAAGCTATATGTTTTAGCCTTGCTGATGATGCTCAGCATCGCGGCTATGGCACAGAGTATCGTCGTGGTAGACAAGAACGGCAAGCGCACCGCCTTCGACCCCGCACAGATTGTCAGCGTTGATTTCCAGACCAACCCGCCGGGGTTCGTCATCCATCAGACCGACGGCAATTTCATCACCTTTATCTATGATGTGGTGCAGAGCATCCTGGGCACTCCCAACTACGTCTTCGCACATCCTGAGTCAATAGAGGCCGCTGCCGACGGCGAGACCATCGACTTCCAGGTGAACGCCAACGTGGAGTACGATGCCACGCCCTCTGCCGCATGGATTACGATTACCAATGCCGATGCAGGCCAGCACACGGTAACAGCAGCCATGAATCCCTCCGTCGATGAGCGCACGGGCTATGTGCTGCTTGCCACGAAGGACGGCCTGCTCACCGACACCATCTTCGTCAATCAGGCCGGCAAGGACGACTCCCGCTACATCGACATCGACTGGGAGGAGAACACCCTCGACAGCTATGACTCCGAGACGGGCATTGCCGTGATTACCTTCAAGGACGAAGTTCCCGTGATGGGCGAGTACGACGTGGTGATGCTGCCCGACGAGGTAGGCAACCTGATCATCCGCGTCATAGAGGAAGTGACAGAGGTAGCAGGCAAGACCGCCACCCTCAAGACAACGCAGGGCGATATGGGCAACCTGTTCCGCGACCAGGAATTCGCCTTCGAGTTCGGCGGGGATGGAACGGCCAGTGCCAGAGGAACCTCAGACTCCAAGCCTGTCTTCAGGCCCGAGAAGGTGGAAGTCTTCGAAAACGGCAAGTACGTGGAGGTATACAACGCCAATACAGCCCGTGCCCGCCGTACACTGGACACTGGGGATTTAACTATCAGTTACGAGGGTTCCGATAAAGAGTTATGGTCACTAAGCGACCGCGGTTCCATCATTTTAAAAAGAGGTGCTCTGCAGGTGTCGATGAAAGGCACCATCGAATACGCATTCAAGAAGGAGCCGTGGTACAAGGTGTGGAAGTCAAGTGCCACCAAGGCCAACGTCATATTGGAAGGCAACTGGGATAGCGATGTCCTGTATCGTGTTGTCACCAACACCGCTGCGGAAATAAATTACGATAACAGTACCAGCTACGACGATGATGATGTGCTGAAAGCCAATGCTCTCAAGCGGCGATACACCTTCAAGGTGGGTAACATTCCCGTTCAGGTTGTCGTGGATGGTGACGTTAAATGTAGCTATTATGCCGACCTGATGGGCGTCGGAAATATAACATCCGGACTGAAAGTAGGTAAGCACTTCAAATATGGCATTAAGGTAAATACTCAAACTGAGCCGGAATTCGTTTCCGAGGATGTTATCGACCGCTCGAGAACGTCGCTTTCCTATCCGCAGGTGTTCATCGGAAATCCCGATTACTTAAACAGCAACTGTATTGGTGGGTTAACTGTATATCCTGAAATTACCATCGGCTTCTACGGCATTGGAAGCAGAACAGTTTTCCACCCTGTTGAGCAATTAAACTTGCGTGCTCAATCATGGGAAGCCAATCATGCCACTAAC
Organism: uncultured Prevotellaceae bacterium; assembly: GCA_947167935.1. Taxonomy (GTDB): domain Bacteria; phylum Bacteroidota; class Bacteroidia; order Bacteroidales; family Bacteroidaceae; genus Prevotella. The sequence goes on along the minus strand of CAMVJU010000001.1, from coordinate 156,875 downwards.
CCCGGCGAAAAGGCAGAAAGGGTAAGAGTCTCCCGATTAACAGACGTGCACATCCTTATGCGTGATATTCCAAGCAGTTTGTTGGAGCTCAGTTATCTCTATGGCAAGCATATCAGCAATCTCGACGAAGAGGGGCATGCTGAAACACTGGTTGTGTATCCGGAATTCGCCAGGATAACGCCGGATGATACCAACCTCATGGAGGGCGATGAGCAGGAACTGGAAGTTACAGCCTTCCACCACAATAACGTCACTGGTGAGGAACTCCCCACCGAAGGAACATGGGTCGAATTCGAACTTGTCGGGAGTGGTAACAATAAAATATGGAAAAAAACCGATGAGAACGGAAAGGTCAAACTGAAGTTCACGAAAGGCTCTACATTGGAGGAGAAAGTCAAATACAGGCTATACACATATCGCAATGAATACAAAGAGGGTGTGTGGACTTCCAAGCTGCTGGCGTACAACATCAAGTGCGAGACACCTTCGCAGGAGGTAGAGAAGGGTGCCGAAAACGTGCCCGTCACCTTCCTGTTGCAGAAAGCGGTGGCAGGAACCGTTACGCCGTGGGCCAACAAACGGGTGGAATTCATCGCCACCAACGGCACCGTATCGCCCCGCTATAACACCACCGACGCGAACGGCAACGTGAAGGCCTACTTCACGCCTACGAATGATGCTCCCGAGGGCGAGGTCATTGCCATCGTTACCGAGGAGGGCAACACGAAAGACTGGGAAGGCCGCGCCACCGGCAAAATCACCATCAAGAGTGGCGGCAGCACCCCCTGCGACACGGGCGACGAGCAGCTGAACAAGGCCGACCTGCAGGACAACTCCTATGTCATCAAGAACAAGACCACGGGCGAGGAGCAGACCCGCAGCTATGACCCAAATTGGTCGGAATGGAGAAAGGACGGACAGGACTTCATCAGCTTCTCCTTGGAGGATGCCGACGAGAACGGCGGAACGCTGGGCTACGTTTGGGGACATCTGCCTTGGAACATGGTCAATCTCGTTAAGGCGCTCACGGGACAGTCGTTCGAGAACAGTCCTGGCGGCAAGTTCGGTTTTGGTGTTTATGTGACGGGGTGTGAGTTGAATGCCAACTTTGCCGCCCACACGGGTGAGTCAGGAATGACTGCGGAGGGCAACCTGAAGCCTGAGAGCAAGATCATGATCAGGAAGCCATGCAATCAGACACAGCCGGCCAATAATGCGCGTCGCGCTCCTGATGATGAATATACGGGCGAGTACGAACTGCTGTTCTATCTGGTATTCCAGAACCAGACTTGGAATCCAGAGACCCAGCAGATGGAATACGGCGACGAGTATGAGGTCTATGGCAAGGGCACGATGAAGATGCATGAGCCGGTCCTCTACTACATGGAGCTGAGCTCTGAGTCCCAATATCTGAAAGTGGGCGAATCGACGAAGGTGAACGTGGATCGTTATAGCGAAGAAGGTGCCCAGTGGGACTGGAACGACGTACAGATTGCAGGTCAGTCCACTAATTACAGCAGCGCTTACGATGGCACCGATGAGGGCTTCTTCACTTGGGATGCCGCCACGCAGACCATCACCTCCGTGAAGTCTAACGACAACAAGGACGTGTATGTAGTCTTCTCGCTCAAGAGCGACCCGTCTGTCAAGTCAGCCATCACGATTGCCACCGGCGAAGGATGGAAGTACACGATGATCAAGGTGGGTCCTGAGGAGCAGGAGGTAAGTCCTGGCTACTATTGCAGCTACTACGTAGAGGACTGGGCACCAAGGGAGAGCGAAGACGAGAAGTTTGACGATGCTGCCATAGAGATCGACCCGGCGTCCGACCCCGAAGGCAATTTCCGCTATGTCCACTACAACGGAAAATATGATGCCCGGCTGTATGTCTATCGGTCAGATGCCGCTCCTGGCGAGTACACGATTCGCTTCCGGGTGAAAAGTAACCACGACGTCGGCTGCACGATGAAGATTACCATCAAGGAATAACCCCGTTTTGTTGGCTGAACGGCTGAACAAACAAGGGAATCGCTATCAGTTGGTGGTAGCGATTCTCTTTGTTTTCATAAACGGCCTGTTTATCGTCGTAAACAGCCTGTTTATTTTCGTAAACAGGCTGTTTTTTGAATGGGCCGTTTATTGCTGAAAAATAATTTTTATTTTGTGCGTTTTTGCCTACACTGCCTACACCAACCGTTGTATCTTGCTGGATATTAGTTACATATATGGCAAATTTGTTGGTGTTGGCACAAAAAACCTTGCCTACACCGCCAACTACAAGAAGTGCTTGCCTATCGAGCAGGCCGCCGTAGACAACAAGTAATCCCTCATTACAAATAAAAGGAAATGCCGCCCGACAACGTTGGACGGCTTTCTTTTTGCGGTGGGTGTTCCATGTTTTCTTCTTTTCTTCGTTTCTTCGTTTATTCGTTAAGGCCCCATTTTGACCCCATTTGACCCCATTTTTCTGAAAAATTCAATATTTATATATTATATATATATATAATATATAAATATTGGCCAGATTACCATGCTAAAAACCATAGCTTAACGAATAAACGAATAAACGAAGAAAAGAGAAAAACAGAGAATTCAGAACCCGCCCCCCCTCTATAGTGGGGGAGTCCGTTACCGCGCGAACCACCGAAATGGGCGTTTTCAGAGACACAAGACCACACAGGGCATATTAAAGAGATTCATAAACAGGCTGTTTATTTTCACGAATAGGCTGTTTATTTTTCTAAACGGCCTGTTTATTTTCGTAAACAGGCTAAAATAGCGCCTTTTTTTCATAAACACGGCGTTTACGAAAGAAAACGCGGCGTTCTTTTAATTATGAATGGGAACGATATGAAAAAAAATGAAAAGTATTTCTAAAAACATTTTGCTAATATCAAAAACTTTTTGTATCTTTGCCATCGAAAGCCGGCGAAATTACTCCGTAACTTTGCAAACAACATGTTAATTCATTAACCCAAAACAATAATAATATGAGAACAAGATTTAATTCAGCGAGGGCAGCGGTGCTGTTGCTTCTTGCATTGTTCTTCCCCTTCTGGGGAACGGTTGGCCAGCTATGGGCCGACAACGTGACGGCCAGTCAGGCACGCCAGCAGGCTCAGGCCTTCCTGAGCAGCCGCATCGCCGCCGGCAACGGGCCGCGCCATGCCCCCGGCACCACGCCGCAGCTCATGCAGGAGAAGCAGGTCAGCGGCCTCTACGTGTTTAACGTCAGTAACAACGGTGGCTTCATCATCGTCTCCAACGACGACGTGGCCGTCCCCATCCTCGGCTATAGCGACAGCGGCACCCTCGATCCTGACAATATGCCTGACAACATGCGCGCCTGGCTCCAAGGCTATGCCGACGAGATTGCCTGGGCGAAGGAGCACGGCATTGTTTCAGTCGACAAACCTGCCACCATGCCACGAGCCAACAAAGCCTCGAAGGCAGACATCGGCCCGCTGATGAGCACCAAATGGAATCAGGGCACACCGTATAACAACCTATGCCCTACATATAATTCCCAAAGAAGTGCTACAGGTTGTGTAGCAACAGCTATGGCACAATGCATGTATTATACGGAAAAGCGAGTAAACTCCACCACTACTTATACCACTGCCTATATTCCTGGCTATACAACAGATACAAGGGGGATTACAGTTGCCGCAGTCGGTTCAAACACTCCTATCTATTGGAGCCGGATGATAAATGAATATAAAAACAATTCATATACTACTGAACAGGCACAAGCCATTGCACAATTGATGCTGTATTGCGGTACTTCTGTAGAAATGGACTACTATATAGACGACAGAGGCTCTTCCGGAGCGGCATCGTACAAAGTGGCAGATGCGTTGAAAAATTATTTCGGCTATAATGCTACCACCACCTGCGTACAACGTAGCTTCTATACTTATGCCAACTGGATAGAATTGATGTATTACGAGCTGAGCCAAGGTCGTGTCATCTGCTATGGAGGACAGTCGACGGGCGGCGGTCACGAATTCGTGTGCGATGGCTACACGTTTAATAACGATACCGACTTCTTCCACATCAACTGGGGTTGGGGCGGAACAAGTGACGACTTCTTTGTGCTCTCAGCACTCGATCCCGATGTTCAAGGAATTGGCGGCAGTTCGTCTACCGACGGCTACCATTACGGACAAGACGCTATCATCGGAATTCAGAAAGCTAACGAGGAGGGCAACATGTCGGACATCCAAGCCAATACGATTGATTTGTCCCTGAATGGCACTACCGTCAGCAACGACCGCAGGGTGAATCAGGAGATTACTGTTACTATTGACTTGAAAAACAATAACGATGTTCTCTATGACGGAGACCTCGGTATGCGCATCTACTATCTGCAAAACAACAGCTGGGCTTACTATGATGATGTTAGCAATAACGTCCTTATTCCCGCTAATTCAGAATCCACAAAGATAGACCTGACGTTTATGCCAGACAGAACCGGTAACTATTATGTGCGTGTATACTGTCCTAATCCAACACCAGGATATATTAGCTGGGTCGATCAGAGTCAGCCATCTTTCGAGGTCGTGGACGCAATTGCACCCACCTGTCTTGCCGTATCCGAGATAGAGGCTACGAGTGCAAAGCTTAACTGGCAGGAGAACGGTGATGCCACAAAATGGTTTGTGGCCTATAAGACAGGAACTGATGCGAACTTCAACCCAATCGAAGCCGACACCAATCCTTACACGTTAACAGGTCTCATGCCCGAAACCGAATACACGGTGATGGTGAGCCCTTATAGTAGCCCACAGTATTGGAGCGAACAGATTACTTTCACTACCGACAAACTCGCTCCTGAGCCCACAGACCTAACCGTCAACAAGATTAGCCACAACTCGGTTCTTGCCAGTTGGGAAGGAAAGGCTGACAACTATGATGTGCGCTATGGTTTAGTGCCTGATAACTTTACCTCTTCCGAAGCAGAATGGCTAAAATATGATGATGGAATTGCGAATTCCCTCTGGGGCTCTTCGCCTGAATCTGAACAGACATGGGGCGTTATGTATCCTGGCAACATGGTTACGGGGAATTTGCTGACAAAAGTGTCATTTTATGAAACAAGTTACAATACGGGTGACATTACGATTAGAATATATTCAGGTGGTAATAATGCCCCTAGTACACTACTCTATACAGCGGTAGTAACTCCTGAAAAGAATGGTTTCCACGAGGTGACGTTTGACACGCCTGTGGCGATTACTCGAGGAAACAACCTCTGGATTACACTTACAGAGACAGGCACTTACGTCAAGGTAAGTTGTTCAAGCTCAGAACCAAACAATCAGTGGATAAAGTCAGGTAATTCCTGGTGCAATGCAAGTCAGGTTGGCATCAGCAGCGACGATGGTTGGATGATTCGCGGCTACATCGAGTCCGCAAGCCTTAATCCCGATCTTGTTACCTGGACCAATGCAACATGTAGTGGGAAATCCTATGAGATAAAGGAACTGGCGGCTGATAAGGATTATGTACTACAGGTGCGCGGCGACTATGGAGCAAATGGAAAGAGCGGATGGGAGACAGTGATGTTCACCACACTCAAGTTGATAGAACTGGCCGATGATGCCAGAGATAACAGCGACGTGATAGATGATAATGACGGCGAGACCGTCAGCGTCATCCTCTCCAACCGCACGCTCTATAAGGACGGAAAATGGAACACCATTTGTCTGCCATTCGATGTTACACTGGCTAACAGCCCTTTGGCTGGTGCTACCGCGAAGACGCTGACCGATGCCACGATGACGGGTACCCATGTCACTCTGACCTTTGGCGAGGCTGTAACGAAACTTGATGCAGGTGTGCCGTATATTATTATGTGGCAGAGCGGCGAAAACATCGTGAATCCTGTATTCGACAATGTCATCATTGACAAGACAGACAATCGCATCTCGAAGGCCGACGGCCAAGTGAAGTTCATCGGCTACTACGATGCATTCACCATCAACACTCCCGCCAACGACGACATCTATTACATGACGGATGATAACACGCTGAAACATACGGGCAAAGAGCGTACGCTGAAAGCCTGCCGCGCCTACTTCCAGTTCTCAAATGACATCGTGAATAGTGGCCGCCGGTTCGTGCTTGACTTCGGTGAAGGCAATGTCGTCACTGGTCTCGAGAATATCCAGAGAGTATTACAGTCCCAAAGCAACTGGTACACCATTGACGGTCGCCGTCTGGAGGGAGCTCCCACAAAGAAGGGCCTCTACATTAACAAAAACAAGAAAAGGATTGTCAAATAAGAAATAATAGCCATGAAAAAGAAAGCATATATTATCCCCAACAGCACAGTGGTCTATGTGCAGACCGCAACGCTAATAGCATACAGCGGCGGTGGCAAAGGATCCTCAGACCCCATAGTCGACCCAAATGCCGACGATAGCAACAATCCTAACCGCTCGCGCCGTCACCGCTACCAATGGGACGACGAAGAGGAAGAATGGTAACATCACCAAACAAAAAATGCCGCCCGACAAACGTCGGACGGCTTTTTCTTTTGCTAACAGCAATATTATTTGAGCTCTGCCAAATACTTGATGGTGCGAACCATCTGGCTGGTGTAGCTGTTCTCGTTGTCGTACCAAGCAACAACCTGAACGAGAGAGTTGCCGTCGCCAATCTTGCTGACCATGGTCTGGTTAGCATCGAACAGCGAACCGAACTTCATGCCGATGATGTCGCTGCTGACGAGCTTCTCCTCAGTATAACCGAAGCTCTCGTTGGTAGCAGCCTTCATGGCAGCGTTGATACCCTCAACGGTCACCTCACCCTTAACAACAGCGTGCAGGATGGTGGTAGAACCAGTGGGAGTGGGAACGCGCTGGGCAGCGCCGATCAGCTTGCCGTTCAGCTCGGGAATCACGAGACCGATAGCCTTGGCAGCACCCGTTGAGTTGGGAACGATGTTCTGGGCACCGGCACGGGCACGCTGCACATCACCCTTGCGCTGAGGACCGTCGAGAATCATCTGGTCGCCAGTATAAGCGTGGACGGTGGTCATGATACCGCTCTGGATGGGAGCGAAATCGTTCAGAGCCTTGGTCATAGGAGCCAAGCAGTTGGTGGTGCAAGAAGCTGCGCTGATCACGGTGTCGGCGGGAGTCAGGGTCTTGTGGTTCACGTTGTAAACGATGGTGGGCAGGTCGTTGCCGGCAGGAGCAGAAATCACAACCTTCTTGGCACCAGCGGTCAGGTGAGCAGAAGCCTTCTCCTTAGAAGTATAGAAACCTGTGCACTCCAGAACAACGTCTACGTCCAGCTTGCCCCAAGGCAGCTCAGCAGCGTTAGGAATAGCATAGATGGTGATCTTCTTGCCATCGACAACGATGAAGTCCTCACCAGCCTCAACGGTGTGCTTGTTCTCGCCGAACTTGCCACAGAAACCACCCTGAGCGGTGTCATACTTCAGCAGGTGAGCCAGCATCTTAGGACTTGTCAAGTCGTTGATTGCTACTACTTCATAACCTTCAGCCTCGAACATCTGACGGAATGCGAGGCGACCGATACGGCCAAAGCCGTTAATAGCAACTTTTGTCATTGTTTTTTTGTTTGTTATAGAATGAATAAATCAAAAAATCACTTTTTTGCACCCTCCGATGCATTTTTTTCTGTTTTCGGGCACAAAGTTACAAAATAATTCCTATATTTGCATCAAATTTCAGTCTTAATAAAATTGAAAATTGAAAATAGGAATTTGAAAATTGTCATAAGTCAACCATTTAGCAGAGATTTGCAACGTTAACTTTACAAAACTACACTCAACCATAAACATTAACAACTAAAATTTTTAGCACTATGGGACTGATTAAAGAATTCAAAGAGTTTGCCATGAAAGGCAACGTAATGGACATGGCCATTGGCGTAATCATTGGTGCTGCCTTCGGCAAGATTGTGAGCTCACTCGTAGACGACGTGCTGATGCCACTCGTTGGCATGATTGTGGGCAAGGTCGACTTCACCACCCTGTCAGTGAAGGTTGGCGAGGCCGAGCTGTTCTACGGCAAATTCATTCAGAACATCGTAGACTTCCTCATCGTGGCCTTCTGTATCTTCATGGTGCTGAAGGGCATCAACAAGATGCAGCGCAAGAAGGAAGAGGCTCCCGCTCCCGAGGCTCCCAAGGGTCCCACGCAGGAAGAGCTGCTCACCGAGATTCGAGACCTGCTGAAGAAGAAGTAAGCCGCACCACCCTACACATTATTTATATACGGGGGCGCAACCGTTTGGCTGCGCCCCTGTTTTTTGCTTTCTTGAAAGCAATGACAGATGACCTATCACCAATGTCACATATTTTTCTTCTGATGATTAACTGGCCGATTTATTTACACTATAGGGAAATAAGAATGATTCTGTCACTGCCATGCCTAAATGATGTCACTCACTCGTCCCTATGCCATCATATGCTTCGTCCTCCTCGAAACCGATTCCCTGACTCATCGCCTCCATCAATTCCAGTTTGATAGACTCGCTGTAATCTTCATCATTGACCCTACGATGGATGTACTTAGTTCCGCCACCAGTCTTCTCGTTGATAGTAGCAATCACTATATCAAGAATTCTGGTACGCACATATTTCGCTTTTTCGCTTGTTGTAAGCAACATGCCAACATTGAGGAACGAACGGAAATCAAAAAGGCCTAACGATACTGTTTTGTGAGCGACATCAATGTCGCCCGCAAAATGTAACTTAAACTCTTTCAATGAGTTACCTTTACATAAAAAAATAACCGTTATGCTTTAGTTCCTCTTCATTTGAGATTAGTAAACGCTCAATAGTTCTTTCATCCACTCCATAATAATCAGCCACCATCTGCTTTGTCAGCACATAGTGTCCTTCGAACTCCAGAGCCTCAATTCCGAGTTCCTTTTGAATTCTTGGCAGGGCCACTGGGTTGTTAAGAATGTTCTGTCGGCTGATTGCCGATGTCGTTAAATCCTTTGCCATCTTTTGTCTTCTTTTTTACGTTGCAAAAATACTATATTTTATAGAAACAACCAAATGTTTCCTGTCCCTTGGCATCTAGAATCCTGATTTCTTCTTCCGTTATTCCTGTTTCCGATTGATGTCGATGTCCCCTGGCATCTTAGGGTGTTGCGATTCGCGACGTCATCCTGCCGATGGGGTAACGGTTCGTTACGTCATCCATTTCAATCTGTTCTGAAATTGAGGTGATAAAGCTGATACCTGAATCAAGTATAAGCTCGTATTCAGATAAAGCTGAAATCGCGATTCGCGACTCCAGCTTTTGCTATTATTCCCTTTCATATGACAGGAGCCTGTCCCTAGTGTCACACTGATGTCACTCACCCGTCCCCCTGGCACCTACTCTTCAATCTGACACGTATCTGTCCCTTGTCATCCCCCGAATCCGATTGATTTACTTGACAATCACCTTATGACCCTTTACGATGTATAAGCCTTTTGTTACATTTGTTACTCGTTGGCCTGATAGATTGTAAAATGGAGTATTTGGATCAGAATGTGATTTATTCAATACTTCCTTAATATCACTAGTGATGCTAACAATAGAGCCAAAATCAGACCATGGGGCTGTTTTTCGAAACGTTTCAACAGCATCAGATGGAACATGTAGTGTTGCTTTGCTGATATCCGTTCCTCGGAATGATTCATTAGAGATTATAGGTGGCACCGAAGTTGAATAATAGAAGTCCTTCAGATTTGGCAAATAACAGAATTGAACACCTAAATCAAGATTATTACCTTGCTCTAGTTTATATTCAGAACAGCCTTCGAGTTTGATTGTTGTCAAATTTGCACAATCAGAAAAAGCATGGTTGCCAATGGTTACAGCAACAGGGACACAAATCTCAGTCAGACTATTACATCCACGGAAAGCCTCTTCTCCAATCTCATTTATATAATTATCTGGAAAATCATAGGAAATCAACTTCTCACAATGATAGAAAGACTGCTTGGGTATGTTATAAGTCATATCACTAATTATCACCTTTTTAAGATTAGTGCATCCATAGAAAGTGCCATCATAACCAAGACGAAGATTGGGCATGTCGATTTCTGTTAGTCCAATACAACCTCTAAAGGCTCCCTCGCCAGCACCCAACAAATTATCTCCTGCTATTACACTTGTTACCCCTTGGCATCCAGCAAAGGCTTTGTTTGTAATAGCTATCACATCATAATATTTTCCACCATAAAGAACTTGGTCTGGAATGAAGAAGTCACCAGCATAAGTCCTGCCAGTGGGTGGTGGAGAAACTGCAGCAATGCCTTCATCATAGAAGTAATAATAGAGTTCACGCAGTTCTGGTGAGCTACTATCGCCTGTGGTAAAGTAAATAAAAATTTCGTTATCATTGACTTTTGATTCGCCTACAATCTTAAGAAATCCCCCAGGTATTCTAATCCAATACTTATTATTTGGTTTCATTGTCAATGGCTCGCCTATGTAGTTCAACGGTCTCACGGTGAGGGTAGTTGTATTATCCCTGGAGTTATAATCGAAGCAAAATGAGGTAGGGAAATCTCCATAACCCAATGTGGGCCACCAGATTGAGTTAGGATTTTGTTCTAAGTGTCCACTGAATTTAAATTGGAATATAGCATTCAGAGGTACATTAGTGCTTCCATCGGCAGGTGTGCAGCTCAAAGGATTCATTGTCACATAGGTAACAGGCGTAGGAGGTTGAGCACCACCGTCGACAATCGTAAATTCGAAATATTCTGTGTTATAAATAATTTTATGGCCGGCCTCATAGTAATATATATCGCATTCAATATGGACTACCACACCAGGGGGAGTGACAGTATGAGCCTGATAATAAGCATAGTTGCGACCATCACCGCCACTTACTAGCGACACATATTGACTATTTGTTACATACCACTTGTAATCAGCATAGCCACTACTAACTTCCAAATCAACTTGTTGCCCTACATTATAACTTGCGCCCCAAAAACTAGCTTGAGCGGAAAACGATAATAACAAAACTGTACAGAGTAATGTCAAACGCAGATTCTGAATAGGTTTTAAGAAAAAGTAGTTCATATCACATAGTTTATAAATCAGTAATTTTTGCAAAAATAATCATTTAGTTTGAAACAACCAAACATTTTCTCATAAAACTTACGTCTTCGCACCGTAAACCCTGAAAATGATTGCTAATGGATTCCTTATAGAGAATGACTAAAAACAGCTTGATAAGAAAAAAAAGTTATTCGCGAAAAAAGGTCAAGACCTAACATCGTCTCTGAAAATACCCGTGTACAAAGGCTTTCCGCGATGTTAGGTCTTGTTTTGAGAGGTAACATAGACCTCACCTCGACCTCAGATGGTGGATGAAACCTCTATAATTCTTCAACTCAGCCCATAGGCATTTCTTTTTTTACAGGTTAATTCTTAACAATCATTTTTCTCCCACTGCTCCCAGTCAGTTTCAGCGAGATACTTGATAATATATTTCTTCAACTCAACAATTTTTCAATAAATTAAATCGTGTAGGCAGTACAATAATGCGGGCACCTATGGTGCAATTTAGGAAAAAACTCTCCGAATCGCCGGCGATTCGGAGAGTTTTTGATGGTGTTTGAAAGAAGGTCAGAGCATAGCTGCCATTCTTTTTGCAAACATTATTTAAGTTGGTCAATAAAGAAAGACGTTGCATTTAGCAATGGCTGCAAGTCATCGTTAATGACTTCTGATATGATGTCAACATCAATATCAAAGTAGCCATGGGCAATCCTGTTTCTTAGCCCGAACACTTGATGCCAAGGAATCTCTGGTCGAAGAGGCAAAAAAACTCCTTCCGTAATTTTCTCAATTTTCCGAAATCCTTCACCTATTGCCATAATGGTCATGCAGTTTCCTGCAAGGTCTTGAACCCCGCTTGGTGACAGGAGCAACTGATTCATGTCTGCTATGCCCTGATTCCATTTCATCAGGTTCTCAATAGATTCTTTTATTTGGAGGAGGATATCAAGCACTACCTCACGCTTGTCCAAAGATATCGATTCCATACTTATTGATTTGATTCAAGAAAAAGGGGCGTATGTTGTCGTGCTTACGAATTAAGTCCACGCTGGTACCAAGTATTGATTCCAAATAGTCGGCCGCAGCACATAGTGTATAAGCTTTGGCGGGCATAATCACAAACAAATCAACATCACTGTCGTCATGATGCTCGTCTTTTGCTACAGAGCCGAAAAGCCTCATGTAGCTAATGCCAAAATTAGACTTTAGCTCATCAGTATGACTTCTAAGTATGTCTATATACTCTTGTCGTGTCCTCATAAAAAAACTGTTAGCGCTTTTTCATAGAATGTAACGTCCGTAAACGCCTTTCCCCTCGGCCTGCCCTACAAATGGCTTGGTGGCCTCAGGATTTCCATCGATGTCTGACCCGCCATCCCCGTTAAGGACTGGCTTAGTCAGGGGCAAAAATAGTGAATAATATCCAATTGCGCAAATTTTTCTTTCATTTTTTCAATAAATTAAATCGTGTAGGCAGTACAATAATGTAGTTTGGCGTTTCGGATTACTGGAAAAAAGGTGAACGCGATAAAACATTGACCCTACATAGACCTCTCATGAGGGGGGGATGTTACCTCTAAAACTTCTTCGCACTACAAACCATAAGTATTCTGTATATGTTTTTCGCGTTTAAGGTTGTCACGTTGTCAAAACGCAGATGTACAAAGGCCGTGCAACCTATTTGAGGTTGTCACAGGTTGACACATGGTTGTCACATTTGATGATGTATTTCAAGCGGCTGCAAAAAGATATAAGGAGCCGCCTGACGATTCTAAGGCATTGGCTTAGCGTTGAATTCTCGAGAGAATTGAACGCTGAAGAGGCTCCTCAGCAGAATAAGGAAGCCCCTCAGCAAAATAAGGAAGCTCCTCAGCAAAATAAGGAAGCTCCTCAGCAAAATAAGGAGGCTCTTCAGCAGAACAAACAGCCACTTTGGAGTAATATAACTCAACAGGAATGATGATATTTTGGGCAAAAAAAATGAAGGTTTATGAAGGATAAATTTTTAAAAAATTGTTCGTAATCACCTGGGGACTAGCATGATAATCAAAAGATATGAAGGATGAAGGTAAAACAAAAAAAAGAAATTGGAAAATTGAATGTGAATCAACAAAAGAGCCTAAAAAAACTGAACACAAAGGCACAACTTTGTGTCCTCATGTCTTTGTGTTCAGTTATAACTTCAGAAAGTTGAATGAAAATAAATCAATGAAACGGCATAGATTTGCAAAAACTATTCAAAAACGTTTGTGTGTGCGCAAACAATGCAGTAATTTTGCAAACGAATTTGCAAGAACAGGATAATTTTCAATAGGTATTATAAAGTAATGAGAACTTTAGACTTCAGGCCGAAGATGGTTTCGGCCATTAAGAATTACAACAGGCAGACGTTCACGGCCGATCTGCTGGCCGGCGTCATCGTGGGCATCGTAGCCCTGCCTCTCGCCATCGCCTTCGGCATTGCTAGCGGCGTCAGCCCTGAGAAGGGCATCATCACCGCCATCGTGGCAGGCCTGGCCATCAGCGCCTTCGGTGGCTCGAAGGTACAGATAGGCGGTCCCACAGGTGCATTCATCGTCATTGTTTCAGGCATCATCGGCCAGTATGGCATCGAGGGTCTCACCATCGCCACGTTGATGGCTGGTGTCTTCCTCATCGGTTTCGGTCTGCTGCACCTGGGTACTATCATCAAGTACATCCCCTACCCCATCATCGTGGGTTTCACCAGCGGCATCGCCGTCACCATCTTCACTACGCAGGTGAAAGACCTGCTGGGTATGCAGATGGACAACGTGCCAAGCGATTTCATCGAGCGCTGGGGTGCCTACTTCCAAAACCTGACAAATATCGACCCGTGGAGTGCTGCCATCGGCCTGGTCAGCGTAGCCATCATCGCCGTCTCGCCGAAATTGAGCAAGAAGGTGCCCGGCTCGCTGATTGCCATCATCGTGATGACGGTAGTGGCCCTGCTGTTGAAGGAATATGCCAGCGTGACGTCTATCGAGACCATCGGCGACCGTTTCAGCATCAAGTCGCAGATGCCTCGAATGACGATGCCCGCCCTGTCGTGGGAACAGATCAAGGCACTGGTGGCTCCGGCATTGACTATCGCCGTACTGGGTGCTATCGAGAGTCTGCTGTCGGCTACAGTGGCTGACGGTGTCATCGGCGACCATCATAACTCTAACACGGAGCTCGTCGGTCAGGGCGTGGCCAACATCCTGTCGCCTATCTTCGGCGGCATCCCTGCCACAGGAGCCATCGCCCGCACGATGACGAACATCAACAACGGCGGACGCACGCCTATCGCCGGCATCATCCACGCCATCGTGCTGCTGCTCATCTTCCTCTTCCTCATGCCTCTGGCACAGTATATCCCGATGGCCTGCCTGGCCGGTGTGCTGGTGGTGGTGGCCTACGGCATGAGCGGCTGGCGTTCGTTCCGAGCCCTGCTGCGCAACCCGAAGAGCGACGTCACCGTGCTGGTGCTGACATTCCTGCTCACCATCATCTTCGACCTTACCGTAGCCATCGAGGTGGGCCTCATCTGCGCCTGTCTGCTGTTTATGCGACGTATGAGTGAGACCACCGACGTGCGCGCCGTCTACAACGAGATAGACCTGAACGAGGATGCCGACATGCAGGCCGGCAACCTGGAGCACCTCACCATTCCGAAGGGTGTGGAGGTGTACGAGATCAACGGCCCCTATTTCTTCGGTGCCGGCAACCGCTTCGAGGACATCATGGCCCGCTACGGCGGACATCCACAGGTGCGTATCATCCGTATGCGTAAGGTGCCGTTCATCGACTCAACGGGCCTGCACAACCTGGAGAACATGTGCCGCATGAGCCAGCGCGAAGGCATCACCGTCGTGCTCTCAGGAGTGAATGAAAAAGTAGAAGCCGTGCTCAATCGCAACGGCTTCCAGGAACTCTTAGGAAAGGAAAATATCTGCAATCACATCGACTTGGCCTTGGCCCGCTCTCGTGAACTGACGAAAGCATAGGCCAATACGACGGCAAAGCCTGCCAAGGGAATAAGGAACGGCAGGAAGGGATTGGTATGGTCGGCCAGCCATCCCATCAGCAAGAAGCCGCAACCACCAATGGGCGTCATCATCAACAACGATGAGGCGCTCTTTTTCTTATCCCCCAAGCCCTGAACCGACAACGAGAAGATGGTGGGGAACATGATAGCCTCGAAAAGATAGTTGGCTATCAGCGCCACCAAGGAAACGGTGCCCAGATTGAGCATCGTCAGCACCATGCAGGCCACCGTTCCAATAGCACAGTAGAGCAACATTCGCTCGGCCGCTAAGCTGCGCATGATCCAGCTGCCCAGGAAACGGCCCACCATGAAGATGACGAGAGCCAGCGACACTACGCGTGAGGCATCAAGCTTCGACATCAAGCCCGTGTCAGTAACAAAGTTCACGAAGTAACTATTGATGCTGATCTCGGCCACCTCGTAGCTCAGCAGGGCCAGGAGGCCGAACACAAACCAGCGGTTATGGAATAAAGAGGTGAGAGGTAAGAGGTGAGAGGTGTGAGATGTGCTTGGCTGGTATTCTCTCACCTCACACTCCTCACCTCTCACTTCTGGCAGCTCCACCTTTGTAAACACTAGCGCAATCAACAGCACCAGCCCACCCATGATGGCGTAGGGAACAGACACGTCGGCTCCGCCTTTCTCATCGCTGAAGAGGAAGCTGCCCACCAACAGTGTAGCCATGAAGCAGCCCATGCCGTTGAAGGTCTGCGAGAGGTTCAGTCGGCTGCTGGCCGTCTCCTTGTCGCCAAGCTCCGTCACGTAGGGATTGGCCGCCGTCTCAAGAAACGTCAGGCCGCAACCGATGACAAACAACGCTGCAAGGAAGGCTGCAAACGTGTTGCCGGGAATGAACGCCAGCGCACCCAGACCGAACAATGCCAAGCCGAAGACCACGCCGCGACGGTAGCCATAGCGGGTGATGAACATTCCTGCCGGTATGGCCATGAGGAAATAGCCCAGATAGGTCGTCACCTGAATCAACGACGACTGCGTGATGGAGATGTGCAGCTCGTCCTGAAAGTGCTTGTTCAACACATCGAGGATAGCTCGGGCAAAACCCCACAGGAAGAACAGCGTGGTGATAAGCACGAAGGGCACCACGTATCGTTTCTCGGTCAGCTTGTGTCGGTTTTTCATAGTGCGGCTAATAGGTTGGGGTAAAACGAAAAGAATCGCACACGGAGTCAACTCCCTATGCGATTCCTATTTCTTAGTGGTTGAAAATAGTCATTAGTCCTTGAAGAAGTCCTTCACGGCTTCATTCGGAACCATCTGCTCGTCGAAGATGTATGCACCCGTCTTCGGGCTGCGCACCATCTTGATAACCTTAGAGTAAGCGCGACCGTCCTTCGAGCCTTCGTGGAGGGTAGCAACGGTTTTCTTTGCCATAAGTCTTTAGCCTTTCTCTTACTTAATCTCCTTGTGAAGAGTCATCTTCTTCAGGATGGGGTTATACTTCATCAGCTCCATGCGCTCCGGCGTGTTCTTACGATTCTTCGTCGTAATGTAACGGCTGGTGCCAGGGAGACCACTGTTCTTCATCTCCGTGCACTCGAGTACGACCTGTACGCGGTTGCCCTTTGCTTTCTTGCTTGCCATGATTGATTAGTCTCCTATTACTTTAATATCCTTCCAATCGACGAAGCCCTTGGCAACAGCCTGCTTCAGAGCGGCATCGAGACCTACCTTATTGATCAAACGGAGGCCAGCGGCGCTGATCCTCAACTGAATCCAGCAGTCCTCCTCCACATAGAAGAACTTCTTGCTGAACAGGTTTACGTCAAAGCTACGCTTTGTGCGGTGCTTTGAGTGGGACACATTATTACCGATCTGTGCCGTTTTTCCTGTGATTTGACAAACTTTCGACATTTCTATCTACTCTTTAAATGTGTACTTTTTTTAGTAACTTACTCCAAACAGGGTGCAAAGGTACAAAAAAGTTGAAAGTTGAAAGTTGAAAGTTGAAAGTTTTTGCTTACAATTACATTTTTTTAACTTTCAGTTTCTTCTTTCGGGCCATCTTCGGCCTTCAGGAAGTCGCGCAACATCATCATTGCCTTGTTTGTAGCAGTTGTGAGGTTGATGTCACGACCCTGGTCTTCCTCGATCTTAAAGGTCGTCACATTGTCGGGTGTGCCAACGGCCAGCCAGATGGTGCCGACAGGAATTTCCTTGGTGCCGCCGCCAGGTCCGGCGATGCCAGTAGCTGCTACGGCGTAGTCGGTTTTGAGGGTTTTGCAGGCCCCCTTTACCATATCGATGGCCACCTCTTCGCAGACGGCAGTTTTCTCTTCCAACAACTCATGGCTGACACCTAACAGGTTCTCTTTCACCTCGTTGACATAGCAGATGATGCCACCCTTGAAGTATTTCGACGCGCCAGGAACGGCGATGATAGCCTCGGCAATGCGGCCGCCTGTGCAGCTCTCTGCCGTAGACACCGTCTTCTCTCTTTCCCACAGCAGTTCATTTATTTCCCTGCTGATGATTTTTCCTTCAAAATCCATATTTTTTTCGTTATTTCGTTATCAATATCTCGTTGTCACGTTATTTCGTTATCACGTTATAACGCCTCATGCAAAAGTAACCTTAGAAAATGCTGGCGCATCGATGGGACAGAACTCCTTATCCAGATACTTGTAGTAGCCTACGACGCCGATCATTGCGGCATTGTCGGTGGTGTACGAGAACTTCGGAATATAGATCTTCCAACCATAGCGACGGGCATGATCGTGGAAGGCATTACGCAAACCGTTGTTGGCGCTGACGCCTCCAGCCACAGCCACGTGCTTCACGCCGGTCTGCTTCACGGCTAAGCGCAGCTTCTTCATTAAGATGTCAACAATGGTCCACTCAAGACTTGCAGCCAAGTCCTCTTTATGGTGCTCAATGAAATCGGGGTCTTCCTCTATCCATTTGCGTAAACTGTAGAGGAACGACGTCTTCAGACCCGAAAAGCTGTAGTCGAGGCCCGGAATATGCGGCTCAGAGAACTGATAGGCTTTGGCATTGCCCTGCCGCGCCAGCCTGTCGATGATGGGACCTCCAGGATATCCCAAGCCCATCACCTTCGAGCATTTGTCGATGGCTTCACCGGCAGCATCGTCAATAGTTTGCCCCAACACCTCCATATTATTATACGCGCGCACGAGGACAATCTGCGAATTGCCACCAGAAACGAGCAGGCAAAGGAAGGGATAAGGAGGACACCCACCACCATCCCCTCCCGTACAGGAGGGGTGATCAGACACCTGACTGACCGGCTCAGCTCCCCTCCCGTCTGGGAGGGGCTGGGGCTGGGTCTTTATGAAATGCGCCATCACATGCCCCTGCAAATGATTGACATCGATGAGAGGAATGCCGAGCGAACGGGCAAAGCCCTTGGCGAAATTCACGCCAACGAGGAGTGAGCCCATGAGGCCAGGACCACGGGTGAAGGCCACTGCCGATAATTGCTCCTTCGTGATACCGGCACGCTTGATGGCCTCGCTCACCACCGGCACGATATTCTGCTGATGGGCACGGCTGGCCAGTTCAGGCACCACGCCGCCGTATGCCTCATGAACGGCCTGCGACGCCGTCACATTCGACAGCAGCACCTCATTTCTTAATACTGCTGCCGACGTGTCGTCACAACTCGACTCAATGCCCAATATGTAAACGTCCTGTTCCATATCAAATGCAAACTGCCTGCAAAGTTACTCAATTTCTGTTGAACATTCAAAGGATTCAGCAGAAATCTTATCAATAGTCGTCTTTTCTCTTAGGATTCATGGGAAACCAACCCTTCTGCACACGCTTTTTCTGAGAGAACAACTCACCGATACCCCATAGGGCTGAAGCCCCGAAGACACCGAGGAACGACGACAGGTAGACATTCTCAACAAACAGCGCGGCGCCACAACAGCAAATGCCGACAAACAAAAACACCACCCAGGGACGTGTGCCCCAATGGTATTCCGTCTTGATGACGATGGGATGCCAGATGCCAATAGCAAAAAAGGTCATCACGGCAATGATAATACCAGTAAAATACATAGCTAATCAGTATGTCAACACCTCCACACCATGCTCAGTCATCAACAGAGTGTGCTCCCATTGTGCGCTGGGTTTCTCATCCTCAGTAATCACCTCCCACTCGTAGGGATCATCGGCATCAATAAACACTCTCCACGTGCCCATGTTGATCATCGGCTCGATGGTGAAAACCATACCAGGCACCAACAGCATACCCGTGCCGCGATGGCCGTAGTGATTGACGTCAGGCTCTTCGTGGAACTTCAGACCAACGCCGTGGCCTGCCAAGTCGCGCACGATGCCATAGCCGTATTTCTTGCAATGTTTCTCGATAGCGTGGCCGATGTCGCCAACAAAGCCCCAGGGCTTGGCGGCCTCCATACCTATTTCGAGACATTCCCTGGCCACACGCACCAACTGTTCCTTCTCAGGAGTAGTCTTGCCGATGATGAACATACGCGAGGCATCGGCATAGTAGCCGTCAAGAATAGTGGTAAAATCGACATTGATAATATCGCCTTCCTCAAGCACATCCTCCTCCTTGGGAATACCGTGACACACCACCTCGTTGATGCTGGTGCAGACACTCATGGGAAATCCCTCGTAGTCGAGGCAGGCAGGTATGGCGTTGTGCTCCTCACAGTATTTGCGGCAAATCTGGTCAATTTCCAGCGTGTTCATCCCCTCATGGATGGCGGCGGCTACGGCGTCGAGCACACCTGTGTTCACCACGCCGGCACGGCGGATGCCCTCTATCTGTTCGGGAGTCTTGATAAGCTCACGCGTAGGCACCAGCTTACCCTTGTTCTCCCAACACATGATCTGTTTGTCAAATTCTGTCGGCTCTTGTCCGCTCAGACAATGCCAGCGGCGCTTTTTCGGTTTGGCTGTCATCAGATTATTTATGATTTATGATTTACAATTTTCAACTTACTATCACGTTTTTGACGTGCAAAATTACTAAGAAGTGTGCAAACAGCCAAAAAAATCTCATTTTCTTTTGCTATTTCGCCGCATCTTCGTACCTTTGCAGGTTGAAACAGCAAAGAAGAAGCAAGAACATGACAGCTATCAAGCCAACGTTCATTGCAGGACCTTGCGTCATAGAGTCGGCAGAACTGCTCGACACTGTGGCGCAGCGACTGGTTGAAATCAACCGTCGTCAGGGCATCGACATCATCTTCAAGGCGTCCTTCGACAAGGCCAACCGCACCAGTATCCACTCCTTCCGAGGACCAGGACTGGAGCGCGGCTTACAGATGCTCGCCGATGTGAAGAGCCGCTACGGCCTGCGTGTGCTGACCGACATCCATGAGGCCTGGCAGGCAGAAGCAGCTGGTCAGGTGTGCGATGTGCTACAGATTCCTGCCTTCCTCTGCCGTCAGACCGATCTGCTGGCGGCTGCCGCACACAGCGGTTGCATCGTCAACATCAAGAAGGCACAGTTCCTCAGCGGTCGCGACATGCGCTATCCTGTGGAGAAAGCGATGGAGAGCGGTGCCAAGGAGGTGTGGCTTACAGAGCGCGGCAATATGATGGGCTACGGTACGCTGGTGGTGGACTTCCGCAACATCAGCGACATGCTTGACATCGTGCCCACGGTCATCATGGACTGCACACACAGCGTGCAACGCCCCGACACCCGTGACGGCAAGACGGGAGGTGACCGTCGCTTTGTGCCCTCTATGGCCCTGGCCGCAAAGGCATTTGGTGCCACCGGCTACTTCTTCGAGGTACACCCCACGCCCGACCAGGGTCTCAGCGATGCAGCGAACATGCTGGAGCTGGACAAGCTGGAACCTTTAATTCAGAAAATTCTTCAATGACAACAAGAGAATACGGCATACAAGCAATCCGCGACGAGGCAGAAGCCTTGCTCGACCTGATTCCGAAGATGGACGACCAGTTTGAAAAGGCCGTCGACATGATGCTGACCTGCAAGGGAAAGGTCATCGTCACTGGCGTGGGCAAAAGCGGACACATCGGCGCGAAGATTGCCGCCACCTTCTCTTCCACTGGCACACCGTCCTTCTTCATCAACCCGCTCGACGTCTATCACGGCGACCTGGGCGTAATGACCAGCGACGACGTGGTGCTAGCCATCTCCAACTCAGGCCTCACCGACGAGTTGCTGCGCTTCATCCCAATGGTACTGCACCAGCAGATTCCCATCATTGCGATGACGGGCAACCCTACATCACTCTTAGCCAAATACTCTACCTGCCACTTAAATATCAGCGTGGAACGCGAGGCATGTCCCTTGAATCTGGCACCCACCAGCTCCACTACGGCCACCTTGGCTATGGGCGACGCGCTGGCCATTGCCCTGATGCAGAAGCGGCAGTTCCAGCCGCAGGACTTCGCCCACCTGCACCCCGGTGGCGAACTGGGCAAGCGCCTGCTCACTACCGCTGCCGACGTGATGCGCAGCACCGACCTGCCCTTGCTCACTCCTGAGATGCACTTAGGCGAGGCCATCATGCTAGTATCGGAAGGCAAACTGGGCTTGGGCGTAGCCGAGGTGGACGGACGCATCGCCGGACTCATCACCGACGGTGACATACGTCGCGCCATCGAGCGCTGGAAGGCGGCTTTCTTCGACCACACCGTCAGCGACATCATGACACGACAGCCCAAATGCGTCAAGTCGCATACCAAGATTACAGAGATACAAAGCATCATGCAACAGCACAAGATTCATTCCGTACTGGTTGTCAACGATGACAATCAGCTCATTGGCGTGGTGGATCATTACTCATGCATGCTGCCCTAATATAATAATGTGAGAGAGAACCTACCATGAAAAAGATACTGCTTGTCCTAACACTTATCATTGGCCAGCTTTGGGCCGTCAGTTCTGACGCCCAGGAGGTGTTCAAGACGCTCAGCGCCCGCAATGGTCTGACATCGAGTCAGATTAACTGCATACTGAAAGACGACCGCGGCTTCATGTGGTTCGGCACACCCGCCGGCCTCTACCGCTATGACGGCTATCTGTTCAAGCATTTCCAAACCGACTCGCAGGACGGTTCATCGCTGCCTGACAGTTACATCGAAAGCATTCAGCTCGGCATGGGCGGCGAGCTGTGGATAAAGACGGCTGCCGGATACTGCATCTACCACCCACAGTCGGAGAGCTTCGAACGCGACTTGCGTCAGGTCTTCGCACGTCTCGGCATCGACGGACTGCCAACGATCATCTATATCGACAGCAAGCAGAACCTCTGGGGCTACATCCCCAACAAAGGCGTTATCTGCTACAACATGCAGCAACAGCTCATCTACGAGTTCGGCTATACCAACAATGCCTATGCCATCCCTCAGGGTGAGGTGTGCTCCATCGGTGAGTGTCTCGACGGTGCACTCGTAGTCTACAGCGATGGACGCATCATTTGCTGTAACGTCAGCCGACAGCAGACCACGCCGTGGAAAAACAATGAAATAGCACAGCGGCATCTGCGCAACACCAACACGCTGAAAGCCTTCGCCGACCAACTCGACAACATCTGGCTCTATGGTCAGGGAACACTCTTCGTCTACAACAAGCAGACCCACACTTGGAACACCACCATCGGCGACCAACTGGGTCTTACCGGCACCAGTGTCGACTTCAGCATCAATGCAATGGCTGGCGACCGCAGCGGTAATATCTGGATGGGTACCAGCCGCAACGGTCTGATGCGCATCAACATCAACACGCATGAGATGGAGCCTGTAGAAATCAGGTCCATGGGACTATACCAACGTGCAACACAGACCAGGTCCGTCGAGAGCGTCTATGTAGACAACAGCGACCTGCTATGGGTCGGAACGGCGAAGTCGGGTGTGGCCTACATGGGTCAGAACATCTACAAGTTCGAATCGCAGATGATAGGCGACATCACCGCAATTGCACAAGACAGTGCAGGCCAGATATTCTACGGCACCAGCGATGCAGGCATTATCGGCTATGAGGGACGCCTTGCCAGCCAGAAAGTATCAGCCTTGGCCTATACTCGGGACGGCAGCCTATGGGTGGGCTCCAGACAGAACGGACTCACGCGCATTCTGGACGGGCGTGTCACCATCTATTCTACCACCAACGACAGTCTGCGCAGTACCGTTGTCAACGACCACATCAACGCACTCTGCACTGACAAGAACGGAAACCTATGGGTGGCCACCGACGGCGGCCTGCAGACGTACAATCTCAGACAGCAACTGTTCTCCACCTACAACCGCGAGAACCGCAAGCTGCATACCAACAACATTACCTCGTTGCACTACGCATCAGGCAACCGCATGTTGATAGGTACCGCAGAAGGACTGCTCATCCTCGACATCTCCACACAGGACATCAAGCAGTATTTGGGCAACTCCACGAATATGCAGAAGTTCACCAACAACTACGTGACACAGGTGTTTGAGGACTCACGCGGACTCATTTGGATAGGAACGCGTGAAGGCGTGAACGTGCTCAATCAGGAGAACGACAACCTGGACATACTCACTGAAAAGAACGGACTGTGCAACAACAACATCTGTGGCATCGCCGAGGACAATAACCACAACATTTGGATTTCCACTACGGGCGGCATCAGCCGTATCGTGCTACAACGCAACCATGAAGACGGCACGTACAATTATAGCCCATACAACTACTCCAGTTTCGATGGTCTGCAGAGCGACGAGTTCAACCAAGGCTCCATCCTCGCCACCACCGAAGGGGATGTATTGATGGGCGGTATCTACGGTGTCAGCCAGATGCGCCATAAATCAGTCAGGGATCAGTCGGCACTGCCTCCTGTCATGCTGACACAACTGTTCATAGGCGAGGAGGAAATCTTTACAGGCCACGAATACGACGGCAACGTCATCCTGAAGCAGGCCCTTAACGAGAGTTCAAGTATCCATCTGAACAGCGACCAGAACACCATCACCATCAAGTTCGGCGGCGGCGACTATAACCAGAGCGAGCGCCTGCAGTTCATGTATTGGATGGAGGGCCTCGACGATGATTGGCACAATGGCGATGCGATGAAGCATGGCGTTACCTTCGAAGACCTTTCCAGTGGGCGCTATAAGTTGCACGTGAAAGCCATCAGCTCTGAAGGTAACATCAGCAATATTGAGCGCACTCTCGAAATCATTGTTGACAAGCCCTGGTTCCTGCAGTGGTATATGCTGTTGTTTTACGCCATTGTTATCATCACCGTCATCTATCTGTGGAAGAAAGGCATCGACCAGATACGTGAGTTGTGGAGGCGCAAGAATGCCGTCATTGCCGAACTGGTTCAGCAACGCGAAGACATCAAAGCTGCCAGCGACGAGTTGCGCCAGCCCATGTCGCGCATGACCAGCATCATCATGAACCTGGCAGAGAAAGAAGGCTCAACCGACGACCGAGACCAGCTGAATGCCCTCCACTCGCAGATGCTGACCATCATCACGCGTGTCAGCGATATGCAGGCATCGCTGGAGCATCCGGAAGAGAAAGCAAAGAAGGCCGTCAACCGTGCCTACGAACTGAACAGCCACGGTATGATGGAGCTTCCCGAACTGATCAACGATGAGTTGACGTCAGAGATACGCACCAGCAGCGACTCGCCTACGGCCAAATACCGTATCTACTTCATTGATGACAACATTGACTTCCTCAAGTTTGTCACCGCACGCCTGAAATACGTCTACAATTTCCATCCCTACGACGATCTGCAAAAGGCTGCACAGGATATTGAGGCTATGATTCCAGACCTTGTCGTTTGCAAACAGGACATGGAAGGCATGACGGGTAGTGAGTTGTGCAACAATATCAAGACACACCCGAAACTGAACAAAATCAAGTTCGTCCTCCTCACTGACACGAAGCTCACGCCCACCGAGATGGCCAGTCAGAACATCACGCTCTCGGCCGATGACTACATGTCGAAGCCGTTTAACATCCGCGAGGCTGCCATGCGCATCAACAAGCTATTGGGTATCAGCGATTTCGAGATTACCAACAATCTCATCGAGGGTGCCGAGACACGTATGCTGGAGAGCCATAACTCCAGTATGACAACTGCCACCGAGACATTGCCAGAGACGGCACAGATGCTGACCGGTGAGGTTGTAGAGGACGAACAAATCAAGGCACTCACTGTGACGTCCATCCGTTCACACCAACAGAACCAAGAGGAAGAGGTAGACGAGAGTGAACAGAAGTACGACTTCACCTATGAGGAGAATGAGTCGGATAGCTTCAGCATGAGCGACGCCATCGACCAGCAGCTCATCACCAGCATTGAACAGTACGTGCAGCAGAACATGAGCCGTGGCCCCATCAACCTGGAGGAGATGGCCGGTGCCATGGGCATGGGCATGAAGCCGTTCTTCCAGAAAGTGCGCGAGGTAACGGGTAAGACACCTGCCGAAGTAGTGCGTGACCTGCGACTGAAGCACGCCTGCGTGCTCCTACAGCGCACCAACATCAACATGAGTGAGCTGGCCAACAATATCGGCTTTGCCACCGCAGAGCATTTCATGAACTTGTTCAAGGAGCGCTTTGGTATCTCTCCCTCTGAATACCGCAGACGGTATCGCAAGTAAACGAGGTTTGCCCTAAATGACAAATAACAAATGACTAATGATAAATACTGCGTTGTAAAAAGCGCAAAGAAGACATTCTCAGGCAGATTTAGCAGACTACTGAGTTTATCATTTATCATTTGTTATTTATCATTTAGCACCGTAAGGGCGCAGACTTCCGACAGCCTCATCCTTTACCAGCTTAAAGACTACGGCATCCGCTTTACCGACGACAACAGCGTGACGCTGCTAATGTCAGGGCAGGAGAAGTTTGATGACATGTTCGAAGCCATCCGGCAAGCGAAGGAGAGCGTACACCTGGAGTATTTTAATTTCCGCAACGACAGCATCGCCTTCCTCCTTTTCGACATCCTCCGCGAGAAACGGCGCGAGGGTGTGGAGGTGCGTGCACTCTTCGACGGTTTCGGCAACGACTCCAACAACCAGCCCCTGAAGAAACACCATGTAGAGGACTTGCGTGCCGACAGCATCGACATCTATGAGTTCGACCCCATCCGCTTTCCTTGGGTTAACCACATCTGGCCACGTGACCACCGCAAGATCGTGGTCATCGATGGCAGAATTGCCTATACAGGCGGCATGAACGTAGCCGATTATTACATCAAGGGAACAGAGCAGGTAGGCGCCTGGCGCGACATGCATTGTCGAATAGAGGGTAGTGCCGTCGACGATTTACAGCGCATCTTCATCAGCACATGGAAGAAGACAACGGGTGAGGAGCTCACCAATCCGAAATATTTCCGCGCAGCCCATCAATCAACCATCAACCATCCGCTCAGCTCTGCTGCTTCGCTCGTCGAAGAACCTTCAAACATCAACCTGAAGCCTGACACCACCGCTACAGCAGGCCACAAACTGGTGGGCATCGTCAACCGTGAACCGCACACCACCAACGATGTCATGCGCTATTTCTACATCAACGCCATCGACGACGCGCAGGATTCCATCCGTATCATCAACCCCTATTTCACGCTGATACCCTCGGTGACAAAGGCACTGAAGCGGGCCATCAAACGTGGTGTAAAGGTGGAGCTGATGATTTCTGCGAAGAGCGACATCCCATTGACGCCCGACGCAGCTTTCTACCAGATGCATCGCATGATGAAGCATGGTGCCCACGTGTGGCTTTACCAACCAGGCTTCCACCATTCGAAGATCATGATGGTGGACGGCCGTTTCTGCACTGTAGGCAGCACCAACCTCGACGCTCGTTCCCTCCGCTTTGACTATGAGGAGAACGCCGTCATCATCGACCGCAACACCACAAAAGAGCTAGATGACATGTTCGACCGCGACAAGTTGGAGAGCGTCTACCTCACACCTGAGACGTGGCGAGGATTCCGTACCCGCTGGCAGCGTTTCCGCGGTTGGTTTGCCCATCTGCTGCAGCCATTCCTATAACATCAGGTCACTCATGACGGTATCGCTGACGAATAGACCATCGCGGGTAAGACGTAAGGTGTGCTCGTCGGGCTGACAGAGCCAGCCGCAATCCAGATATTTCTTTGCTTGAGCAAGGCAGTGGGCACGCTCATTGTTTGAGAGCGTATCAAGACAAATGCCATCGATGGTGCGCAAAGCCGTCATCACGGTCTCATTATAAAGCGTCACGCTATCGATATCCTCGCCGTCAGCAGGTACTCTCCCCTCGCCTATCGCCTTGATATACTGACCAATGTCAGCCACGTTCCACTGGCGTCGCTTACCGTCAAAGCTATGTGCGCCGGCACCAAGACCGATATAGGGCGTATGATTCCAATAGCTGCTGTTATGTCGCGAGCGGAAACTACCCTCTCTCCTCCCTCCTCTTTTCTCATTTCTCTCTCCTCTCTCCTCTTTCTTAGCAAAGTTCGACAGCTCATAATGCTCATAGCCGGCAGCCTCTAGGCGGTCTTTCAGTGTGTAATACATCTCACGCTGCACCTCCTCGTCCAGCTCTTTCACCCTGCCCTGTTGCAACATCTTGTGGAGCGGCGTACCCTCCTCGTATGAGAGTGCATAGGCCGACAGATGCTCCACATCGAGGGCCAAGGCGGCATCGATGTCGGCGTTCCACTCATCCATCGTCTCATTGGGGAAACCATACATCAAATCGATACTGATATTCCTGATGCCTACCGACCTGAGTCGCTGCACGGCCTCGCTGACCTGAGCGGCACGATGGCGGCGATGCAAGAAGCGAAGACGTTCGTCATTGAAAGTCTGTGCGCCCATGCTCACACGGTTGACAGGCAGTTGCGACAGAGTCGCGACAAACGGAATGGTAACGTCATCAGGGTTGCACTCGATGGTCACCTCGGCCTTAGGTGACACGTCATACACATTACTTATATATAGGAAGAGCTGCTGCAACTGCTCTGCACTGAGCTGCGACGGCGTGCCGCCACCTAAATAAACCGTGTCTATTTTGGGGGGAATGGGGCCAATAGGGCTTATGGGGCCTATAGGGCTCATGAGGCCAATGGGGCCAATAGGATCTTTTAAAGACCGCAGCTGCATCTCGCGGCCCAGCGCCTCCACATAGGCCTGCCGTTCACCAAGACGAGTAGTGGAGAAGAAGCCGCAGTACACACAACGGCTAGCGCAAAAAGGAATATGGATATACAGTCCTGCCATAATGTGCTGCAAAGATACGGAATAGTTTTCAATTATGCAAAAGAGTCTCATTCCTAAATTTGCTTAATATTTTAAAGTTTTTTTTGGCTCTTTGGCCAAAAATGTGTAATTTTGGGCCGTTTTAGCGACTAACAACGCACATTCACCTAATAACAATAACAACAACTACATGAAAGTCTATCAGACAAACGAGATTAAGAACATCGCACTCATTGGCAGTGCGGGTAGCGGCAAGACTACTCTTGCCGAGTCAATGGTCTACGAAGCCGGCATCATCAAGCGCCGTGGCACCGTAGAGGGTAAGAACACCATGAGCGACTACTTCCCCGTGGAGCAGGAGTATGGCTATTCAGTCTTCTCAACCGTTTTCCACACCGAGTGGAACAACAAGAAGCTGAACATCATCGACTGCCCGGGCTCTGACGACTTCGTGGGCGGTGCTATCACGGCCCTGAACGTCACTGACCAGGCCCTCATCCTCGTCAATGGCCAGTATGGCCCCGAAGTGGGAACGATGAACGCCTTCCGCAACACCGAGAAGCTGCAGAAGCCCGTTATCTTCCTGGTCAATCAGCTTGACCGCGACAACTGCGACTTCGATCAGATTCTGCACCAGCTGCAGGAGGTGTACGGCAACAACTGCGTGCCCGTGCAGTATCCTGTGGCCTGCGGTCCCAACTTCAACAGCATCATCGACGTGCTGATCATGAAGAAGCTGACGTGGAAGCCCGAAGGCGGCGCTCCCACGATTGAGGAGATTCCTGCCGACCAGCTCGACAAGGCTAAGGAGATGAAGGCCGCCCTCGTTGAGGCTGCTGCCGCCGGCGATGACGCCCTGATGGAGAAGTTCTTCGAGACTGAAGACCTGACCGAGGACGAGATGCGCGAAGGCATCCGCAAGGGTTTGGTTACACGCAGCATCTACCCCGTATTCTGCGTCTGCGCAGGCAAGGACATGGGTGTGCGCCGCCTGATGGAGTTCCTCGGCAACGTCGTTCCCTTCGTCAGCGAGATGCCGAAGGTGAAGAATGCCGCTGGCACTGAGGTCACTCCCGACGCTGCAGGCCCTGCTTCCCTCTATTTCTTCAAGACTGGTATCGAGCCCCACATCGGTGAGGTGTCTTACTTTAAGGTAATGAGCGGCACCGTGAAGAGCGGCGACGACCTCACCAACGCTGACCGCGGCTCGAAGGAGCGCATCGGCACACTTTACGCCTGCGCTGGTGCCAACCGCATCCAGGTAGACCAGCTGAACGCCGGCGATATCGGCTGCACCGTGAAGCTGAAGGATGTGAAGACGGGCAACACCCTCAATGGCAAGGACAACACCGACTGGAAGTTCGACTTCATCAAGTTCCCCAACTCGAAGTTCTCACGTGCCATCAAGGCTGTCAACGAGAGCGAGACCGAGAAGATGATGGCTGCCCTGAACAAGATGCGCCAGGAGGATCCCACATGGGTTGTCGAGCAGTCGAAGGAACTCCGCCAGATCATCGTCCACGGACAGGGTGAGTTCCACCTGCGCACGCTGAAGTGGCGCATGGAGAACAACGAGAAGATCCAGGTGGAATACATCGAGCCGAAGATTCCGTATCGTGAGACCATCTCAAAGATGGCCCGCGCCGACTACCGTCACAAGAAGCAGTCAGGTGGTAGCGGTCAGTTCGGTGAGGTGCACCTCATCATCGAGCCTTACACCGAGGGCATGGAGGATCCCGTGAGCTTCACCATCAACGGTCAGGAGTTTAAGATGAACATCAAGGGCAAGGAAGAGATCGACCTGGAGTGGGGCGGCAAGCTCGTCTTCATCAACAGCGTCGTCGGCGGTGCCATCGACCTGCGCTTCATGCCCGCCATCCTCAAGGGTATCATGCAGCGCATGGAGCAGGGTCCGTTGACCGGCTCATACGCTCGCGACGTGCGTGTCATCGTCTACGACGGCAAGATGCACCCCGTCGACTCCAACGAGCTTTCGTTCATGCTGGCAGGCCGCAACGCCTTCTCTATGGCCTTCAAAGAGGCCGGCCCGAAGGTGCTGGAGCCTATCTACGACCTTGAGGTGCTCGTGCCCGGTGACTACATGGGTGATGTGATGAGCGACCTGCAGGGACGCCGCGCCATCATCATGGGTATGGACAGCGAGGCTGGCTATCAGAAGCTGAACGCCAAGATTCCTCTCAAGGAGCTGGCCAGCTATTCGATTGCCCTGTCGTCCATCACTGGCGGCCGCGCATCGTTCCAGACCAAGTTCTCCAGCTACGAGCTCGTGCCCAACGACATCCAGCAGGCTCTGATCAAGGCTCACGAGGAAGAGATGAAGGACGAGGATTAATCCTCACTGCCACCTATACAACGAAAGGAGTTAAAGACCCAAAATCTTTAACTCCTTTTCTTTTTTTAACAGCGAATTAATTTTAACCCCAAACGATTATTAGGACAAAAATCTTCAAAAATAAAGCAAAAATGGCTATGCATCAGTCTATTTTTGATAGATTTTTGAAGATTTTTGTTCCTTTTACAGCCTAACGACCCATTTGTTGTTTGAAAGAAAACTCCTCATTCGCTATTACTCCAGTTCGTAGCGGCTGCCGGTCTGCTTGATAAGCTCGCGGGCGAAGCGCTGCGGATAGCCAGGACGCTTCACCGTGGCGCCAAGACCATTAGGCGTGCGCAGGAAGCGGCCGTGTTCATCCTCAGGCTTTGAGATCATATCGTTGTACTTCACAATAAGATAGGTGGCCAGCTGCTTCCAACGTGCCAGCATCTGCTCGGCTTTCTCGGCGGTGTAGGCGGTGAGATAGGCCACGCGGTCTTTGCGTTCGAGGGCCAAGGCCTTGTCCTCCACCTCTTTCTGCAGACGGAAGTAGCTATTGTCTAATGAGTCGCGCACCTGCTCCAAGCTGGGGAACATCATTGCGTAGCGCGGATAAACCATGTTGCTGACCCAATTCTGCACCCAGAAGGCGTTGTCCATTGAGAATGTCAGGTCGTCGGCCCCCGGAGTATTATAAGGTCTTGGCGATTCCGTAGCACAGCAGTACACGGGTGTGAAAGGCACCATATTGCCGTCGTCATTGGCAAACCAGAAACAGCCGCCCACTTCACGCGGCAGCCATGAACGCATCTGACTGACATAGACAAAACCGGCCTGCTGCGTCGACACAGGACGTTCATTAAAGTACTTCTTCCCGTCTACATCGAAATACAGCGGCGTAGGCCTATAGGGCATCTCCCAGATGCCACCACCCATGTCGGTATCCTTGGCATCGTTTCCGATGCTGAAGGGCGTACCCTCAAAATGATCACGCATGGCAGTCTCCACGTCAGCGACGCCCAGCAGACGGTTGGGCTTCACCCACAGCGGTAACACCTCAGCATCCTTGTCGCGGCCCTCAGCCCAGGGAATATAGCGGTCCATGCCGTCGGCATAGTGGTTGAAGAAGCTCCACACACGGGCATCGCAGATACGACGGCCGGAGAAGTCGGGCGCAGCATAGGCAGCGTTATAGCTGAAGTCCTGGTCGCGTTTGCCGTCATACCAACCCATGATACGGGCATAACTGACCACGTTCTTCGACCAGAGCACAGTTTCCTTTCCTTTCTCCTCTTTCTTGGCAGGCATGAAGGTGGTGATACGGCTCTGGTTGGCATGACCGCAGATCATGTCGTCGGGTATACGCATGGCCACCCACACAGTGCGTCCCAGCTGCTTACGGGCTGCAGGCTTCAGAGTGGACATAATGGAGTCAGGCACAAAGGCACCCATCATCTCCATAATCCATGCCTCGTTGGGATCGCAAATCGTAAACGTCTCGCCCTCAGAGCAATAGCCATACTGCTCCACCAGCGTCGTCATCACATTGATGGCCTCGCGTGCCGTCTTCGAGCGCTGCAGGGCGATGTAGATGAGCGAGCCATAGTCGATGATGCCAGTCGTATCGACCATCTCCTCGCGTCCGCCGAAGGTCGTCTCACCAATGGTCACCTGCCATTCATTGATATTGCCGATGACGTTGTACGTCTCCTCGGCCTCGGCTATCTGGCCTAAGTATTTGTTGGTGTCCCAGTCACGCACGTCGCGCATCGTGCCCTTGGGATGCTTGGCGGCAGGATAGTGCACCAGCCCCTGGAACATGCCGTAGCTATCAGCAGAATAGGAGCAGATCACAGAGCCGTCCTTCGACGCCTTCTTACCTACTATAAAATTTGTACACGCGAAGGCGCCTGCGGCGACCAAAGTCAACACGGAAAGGATAAAGAGTCGTTTCATAAATAAGATGTGTATGTTTTCTTTCTGACTGCAAAAATACTTATTATTTTAGACTTCGGTGTTTTTTTGAGCAAAAAAATGACGGATAATACGAAAAAAAGCGTACCTTTGGCACGTCATTTGCACTTTTAACGATAAAGCAAAGCGAATCGATGACAAGTCAATTCTCACCGAAAGTGTCTGAGATCCTCTCTTTCTCGCGAGAGGAGGCGGCACGTCTGGCCTCAAGCTCCGTTGGGCCAGAGCATTTGCTATTGGGACTCTTGCGCCAGAAAGAGGGCCCGGTGGTGGACGTTTTCCACCGCCTGCGTCTCAATATCCCCCAGCTGAAATATGAGCTGGAGGCAAAAGTGCGACAAGATGACATGTTCAAGCCCAGCTACACACACGACCTGGTGCTCAACGAGCGGGCAAGCAACATCCTGAAGCTGGCCGTCCTAGAGGCGCGCATTCAGCATGTGCAGCGCGTCGACGAGCAACACTTGCTGCTCGCCATCCTGCACGACTCAGTGAACAACGGAGCCAAACAAATCCTGGAACAGAACGATATGAATTACGAAGATGCCCTGACGCTCCTGCGCTCAGCAGACAAAACACAGTCCAATTCACCCACCTCTCACCCCTCACCTCTCACATCTCACCTCACCGACGGCATTGCCCTGCCCGATGAGGACGAGGAGGAATACGAGGAGCCCACCGACGGAAACACTGCGGGAAGCGGTTCACCCGCTTCCAAGACCCAGACGGCCCAGAAGCAGAAGAGCAAGACACCCGTGCTGGATAATTTCTCCACCGACCTGACGGCCGCTGCCAAGGAAGACAAGCTCGACCCCATCGTAGGTCGCGAGCGGGAGATTCAGCGCGTGCTCGAGATCTTAGGTCGCAGGAAGAAGAACAATCCCATCCTCATCGGCGAGCCCGGCGTGGGCAAGAGCGCCATCGTTGAGGGACTGGCGCAGCTTATCGCCCAGCGCAAATGCTCGCCCATGTTCTTCGACAAACGCATCGTCAGCCTCGATATGACAGGCATTGTGGCCGGCACAAAGTACCGCGGACAGTTTGAGGAGCGCATCAAGGCGCTGCTGAAAGAATTGGAGAAAAGCCCCGAGATCATTGTGTTTATCGACGAGATACACACCATCATAGGTGCGGGCGGATCGCCTGGAGCCATGGATGCCGCCAACATCATGAAACCGGCTCTGGCACGAGGCACCATCCAATGCATCGGTGCCACCACACTCGACGAATACCGCAACTCCATCGAGAAGGACGGTGCCCTTGAGCGACGCTTCCAGAAGGTCATCGTAGAGCCCACTACGGCCGACGAGACACTGGCCATTTTGCACAATATCAAGGACCGCTACGAGCGCCACCATCACGTGGAATATACGGATGAAGCACTCACCGCATGTGTCAAATTGGCAGAACGCTACATCCCCGACCGTGCCTTCCCCGACAAGGCCATCGACGCGATGGACGAGACCGGTTCGCGCGTACATTTAAAGAATGGCACCATTCCTCCCGAAATTACCGAGAAGGAGAAGGAATTGGCCCGTGTGAAAGACCGCAAGCAGAGTGCCGTACGCGGCCAGAACTTCGAGCTGGCCGCCAGTTATCGCGATCGTCAGACGGTGTTAGAGGCTGAGTTGGCCGTGCTCACCGAGCAGTGGCGCAACGGCAACAACGACGACCGCCAGACGGTGGGCGAAGAGGAGGTGGCCAACGTCATCTCGATGATGAGCGGTGTGCCCGTACAGCGCATGGCTGAGAGCGAGGGAATCCGCCTCAAGGGAATGGCTAAAGAACTGAAAGAAAGCGTAATAGCACAGGATGCAGCCATCGAAAAAATGGTGCGCGCCATCCAGCGCAACCGTGTGGGTCTGAAAGACCCCAACCACCCCATCGGCGCCTTCATGTTCCTTGGTCCGACAGGTGTCGGTAAGACCTACTTAGCCAAGAAGTTAGCCGAGTTTATGTTCGGTTCGGCCGATGCCCTTATCCGTGTGGACATGTCGGAATATACTGAGTCGTTCAACGTCAGCCGACTTATCGGTGCCCCTCCGGGATACGTGGGCTACGAGGAGGGTGGACAGCTCACCGAGCGCGTGCGTCGCAAGCCCTACTCCATCGTCCTCTTAGACGAGATTGAGAAAGCTCACGGCAACGTCTTCAACCTGCTGCTGCAGGTGCTTGACGAAGGCCGTCTGACCGACGGCAACGGCCGCTTCGTAGATTTCCGTAACACCGTGATTATCATGACTTCCAACGCCGGCACACGCCAATTGAAGGACTTTGGTCGCGGTGTAGGATTCACCGCCGGCAGCATTGGTTTGGCGATGAACGAGCAAGACCGCGAACACGCCCGCAGCATCGTGCAGAAGGCGCTGTCGAAGCAGTTCTCGCCGGAGTTTCTCAACCGCCTGGATGAAATCATCACCTTCGACCAGCTCGATCTTGAGGCCATCAAGCGCATCGTCAACGTGGAACTGAAACCGCTGGTCAAACGTATAGCCGACCTCGGCTATACCGTGGAAATGGACGACAGCGCACGCGAGTTCGTGGCCACCAAGGGCTACGATGTGCAGTTCGGTGCCCGTCCCCTGAAACGCGCCCTTCAGAACTATGTCGAGGACGGCATCTGCGAGCTCATCCTTGAGGGCGACATTCCCTTGGGAAGCACCATCAACGTGACGAAAAATCCAGAAAAAGAAGAACTATCCTTTAACGTTCAACCAGCTAAAGACTGACAAATTGACAGAGAAACACATCGTCTTAGAAGACATCGATCCCGTCGTTTTCTACGGGGTAGGCAACGCCCATCTGCAGATGCTGAAGGCACTCTATCCCAAGTTGCGCATCGTGGCCCGCGATAACGTCATACGTGTATTGGGTGACGAAGCGCAGCTGGCCGCCTTTGAGGAGAGCGTGGAGCGCATGCGCCAGCATGTGCTGAAGTTCAACGCCCTGAAAGAAGAGGATATCCTCGACATCACACGCGGCAAACGGCTGAATGACGACGTGCCTGACGACGTCGTCTGCTACAGCGTCAGCGGACGTCCGATCAAGGCCCGGTCGGTCAATCAGCAGCACCTCATCGATGCCTATCACAATAACGACATGGTGTTCGCCGTAGGCCCAGCCGGAACAGGCAAGACCTACTTATCCATCGCATTGGCAGTCAAGGCATTAAAGGAGAAGACTGCGAAGAAAATCATCCTCTCCCGACCAGCCGTTGAGGCAGGTGAGAAACTGGGCTTTTTGCCTGGTGACATGAAGGACAAGATCGACCCCTATCTGCAGCCCCTTTACGATGCCTTGGAGGACATGCTGCCGCAGGTAAAACTGCAGGATATGATGGAAAAACACGTCATCCAGATAGCTCCTCTGGCCTTCATGCGCGGTCGCACATTGAGCGACGCTGTCGTCATCCTCGATGAGGCCCAGAACACCACGCCGGCGCAGATACGAATGTTCCTTACCCGCATGGGCTGGAACACGAAGATGATCATTACCGGCGACACATCGCAAATCGACCTTCCCCATTCCCAAAAAAGCGGTCTGATTGAGGCACTTCACATCCTTGGAAATGTGGAGGGAATCGGTGTCGTTAACCTCAACCAAAAGGACATCGTACGTCACAAATTGGTGACGCGCATCGTCAACGCCTACGAGACCTTCGACAAAGAGCGTAACGCAGAATAAAAAAAGCGGGAAACGAGCCGTTTCCTCTATATTGTTGTACGCACACACGAAGAAATTGCACATCAAATGCAAAAAAAACAAAAAAATATTTGCGGTTTTCAACTATTTTTCCTAATTTTGCTCTTTAGTAGACATAAATTAACAAGAAAAAGTAGTGAAAACCGTTTTGAGATACGCACACAGACACGCCATTTTGGCGTTCTTGCTTGGGCTTTTTTTATACGCGCCCACGCACGCGAAGGCATTGCCGTATCTCAACGACACCACCTACTACAAGTCCTATCCTTACGTCATCATTCTTGATGACAATGAGCCCATCCCCACCCTCTCTGACGAGCAGTTCTTCGACCAAGCTGCCTGCGTGGTATTCCCTGTCAACCAGTGGATGCTGCCGCAAGGTAACAGCCTGCTTAACGAGCTGGAGCAAAAAGTGATTCCGCAGCTCAACCTCGACAGCCTGCAGCTGGTGAAGATGGTGTTCCGCGGCACGGCATCGCCTGAAGGCGCCGTACAGGTCAACGCCACGCTGGGGCAGCGCCGTGCACAGTCCTTGTATGATTTCATGGCACAGCGCATGACCTACCACGTGGCCGACAGCCTACTTACCGTCGACAACAGTATCGAGGACTACGCCTCGCTCTGTCTGATGATGCGCCGTGCTGCAGATCCCGACTACGAGCTGGTACAGAGTCTGTGCAACCAATATGGCGACAACCTGCCAGTGCTGAAGAGCAAGCTGCAGACTGCACGCAACGGTCAGCTGTGGCTGCGTCTTTTCAGGACCTACTTCCCCCAGCTGCGCACCGCCCGCTTCATCATGGTGCTGCGCAAGGCAAAGCCCGCCGAGCCTGTCAAGCCCGTTGAGCCTATCGAACCTGTCATCCCCTTTGTCCCAGTA
Source organism: uncultured Prevotellaceae bacterium (assembly GCA_947167935.1). GTDB lineage: Bacteria > Bacteroidota > Bacteroidia > Bacteroidales > Bacteroidaceae > Prevotella. The sequence continues at coordinate 119,700 of CAMVJU010000001.1, read as the reverse complement.
GACACTGTGGTCACAGTCATCCCAGAGGTTCCGGTCGCCCCGGTCATCCTTCCCCGCTGCGAGTTCCTCTCCATCAAGACTAACTTGTTGCTCGACGCTGCCTACGTCCCAGGCTATGACCGATGGTGCCCCATCCCCAACGTCGCCATTGAATACTATCCGAAGAAAGGCCACTTCACCTTCGGCGCCTCTTTCGACATGCCTTGGTGGCAAGACTACAGGGCGCACAAGTATTTCCAGCTGCGTAACTACCAGCTGGAGACCCGCTATTACCTCAAGGGCCACAGGACACATGAGCCTGAATCCGAGCCAGCAATTCACGGTGCACACAAGTCGGCCTTCAGCGGCTTCTACCTGCAGGCCTATGTCCATGCCGGCATCTTCGGCATCTGCTTCGATGCCAACCGCGGATGGGTGGGCGAAGGCGCTGGCGCCGGCCTCGGCCTTGGCTATGTCGTTCCGCTCTCGAGAAACGGCCACTGGCGCCTGGAGCTGGGCCTACAGGCCGGATTCTTCCGCTGCAAGTACGACCCGTACCAGTATGAGAATCCCGTCAACCCTGCCTACCACGACGACCTCTACTATTACAAGTGGACGCAGAAGCCGGAGTTCTTCAAGAAGCGCCAGTACCGCTGGAACTGGCTGGGTCCCACCCGTGTGGGCATCACCCTCAGCTATGACCTGTTGTACCGCAGAATCAACAAGAAAGGAGTGAGCTTTAGAGCCCATGAGGCCTATGAGGCTTATGGGGCCTATGAGGCTAATAGAGCCAATAGCCCACAAAAAGAAAGGAGGAGTGCCCATGAATAAGAAACTCTTCCGCCGCGCCTTCGCCGCGCTGACATTCTTCATTTTTCATTCTTCATTCTTCATTTCCTGCAGTCCCGAGCCGCCTCTGCACCTCTATGACGCACAGGAGATAGAGATGGAGATGCCCGTCATCGACCTCAACCTCGACGTGTTCTGGGACTACGAGACCGACCTTGGCATCGATTACAACTGGCGTGCCGAGTGGTACTACGGCTGGGACGACACCGACCGCGAACTCTTCGGCGAGCTGGGCTATACCATGCCGAAGGTATTCAACCTGCGCCGCTACTACACCGCCAGCACACCCTACGCACCGCATACCGGCGTCGTCGCAAGCACTGTCGAGGGCACCAGCTACAGGGAGCGCTACAACTGGGGCTACTGGGATATCCTCACATGGAACCAGATCTCGACGCTCGACGGCGTGCAGAGCCTGAACTTCGATGAGCAGACCTCGCTCGACAGCGTCATCGCCTACACCAACCAGACGATGCACATCTCGCGCTATCAGGCACCGCGCTTCACCCACTCCTTCTATGCGCCCGAGCCGCTCTTCAGCGCCTATGAGCAAGCCATCGACGTGAACCGCGACCTCCGCGGATTCATCTACGATCCGGAACGCGACGTATGGACGCGTACATTACATATGCAGCTATACCCCATCACCTATATTTATCTGACACAGGTCATCCTACACAACAACAACGGACGTATTGCCGCCATCGACGGCTCTGCGTCCCTCTCTGGACTGGCACGCTCCACCAACCTGAACACCGGATGTAGCGGCAGCGATGCCATCACCGTACACTACGACACCCGCATGAAGCATAACATACCGCTGGTGGCCTTCGGAACAAGAGCCGAGGACGTGCCCGTCGGCACCGAATATGTAGACATTGCGGGCGGACGACTGATGACCTTCGGCATCTGCAACCTCAAGGCCAACGACATCACCCGTGCCGACGAGGTGAAGGAGCCCTACCGCCATTACATGGACCTGACCATGCAGTTCAACAACGGTATGGACTCGACCTTTGTCTTCGATGTCACCAAGCAGGTGCGCGACCGATTTCGCGGCGGTGTCATCACCGTTGAGCTCGACGTAGACACCATCCCGATTCCCAGCCGCTCTGGCGGCTCCGGCTTCAACGCCGTAGTGTTGGATACACAGGACGGAGGCACCTATGAATTTGACATGTAATGCCATTAAACGTTGAACATTGAACATTAAATATTGAACAAACATCACTAAATATTCATCAACAAAAAAGAATAATCACAAATCATCAATTACTAATTTAAAAAACTAACGATTATGAAAACAAAGTATTTCCTCCTTGCAGCCGTGGCAGCCGTTTCGCTCGTCAGCTGCAGCAGCGATGACTTCGTTGGTAGTGAGAACTCGCCCGACAAGATGCAGAACAACACCATTGCCTTCGGTTCTGGCTTCAAAGCTATTACCCGTGCGAATGAGCACGTAGGCGCCGATGCCGCTAACCTGCTGAACAAGCACTTTACTGTGAGCGGATTCAAGCTCAACAGCTCGGCATCAGCCACCGTGTTTGACAACTATGTCGTGAACTGGCAGGCCAACACCGCAGGTACCACCGAGAGCAACACCAACGATTGGGAGTATGTAGGCGTCGAAGTGGCTCAACCGTCAAGCCTTTACAAGGCTGATGCAAACCCCAAGGTGAAGCAGACCATCAAGTATTGGGACTACACCTACGATCAGTATGACTTCATTGCCTACTCTACAGGCGAGGCAACTCCCGTTGTAGACAAGGTGACGGCATCATCCGATGCTAATGCAACCAATGTTGTAGCCGATGGCGAAGTGGTCGTCACAGCTATCGACTATGCCAACATGGCAACAAAAGCCTACACCATCGGCGGCAGTCGCATAGACCTGGCCAAGTGCTACATTGCCGACATGGTGTCAGTCTACAAGGACGGTACAGACCCCAAGTACGCCTACCAGCAGACTGTGCCACTTACCTTCCGCAGTCTCGCCTCAAAGGTGCGTATGGCCATCTATGAGACCGTGCCTGGCTATTCGGTGAAGGAAGTGCACTTCTATCTTAATGACAGCAAGAAAATCAACGAGACTGGTGATGATGTCCGCGACAAGGATGACGAAGCCAACCTCTTCACCAGCGGCGCTGCTGACAATGACTATTTCTTCACCCACGGCACCTACACTGTCTACTTCCCAACTACGAGAAAAGGACAGTTTGACGACCCCGACTACAACCAGGCCCACGCCAGTTTTGCAGCCGATGCCAATAGCAGTCTGACCACGCAGCGTTTTGGCAAGCTGCAGTACAGCGGCAAAGAGGGACAGGAGAAAGCAGGCGATATCTACCTTGGTCGCACTCTGAATACGGCATCCTATGCCAACAACAAGGACTACGAGATTATGCTGCCCAACCCCGCAGGCACCGTCTTAGAGCTGCGCATCGACTACACGCTTGTTTCCATTGACGGCTCTGGCGAGGAGATTCATATTTACGGCGCCAAGGCTTTCGTGCCCAGCACTTACACACAGTGGCTGCCGAACTACGCCTACACCTACATCTTCAAAATCACCGACAACACCAACGGTTGGACCACGAATATCATTCCTGATGGCGAAACGGAGCCCGTTGACCCCGCAGGTCTCTACCCCATCACCTTCGATGCAGTCGTTATCGACGCCGTGGAGGGCAAGCAGAGCACCATCACCACCGTGGCCACGCCCAGCATCACCACCTATCAGAAGGGACACGACGTGAGCAAGGACGAGTATGAGGCAAATGGTGAGCCTATCTACATCCAGGTGATGAAGGATGGCGTGCTCATGGACGACCTCAATGCCACCACGCCAAAGCGCTATCTCTGGGAAATTACAGCTGGCGAAACCATCTCAGAAGCTACCGTCATGGACGCACTGAATATCCGCACTTCATACAGCGGCGGCGTGCTGACAGGTCGAAACGGCATTGTGATGAAGTTGGTGGAAGGCGTTGACGCTACAGTCACCACCATTCCTTGCGTAGACGGCAACGATATCAGTATCAATGCCGGAGAAGCCGCCATGTTCCAGCCGGAGGCAGGAAAGACCTACGCATATATTTATGTGGAAAAGGACAACAAAAACACAACCTTCCCAACTGGCTTCTATTTCGAAACCGCACCTGATGACTGGGGAACAGCTACCTATTATACGGACATCGACTGCACCACTGCAGCTCCTGCAGATTTCAAAGCTGGTGCCTACTACCAGAAGGTGACCAACTTCAACATCGACTGCGCCGTGAAAGTTATCAAGATTGACAAGTAAACCTCAATTTAAGCTCATCGGGGTTCGACTCCCCGATGAGCTACTAAGCCATCGGAGTTCTTGCGCTCCAGTAGGTGCTCAGGCGGCAAAGCCGGAACATCGACGAGCGAAGCGAGCAAGCTCGAGCGCGACTCCCCGATGGGCTACAAGACATAAATAATGTACGCGCACGCGAGGAGGCCGGGCCTCTGAATACAAAAGACTGAACATTTAACCAAATAAAAAAAGTATTAACATTTTAACATAATCGATTATGAAAAAGTACCTATTCATCGCAACTGCGCTGGCAGCGCTGGCGAGTTGCTCAAGCGACGAGTTCGTAGGGGACAACACCTCTCCAACGGCTAACAACACCCCTGGAGCGATCCAGTTTACATCTAATGCACCACGTATCACCCGTGCCACTGCTGCGGACTACGCAAAGGATTTGGATTACTCCTTCTATGTCTATGCTACCAAAACAGTAGGAAGTACAACCAGCAACGTGTTTGCCCATAATGTTTACAGCGAAACAGGGAACACTCCGTACGTAGTATGGTGGGAGAGTGGAACAGCTAACAAGACCAGTTCCAACACCTACGACTGGGAATATGTTGGTTCAAAGGCTACTGGTACAGGATCGGAGGCGACTCCCACCTATGGAACAGCTAATTATAAAGTCGCTTTAAGTAATGACCAGACAATCAAATACTGGGACTACTCCGCTACCAACTACATTTTTACGGCCTATAAAAATAATGCTGTAGGAGACACTCCCGCTGCAGAAACTGTGACAAATGTCACCACGACAGGTTTTACTTTTGAAGGTACAGCAGCACAGTTCGCCGGTTTGTATGTCGCTGATAAGCTGACCATCACTAACAAAGACAATGAAGCATATCATGGCAAAAAAGAGAACAAGATTGGCGATGTGGTGGTGTTCACTTTCCGCTCAGGTGCGACCAAAGTCCGTCTCGGAATCTATGAGACCATTCCAGGATATCAAGTCCGGAATGTTAACTTCCGTCCAAACAATGGTGAATTTACAGAAACAAAAACAAATGCCTTGTTGTCTGGTTTGTTCAATGACAATAATGATAATACGGCAACGACCGCTACAGCAAAATACAATATCACTTATAACTCCACATCAGGTATAGCTGAATTTAAAAATACAGTTACTGAAACTACATCATTGTCAAAGTTTTTCAACTTTGGTACATTTGCTGCCACAGATGCGCCTCTTGAAGAGACGTCTGCAGCTCCTACATGGGCTAGCGGTAGTTCTGCCTACCAGGATGTATTCCCCAATACAGACCATGTGGACGATATGATTCTGTATGTTGACTATGAACTATACAACACAACAACACAGGAGGTCATCACGGTTAAAGGTGCCAAGGCAGTAGTGCCTAAAATGTATATGACTTGGAATCCTAACTATGCCTATACCTATCTCTTTAAGATTAGCGACAATACCAATGGTACTTCTGGTACAGAGGGAACAAGTCCAGCTGGCCTTTTCCCCATCACCTTCGATGCTGTAACCATCGCAGTCTCTGACAATGTTGAGGGAATCATCACCACCCTCTCTGCACCTGCTATCACGACATTCCAAGACGGTTCTGTTTCAACCGAGGGTATTACCTATGCAAATGCCAATGGTCCTATCTACATCACCGTCAACACAAATGGTACGCTGGCAGACCTTACTAATATTGTTAAATTGTACACTGTTAAGGAAGGAACAACTGAAGCAGACCTAATGCTAACCGATGGATCTACTTACAATAAGACTGAAGTAGCATCAGATGCTGATGACAAATTAACAGTCCTCGATGCAGCTATACCAGTGGGAGACATCACATTTGCAGCTGGTACTACAGCAACATTCACCCCCATTGATGGCAAAACATATGCTTTTGAATATTCCAAGGGGGTTACTTATGTAGCAGCAACCGGTACATATGTTTCAGGTACAACATATTATACTGATGCTACTGGTGCAACAGAAGTTGATACCACTGGATTTACTGCAGGAACTACAGACGTAAGTCAATACTTTGTAAAATCACCCGCAGTTAAAGCTTACAAGGTCATTAAGATTAAGGAGGCCAGCAACAGCGGATCCAGCGGTAGTGGCGACGGTGGGAGCAGATCCTTCTAATCCCTAATTCCGTTCGGGCGGATTTGAAATCCGACCGCAGTGAGTATCAGGATTTGTAATCCGAAAAGAAAGACGTTGAGCTAACAAAAAGTAAAACGATTCATCGAATCGCAGATTCTGATACTCCCCACCGCCGGATTTCAAATCCGGCGGAACGGAGCGGGAAAGGAGAGAGGCTTGAAAACGGAAAAAATCGACCGCAAAAATTTACAGGCTCCGGAAGAAAATTTGGAGGCTCCAAAAAAATTTTTGCAGGCTCCAAAAAAAATTTTGGAAGCTCCGTACGAAAATTTGGAGGCTCTAGAATAAACCGAAGCCGACGGACGAAAAAGATAAAAATGAAAGAGAAAGGACAAAGGCAGACAATGACCAAGGCCAATGGAGCTTACGGCGCTCATGCGACCTCTGAGCCACTGAAACTACGGAGTTTCAGAGGGCTCAGAGGGCTCATCGTGCTCGTTGGTCTCATCGTCTGCCTTGTCTCTTGCTCTTCAGATAGCCCAGCCGACATCATCGAGGAGCCGCAGGATCCCCCCGTGACGGGCACCGCCATCGCCTTTGCCGCCGACAAGCAGCAGGAGCAGATGATCACCCGTTCTACCGGCCTCGAGGAACAAGGCGTCACAAACTTCAAGGTGTGGGGCTATAAGAACATGACCTACAACGACAATGACGGCTATGGTGGTCTGCAGACCGTGATGAACGGCTACACCGTGAAATGGACTGCAAACAGCGCAGCCACCACTACCACCAACAGCTGCGGCTGGGAATACGTCAACCAGCAGCCGATTGGAGAGGAAGAACAAACCATCAAATACTGGGACTACAGTGCCAAGGCCTACCGTTTCTTCGGTGTGGCTGGTGCTGATGATACCCACAAAGTGACCGGTAAGTTGGACGCATTGACAAACACCTACAAGGTGACCTACAAAGCCGATGCCGAAAACGAGGCGGACAACCCCTACTACAGCAAGCTGTGGCTGAACGACATCAATGAGAACAGCAGTCATACGGTGCAACTGGAGTTTATCAAACCCCTGTCGAAGGTGCGCTTCAGCTTCATCTTCGAAAACCCCGATGACGCCAAGGATACTGAGCTGACAGGAAAGACCTTCTGTCCCAGCGATGGCAACACCATCAAGATGAAAGGCGACGTGACTGTGAGCTACCCGCTGACAGGAACCACCGATAAAGAGCAGTTTGCCGCCTCGTCAGAGGCCGGTGGTATGACAGCGTTCACTCAAGACTATTATGCGACGTGTAGTGAGGAGGGCGGAAAAGTCATATCCCCTTACTTAAACGCTGACAAGACACAAACAGGCAAGGTCTACACCGTACTCCCTGCTCCTGCTGGCCAGAGTTCCTACACCATGACGGTCAGCGTGAACGGTGACCCGAAGACTGCCGTCGTGCCTGCCCAGTTTATGACCTGGATGCCGGGCTACGAGTACACCTATGTGTTCAAGATACACATCGACGGCAGCGTAACGATTGACAATGTGCAGACGGCTTTCACGCAGTGGATTGAACACTCGAAAGACGACTATACAATATATAATTGGTAGAAACGACAAGTGAAGACAAGAAACCATAAGACGATGAGATGGCTATGGCTGCCGGCCTTGGTGCTGATGCTCGCAGGTTGTTCCGACACTGATGACTTCGGTAATCAGGAGAAGAAGCGCGTGCATATTGAGCTGAAGCCATACGCATCGTCGTATATAGAGGATTATGAGGGAGCCCTGACACGAGACGGTGAGTCCCCGACAGGTTGGACGCCCCCTTCTCCCTACGTCACCTACGACAACCTGAACGCAAAGTATGAAGGTCAGAAAGACCTGACGAACAAGTCCATCTACGTATTCTTCACTCAGGACAACCAAGACCCCATGGAGGGTACCTTCTTCTACAAGAACAGCGACAAGACATGGCAGCTGAACATGGAGGTGGAGCCTGGCGACTACTATCTTTATGGCTTTATCCCTAAGGAGGATGCCACATCGGCCAGCATCGTAGCCAATGGCAAATACAGCGACGGCGCCGTGCTGACCATCAACGGTCTGAACACGGTGACATCCAGCGATGTCTGCGTCATTATTGGTGCCAAGGATGGCAGCGATAAATATAATGACGAGAAACCTGATAATGTTCGTCTGAGGCCGGGTTCCTTCAAGACAAACATCCAGGCAACAAGTGATGCCAGCCCCGCCAACGACATCTTCCTGCTGTTCGACCACCTCTACGCCTCCCTGCGCTTCAACTTCAAGGTGGATCCCACCTATGCAGCCCTGCGTACCATCAGACTTCGCCAACTGGAGCTGATCGCCTATTCCAGCAGTTCAGGAGACAAGGTGTATGCAAAATTCAACGCAGAAATCACCCTGCTCAAGAATGAGACCGGTGTATCGCCCATCGTCGGGAACGTCCGTTTTACCCGCAACGAGACAAGTGCCGACGTTCCTAACATTCCTATCTTTGAAGGCGACGTAAAACTAACCGACAAAGCTACAGCATTCATGGGCTGCTTCGTGCCTGGCGACAACACCTACTTCAAGCTACGCACCACATACGATGTATACGACAACAACCCCGCATACGATAAGGAAGGTAACCCCATACTTGATGAAAAAGGCAATCCCATGGGCAACCTCGTCCGTCAGGGTTGCCAGGCCGAGAACACCATCGACCTGCGCAGATGGTTTGGCAACGACTTGACGACAACGCGTGGTCACTGCTATTCGCTCACCATGACGGTGCTGCCCACCTACTTGTACGTCCTTTCAGACCCGGACCTCGAGAACCCGACGTTGAAGATTACAAATTGACCGTTGAACATTGAACATTAAGATACGCTATAAAATGAGACTTAAGATAAAGAACACTCACAATCTGGCAAATGTGGCAAAGTGCTTGTCACACTGGCAGCGCTGGCTTCTTGCTTTATCATTTTTCATTCTTCATTTTTCATTTAGCGTAGCGCAGACCATTACTATTGGCGGCAACGTTTATGGTGGCGGCAACGCTGGTAAGCTGAATGGCAATACCAACGTCACCGTCTATGCCGGCAATCTGAATAACGTCTTCGGCGGCGCCCGTATGGCCGATGTCGGTGGACGCACCTTCGTCAATATTGATGCCAAGAATGCCAGCGAGGCCATTTTCATCGTCAACATCTATGGCGGCAATGATATTGCCGGACAGATAGGAAAGTCAGAAGATGTGGAGTCGACTGTCCCTGATGAACTGGAAAACATCAAGAGGACAGATGATGATGCCACCGACAATACCAAGAATACCATCGACAATACCTGGAAAGCCTTTGTCCGCACCACTGCCAGTGACCCGGAAACCCTCCCAACAGGAACCGGCGAGAACGCCCAAACTGTTACTGGCGACTCGAAGATGTTCGCGGCAGGCAGCCTCTTCGGCGGCGGCAACGGCGACTATATATACACGAAAACAGACGAGGAAACCGACGTTACAACTGATCTTATGGATGACGACGGCAACTATATCGTCCGCGATGCCGACGGCAATACTGTAGCCACCAGCAAATCACCCTTTACCAAGCCTGAGCTCACCAAGACCTATCTGGAGATCAAGGGCGGCTGCATCGCCCACGTCTATGGCGGCGGCAACAACGCAACGGTGACGGAAGCCACCACCATCAACATCGACAACAGCAGCTGCGACCTGCAGAGCACTGGTATCGCCTATGCTATCAGGACTGGAAATGATCCATATCAGCTATTGGAATTATTGGATGCGAAGATGAATTTGGAAACTACCCAGTCCGACCTTTCCAGCTGGTCTTACACCCATGCCCGTGTGTTTGGTGGCAACAACAAGGCCAAGATGTATATCATGCCAAAGTGGAACCTGCAGAAGGGTATCATTCGCGACCTCTACTCCGGTGGCAACGAAGGTGCCATGTGCGGCAGCAACGGCATCTTTTTGGAAATCTCCCCAACAGCAGCCAACAGTAAATATCTGGTTATCAACAATGTCTTCGGCGGCTGCCGCAAGGCTGACGTGAACCCGAAGAATATAGTGAATGGTGTAGAAGTGGAGCAAGACCACGTTTATTCACCTGAAGGCTACAGCTTCCCTCAGGACCTGGCAGCCCGCGTGGTTGTGAATGGGGGTGACATCAACAACGTATATGGCGGCAACGACATCTCTGGAAAGGTGCACTTCGGCAGTGCCGTGGGTTTGTATACTGACATCCGTGGCAATCTCTACGGCGGCGGCAACGGCAACTATGCCTATACCGATAATTCTGATTTAGAGAAGGTTGCTGGCTGGGGTGATTTCTACTACAATCCGGACAGAGTATTGAGTGAAGCAGGGGTTACAGTTACTTATCCTGAAGGAATGAGTGATGATGAGAAGGAGGCCTATAAATCTGCCACAGCCTTGAACATCTTCCGCCCCAATGCTGAGCAGGTGTCTCTGCGTATAGCTGGTAAATCAGCGACTGAGCCCATTGTCATCGGAGGTGCAGTCTTCGTGGGTGGCAACAGCGCCACGCTGAAGGCTGAAACAGTTGAAGCGAAGAAAAAGGACTATCAAAAAGAAAGCGAATACCCATTGGCAGAGCTGAAGATCGGCTCGTATGTGCTGGCCGACAAGGTATTCCTTGGCAATAATGGTGAGGGTATGGCTGATGCTAAAGCAGGCGGTATCTTAGAGACCTATGCCAATATTCCAACAGAGGTACCGGAAAACTACAGCCAATTGAAGTTGACAAATAAGGACGTATTTGCCAAATACATGGATGCCGTTACCATGGAGATAGAGCCCAAAGTAAAGTTCGATAATTACCAACGAGACAAGAAGCCCGACTATGTAGAATATTCTGCCTCTATCGGATCATTCTACTGTGGTGGCAACGTGGGCAGCATGAGAAGACAGGACGATGCCCATCCACAGAACAATATCTTCAACATCACCTTCGACCACAAGGTCATCATCTTCGACAAGCTGGTAGGCGGCTGCAACAGTGCCAACGTGCCAGAGCAATGGACAGGAGAAAATAATACAGGAACAAAACTCAATGCTGCCTATGAAGGCGGTCTTCTCGGCGCCCCAGACGGTGACGGCAACAAGCTGATTCTCAATCTCTCCGGTCTGAAGATTCAGCCCAAGCGGTGGGCGGTGCAGAGAAAAGGAACGACGCCCGAGGACTATAACATAAAGATGTTGGATGAGAATGGCGATGTCATCTATCTGAAAGACAATGATAAGCGCTATCTGGAATGGAACACCGTCGATGCCAGCACATACAACACTACCACGAAGAAATACAATGAGGTGCCAGCAGTGACCACCGATGATGACATCCCTGAAGGTGGAAAAGTCACAGAAGACGTTGACCTGAACCGCCGTCTGTTTGGCGGAAACATCTATGGCGGCTGCTATTCCAGTGGCATCGTCAACGGCAATGTGGTTATCAATCTTGATGCAACCATCGTTGACCGCGACAAACTCTTCGACGTAGTGAAGACAAACGAATTCGGAGAAGAGGAAAGCCTCTATGGCAACAGCCAGACCACCACGACAAAATTCACCATCACCAAGCGCAACACTGGCGTCATCTTGGCCCAGCAGGGTATGGACGTGTTTGGACAGGCCCTCAACGTATTCGGTGGCGGTAAGGGTAAGGACACAGAGATTTGGGGCAGCACCACGATCAACCTGAGAAAGGGCTATACTTTCCAGGTCTTCGGCGGCAGCGAGGATGGTGTTATCGGTAAGCCGATAACCACCACTACAGAAAAAGACTATTTCTACAATCCCACCACAGGCAAATATGCCTTCAATGGCAAGCTCTATGAATATGATCCCAAATACAGCTGCTACGTCAACCTGAACGGCAACATGGCCGGTGTGTCGAAGGCTGAATCCCAAAGCGAAAACATGGCTGAGTGTGAGTTCATGTATGGCGGCGGCTTCTTCGGCCCCATCTGCGGCAACACCATTATCAATATGGGCAATGGCCGTGTTTTCAACAGCTTTGGTGGTTCATGTAATGCCGACATCTTAGGTCATACCGAGACTTACGTAGGTCGTCAGGTGAAGGCTGCAAACAGAAACCGTATGAGTTGGTTGGGCAGTACCGAAATAACTACAGGTTCCAACACCTACAGACTCGACAATGACACCTGCTACCAACCTGGTTTCACATGGGTCCGTGATATCGTCTATGGCTCCAACGACCTGGGAGGCAGGGTTTTCGGTGCAAAGGACTTTACAAGTCGCGTTCGCACCGATGATGAGAACAATTCCTACCACTATAATACTATTGGCAAGGTGCATCTCTCAGATACCGATGGCGACGGTATACCCGATACGCGCCAGGTGCTGACGGCCAGTGCCTATACAGAGTACTTGCAGGGCCGTGCCAATTCCATCTTCGGCGGCTGCTACGGTACATACGACTATTCCGATTCCAAATTCGAACGCTATACTGACCGTGACGGAGAGCCTTTATACTTTGATACTGCAAAGAAGTATCCTAAATTCTTCAAACCACGCCTTGACAATGCCTTCGTCAATTTCCGTCCCACCTATTACAATGGCTACAACGTGGTGAAGCAAGTCTTCGGTGCAGGACAGGGACAATCGGGCGAGAAAGAGCGCGATTTACTGCAGAAACGTAGCTATGTGCTCATCGACATCCCGCAGATTGAGAGCAATTCTGAATCTTCCGGGGATACCGGCAATTCTGAGAACGAAAACTTCAACAAATACGGTGACATGGAAGTCTTCGGCGCTGGTGCCTGGGGCGGTATCGGTATGTGGGAGACCTTCCTTCCCCAAAAGGAGCCCACCCCGCCAGCTGAAGGCGCTGATGAGGAAGCTACCGAGAAATATAACACCGACCTCGCAGCATATAAGACCTACCTCACAGAACTGGACAAACACTCTGCCATCATCGACTTGGTGCGCGGTGAAATCGGCGCTGCCTACGGTGCCAGTTATGAGGAGGGTGTCACCCGTCGCACGGTAGTCAATGTGCCGCAAGGCTCCACCATCAAGGTCGGCAGTATCTTCGGCGGCGGATATGGTACCAATATTTATCTGCCTTGCGATGCCTACGAGACACATGTGGAGTATCACAGTAAAGACGCATGGCTGCTTTACGACCCGCTCAGACTCGACGAAGATGACAACGAGATAGGCAACGCGAAGAAAAAAGGTGCCATCTATGGCGGCAACAACAATGCACGACGTACGTTATACGCTCATATAAATATTGACGTTCCTGTTCAGCAAGACAACTGGAAATACGGCACGTCGAAGGGTTATGTCTATGGTGCAGGCTGCGGTGGCAACACCTGGGCAGAATATACTGAGGTGAACCTGAATAAGAAGCCTACAGGAGCAACTGGTAATTACACTGGTGCTGAGGTATATGAGGCTTACGGCGGTGGAGAGGCAGGTAAGGTGTTCAACACGGAGAGTGTGCACCATTACATGAATCATCCTGAGTTATTCAAGCCTACGAAATGGCCTAAAGGTTCTGCTAAAGCTGACCAGAATTTCACTGATGCAGACTGGGCTGCTGCTTGGAAGTTGGGTGGTGGACTCGATCCAGACACCGGCGAAGCCTATTGGGAGAATACCTGGACGAATCTTGCCAACCCCTTGGTGAGGGTGGCTGCTTTCGATGACAGAGACTTCGGCGCCCTTACTGAAGCAGATCTGGACTTAGTCAAGGGACGCTATACGTCAAATGTCATCATCAATGAGGGGGCTTACGTGGGTAACTATGTCTACGGTGGCGGCTATGGTCCGGAAGCTGTGGTGTCGGGCACTACTTACGTCGCCCTGCTCGGCGGCGAAGTCAATAAGGATATCTACGCTGCCGGTACCAGTGGTGATGTGGAGGATGCATACGGTGTTGGAGACTATGATGCGGATGACAATCCCGGCGGCTTCATGGCCAGCACCAATGTCTACGTCAAGGGCGGTACCTGTCGTAACGTCTATGGCGGCGGTTGGCGTGGTGATGTGGGGTATCATGAAGGAGCCATCAGCAACGTAGCCGGTATGTCCAGTGACCGCGATGCTGAAACCCACATTGTTATCGGCGACCCCGATGCAACTGACTATTTCAATGGTATTCCCTCCATCACCCGTAATGTCTATGGCGGCGGCGAGGGTGGCGCTATCTTTGGCGATGCTTACGTAACCTTTAACAATGGCTACATCGGCTATCGCTACAATGGTTCACTTAGCGATGACGCTACAACTGAATTAGACGACCGCTATGTTCCTGAACTCGATGATGCCAAGCCTGGCGATAATCTGTTAGACAAGGGTGGCAACATCTTCGGCGGTGGCTATGTGGCCAACAGCTACGTCGACCGCACGCATGTTACCATGTGGGATGGCATCGTGCGTGGCAGTCTCTACGGCGGTGGCGAGATTGGTCCCGTGGGCCGTGGCACCGTACATGAGGACACATTGGCACTATGGAGGATTACTCCCTACATTATGCATAATTATGGAGATAGAGTTGAGGGGTGCCAGCCTGCCGCCATCTACAAGGGTGGTGAGACCCATGTCTATCTGTGGGGCGGCCATGTGATGCGCGACGTCTTCGGCGGTGGTCGAGGCTACGACAACTGGAACGGTGAAGGTTTCTTCCAAAGCGAAGAAGAAAAGCTGAACATGGACCGCAGCTCGAAGGGTTATGTCTTCGGTACTACCGATGTGCATATCCGTGGTGGTGAGATAGGCACTGAGGCCGGCGTGCTGCTGGGCTTCGGTAACGTGTTCGGCGGCGGTAACGAAGGTTTTGTCTATAGTCCTACGGGTATTAAGACCGGAGTGCAGGAAAGTGACGACCAGCTTGTGGAAGGTGTGCCTGCAACTGGCGGTGGATTCTATTATAAAAATCCAGTTGTCGAAGATGGAAAACTAACCAGTAGCGATGGTTTGTCACTTGACTGTAACGTCACCATAGAGCCTTACTGTAAGGTCACTGCCGACGGAGGTATCAGTGGCTTTACAGCCGATGCTGAAACGGGGGTAAAGGCCTCCTATGCCAAAGGCGAATATGTTCCCGTGGAGGCATTGAACCAGCTAAAGAACAGAAACAATGATCAGGGCACTGAGCAGGAGCCGGGTCCTAAACAATGGGCCAAGCTCGACACCCGTGGCATCACTATCCACAACGCCATATTTGCCGGCGGAAACATTACCGAGGGTAGTGACAACCTCTATGCTAACACAACCACAGTGTATGGTAACACCGCAGCCTCGCTGCGCGATGTCTACAACTACGACCTTATTTCCCTCGGCACAGAGGAGATGGGCGGTCTTTATGGCGATGGCAACCTCACATTGGTCGACGGCTTCCGCGAGTTGCACATCGACAACTATGGCACCGACTACTATAGTCTGAAAGATGCTCTTACCATAGATGAATACAACACACTATCCAAACGCCAGAAAGCCTACTACAAGCTGAAGTACGTTTCGGGTTCCGACCATACCTTCTATTATTATGAGTGTAAGGAGTTGCACACATATAATGACACTTCCTATAAGAGAGGCCAGAAAATCTCTTATGCTGATTACAACGCTATCCCTCAGACCATTACCGTGAATGGGAAGGAAGTGGATAAAGACAAGTATTGGACAAAGGGACAAAAGGCCTTCCAAAAAGATGACCAGATAGAAGAGAGTGAGTATGTCCTGATGTATGGCGTCGAACAAAGTCTATGGACTCTCTTTGGCGTCACCAACATCTACGACGGACGTCCGCTGAACACCATCCAGCGTGCCGACATGTGTGGTGTGTTCGGCAGCCGCATGGTGCTGAAAGGTGCCGAGGACCGCACCATCAACACTGTCGACTACCATCTCTACACCATCAACCGTGTGGATGAGGTGTCGCTGAACAAGCGCACATCACAGGCCGGTGATACCGACGAGAAAGACAAGGAACACGGCAATTACTTCGGCATCTTCAGTGATGTGAACTTCCTCGGCAACCTCACCAGCGATGTATTCTTCAACGACGTGCGCCAGACTGATTCGAAACTTGAAGAAAATAAGGATTATAAAAACCCGGTTACAGGCGAAATCATACTCAAATATGGCAAGGCATCTTACTACGATTGGAAGGCTGCCAAGCCACAGGCCAAGAACCGCAACAACGGCATCAGCCACAACAAGGTGGCTTTGGCTTCAGGTGTCTATCTGGAAATCAAGCGCCCAGAGGGCGAATTGACCGGTATTGACGACTGGGGCTACATCACTGGTGTCGTCCAGCTCGACCTCATCAACGTCATGCAGGGTATGGGCGGCGGCTATGTCTATGCCCGCAACGAGCACGGCAAGAAGGAGTATCACGGTCCGAAAGACGACCCAGAAGAAGGATACACGCCGTGGGGTAAGGTCACGCTCTTGAACTACAACAATGAGGCCCGCACCTACCGTCATTTCAAGTATATCCAAACGGAAACATCTTCTGGCGGAGATACTGGTGGAGACACGGGCGGAGACACTGGTGGAAACGGCGCAAGAAGGAACGCAAGAGGAACCACAGACTTGCGGGAACAAATAGAGACCTCGGGCAACTTCGTCCACAACACGAAACAGATTGTCGACGATTGTTATCCCCATGGTGGAATATACAAGGACGGCTACGAAAAGTCACCGGCCCACTACTGGTTTATCCGAGGCAGCATCTATGTATACGACCAGTATATCTCAGCCTTCACCGGCTCGGCCAATGCCTATGCTGAAAAGGTAGAGATGCCGCTCACCATCTCTGCAGCTGCCAACGGTCGCATGACGCTGCGCGAGGTGCAGCCCAACTACTATGCCTACTACGACAAGAACGGCAACAAACTGGGCGACAAATCACAAGGTACTAACGCCGACGAAACCATCATCATCAACAACACCACCTACCAGTTGAACGATGCCGTGTCCTACTGGGACTACCGTCTGATGAGCGATGCTGAGAAAGCCCGATTCGTGGAAGAGACCTACGTTGTCATCGACAGCTGTAAGATTGGCGAGAAATTCTATCCCGCAGGCTACGTGATGCTGCCCTCAGAATACGACGAGCTGCAGGATGCTGCGGAGGGCAATATGCAAATTGTCGACTCTGGCGAAGACGCCATTGCCGTTCCTGCTGTTCAGAAGGCGACCATAGATGAAGACGGCAACGCTATTGTGGTCAAGGACGACAATAATGCTATTGTCTATGCAGCCTTCGACTACGTCTTCCGTCCCTCGAACAACCTGAGCAGCGAGACTGGCTACGTGCTTACCTACGACGTGAACAACCCCATGGTGTGGAACAACTACTACACGTTAACCAAGAATAATATCACTGACAAAATAAACACAGAATTATATAACAAGTACAAAGAAGGAAAGGAAACAATCCCCCACCAAAGTGTCACCTTGGCTGACTATATTGAAGGTCCCACCTTTACGCCAAAGGCTGGCATGACCAGCGTCTATGGTCAGGAGCAGAAAAAGCAGGGTGATATTATCCCTGGCAAGACGAAAAAGAGATATGATGAAGAAGTAAATGTGAATAATCACATTGTGCTCTACCCGGCTGTTGCAGTAAACACAAAGCTAACCGCTGGCCAGACCTATTGCACCTCTCCTAACGGAGATGGCAAATTCACTGCCAACGGTACTGAGACGGCTGGCACCACAGGCACCTATTACGTCTACAACAAACAGGCCGTGGTGACGGCACCTGCATACGTGGTAACAACGGAGTACTCGGTGAAGAATGAAGATGGCACTGAAATGCAGCACCTGAATCGCGGTACGCCGATTTATCAGGCCAACTATTCCGATACTCAGTGGACTGCCCTCACAACTGGTGGCAGCAATGCCATTGCTGTACCGGCCAAGGTCTGCACCACCCTCTTGGATTTCTCTGCCACCGAATATATCTATGCTGGTAAGCTGATGACGGCAGCAGAAGTTGAGGGTTTAATAGATAAAGTCATCACCAAGAACGGCTATGTGGATGATCCTGTAGGAACGGAGAATGGAAAAACAGCTCAACAAAAGGCCGAGGCCTTCTTAGCAACCTGTTTCGACGATGCCTACTACTGCACGGAGGAAGGCCTCTATGGCGGTATCTATTTCGAGGAAGGAAAAGCCTACAGTGCTATCGAGTCCTGGTGCTCGATGACGGCAGCCGAGCGTGCAAACTTCGACTTCAACTACGATGCCCTCGATCTGCTTGTTGATCCCACCTACGATAACAGGGATGAAAACAACTATGGCTACAAGCCACAATACGACGGTTGGAAGCTGGAGCCTTTGTATGATGAATTAACAGGAGAAGTAGTTGGAGAACAATTAGTATCCATCGCAAACAAGGCCCTCAATCCTCAGATTTATTCTGTCCAGCAGTCCATCGACTACAAGGCTGAGTGTACTGCTACGCTGTCCTATTTTAAGCCCGATGGAACACTATCCGTTCCAATAGAAGCCAATGAAGAAGAAGACAAGTGGCTATCGCGGACAGATTACGAAGCCATCCCCAACGACAAGCATTACTACTCGCCCATCACCGTGACGACTCCCGGCGACTACTATGTGGTCAATACCATGTTCATGGATGGTGACATTCCCTATACCGTGGGACAGGTCATTGATGCAGCCACTTACTCGTCTATATCGAAGAAGGAGAACGTCACCACATACACTTTCACAGAGGATCAGACAAATCATCAGAAGAGTGAGAATGGCCAACTCGTCTTTGATGAAAACGGCAAACCGGTCTATAATCCCAAGACTTATTACTATTGTCGTAAAGATTTCAAGATAGGCGAGAAGGGTGGATATCCTTTAAAGAACTTTGTGGGCGAAGATGAAGAGCTCTCTGTCAAGACTACGTCTGTCAAAGTCAATGGTTCTGAAACTTCTACCACTTCTTCTACTTACAAAATAGGTGATGAAACGAAGAAGGAAGAAATCATCGACGAGGACAACTATAAGAAGCTGTGTAACTACCAGCATGGCTTCATCATCCACGGCATTTCGCCTACTGAGGTGAGCACGCTCTACGTGTCGAGCGAGAGCGACATCCACGACTTGTCGTCGGAGAAGATCATCACAGTCATCTACCTCTATGAATACGAGGAGAGCGATGAGTCGGGCAACAACGTTGTGCCCGTCAGCGAGCGCCATATCGTCAACATCCACATCAACTTCAAGAGCGGCGTGCCCGAAATAGGCAACATCAAGAAGCCCGACATCGTGCTACCCGGCACCACCATCGGCATGGACATCCCTTCCGTATCGCAGGGAGCCTACCGTGTCACCGAATCGGGATGGGAAATCTTCGACACCCCAAGCGATGCGCTCACACACACCAACGGACAGAAGTACATCAACAACACCACACCGGTCTACTGGTATCAGAACAACTACTGGATAGCCTACTATGCCCAGACCTATCTCGGAAAGACGTACTCTAACTCCGTGCCTATCAGCGTGGCCAACTACCACGACCTGAAGAAGGTGATGGACGACACCAACCACCACTACTACATCGACCATAAGGATGTGGACTATGAGCCGAAGATCTATATCAACGACTACAGCTCAAGCGATGAAAACGGTCTTGACCTGTTCAAGAACCTCATCGACCTGACCTACGTTGAGAGCAAGGATGCCGATGGTAATCCTGTTGCCATCAGCAATAATAGTAATACGGACCTTAATGGCCACATGCCTCTGGATTTGTCTAACACCAAAAAGCAGATGCAGGGTGGCAAGTATCTGGAATTCTTCCTCCGCACCAACCAAGACCACGGCCCGACGACGAAGACCGTAACTAATCAGGAGACAGGCGAAACGACCACTACTACGGTGGATCATCCCTGGACGCCGATTGCAAGCGGCTCTGGGCAATGCTTCGAGGGCATCCTGCATGGTGACGGTCACCATATCAGCGGCCTCGCTCCCAACCTGTCGGCAACGACTAATGCAGAAAAGACGGGCTCACTCTTCAGCCACCTCTGCGGTGAGGTCTATAACCTTGGCGTCAGCGGCTCGTTTACCGGTGCCGGCATAGCAGACACAGGCGAGGGCTACGTTGAGAACTGCTGGGTGAAGAGCACAAGTACCGCCGCCAAGACCGCACGGCCTATATTCGGCGAGCCTTCAAGATATGAACATGATGCGAAAGGCCCCATCCAGGTTGTAAACAGCTACTATCTGGAGGATGATGCCGTAGCATTCCCGGCTGGCAGCACGACGCCTGCCGCTGGTTCCTACGCCAAGCTGATTGCTGATGCCAACGACAGCAAGCATGGCACACCAGTCCGTAAGGGCAGCGAAGCCTTCTACAACGGTGAGGTGGCCTACAACCTGAACGGCTTCTACCTCTACAAGCGCTATACTGACCAGACGGGCAGCGTGGACAACGACGACAAGGACAACCGCTACTACACCATCGCTGCAGACAATACGCTGACGCTGCAGCCCTACAGAGTCTACGGCAGTAATCCCAACTATTGTTCCTCGGGCTACGTGCCCGCAGGCGCTGCAAGCGACTTCGTGTCGACGAAGTATGTCGAGGACCGCTATGCCGACGGCGACTTCATCTACGCTGGTGGAACCATACCCGGCTCACCCAACGAGCGACTCTATGTCAATCCCGAGACGAAGGAAGAGGAGGGCTACTACCCCATCTGGCCCGACGACTACATCTTCTTCGGACAGGCACTAAACTATGGCCACATGGACGGTAAGAACGGACGCGACCTGCGCACCCATCAGGACCTCCCGTCGGCCATCACCAAGATGGGCGACAGGCTGGAGACCGACAAGACGGGCAACCGTGTCTACCGTGCTCCTGCCTACTTCCGCTCGAAGGATATGGGTGCGGCACACTTCAACTCCTACGCCGTCTTCGCACAGAAGCGGAACAAGTTCGACGAAGCCAATCCCGACACCCTGGCCTATAAGGGCATGACCGCCATCGACTTCACCGGATATAATGATGTGTTCAAGGTGAATAATCCGACACAGGATGTCACTCCAGGCAACCGCACGTTGCAGTCGTATCATCTGGGCTGGGACAACGACAAGAAGTATTTCTATCAGCCGCTGCTCGACGACGACGGTTTGCAGGAGATCTATGTTGCCGACCTGACATCCAACCTGCTGGCCTATACCACCACAGGCACTACAGCCGCCAACAAGACCAACGAAACGGTGAGTGCCTATTTGGGTGATGCCCAGCTCACCAACTATGAGTCCCATGACAAGTACCGCAAGGTGTCGGTATTCGACCGCTGGTCATCCGGCCTTCGCGGCCACTGGGTGCAGCTGACAGCCAATGGCTATAGGGCCACACGCGACCACCTGCTCATCGACCGCCAGGACTTCAACGCGCCCATCAGCTACACCTTCAATTCCGGCCAGCGAATGTGGTATCAGCGTGAGCCCGATTCATTCGTCGGCCAACAGATGGGCTGGGAGGCTGTCAGTCTGCCGTTCAGTGCCGAGCTGGTCACCACCGACGGCAAGGGTGAGATCACTCACTTCTACAGCGGCAGTGCGGAGAGCAAGAACGGCACTGGCACGAAGGTGGGCCACGAATACTGGCTGCGCGAGCTGACCGAAAATGGTCAAATGACTGAAAAGAGTAGTGGTATCTTGGAGGCCAAGCTCCATTACCCGTCTGGCGAAGCCGGCACCACCTCTGATGTCATTCTCAAGAAAGATGTCGAGAACACCTTCCTATGGGACTACTATTACAAGGGTGTCAGCCACAGCCAGCATGACCTCAACAGCGACGATTATCAGACCTACTACTCCGGTCCCCGTGAGTACACGCAGTACCCCATGGTGACCAAGGGCACGCCCTATGTCATCGGTTTCCCGGGTTCTACCTATTATGAGTTCGACCTGAGTGGCATTTTCGAAGCCAAGACGACTGCCGAATCCAATCCGGTGCTACTTAGCAAGCAGACCATCACCTTCGCCTCAGCCGATACAGGTATCACCATCGGTGTCAGCGACGACGAGATGGCAGGTGTGAGCAACAAATATAGTAGCGACACCTACACCTTCAAGCCCAGCTACCTGAACGAGGCATTCAAGGCAGGAAGCGACATCTACACATTGGTGCCGGAATACGACAGTAATAGTGACAACAAGGCTGATTGCAGCAGCTTCGTCAAGGTGCCGGCAGCTCCTGCATTGAATGCAGATCCCGTGCCCGACACTGAGGTTTATGCCTTCCGTCCGTACTTCACCGGGCCTACTGCTGGAGCCCGCGTCACCCGTAGCATCGTCTTCAGCAATGAAGACTCGCAGCTGAGAGGTGACGACGACCGCAACCTCAACGACGAGGAAACAGGCTGCCTCAGTGCCTTCAGCAAGAAGCGCAAGATCGTGGTAGAGTCGTCGCTGCACGAAGCTGCCGAGGTACGTATCCTCAACGCAGCCGGACAGGCCCTCGCCACCTTCACCATCCAGCCCGGCGAGGCCATCGAGACCCGCATCAACATCTCCGGTGTCTACATCGTCCAGTCCGCCGACGGCCAGTACACCAAGAAACTGTCAGTAAGATAATTCAAGTTTCGCAAACTATGAAAGCAATGCGCAGCAACGGCCTGAAAGGCCAACAAGCACTCAGCCCAGGGCAGCGCCCTGGGTACAAGGAAATGGGTAAATCCGCCCTGAAAGGGCAAAAGCCCTTCCTCGTCCATTATGCTTTTGCCCTTTCAGGGCGTTGGATGCACACCACATTTACCCAGGGCGCTGCCCTGGGCTGGGAGCTATCTGGCCTTTCAGGCCGTCTTTGCGGAGCCAACTATAGAGACACGTTATGACACCAGATATGACCACAAGTGTGACAGGTACCAGTCCCCTGTCATCCCAGGGTTATGCCGACCTGGTGATGATACCTCGCAGGAATGTAGAGTCTCCTGCCATCATACTTGAACTGAAATACGACAAAGATGCAGACTCGGCCATTGAACAAATACTCCGCAAGCAGTATCCCGCAAAGGTGGCAGACTATGCGGGTGACTTGCTCCTTGTGGGCATCAACTACGACAAGACGGCGAAAACCCATCAGTGTCGAATAACAAAGATTCAGAAATAAAATATAAAACGACCACGGATTAAACGGATTACTCGGATGAATATAACTCAAGATATGAACAACAATATGACACGTAACACGATAATGACAACAATACGAAACAGCCAGCGCCACCTGCGCAGCCTCCTCCTGCTCCTACTGATGACAGTGGGAGCAAGCGGAGCGTGGGGTGCCACCGTCACCTACCACATCATCAACCTTGGCCGCTTGGACAACAGCGGCCAACTCACTAGCACCCGCACCGAGGCTCTGCGGTTCACCGTCACAGGCGAGAGTGTAACCGTAGGCTTACCACCTAAATACAAGAGTCCGCTGGCAAAGACTTGGAAATATTATGATTCCGACGATGTGACATACGACGCCACGACCAAGGAGTGTACATTCAAATCGGAAGCCACTCCCACAGACGGTGGTGAGGTATTGACAGAAGATGCAGATGTCTACGTCACCTACGAGCTTGACGAAGATGCTTTCAGCACGGTAGGCCTTGCAGATGGTGGCATCTACAACATCAAGCAGGGTAATAATTCTTTGTATCAAAGCATGTATCAAAACGTAAATAATCTGAATGCCTACTTCAAAGCATTTAACGGTAATGACGACCCTACAATATACTATTGGAAATTTAACATCGTAGACCCATATCAGATAACGATACAGACTAAGAGTGCCAGTTATGAGGATTATTATCTCGCTGGCGTTGAAAATAATTTTAATGACATACGTTTAAAAAGCTCACTATCTATTGCCCAAAGTACCAAAGTTTGGGCCTTCGGACTGCTCCCTGGCGGTACGACTGGCACCTACCGTTTAGTTGTTGCCGATGGTTATGTGCCAACGGCCAACATACAGACACTTGACGAATTTAATCATGGATACCTCAACAACGCCGACAAAGCCCGTTACCAGAGGTATCAAGGCAGCCAATATAAGAACTGCGACCTCACTTTCGTGCCACTGAAACGTACTTTCACCTACCACATTATTGATTGCAGCAAGCATCACGCCACTCAGTACACCGCGTCAAATCAGGCAGTGGGCAAATTGAGCGACTATACCAACATCCCCGAAGCCATTCGCAGCCCGTATCTCGAAGGAGAGGACATGACGTTCTACACCTTCACTGGTGGCTACTCTGCCAACAAAATTACCGACGAGAACATGATTACCGAGATGCCGCTAACTGATGCCGACATCTACGTGACCTATACCAACACACACTTGAACGATAAGTTCATGAAACTGCGGGGCGCTCGCGCATTCAATATTGTAGTTGACGGGAAAAGCATCTATGATGATGGTAGTGCGCTGGCCAGCGATGCTAATGACTACTCCCCCACAGTTTCCACGCCAAACCACCTATGGTATTTTAAAGGCAACGATCCCTACGCCGTGCAAATCGAAAATTTCAGTACTGAAAAATTCCTCGTTTCGACCTCATCTACTCCGCCCGACCTTGACCTCTCTATCGCAGCGACTGCCACCAATAACTTTATACTGCTGGAAGGTAGTGAACTTGGCAACGGCACAACATACGAACAGCTCAACCTGATGGCTGCTACAGGTGAAGGAACCACAGATTATTCCAAACAAGAATTCCGTGCCTATCCTGTCAGCAGTGATGTTACATATCATCTTATCGACAAGGCCGGTAAATTGATTGTTTCTGTTCAGAGTTCATCGTCGGATCTGGCTCTTCCCGAAGAATGGCAGAGTCCGCTGGTTTCAGAGTATCACTACTACAGCACCCCTGGTCTGTCTGGCGACACCTATTCCCCCTCTGGCATCGTCAATAGCCCCTTCGACGTGGGCAGTGGCGGCGATATCTACGTTACCTACGACGTCAGCGATGCCATTGACCTATCGGGTACAAAAACATACCTGATGAAGTTTAGCGATGGTATAACGTTCCATCAGGAGGATGGACATGACGGCATCAACGAAGCAGGTCACACGACCTACGGAGTAACCGATGCCACCAAGGCTATCTATCCTTACAACAACGGTGACTTCAACCTCTATGTCTATGGACAAGAACAGTGGGAGAGCCAGCTTGCAAGCGGTGCATCTACCCGAACGCGTTGGCTGTGGTGGATCAAGAGCCGTCATGACGGCAATGACCTAACTGGCAACGATGCTGACCCCTATCATGTTGTCATTAAGTCGTACCAGAACCATACGGTTAAAGACAAGAGCAAGGTCGAAGGCAAGGAAAATGATGATGTCAACTATGGAGAGGGCCACTCTTATCTGCAAACCTACAAGCCCAGCGACTATTCATCGGTAATTACGAATATTGCATACGAAAACGAAGCATATTCTACAGCCTATACTGATAAAATGCCAACCTCTATGGTGAACGGGCAACCAACTGAGTACATGATTCTCGGTACGTCGCTTCAGAACATGACGCTGAAGACCTTCAATGAGGTGGAAGGCGAGCGGCGAGTGGTGAATTCCTTCGAGCAGTACTGGAAGAATAATCCTACGGTGGAAGGTCTTGTCGGTGCCAATCCTGCTGCCGACAATGCTACGCTGACTGCAAGAGGATGGCATCGGTTCACTTCATGGGCTTACTCTGCTCCTTGGGGAGGTGGTTCTAAGACATTGGCTCAAGGCGAACACTGGTTCCAGACCATCTCGATGGGTTCAGGCAATTTCACCTTAGAAGAGGTGTCGCTCGAACCCCAGGTCATCCTCCTCGATCAGCACGGATGGGAAGTTATGCGAGTGCCACTGTCCGATACTGAAACATTACGTAAGTACGACAGCCCAATGGTAGAAACCTATTATTGGAATCCCACCGCTTTGAAGACTACGGGTTACCATAAATATCACGACCTTGATCCAAATATAAAGATTTATAAGCAGAACGGCACCAAGTGGGAGTGGAAAGATGAAGAAGGTTATGAAACCTATACCTTTACCTCCAGCACTCTGGCTGCTAATCCCTACGTTGACCATCCAGAGCAGCCGGCATCCGTCAAGACCGACTTCTACGTCACCTACACCGTGAAGTCTACATACGCCAACGCCTACACCGGTGCTGCTACGGCTGATGAAACCATCCCCACTGCCTATCTGCTGAAACAGGGAGGCAAGTATGCCATAACTAACGGAACAACATTGAATTCTACAGAAGATGGACCCGCCAACAGTGAAGATGTGCCCAACTACTATCAGTGGTACCTGAGGCCCAACTTCGACATCGACCGTGAGATGGGCTATAAGTACAAAGGAGAGACGGGAGCGCAGAGTGAGGCATTGACGAAGTCCGCTACCGATGCGGACAATTATAGCAAGGGAATGAATGGCTTCGACCCCTACAACGTGCAGATTCAGAGCAAGGCTCAACCTCTGTATTACTTCACGGCCAACACTACCACTTCGGCTTTGGATGGTGGTGCATGGGTTGGCTCGTCAACCAGTGTTAGCTTAAAGAACCTGAACACTAAACAGACGGCAACGGGTTATGACCAGACCACACTGAACATCACAAACGCCACCTTCATGGTGGTGGATGACGGGGAAGGAAACATGCGCCTGATGCCTCGCTTCGACCAGCAGAAGGTGATGCAGGACTTTGACACCTTTGAAGACCAAGCCGCAACCCAACCTGCTGGCGACAATGGCACACATGCGCAATCCCTTTATTTTGAGAGAATAGTAGCACCAAAAGAGATTAGCAGTTCTGCCGACATAACCGAGATGGACGGTCACTATATCCTGAAGGAAGGCTTTACATTCGATTCAAACTTTGAGTCATTAGAAAACTTTACAGGTATCATCGACGGTCAGCTACATACCATCCATAGCAAGCTAACTAAGCCGCTGATTGCAACTGCAACTGGAGCCGTCATCAAGAACATCATCCTCGATAATGTTACCATCAGTGGAGGTACGACAGTTAACGTTGGCGGAGAAGACAAAGTGGCCACTGGTGCCATTGCCAACGTAGCTACTGGTGACACCCGCATCTACAACTGCGGCGTGCTGGCTACTAACAGTACAGTAGCTACCGATGACGATGGCTATACCAAAATAACTTCTTGCAGCAGCACTGTCTCTGGCACCGATTATGTAGGTGGTCTTGTGGGCTATCTCGATGGTTCGGCCCGAGTCATCAACTGCTTCAGCTATGCAGATATTACCGCTGGAAGTTGTGTGGGAGGCATCGTGGGACGGAATAACGTGGTCACCACTTCTTCAAGCCGTAATACCATGGTGATGAACTGTATGTTCTATGGCGACATCACCACTGGTGAGAATTCTGACAAGGCTCCTATTTACAATGGCGAGATTATCACGAATGTTAGTACTGGCACAGGTAACAATAACAAGGGGGTGGGCAATTATAATTATTTCCGAGCCGAGGCCTCTTACGTGCAGAATCAGGATATTCAGACCTACAACTGTGCCCTGATGGCCGAGACGCGTTATCTACAGCGTTTCGAGTTCTTCCGCCATCTGCTCAACAGCCATCGTGAGTTGGCTGCATGGTGGGCCACGGACAATTACAACAACAAAGAAGAGATGGCCAAGTGGGTGATGGAGCCTTCGCAGATTGGAAGTGCGACTCCCTATCCCATTCTTAAGAATCCTGGCTATTATCCATCGGTAGTGAATCTTGATGCTGATAATGCTCCAACTACGACAGAACGCAACAAAGGTGGCAAGTTAGGCGAGCTTACAGTGTACATACAAATGGACAGTCCGACAGACACTTCTGTTCCATATCATCATCCTGGCACAGCAGAAAATAATGATGAGGCAGAAATCACCACCTCGCAGCTTACGCTCAATATCACCGACAAGGATCCTGACCACTTTAACTTCAACTACTATAAGGTGCAGCTGCCCTATTACAACGACGTAGGCACAAAGAATTACACGGGCAACCGCGTAGTTACGGGATGGAAGATTGTAGAAATCAATGGTGGCACACCCGGTTCTCTCACCACAGGTGCAGATGTAACATTTAAAACAGATGGTAGCATTGATAAGATGCCTTATAACTATGCAGACCGCAACTGTACTGCCAAGGATCTATACAGCAGTACAAATAAACGTGTGTTCAATCAGGGAGCTTACTGGGATGTACCCGAAGGGGTTGAGTCTATCACCATTGAGCCGTACTGGGGAAAAGCCGTCTATCTGGCCGATGCCAATGCGGATGTGGTGTATAATGAAGAAATGGGCACATCCTACTCTGTTCCCAATGTTGGTGGCGGAAAACTATATACTGACGGGGTGTCCAAGTTTAACAATACCGAGCAGATCATCTACACCTCGATTGGTAATGCTATCGCAAGTTCGGGTGAGGCTCTCTTTGCAGGAGTGACTACAACCGGTCACACGGTTTATGACTATGCCGTGGTGCTTGTGGGCAATAGTCACAATAATAACTCCATAAGTGCAGATGGAGCCAAGCCCTATACTGTCACCTCTATCGACCTTGATGGCGACAACGAGCCCGACTATAGCTATATCTTGCGCTTCGACAGTCGTAAAGCTATCCACCCCGTGAGATACGATTTCCTAAACTTGGTGGGCCTAGGCATGGCCCAGAAATCCACAGGCGGTAAAGGTTCCTACAATTTCGGCATCTTGCAGCCCAAATACTGGTTTGAGGTGACCAACACCGCCCTGTTCCGAGTTACTCAAATGGAATATGATGCAGTCGGTGGTAGAGCAGCTGCTCCAATTATCTTACACGGTGGTGTCATTGAACAGTGGGTAAGTTGTCAAGGAACTGAAAGTAACAAAGTCACCTACTTCCATGTGGGTGGCAACGTGTGGTTCAAGGAATTTCATTTAGGATGTCACCAAGATAAAAGTGATAAAAAGACCAAGCACTCACCCGTTTCAGTGACAGGCGGGGATTATGGCGCATTCTATCTGACAGGACTCTATGCCACGACCACAAATTATGATGACAATGCAGAGTGTTATATCAATGGAGGCCGCTTCGGCACGGTAGCTGGTGCAGGTATGGAAGGTATAGGTCATGCAACAAACCATACCAACGGCAATATTGTGTGGCAGATAGACCATGCAGATATTAAGGAATTCTATGGCGGTGGCATTAATGCTAACCCTGATAAAAAGATTCAGGGTAGTATTACTACTATCATCAGCAACAGTCATGTTGATTTGTTCTGTGGCGGACCTAAGTTTGGAGATATGTACACAGGCAGAAAAGTCACCACGACGGCAACGGACTGCACCTTCGGCACTTATTTTGGTGCAGGTTATGGTGGTAATTCATATTTCCGTGCAGCTCCGTACAACTTTACGTGGGACACTGATAATAATTTTGTCATTGAAGGTGATGCTGATAAAGGATTTAATGTTGATTGGAACAAATGGATTAATGGCGAAATCAAATCACAGGATGGTAATAAGGTACAGAATAATGGAAATTATTCGAATGGTGTAGAGTATACTGGATATCACCAAGATTATATTATTCAATTTGAAGGTGTTTCTGCTCGTATTGATTACCAGTTCTTGCCGAATTCTAATAATAAAACTAATGTTGCCCGCTTGTTCTTGGATTTTGTAAAATTCTCATTGGCTACTACCCACAGCGTCACCTCTACGCTGACAGACTGCACTATCACTGGTAATTTCTATGGTGGCGGTAGTCTTGGTAAAGTGGATGGGGATGTAACTTCTACCCTTACTGACTGTAAGGTGCATGGGAATGTGTTTGGAGCTGGCTACTCTGCTGAATTACCCACGGTGGATGTAATGAAAACTGGCGGCTTTAAAAAACAACCATTCTACGACAAAAACCTTGGTGTATATCTTCCTGGTGAATTCAAGGACTCAGATACATTTACTTGGGAACAAGCAAATACTGTTAACGCGACATCAAATGCCATCAACACGGAAGAACAAATCCTCTACACTACCGAGAATTTGAACAAATCCAACCTCGGATCCGTAGCTGGTAACGTCACCCTCACCCTTGATGGCAACACTACGGTGGGAACCCTTGAGAAAAAGACAATAGACGGCGAAGAGACGGAGGTGCTTAAGGAAGGTACTGGCAACGTGTTTGGCGGTGGCGAGTCGAGCTACGTCACTCCGACCATAGTCAATAATAATCCTGTAGCTAATACTGGCAACACTACCGTCAATCTTCAGGGCAACACCCATGTGCTCGGCAATGTATTCGGTGGCGGTGATAACGGTGAAGTGCAAGGCAGCGCCACGGTGAACATACGGCCGGAAGCACCGCAGACTCAGAATGGCGGCCAGGGTCAGGGCCAAGGAGGCAACTAAGGCCAGGGGAATTGAAGATTGAAAGCATACTCGGCGGATAAAACCGCTGAGCGCAAGAAAAGAAAGATCATGTTAATAAAGAAGCCCACCATACACAGCATGAACCGCCGCAGCTACCACTGCGACTACTCACGCCCGGGTATCTACCATATCACCCTGAAGGCGGCGGAAGCGCTCCGCCATCCTTTCGGGAAAGTGGTGGGCGATATCAACATGCCCGATGGCACCCCCGAGGCTCCACACGTGGAGCTGACGCCTATCGGGCAGATGGTGGAGCAGGAGCTGCTACATAGCATCACCGCCCACTACCCCATGATGGAAGTGCAGGACTACGTCATCATGCCGGAACATATGCACTTCATCATCAAGGTTCATCAAAGCATCATCAGCAAGAACGGCCATACGATGGACCTGGGGAAAGTGATAGCGGGGTATAAATATGGATGCAATCGCCAATGGTGGGCAATGACGGGACGAATGAAAGACCAGCGGACTGAAGAAAACCAGCGGACTGAAGAAAACCAGCGGACTGAAGCCACTGGCACATGTGTGGCCAGCTGTTCTGCTGCTGGCAATCCGGGAACAGGTTCCCTACCCTCTCTCTTTGCCGAAGGCTTCACCGATGTGATACCGCTGAGCAAGGAAGAGCTGGAGCAGAAGCGGGAGTATATCCATGCCAACCCACGAAGCCGCCTGCTGCGCTCCAGCAACAAGGAATGGCTGCAGCCCCAGCGCGGCGGCATCGACACCGCCCTTACCCTACCTGCCCTTCGGGGCTACCTGCAGCGCGAGTGCGCTCCCTCACAGTGCTCCATGGAGGCTCTTGACGTAATCAAGAGCCACTTGATGGTGGCAGACGGGAAGGTGGCTTGCGACAGCTACGGCAACCGCGAGCTGCTCAGCCGACACTGCCTGCCTGTGGTATGCCACCGCAAGTACGCCCGACGGCTAGAGGAACAGAAACAGCACTGTCTAAAAGCCGCTGAACAAGGCGCGGTGCTGGTATCGGCACGCATTGCCAAAGGCGAGCAGGAGATTATCGATGAAGCCGTTGATCACGGTTTTCCCGTGGTGATGATATCCGACAACGGATTCCCAGAGATATACCACCCCTCTGCGGAACGCATCGAGCGTTGTGCCTCAGGCCAGCTGCTCTGCGTCAGTCCGTGGAAATACCGCTACCGCCCCAAGGACGAGAGCATCACAGTAGCAGAATGCAAGACCATGAACTGCATAGCACAAGCCCTCTGCCGCACCCGCGACAGCTGGTGGATGGATAATTCTCAGCGACAGAATCGCTGAGCACAAACCGCTGAGCACAAGAATCGTAAATACAGAAATACCGATGATACAGATACAACCCATGAATAGTATATTCAGACATATTGTAATGGAAGGAAAAATCCTTCGCGCCGCCATCATGGCGGCAGCGATGCTCATGCTGACAAGTGTAACGGCAATGGCGCAGCAGGACGACCCGCAGCAAGGAGAACCCTCACAGGGCGAGCAGCAGGGCGAGGGCCAAGGCGACCAGCAGCAAGGCGAGGGCCAGGGCAATCAGACGCAGACAACCGGCGTGATTGTTGGCGGCAACGTCTATGGTGGCGGCAATCTGGCCGACGTACTGGTCAACACCACGGTGAGCATCAGTACTGGCCGGGTAGAAGGCAACGTCTATGGCGGTGGTAACCTGGGATATGTAGGTAAAATCACAAAGAGTGCTGATTACAACTATACCTGGACAAAGACCGACGGCAATACTCCCAACACCCATTATAATAACGAAATCAATGGCACCAACACTAATACGGGCATTTGTACGGTTGAAATGACTGGTGGTACGATTGGTATCGACAATCCTACAGATAAGACCAAACATGGCAATGTGTTCGGAGCGGGTAAAGGACTTGGGGACACATGGTGGTGCGAGAAAGCCATGGTGTTCGCAACAGATGTCAGCATCACTGCCGGCACGGTGAAAGGTAACGTCTATGGCGGTGGCGAGATTGGCCGTGTGGAAGATGATGCAAAGGTGACAATAGGAGCACAGTCTGGCAAAGATGATCTTACAATCACGGGCGACGTTTTCGGTGCAGGAGCAGGTATAGAGACACACGGATACTCGGCACTGGTACGTGGCAACGCAGATGTCACTGTTCAGGGCAAAGCCCATGTTGGAGGCAGCGTCTATGGAGGTGGCGAGATAGCCTCGGTGGGAAGATTCAAAGTCATTGGCGGATTACCGTCAAAACCGCAAAGCGGTGGTACATGTAAGGTCGCCGTCAAAGATGAAGCCGCGATTACAGGCAACGTATTTGGTGCCTGTAAGGGTCTTGAGTCTAAATATGTTCAGGATAATTATAAAAGTTTCTGCAGTATGCAGACCTTTGCAATCGGAACAAAAGATAAAGACGGCAATGATCTAGCAGAAAATACCTATTGGAATTATTATGAACCAGATCATACTTTTATTTGGAGATATTATCCAACTGAGGCAGAGTACCTTGTGTTCCTTAAAACACTGGCCTTGACCAGCAATACCGAAGTGGCTATCGCTGGAGATGCCATCGTTAATGGTTCTGTTTTTGGCGGCGGCGAGTTGGGTATTACCTTGGGTAATTCAACTGTCGACATGCTTGGCGGTACTGTAAACCACAATGTCTTTGGCGGTGGCTCACTGGCCGACACAAACACCACAATGTGGGATGCTGCTAATAATCAGCTGCATGATTATGCTCAACTCGAAGACCTTATACCTGATCTGACACGTGTGACAGGGTATTATGAAAAGGATGGTAATGATTATAGATTAACCGAAGATGTTATGGCACAACCTGGCCATACATATTATGCTGTTTATAAAACCACAGTCAACCTGCTTGGCGGCACCATTGGCTGCGATGCCTATGGTGGAGGCTTGGGCCGCAAGAGCTTTGCTGGCACACCATATACTCAAGCAGAATTAGAAGCTAATCATCAAACGTATCAACAAGGAGATGAAGGGTATATAGCTGAAGGCGATTACAAAGAACAGCCCTATAGTGAGGTTGAGGCCAAGGTCTATGGCGATGTCAAGGTGAACCTGAACGGTTTGACTGTTGGCGACTACAGCTCTGCGCCAGCTACCCTTACGGATGTCCTTCAAAGCACAGCTATTAATGGTAATGGTAATACTGATGAGAATAACAATAATGCTCCTATCCTTACAGATGCCGATGAGGACTACCATGTAGTAACATCCAAAGGCTGTATTGTCAACCGCGTCTTCGGATGCAACGACTTGAAGGGTTCGCCCCAAGGCAATGTCACGGTGCATGTGTTTGCCACGCAGAACAAGAATGCCTCGAAGGCAACCATCGGAGCTTATTATGTGTCGAAAAGAGATATAGACGAAACGCTTCAAAGCACTACCGCTACCGTAGATCAACTCAAGGTTATCCTTGCAGACCAAATAGCTGTAGCAAAAGAAATAAGCGTCGCTACTGCGACTTATGAGACTCTTTATGCCAATGGCAACGCAACCGCAGACGACTTCAAGACGAACATCCCTAAATTGACGAAGGCTATTAACGATGCAATAGAAGCAGACGGGACTAAGAAAGCCGCTGTCAACGCCCTCCGTTACGATTTGAGTGCTGTATATGGCGGCGGTAACGAGGCTGCGTATGAACCGGCAACGCCCTACCATCCCACGTCAGCTGCTACAGGCTCGAAGGTGCAAGTCATCATCGACGGTTGCGAATATACCAGTATTGAGACGGTGTATGGTGGTGGTAACGCTGCACCAGCTCCTGAGACGAATGTGGTGGTCCACGTTGCCTATGAGATAGGTACTGTGTTCGGCGGTGGTAATGGTAAGGATGCGAAGGAAAGTGACGGCTCTGCCAATGAAGGTGCCGACATCGGTACGCTTGACCAGGGATCGACAACATACGGCACGGGTAATGCCAACACCATGATTACCGGCGGCTACATCCACGAGGCATACGGCGGCAGTAACGAGAGGGGTACCATCATGGGATCAATCAATCTTGTCACCGATGCCATCTCCCCCTGTCCCATGCTCGTAGAAAAGATGGTTACTGCCGGTAAGAACGCCGACATCATGGGCGATGCCATCACTATCCTGGGCTGTATGCCTGAATCGTGGGTGGATGAATACTATGGCGGCGCCGACAATGCCAACGTACATGGCAATGTGGAGCTGACCATCACCAGCGGCAACTTCCACAAGGTGTTCGGTGGCAACAACAAGGGCGGTATTATCATGGGCCATATCAAGGTGAATATTGAGGAGACGGGTTGTCGTCCTATCGTTATCGACGAGCTGTACCTCGGTGGCAATCAGGCTGCCTACTCTTACTATGGCTATTATGTGAAGACGAAAAAAGATGAAGACGGCAACACTATAACTGATGACAATGGCAACCCGGAACTTGATCTTACTGAAGAAGGCAAGCTGACCTTTGAGCCAAGAACATCGGCAACGGACTCTCACCCAGCTGTAAAAAGGATGTTCAAAGGACCTGAAGACTACCATGAGTATTCTGGATCAACAGGAGACGATCCTTTCGTCCATTACGACAAGCAGCCTGAACTGAACATCATCTCCTGCACCCGCATCGGCAAGGTGTTCGGCGGCGGCCTTGGTGAAACGGCCGTCATGTATGCCGACCCGACAGTGAACATCAACCAGATATACGGTACCCCCGGCGGAGTTACGTCTTCGACACTCGGCGAAATAGGCGGTGAGTACGAAGATGAGGACGGCGAGACTGTCAGCGGAGGTGTCTACGGCGGTGGTAATGCGGCCGACGTCATTGGTAATCCTACGGTGAATATTGGTACAGAAGAGCATGTGTACGTTGTAAAGACTGATGTTACAGGCAGCGTATCCAGCTACTACACCTATAACGAAGCTAGCTACACAGCAGCTAGCGGCACTGCTGAAGCTGGCACTACCTACTATCAGAAGATTGGTGAGGTATATGACGAAGTAAAGATTGCTGCCGGAACTACTATTGGAGAAGGCATCTATACCCGCAGTAGTGAAGCCGGCTATACAGCAGCTACTGGCAATGCCGTAGCAGGCACTACGTACTATGAACAGAAAGATGTGCTCGGTGCCAATATTGCCGGTAATGTGTACGGCGGCGGTAAGGGCTCTGCCGACAACTTCTACTGCGAAAAGGCCATGATTGGAAAAGATGGCGACGGCATAGACAATCCCGATGGCGGAACGACTGTCAAAATCTATAACGGTACGGTAAGTGGCAACGTCTACGGCGGCGGCGAGGTAGGCCGTGTGGAAAAGAACACGGTAGTGACGATAGGACACGGAGAAGGAGTAGACGAGACAGTGCTAACAAATACGCCCA
This sequence comes from uncultured Prevotellaceae bacterium, assembly GCA_947167935.1. Taxonomy (GTDB): domain Bacteria; phylum Bacteroidota; class Bacteroidia; order Bacteroidales; family Bacteroidaceae; genus Prevotella. Next base: position 83,629 of record CAMVJU010000001.1, on the reverse strand, counting down.
CAAGTGCACCCGTCATCATGGGCAACGTATTCGGTGGCGGTGCTGGTGTCAATACACACGGCTACTCAGCACTGGTACGCGGCAACCCGACCGTCCTCATTGAGGGCAATGCGAAGGTGAAAGGCAGCGTCTATGGCGGTGGCGAGATTGCTTCAGTGGCCAGATATCAAGTCGTTAATGGAGTGCCGGTTGCATTGGCAGAGGATGCAAACGGAAACAAGACTGGCTATTGTACCGTCACCGTTCAAGGCTATGCTGAAATCGGTCCTGACGGCATGCAGATGTACCATGCGGATAATGAAGGTAACATCGCTACCGATGACAAGCCCGATGACTGGGGCCACGTCTTTGCTGCCGGTAAGGGAATCCTGCCCAAGACATACGTTTTTGAGAATTTCACAGCGGAGAACAGAAAGAATTATCCCAAACGTATGATGGCCTATAGCAAATATGAGATAGTAGATGGAAAGCCCAAAGGACGTCATAAAGATGAGGAAGAACATATATATTGGGATTATTCTGATACAGAGAAACAAAATGTCTGGGAATATTTCCATACAGAAAAAGACTATTTTGACTTCATTGAGACGCTGGCCTTAGCCACTCAGACTGAGTTGACCATCGGCGGACATGCTTTCGTCAAGGGTTCCGCATACGGTGGCAGCGAAAACGGCACAGTACAATTCAATACAGACGTTACCATTCAGGATCATTGTCAAATTGGCCAGGGGCAAGAGATAACTACCCGCTATGAAGACTACACAGGTGGCAGTTTGTTTGATTCAACCACTCCTCCTGTAAAAGACGATACCGGTTCTACACCTGTATACTATGACTTGGAGTGTGCCCACTGGGATTATGGCAAAGACACCAATAACGATGGCACGAAAGACCTGTTTGCACCTTACGACCCGAATGCGAATGCTACGGGCGATTTGGATAAATATCCAGTTGTAGGAAGTGCAACTGCCAAATCGACCGAAGGCGGCCGGCGCATTGCTTCGGATGGCCACACCTACTACGGCAACGTGTTCGGTGGCGGCTCAGGTAGTGTGCCTTACTTTGACACGCATCAGGGTATCAGCAAGTATATCATGACGGCCGGACAGGTGAAGGGCAACACGAATGTGACCATCAAGGGTGGTCATATCCTGACCAACGTCTATGGTGGTTGCGAGGCCACCAATGTACTGGGCGATGCCACTGTCACGATGGAAGGCGGCACGGTGGGTGTGCCGCGCACGCTGGCCCAGATTGACGCTCACCCAGTCACTTGCTACCTCTTCGGCGCAGGTAAGGGTGATCAACGCGTATTCTTCAACAAAGACACGAATGTGAAGGATGTGGAGGTAGAGATTACCGGCGGCAAAATCTTTGGCTCCGTATTCGGAGGCGGTGAGGATGGTCACGTGCTGCGCGATGTGACGATGACCATCGGTAAAGTGACGACGACGGGAGAGGGTGATGAGGCTGCCACCACGATATCTGGTCCAACCATCGGCAACTGGGGCACCTCGTATGTTGATGGTAACGTGTTTGGAGGTGGTCGTGGCTTCGGTGGCGATGCCTACACGGCAGGTAATATTGCCGGTAGCGTCGAGATGGAAATCAAGGGTGGCAACATTCTCGGTTCCATCTATGGCGGTGGACGACTGGGTTCCGTGGGCTATGGACTCTTTGATGCGGAAACGAACGGTCAGCCTACCCCTGGTTATGGTGAGATGCGAGCAGATACTGACACCGAAACAGGATTTAGCACTACAGGCTTCTTTACAAAGGGTCGTGGCCACATCGACATCACCATCAGCGGCGGTACGATTGGTAATGATTATGAATATATTGTGCCCAATTCATCTAATATTCCGAGTACTATCACTCAAACAGACATAAGTAAGTGGACTTCTGAGAATTGGGCTACTTGGAAAACGCACAACCACATCCCCAAGACGGAGTTTGATGCCTCTGGCCGTTTGACCCACACCAAGGGTGGCAATGTCTTTGCCGGCGGCATGGGACGTCAGACGCAATTGGATGGTCAAACACCTATTTCTGCTATCAAGTGGTGGCAGCTGGGTTGTGTCAAGCAGACCAAACTGACCATCACAGGCGGTCATATAAAGAGTAATGTCTATGGCGGCGGCGAACTGGGTGCGGTGATTGTTGCCAGCGGAAGCACTACAGAGGGCGGTACCACAGAGATTGATATCAGTGGTTCGGCCGTCATCGGCACTCCTGTGACAGAGTCTGTCACCACAGGTGAGGGCCAAAGTGCTCAGACAGATGATGTGCCTCGTTATACCTTCGGTAGTGTCTTTGGTGGTGGTATGGGTAGCGAAAACGACACCTCCACAGAAGAGAAGATTGGCGGTCTCGTTGCAGGCAGCACTAAGATTACCATGACCGGTGGCGATGTGAAAGCCAGTGTTTATGGCGGTGGCGAGTTGGCCATTGTGCAGGGTAGCCATACTGCCAAGAACAGTGAGAATGAAGATATGAGCGTGGGTACAGAGATCAATATCAGCGGCGGTACCATCGGCTACAACCAAGATGGCTTTGGTGGTGCCACGATGGGCAACGTCTATGGCGGTGGAAAGGGCAGCCTCTCTACCAAGGAGGCCGGACTCATTAAGAAAAATACCTTGATCAGCATTAGCGGCGGCAACATATACCATAATGTATATGGTGGCGGTGCGTATGGATCGGTGGGAACGTTCTCCTACAACAACCCAAGTGATGGCACCCAGCCCGCCAGCACGCCGTCTGGCTGTACAGAGGGCACTGCCTGGGTCACCATCAGCGGCGGTACTATCGGCATCAACGGCCATGATAACGGCATGGTGTTTGGCTCGTCGCGAGGCGATGTGGCTGCACCCGATGCCACTGGTGAAGACCCCAACAACAAGTTGGCCTGGGCGAGCAACACCTATGTCACCATTGGCACAACCAGCTCTGACTCACAGACGACTCCGTGGATCAGGGGCTCCGTCTATGGCAGCGGCGAGAACGGCCACGTGCTCAATGATACCTATGTTACCATCCATAGCGGAAAGATTGGTATAGAAACTGATGATAATATATCATTCATCAGCGATGGTACGACCTACACCGGAGCCGAATATGGCAGCCGTGGTAACGTCTACGGCGGCGGCTGTGGCACCGACACCTACAGCATCACGACTGGCACAGGCTCCAATGCTGTGACGAAGTACTACTTCAACCGCTCGTCGGGTATCGTGCGTGGCAACGCCACCGTCACCATGGACGGCGGTAAAGTGGTGCGCACCGTCTATGGCGGCGGCGCCATGGGCTCGGTGGGTAGATTCTCCAGAAACACAAAAGCTTCAGACGACCCCTATTATTCTGACTCTCACGTTCCTGGAATCATATCCTCCTGTGCCGAGAACACTGGCCTCTGCACCGTCAGTATCAGTCGCGGCCAAGTAGGTCCCGACGATACGACGATACCCGATGGTGCCGGCAACGTGTTTGGTGCCTGTCGTGGTGAGATACACGACGCGGGAACCTATCCTAACCTCGACAGGATGGTCTTCACCGACAACACCCTTGTGACCATCAGCGATAATGCAGACGTTAAAGGCTCCGTCTATGGCGGCAGCGAGGCTGGTCATGTGTTTTCAACCACACAGGTGAACATGACTGGCGGTGCCGTGGGCCATAATATCTATGGCGGCGGCGACCTGGCCGATGTGGGTATGTATACTACTGACACTGACGGCAGTAATATATTTCCTGAGGGTAAAGGTGTTTGCAAAGTCATTATCACTGGTGGTAGGGTTGGCCCCGACGAAAACACAAATACCAAGATTGGAAATGTGTTTGGTGCAGGCAAGGGTGAGGCCACCACATTCACGTGTGAGAAAGCCATGGTAAGCAAAGCGGAAGTCTGCATCAGCGGTGCCACCAAGGTGAATGGTAACGTTTATGGTGGCGGTGAGGTAGGCCGCGTGGAACATGATACCAAGGTGGAGATAGACATCACTGGTGGAAGTGATGACCCCGACATCATAGGAAGCGTGTACGGTGCCGGAGCTGGTGAAAAGACACATGGCTACTCGGCATTGGTGCGTGGTAACTCTATAGTCACCATTAAAGGCGACACCAAAGTTGGCGGCAATGTATTTGGTGGCGGCCAAATAGCTTCATTGGGTAAATTTAAACTCGATGAGAACAAAATGCCGAAAGAGCCAGACGGCGGTGGATCAAGTACCGTCACCATTACAGGCAACGCCAAGATCGGATTAAGTGGCACAGACCACGATGTATATGGTGCTGGTCAGGGAGTCGAGCCTGATTGGACATACACCGAATATACTTCGCAAACATCCTATCCTACTAGAATAAGGAATTCCAAACGTATGATGACCTATACTTCGACGAAACATTTAACTGGTACACGATACAAAGCGTGGGATTATTATGAAGATGACGAAAACAGCCCATATGTTTGGGAATATTATCCTTCTAAGGCCGCTTACCTTACGTATCTTAAAACACTGGCCATAGCCAGCCATCCGACAGTGACCATCGCTGAAAACGCTACCGTCTATGGCGATGTCTATGGCGGAGGCCAGAGGGGTATCACCTTAGGTGATGTGACTGTCAACATAACAGGTGGTACGGTGAAGCAAGACGTCTATGGCGGCGGTTCATTGGCCGACACTAACAAGGGTAACTGGGATGACGACCGTTATGTGGCGGCTACCGTAGCAGCAGGCGCATCAGTAGCAGGACTATACACAGTTACGGGTAATGATACAAATGGTAATCCTGTCTACGCACCTACATCAGCAGATGCAACGGCTGATGGAAGTACAACATATTATAGGAAAGGCACATGGGCAGAAGGTAAGTATACGACTACTCACGAAACAACATATAAGACGAATGTCACTCTGACGGGCGGTGAAATCGACCGTAATGTCTATGGTGGCGGTCTGGGACAGTTGGCAAAGGCTGCTGTAGCTGAGCAGCCTGCACAAGGAACTGAAGGACAAGAAGGGTATGTACCCGCTGTTCCTGCTCAGGCTGCTGTGTCAGCCGTTGAGGCCAAGGTCTATGGCGACGTGCTGGTGAAGCTGAATGAGGATATAGAGAATGACAAATGTGAGGTGAAGGGTACTATCTTCGGCTGTAATAACCTGAATGGTAGTCCGCAGAACGATGTCACCGTACATGTCTATAAGACTGTTCAGAAGAATAGCTCAGGAACGGTGATCGACAAGCCCACCAAGAACACCAACGCTTACGAGGTGGAAGCCGTCTATGGCGGTGGCAACTTGGCGGCCTATTATCCAGATGATGTGGATTCAAGAAAATCAGCCGTTGCCAACGTCATCATCGACGGTTGTGACAAGACCAGCATTAAGAGCGTCTATGGCGGTGGCAATGCTGCCTCGGTGCCTGCCACAGAGGTGGTCATCAACGGCACCTACGAGATTGGCGAGGCATTCGGTGGTGGTAACGGTAAGGACGACGTCTCTTACGACGGCGGAACCACATACGTACCAAATCCGGGTGCCAACGTGGGCTATTTAGCCTATACCGATGACAGCGATAAGGCAAGTAAGGCTTATGGCTCCGGCAAGACGCACATCACTATCTACGGAGGAACCGTGCATGAAGTGTACGGCGGCTCTAATACGAAGGGTAATGTACGCGTGGAGTCTCGTACCACGTTGGAAGATGGTTTGGTATGTACCTACGACGTCGGCGAGGCCTACGGCGGTGGCAATAATGCCCCACAGGACGGTGATGCCGTTCTGGAGATTGGCTGTATCAGCGGCATGGAGAAGGCCTACGGCGGCGCTGCCAATGCCGACGTCAATGGTAACGTAGTGCTCAACATCACTAACGGCACCTATGGCCAGGTGTTCGGCGGCAACGATGCCGGTGGTGCCATCCGCGGCTCCATCACGGTGAACATCGAGGAGACAGGCTGTCGACCCATTATCATCGGCGAGCTGTATTGTGGTGGTTGCAATGCGGGCTACTCTGTCTATGGCTATGAGACAGGTGAGGATGGTAAGCCTCATCCGCTGACAGAGTTGCCGTCGGGCGGCACCAGGCAGCCCGACCCGGTGTTGAACGTCAAGTCGTTTACCAGCATCGGCAATATCTTCGGTGGCGGCTATGGTGCTGATGCCGTGATGGTGGGTGACCCACAGGTGAACATCAATGTGCTGAAGGGAAAGTACAGCAGTTCGAACACTAAGCCCTACTACCCCAGCAGCTATCAGTATGATCCAACCACTAAATGCTACAAGAAGAGGATTGGTGGTGACGAAGGCTACGATGTGCTCATCCCTGCAAAAGACATACCTGGCGATAATAATACTGTAACCGTAAACAATGTTATCGGTGCCATCTACAATGTCTACGGCGGCGGTAATGCAGCCAATGTCATCGGCACGCCGCATGTGAACGTTGGCACTATGGTGGGCGAGCCCATCTACCTGATGTCGAAGCCTATCGAAGACGTGGAAGGAAAGACATCCGCAGATGCAGATTGGATTCCCACCTACGAGATGGCTACCGTGGAGGGTGTCGACATCCGCGGCAACGTCTTCGGCGGCGGCAATGCTGCAGAGGTGACGGGAGATACCAAGGTGGTCATCGGAAAGAACAACAATGTCAAGACCTACAGCTTCACATCGTATAGTGCAGAAACCGGTGGCACCGTCTGGTCTTCAGGCCTGGCACAGACCACTGGCGTCACCAAGAACAATTTGGCTGAGGTGGAGATCCTGTCCAACGGCAAGTACCGTGAGTTTGTCGGACAGAAGTTCTACGTCGATCCGACGGCAACGGCTAACGGCACAGCAAGGACTGAGCTGAAGAACGAAAGCGGAGCGTCGCTGACTACCCCACTCTATGTTGCCATCCGTCCGTTTGAGAAGAAGACCTACAACTTCACATCGTATGGTGCAGCAACCAACGGCACTCAGTATAGCACAGGTACTGCCGCACCTACGGGTAATTTCAAGGTCTTCAGCGACGGCAAGGACTACATGCAGATTGAGGTGCTTACCAATCCTGAATTTACCGAATGGGAAGGAAGGACATACTATGTTCCTGCCGATGCAAAAACCGACGGAACAAGGTATCAGCTGCGCAAGACCAACGGCGATCTGGAGAATGTCTGGGTGACAATCAGCTTACCTGTAGCCAACACCGGCAGCGGCTCGAGTGGTTCCGGCAACGGCGGCTCCGGCGCCCGTACAGATGCCTCTGACGATTCCAACGGCGGCGGCAACTGATTTTTGAAAAAAATTGTTTTTAAAAATTGCCTACACTGCCTACACTTACGCATAAACGACTTGATATCAAGCGTTTGCGTGGTGTAGGATGTGGTGTAGGCGGTGTAGGATGACCCACAACAATGGCTTATTTGAACAAAAATCTTCAAAAATTGGACAAAAACAGATACACGATTCGATTGTAAGCGCACCCTCTTCCCTCTCTTGTAGGGGAGGGGAATGGCTGCGCAATTTTGGAGGCCCCAGAGGAAAATAAAGAGGCTCCTCACGAAAATAAAGAGGCTCCTCACGAAAATAAAGAGGTTCTTTACGAAAAAAAAGAGGCTCCTCACGAAATTCTGGAGCCTCCAAAATAAAGTTTCCAACGTGGAAACAAACTGTTTCTAGCAGAGAAACAAAGTGTTCCCAATAAAGAAACAAAATGATTCGCCGCACTTACTATTTTTTCCGCTGCACTAAAAATCGGGGAGTAGATATTTGTCAGCAAAAAGCAACGGTGCAGAATATTTTCTGCAAAGTATTTCCAAATCTCGATATTTTTTTGTATTTTTGCCAACGATTTCGAAACACGAAAAACTATTATTTTGAACACGAATAACTCGAATAACACGAATAAGGCAAAAATGGCAAACGCATTAACAAAGACAGAGTTCCACTTCGAGGGACAGAAGAGCGTGTACCACGGTAAGGTGCGCGACGTGTATAACATCAACGACGACCTGCTGGTGATGGTGGCCACCGACCGCATCTCGGCCTTCGACGTGGTACTGCCCAAGGGCATCCCTTTCAAGGGACAGGTGCTGAACCAGATAGCCGCGAAGTTCCTCGACGCCACGACGGACATCTGCCCAAACTGGAAGCTGGCCACGCCCGATCCGATGGTGACGGTGGGCCTGAAGTGCGAGGGTTTCCGTGTGGAGATGATCATCCGCTCGATCCTCACCGGCTCGGCCTGGCGCGAGTACAAGAACGGCTGCCGTGAGCTGTGCGGAGTGAAGCTGCCCGACGGCATGAAGGAGAACGAGCGCTTCCCCGAGCCCATCATCACACCGACAACGAAGGCCGACGAGGGTCACGACATGAACATCTCGAAGGAGGAAATCATCGCCCAGGGCCTCGTGTCGAAGGAAGACTACGAGGTGATGGAGGACTACACCCGCCGCATCTTCGCCCGCGGACAGGAGATTGCCGCCAAGCGCGGCCTCATCCTCGTCGACACGAAGTATGAGTTCGGCAAACGCGACGGCAAGGTCATCCTCATCGACGAGATCCACACGCCCGACTCCAGCCGCTATTTCTACGCCGACGGCTACGAGGAGAAGCTGGCCAAGGGCGAGCCGCAGAAGCAGCTGTCGAAGGAGTTCGTGCGCCAGTGGCTCATCGAGCACGACTTCATGAACGAGCCCGGTCAGACGGTGCCCGAGATGACCGACGAATATGTGGCCAGCGTCAGCGACCGCTACATCGAACTGTACGAGCACATCGTGGGCGAGAAGTTCGACAAGGCCGCCCTTGAGGGCGACATCGCCGCCAGAATCGAGCAGAATGTGAAGAACTGGCTGAAAGAAAAATAGGCCTTTGGCCTTAATGGCCTCATGGGCCCCATTGGCCCCATTGGCCACATAAGCCCCATAAGTTCTATGACCTACCAGCAGGAAACGATAAAGCCCTACGAGGCCGGCAGCGCAAAGGCGCAGCAAGTGGAGGCGATGTTCGATAACATCGCGCCCACCTACGACACGCTGAACCACCGCCTGTCGTGGAACATCGACAAGGGCTGGCGCCGCAAGGCCATCAGCTTCCTGCAACAGTACCAGCCGCAGACGGTGCTCGACATCGCCACCGGCACAGGCGACTTCGCCATCATGGCTGCACAGATGCTGAAACCGCAGCGCCTCGTCGGCGCCGACATCAGCGAGGGCATGATGGAGGTGGGACGGAAGAAGGTGGCGGAGCTGGGCCTGCAGGACATCATCGCCTTCGAGAAGGAGGACTGCCTCAGCCTCAGCTATGCCGACAACAGCTTCGACGCCGTGACGGCGGCCTTCGGCATCCGCAACTTCGCCAACCTCGACAAAGGGCTCAGCGAGATGTGCCGCGTGCTCAAGCCCGGCGGACACCTCGTCATCGTGGAGCTGACCACGCCGCCGCGTTTCCCCATGAAGCAGCTGTTCGGCGTCTACTCACACACCGTGTTGCCCGTCTACGGGCGGCTCGTGTCGAAAGACAAAAGCGCCTACTCCTACCTGCGGCGCACCATCGAGGCCTTCCCGCAGGGCGAGCGCATGATGGAAATTCTCAAGCAGGCTGGATTCCAGGAGACAGCGTTCAAGCGGTTGACCGGCGGGATCTGCACGCTCTATACGGCAAAGAAGGCGTCATAACGAGATATCGTCATAACGTCATAACGAAATAACGTGATAACGAAATAACGGCAAGATGGACAAATACGGTTTAATCGGCTATCCCTTAGGCCACTCGTTCTCGGTGACCTACCACAACCAGCGCTTTGCCGACGAAGGCATCAACGCGAAGTACGTCAACTTCGAGATTCCCAACATCGAGCAGCTCATCGAGGTGCTCAGTTCGAATCCGGAGCTGAAGGGACTGAACGTCACCATCCCCTACAAGGAGAAGGTGATGGAGTATCTCGACTACATCAGCCCCGAGGCGAGGGCCATCGGCGCCGTCAACGTCATACGCGTGGTGCATGAGGGGACGAAGATCGTGCTGCGCGGCTACAACAGCGACGTCATCGGCTTTGTGCAGAGCATCGAGCCGATAATCGAGAGCTACCACAAGAAGGCGCTGGTGCTGGGAACGGGCGGCGCGTCGAAGGCTATCTGCTACGGACTGAAGTCGCTGGGCATCGAGCCCGTGCTGGTCAGCCGCTATGAACGCCCGGGCACCATCCAGTACGCCAGCATCACACCCGACGTGGTGAAAGAATACAATGTCATCGTAAACTGCACGCCACTAGGCATGTTCCCCAAGACCAACGAGTGCCCTGCCCTACCCTACGAGGCAATGGACGAGAAAAACATCCTCTACGACCTCATCTACAATCCCGACGAGACGCTGTTTATACGCAAGGGTGCTGAACGCGGAGCCGCCGTGAAGAACGGACTGGAGATGCTGCTGCTGCAGGCCTTCGCCTCGTGGGAGTTCTGGACGGGAAAAGAATAATAAAAACAGATGAATATACCTTTTACCAATAAGAAACTGACATGGATGAGCGGTTGCCTGATGGTTATTCCGATACTCATCATTATGGGGGTTCTTACCTCAGCTGGTACAAAGCAATATGGAGAGATGTCCCCCTACTCCATTGCCCTCATCACGCTAATCATTCTGGGTGTCATCGTCGTGCTGGGCAAGGGTGCCAACAAGAAATATGCCGGCGATGTGGAAGCCTTCGCCGATAAGCAGAAAGGACTGAGCGACATAGCTGCCAAATACAACAAGGAAATCTCCAATCTGGAATCCAGCTTCAAGAGCGAGATCCGCGCGCTCGTCTCTGACAAAGATAGTCAGCTGAAGGACATACGAAAGAACTATCAGGAGAAATACTGGGATCAGAAGAAAGGCTATGAAAGCGAATGCAACACCTTCCTCAAGGAATGGGAAGAAAAACATGGCAGCCTTCATCTGCAGGACTACTGGAAATGGGCTATCTGCATAGGCTTCGTCGTCATCCTCTGTGCCAGCAGCTTTTCTTTCGGTCTCGCCACGCCACCATCGCCATCGGTATCGCCAATGGCTGCGTTGATGGATACGCGCTCATGGAATGCCGACAACATCCCAATGCCTCACCTCACCGACGGTGACCAGTATGTGTCGAATCCCGACAGTATTCTCTCGCAGGAAGTGGTCGATAGCATCAACGTCATCCTGCGCCGTCTCGACGATCAGTTCGGCATTGAATCGGCAATGGTTATCGTGGGACATATCGACAACGATGACCCTGTGGCAATGGTACGCGGCATCTATAAAAACTACGGTGTAGGCCGCAACGACCGCGGACTGGTCATTGTCGTAGGCTATCTGGACCATAGTTATTTCATTGCTCCCGGACGTAGCCTGGAAGGTGACCTCACCGATCTGGAAACCAACCATCTTGCACAAGACTATCTTATTCCCAGCATGAAGGCCGAACTGCCCGATAGCGGCATGCTCTATCTGGCACGCGGCACCTATGCCCTGATGTCTGAAAAAGACATGCCTCAGATGACGGCATTAAAGAGCAACGCCGACAAAGATGATGGCATGCAAGGTGCCGGCGTCTTTGCCCTGTTCCTGGCACTCTTCGGAGGCTGGGGATACTACGGCCGAAGCGTATCGCGCAAGGTGGGATTTGCCGACATGAAAGCAACGAAGCTTCGTTCCAACCCCTTCTTCCTCTATTTCGGTGAAAATTCCGGTAGTGGCGGAGGCCATATTGGCGGAGGCTATAGCGGCGGGCATTCCCGCTCATCATCAAGAAGCTGGGGCGGCGGAGGCAGTTCCCATTCCAGCGGCGGATACGGAGGCGGCAGCTGGGGCGGCGGAGGCTCTGGTGGACGCTGGTAGAAAACTATAAACATTAATCATAAATAACAAACTAAAAAACAAGCATCATGAGTAACAATGTAACAAAGACCGGTGGACTCTCGAAGAAAACTATGATTATCGGAGCCGTCGTGGCCATACTCGTCATCTGGGGTATCAGCGCCTACAACGGAATGGTAAAAGTAGAAGAAGAGGCAACGACAGCATGGGCTGGCGTGCAGTCAACTTATCAGCGCCGTGCCGACCTCATTCCCAATCTTGTCAATGTGGTGAAAGGCTATGCAGCACATGAGAAGGAAACGCTCGAAGGCGTGGTGAATGCCCGTGCAAAGGCTACGAGCATCAACATCGATGCCGACGACCTCACTCCCGAGAAACTACAGCAGTACCAGCAGGCACAGGGCGAGCTGTCGCAGGCCCTCGGTCGCCTCATTGCTGTCAGCGAGGCTTATCCCGACCTGAAGGCCAATGAGAACTTCATGGACTTGCAGAAGCAGCTCGAAGGAACGGAGAACCGCATCAACGAGGCCCGCAACACCTTCAATACTGCCGTACAGACATACAACGTGAAGATTCGTAAGTTCCCCAACACGCTGCTCGCCGGCATCTTCGGTTTCGACAAGATGGCAAAGTTTGAGGCTGATGCCGCCGCACAGAAAGCACCGGAAGTACAATTCTGATATGGCTGACAATCGTTACATGCAGCGTGGCGTCTCTGCCGCGAAGGAAGACGTCCACGCTGCCATCAAAAACATCGACAAGGGCATCTTCCCGCAGGCTTTCTGCAAGATCATCCCCGATATCCTGGGCGGCGACCCGGAATACTGTAACATCATGCACGCCGACGGCGCCGGCACAAAGTCGAGCCTGGCCTACATGTACTGGAAGGAGACGGGCGACCTGAGCGTGTGGAAGGGCATTGCGCAGGATGCCATCGTGATGAACACCGACGACCTGCTCTGCGTGGGTGCCGTCGACAACATCCTTGTCAGCAGCACCATCGGCCGCAACAAGATGCTCATCCCGGGCGAGGTCATCAGCGCCATCATCAACGGCACCGACGAGCTACTCGCCGAGCTGCGTGAGATGGGTATCGGCATCTGGCCCACTGGCGGCGAGACAGCCGACGTGGGCGACCTTGTGCGTACCATCATCGTCGACTCGACCGTCACCTGCCGCATGAAGCGCAGCGACGTCATCGACAACGCAAACATCCGTCCGGGCGACGTCATCGTAGGCCTCTCCTCCACAGGGCAGGCCACCTACGAACAGCGCTACAACGGCGGCATGGGCAGCAACGGTCTCACCAGCGCCCGCCACGATGTCTTCTCCAAATATCTCGCTGAGAAATATCCCGAGAGCTACGACCACGCCGTGCCCAATGAGCTGGTGTATAGCGGAAAGTATCAGCTCACCAGTGCGATCGACGGTTCCCCCGTCGATGCTGGTCAGCTCGTCCTCTCCCCCACCCGCACCTATGCACCCGTCATCAAGAAGATCCTCGACGACCTGCGGCCTGAGATTCACGGCATGGTGCACTGCACGGGCGGCGCACAGACGAAGGTGCTGCATTTCGTGGGCGACAACTGCCGCGTCATCAAGGACAACATGTTCCCCGTGCCGCCGCTGTTCCAGGCTATCCACGAGTGCTCAGGCACCGACTGGAAGGAGATGTACCAGGTCTTTAACATGGGCCACCGCATGGAGATTTACGTGCGCCCCGAAGTGGCAGAGCAGGTGATTGCCATCTCGAAGAGCTTCAACATCGACGCGCAGGTGGTAGGCCGCATCGAGGAAGGACCGCGCTCGCTCACCATCAAGAGCGAATACGGAGAATTCCATTACTAAGTGTGTGTTGCGGTTTCCCCGCAACAAATAGGAAGTTATCATGCTGGAACTGAACGACGTACTGGTAAAGGGCGAGCCTCACACCCTCTCGCTGATGGCCCGCGAGCGACAGATCACCTGTGTGGTGGGTGGCGCCCGCTGGCTCTATGCCATGATGGGTTTCGAGCCCGTCGTGGCAGGCTTCATCAGCATCGACGGCGAGCCACTGACGCCGAAGACAGCCTCCGCGCTACGCCGGCAGATGGCCTTCGCACCGCGTCGTCTCGACGATGTGGGAGAGATCGTGCGATATGAGGCCCCCACCGCCGACGATGTCTTCGCCCTGCGCGCCAACCGCAAGCTCTCTGACGAAAACCTGGAGGAAGAGGCAGAGCAGACGGGCGGCACCGACCCGCAACAGGCACGTCTCCTGGCAATCGCCGTCCTGCGGCAGCGGCCCATTCTCTTGGTAGAAGAGCCTGAAGCCGCCATGCTGCCCTATCTGCGCAAACAGGCCATAGCAGGGCGCACCGTCATTGTCAGCTCTACCGACGGCGCCGTCATCAATGCTGCCGACAACGTAGTGGAAATCAACTCTGACCACGAATGACACGAATCATAACACGAATGGTTTGTAATCAAAAAATTGAATGATGATATATTTCGGACAAATAGCTGTGTGGGGAATCCTGCTGATTATTGTGCTGCTGGGTGCAGCCATTGCCGTCTTGTGGATTGTTGACAAGAGAGTTGTGAAGAAGGCGTTGCACCCGAGCATCCACATGCCTCGTGTGCCGCAATCGTTGTGGCTACCGCTATTTGGCGCCATACTCTTGAGCGCCCTTGCACTGACGGGCTGCATGGTGCTAAGTCTGTCGAGTCATGCCTTCTGGCCCGTGTTCGTCATCTTATTGCTGTGCCTTTTAGGTTCCACACCACACGCCTTTGAGGTCTATCTGCGCAGTCTGAAACATACTCAGGCGCACCGCCGCTATCTGATGGCGAACGGCGCCACACATTTAGAGAGCCTCGTGCCCAGTGTGCGTCGCAGCCTGCGTGCCGCCTTCCTGCCGATGTTGTGGCAGCGCTCGTCACACATGCCACTGGCCATGGCCCTGCTATTCTGCACGTTGCTGCTCTTCGGCGCAACGATAGCTGCCGCCCTTGCCATCACGCTAATGACATGGGCGGCAGCCATCGCCGCTGCGGTGCTCGCCATCGTATTGACCATCTGGCTCGCTGACCGCCTGCTTTTTTCTAAAGAAGACCATGTTATGATTAAGAAGACAACCTAAACAACTTGGACAACTATCATCCGATTAATAATAGTTGTCCAAGTTGTCTAAGTTGTCTTCAATAACAAAAAAAGTTGTTTTCTTATTGCTCCAGCAGAAATTGCTTGAAAGCCTCGAAGTCGTTGGGCATCGGCACGCTCTGCTTCTCGCCCCGCATAAAGGCGGCTAAGCGCTCGGGAATCTCCACGTCGATACCCAAGATATCATCCACTTTTTCCTTGAACTTCGCGGGATGGGCCGTCTCGCAGAAGATACCCACCTCGCCCTCTTGCAGTTGCTCCTCAAGAGCACGATAGCCACAGGCACCGTGCGGGTCGAGGATATAGCCCGTCTCTTCGTAGCACTTACGCATCGTCTCCTTGATCTGCTCGTCGCTGTAGGTGGCGCCGCTGATCAGGCTGGTGATACGCTGGTGCGTATCCTCAGGCGACAGCTGACCATTCTCGCTGTAGAGGTTGATGATACGGGCGAAGTTCGAGGGATCGCCCACATCCATCGCATTGGCCAGCGTCTGTATGGAAGCCTTCGGCTCGTACTGGCCCGTCTGCAAATAGTTGTAGAACACGTCGTTGGCATTGTTCGCAGCGATGAAGCGCTTCACGGGCAGGCCCATCGCATGGCCGAAGAGGGCGGCGCAGATATTGCCGAAGTTGCCGGAAGGAACACACGTGACGATGTCAGGTGTAAGAGGTGAGAGCTGAGAGGTAAGACGCGCCACGGCATTGAAATAATAGAATGCCTGCGGCAGGAAGCGGGCCACGTTAATCGAGTTAGCCGACGTAAGCATCATGTGCTTGTTCAGCTCCTCGTCCATGAAGGCACTCTTCACCAGACGCTGGCAGTCGTCGAAGACACCATCCACCTCAACAGCCGTGATGTTCTGGCCTAAGGTAGTGAATTGGCACTCCTGGATGGGGCTCACCTTTCCCTTGGGATAGAGCACAAACACATGGATGCCCTCCACGCCGAGGAAGCCATTGGCCACAGCTGAGCCCGTGTCGCCACTAGTAGCCACGAGCACGTTGCACCCACCCCCTGCCCCTCCCGTGCGGGAGGGGTGCTGAGTAACATCATTACTCTCAGTCTTACTTTGGAGGAAATCAGTCTCCCCTCCCGCACGGGAGGGGCTGGGGGTGGGTTTAAAATATTTCAGCAGCCTTGCCATAAAGCGGGCGCCCACATCCTTGAAGGCCAGCGTAGGACCATGGAAGAGCTCTAGCGCGTAGATATTCTCCTTTACCTTGACAACGGGGCAGTCGAACTGCAACGTGTCGTAGACCAATTCCTTCAGCCCGTCGCCATCGATGTCCTCGCCAAAGAAGGCGGCAGCCACGTTGTAGGCGATGTCCTGGAAGCGCATCGTCGGCATATCGTCGAAGAAAGCCTTCGGCAGACGGTTAATCCTCTCGGGCATGTAGAGCCCGCGGTCTTCGGCCAGTCCCTTCACGACTGCCTTCTGCAGGTCGGCCATGGGAGCCTCCCCGTTGGTGCTGTAGTATTGCATAATCGTATAATCGTTAAACTTTCAACTCTTACATTACTCATGGCGGATAGCCTCAATGGGATCCATGTTGGCAGCCTTCTGTGCAGGGATGTAGCCGAAGAAGACGCCGAGGAACACACAGACGAGGAACGACACGTAGATGCTCCACGCAGGCACGCTGCTGGGGATGCCGAAGGCCGGCACGGCGAACTCGCTCGCCGTACAGCCCACAAGGATACCTAACAGGCCGCCCGTCACGCTGATGAGCACCGACTCGATGAGGAACTGTAGGGAGATGACCGGCCCCGTGGCACCCACGGCCATGCGCAGGCCTATCTCCTTGGTGCGTTCCGTCACGCTGACCAGCATGATGTTCATGATGCCGATACCGGCGACGAGCAGCGAGAAGGCTGCTGCCACAACGAGGATCAGCGTCACGGTGTCCATCGTGCTCGACATCGTCTCCATCATCTCGGCCTGCGAGCGGATATTGAAGTCGTCGGCAGCGTCGCCCTTCAGCTTGTGGTTGTCGCGCAGGATCTGCGTCAGCTCCTCAATGGCGGCATCGCTCATCTCCTCAGTAACGGCCGAGCAGACGATGCTCGAGAACCATGTCTGTGCGGCGATACGCTTCATCACCGTGGTATACGGTGCAATCATCACATTGTCCTGGTCCATGCCCCACGAGTTGTAGCCCTTCGACTTCAGCACGCCGATGACCTGCAACGGAATGTTCTTGAAGCGGATGGTCTTGCCGATGGGGTCGATACCGTCGCCGAAGAGTTCCTTCACCACGGTGGCGCCGATGACCACTTTCTTGGCGGCCTTGTTGATGTCCTCTTCGTTGAAGCACTCTCCTTCCTCGATAGTCCACAGGCGGATGTCGAGATACTCAGGAGCTTCGCCGTAGATAGTGGTCGTTGTGTTGTTATTGCCAAAGATGGCCTGTCCGCTGGAGGTGACCTCCGGCGAGACATTGGTAACGTATTTCTTCTCGCGCATGATGCGCTCGTAGTCGGCAATCTTCAGCGTCTGCATGGCTGACGGGTCTTGGCGCACGCCGCCACGCATATCAGCGCCTGGGCGGATGGTCAGCAAGTTGGTGCCCATGGTGGAGAGCTCGGCACGGATGCTCTCCTTCGAGCCATGGCCGATGGCCATCATAATGATGACGGCAGCCACGCCGATGATGATGCCCAACATCGAGAGGAACGAGCGCATCTTATTGCTCGCTATGGCCCTGAGGCTGACTTTGAAAAGATTGAGTATATTCATTTAATCATCTTGTATCTTCGGCAGCGCGGCCAGAGCCTCGGCAGCCGACTTGACGTTGGTGTTGATGGTGTCTTCACGTATCTTGCCATCGCGCAGGTTGATGTTGCGCGTGGCATACTCTGCAATCTCGGGGTTGTGGGTCACGAAGATAATGGTGTGTCCCTGACGGTTCAGCTCCTGAAAGAGCACAAGCATCTCGAAGCTGGTACGTGTGTCGAGGTTACCCGTGGCCTCATCGGCCAACAGCACGGCGGGCTCGTTCACCAATGCACGGGCGATGGCCACGCGCTGCATCTGTCCACCCGACATCTGATTTGACTTGTGCATCAGCCTGTCGCCCAAGCCTACGGCCTGCAGGGCCTTCACAGCTGCTTCGCGACGCTGGCGTGCATTGTACTTCGAGTTGTACATCAAGGGCAGCTCCACATTCTCCACGGCGGTAGTCTTCGCCAGCAGGTTGTAATTTTGAAACACGAAGCCAATCTTCTGATTGCGCAGGTGTGCACGTTGTGTCTTCGACATAGTGCGCACGCTGATGCCGTCGAGGAAATAATCACCGCTAGTAGGCGTGTCGAGGCAGCCCAGCTGGTTCAGCAGCGTAGACTTACCTGAGCCCGATGTGCCCATGATGGTGACGAATTCGCCCTCGTAGATCTTGAACGACACGCCCCGCAAGGCCTTCACCGTCTCGCTGCCCACATGGAAATAGCGCTTCACATTCTGCAGCTCGATGACTACTTTTCTTTCTTCCAT
The DNA here is from genome assembly GCA_947167935.1 of uncultured Prevotellaceae bacterium. GTDB lineage: Bacteria > Bacteroidota > Bacteroidia > Bacteroidales > Bacteroidaceae > Prevotella. Next base: position 65,171 of record CAMVJU010000001.1, on the reverse strand, counting down.
ATTCATTCTTTACCTGGTGGGAGGACGCTGGTTGCCGCCGTTGTTCTGTTGTCTGTTGTTACCTCTTGGACGCGGCATGAAGGGATTGCCGGCCTGCTCGCCTTGCGGCTGCTCGCCACCGATAATGGTAAAGCCCGTCAAGACCTCCGTACCGGCATCGACGCCACTCACAATCTCTGTCAGGATGCCGTTGGTCATGCCCGTCTGCACAGCATGTGCCTTGAAGGTATTACCCTCAAGCGTCCAGACCTTCGTGGGAGCCTCCACGTCTTCAATCTTCTGGCCTTCGGTCAGGATGGCTTCGATAGGCATGAAGCGCAGGGCCTTGCTCTCTACAGCCAGCACGTCGCTCTTCTCCTGTGTGAAGATGGTGACATTGGCGGTGAGGCCGGGCTTCAGCTTCAGGTCGTTGTTGGGAGCAGAGATGACCACCTCGTAGGTGACGACGTTGCTCTCTGTTGTGGCCTGCTGGCGAACCTGCGTAACACTACCCATGAAATGATCCTCGGGATAGGCATCAACGGTAAACATCACACGCTGGCCTTCCTTCACGCCACCGATGTCAGCCTCGTCGATGTCGGCAATGACGCGCATGTCGGTCAAATCCTGTGCAATAGTAAAAAGTTCAGGCGTGTTGAACGAAGCGGCAACGGTCTGGCCTTCCTCCACAGCCTTCGACAGCACGATGCCGTCAATAGGGCTGGTGATAGTGGCGTAGCCAAGGTTGGTCTGGGCCTTCTGCACACTCTCACGCGATGTGTTCACCTGCTCCTTAGCCTTGAGGTAAGAGAGCTTGGCGGTCTCGAAGTCGTTGGCACTGACAAGGCCTTTATCATACAGTGTCTTATAGCGCTCGTAGTTGGCCAGCTCAAAATTCAACGTGCTCTGTGCGCTGGCCAGATTGGCACGGGCAGTATTCAGCTCGCTGGTGAGATTGGTCCTGTCAAGCTCAGCAATCACTTGTCCTTTCTTTACTACGCTATTGTAGTCGACATAGAGATGGCTGACGATACCCGAAACCTGCGTACCTACGGTGACGCTGGTCACAGGCTCAATGGTGCCGGTGGCGGTGATGCTGCTCTGAATGTTTGTGCGTTCCACTTTGGTCTTCTCAAACTCTACCTTCTGCTCACTGGAGCCTTTGAAGAAGAGAAAATAGGCTGCCACGATGGCGGCGACAATCACGACAGCGATGATGATTTTCTTTTTCATATTTTATTGAATTGAACTGCCGCTATAGAAGCGCAGCATCTGTTGGTTTAACAATGTGAGGTATTTTGCTTGTAGCTGATTCTGCTGGGCCTGCAGCAGATTATCCTTGCCGTTCATCAGCTCGACGATATTCTTCAGACCCACGTTGAACTGCTCCTGCAACAAGTCAAAGCTGGCCTGACTGCTGGCCACAGAGGTACAGGCGGCACGGAATTTCTGCTGATTGGTGGTGGCGTCGAGCCAGTAGCCTTCAATGGTCTGGTAGAGCTGCTGCTGCTGATCCTGAAGGTCGAGCATAGCCTGCTGCTGCTGGATGCGGGCCTTCGCCACGCTGGTCTTGGTCTGCTTGCCGTCGAAGATGGGAACACTAAGCGACAGACCGCCACTCATGTTCACGTTGGTCTTCATCTGATTGCCCCAACCATTGTTCGATAGTGAGTTGGTGCTGGTCGAAGCACCGCCGGTAAGACTCAGCGTAGGCAGCCAACCAGCCTTCGCAATGGCGATGCTCAGCTTGCTGCTCTCGATGCCGAGGCGGGCATTCTCAATCTCAGGACGCGAGGCCAGTGCCTGCTCGTACACGCTCTGCAAAGCAGGAATGTCGCTCAAAGCCTGTTCGTTGGTAGTCGCCGGCACGGCGATGTCAAAATCGGCATCAGCTGTCAGCTGGAGTAACTGGCGCAGCTGCAGCTTATAGTTAGCCAGCTGGCTCTCAGCCTCCACGATATTGTACTCGTCGTTGGCACGCTGTGAGGTAAGCTGTGCCAGGTCGGCCTGTGCCAACAAGCCAACCTCCACCATCTCACGGCCACGTTCTTCGTTCTTCTTACTGGTCTCCAAGGTGGAGCGGCTCACGCCGATGGCCTCGTTCAGATAGAGACACTGCACGAAGAGCTGACAGATACGTTCCTCGATACTGTTGGCCTGCTCGGCCACGTTCAGCTCCGACTGCTGTGCCGTCAGCTCACTCAAGCGCACATTGTTGCGATTGCGCCCGCCATTCCACACCGTCCAAGAAGCATTGAGATTGTAAGAGCCATTGTAGTACGTCTTGTCCACCTTTGTGTTCACTTGTCCGTTGGTGACGGTGGCCACGCCAGCGTCCTGCCAGGGGCGGTAACCTACGCTTTGGTTGGTTGAGGCGTTGAGCGTCGGCAGCAGGGCTCCTTTCTGTGCCTTTACGTCCTCAGCTGCCGATTGCTGTTGCAGGCGGCTCTTCTGCAGAGCGATATTGTTCTGCATGGCATAGCTGATACAGTCGTCCAGCGTCCATTGCTTCTGCGCGCTCAGCGGCAGGGCAGCCAATGTCAGCAAGACGGCTGTCAGCAGTTTCTTTCTTTTTTTCATCCTTTTCTGATTTTGTATCGGTCTTTTGACGCGACGCTTCACCAAACGGTTTATTGTCAGGGTGAAATGTTAACAAAATATCACATTAACGGGCCTGTACATATTTATGCAAGGTGGCGCGCACAGCACCCGGACCAGCGTAGAGCTCCTTCACCATTCCCTCGATCTGCTCGCCAAGACCTGCCTCATAGAGGTCGAGGCCGAAGACATCGGCACGGCTGTAGAGCTTCTTCAGCGGGCTCCAGTCCTGATCGGCCTTGCCAATCTCCAGCGGGGCGACGATGGCCTGCAGCTCTGCGAGCATCGGATCGGGAGAAGGCTCGAAGGTGGTACCATCATCCTTGATGCCCTTCAGATAGCGGGCGTAGCCTGCCAACGTAAGGGGAATCAGCACAAGGTTCGACTTGTCGAGGCCACGAGCGATATACTTCTTCAAGGTCTCGCCAAAACGGATGGGCAGTTTCTGACTTGTATCCATCGCGATACGCTGAGGGGCATCGGGCATGAAGGGATTCGGCAGACGGCGGTTGATGACGGCGCCGATGAACTCGTAGGGATTCAGCACGCCCGGGTCGACGACAACGGGCATCGCCTCCATATAGCCAATCTTCTGGATGAAGGCACGCAGGTCGTCGTCCTTCATCTCGGCACTGATAAGTGTATAGCCCAACATACAGCCGTAGATAGACATGGCCGTATGCAATGGATTCAGGCAGGTAGTCACCTTCATCGTCTCCACCTTATCTACGGTGTCGCGCGTGGTGTAGAGGGCACCACCGAGGTGGAGTGGCGGGCGGCCATTGGTGTAGTTGTCCTCGATGACCAGATACTGCACCTCCTCAGCATTGACGAAGGGCGCCGTAAAGGTGTGTTTCTCGGTCTCGATGTAGTTATTGTCCTCAAAGCCGTCGGCAGCCAGCATCTCCTTCACCTTCTCGTGTGGGCGCGGCGTGATCTTGTCAATCATCGACCAAGGGAAGGTAATCTTTGTCTCGTCCTTCAGGTAATCAAGAAAAGCCTGCGGCACCAGTCCGTCCTTCACCCAGCGCTCGGCATAAGCAAAGACGCCGGCCTTCACCTTGTCGCCGTTATGCGAGCAGTTGTCCATCGACTGCACGGTGAGAGGCAACTGTCCGGCATTGAAGCGCTCAAGCAGGAGGGCACATACTTTGCCCATGGCGAACATGGGGCTCAAGCCACGAGCCAAGTCGGCCTCGTTGAAGGTGTAGCCCTTCTCAGTGATGGTGAACGAAATCATCTGCAGGCTAGGATTGCGGAAAATCTCGACGAGGCGCTGCCAGTCCTCAAATTGCGGGTCGGCCTTGAGAGCCTCGGTGACGCTGGCAATGACCTTTTTCTCGATGGATCCGTCGGAGCAAAGGTTTACGCAAAGCGACAGGTTGTCGTAGGGAGCGTAAGCCTTGTCAATGACCTCGAAATCAAAAGTCTCAGCTACGATAACGCCGCGGTCGTACTTGCCTGTATTCAATGCATCGTTGAGGATGGCGGCAGGAAAGGCACGGAAGATATTGCCTCCGCCGAAGTGTACCCATGTAGGCTCTTTAGCCGTCTTTTCGCGCACGGCTTTGATATCAAACTTGGGGAGCTCATAGCCCTTGGCTTCCCACTCTGCGGCATTCAACTGTCCGCTCAGTATTTCTGTCAGTCTCATACTTGTATATTAATAATGTGTCTTCTCCGGTATTAGCGCAAAAATTTGCGACCACGAAAGATGTAGATGCCATGCGGCCAGGCTGACTCGTCGCCACTCATACGGCGACCCTGCAGATCATAGCAGGCATCGCCCTGCGCATTTCCTGCTCCTTGGGAGGATTGAGGGAGGCTGATGCCAGTGTTTTCCTCCTCGGCCTGGATGCCTATCTCGGCGGCGGAGGTCCATGCCTTGCCGTTGATTTCAGACTTGGCCACAAACTTCCAATAACGGCCCGTAGTGGGTGTCTTCAGCTTCGCCTCTTGCAAAGACGTAGACTTCTTGAACTCGCCTGAGACAACTGCGTTGCCCCATGTCTTGCCATCGTCGCTGAGGTATATCTCATAGGCTTTCACCATACCATTCTCGTTACCGTCCTGACGGCTGAGATAGGTAAAGGCGGTCACCTTATAGGACGTGCCCATGTCTACAATGAGCGTGTGCGGGCATTGCGGCTCGTTGGCACCCCATGCTGTATGCCAGAAAGTGCTGTTGTTGCCATCAATGGCCAGCTTGGGCTCATTGCCGCCCTGATAGCTGTCAGCGCTGACCACCTTCCACGCAGACTTGTTGATGTAGAGTGTGAAGTCGTAGCTCATCACAGGACTGGCCAACATCCCATCGGCAATACAGTAGGCGCGGATGGTACAGGCGCCATTGTGGTTGAGCGTAGCGCTATACTGCTGGTACTCGCCGCCATCAATGCTATAGAAGATGGTAGCGTTCTTCGTAGCGGTGCTCATCTTGATGCGTCCGCTGTTCATACGCTCACAGTTGACGGGCTGACAGACAGGCATCTCCACGCGAGCCAACGATGAGAGGTGAGAGGTGAGGGGTGTAAGATGAGAGAAGGGGATGATGAAGAAGCGGAAGGAAGTATTCTGCGCACGAAGCTCATATTTCTCCAAGACATCGGGACCACAAGAAGCGTTGCCCAGACCACGTGTAGCGGCATCGAGCGAGACGACGGTATTCGTGCAGGTCTTGAACTGGTAGGTATGCTTCATACGGTTGCCGTTGCTGGTATAGTTGTCCTCAGGACGGAAATGCACAGCAGAGGCTGCCATCTGGTCAGGAGCGACGAAGAGCAAGCCGTTGCCCTCATCATTGCTGAGCGACATCCAGCGCACCTCCTGCTTCGTGCCATGCTCCTGCGGCAGGATGTAATCCTCGCGCTGTTCAGTCACCGTGCTGGTGTAGATAGCAGGCAAGCAGGCCTCCTTACGGTCGCGGTAGCTATCCCACGGACCACGTCCAAACCACGACAATTGCTCCATCGTAGACGGCATCTCCAAACGGAATCCCATCTTCGGAATGATAGCACCCGTGCTAACTGGCTTGATGAAGGAGTTGACCATCATCGTGCCGTCGGCGCAGACAACGAAGTCGAGAAGTACATCAAAGGCTGTACCGTTCTGACCTGTATAGGTGCTGCTGAGCGCCACGCTAACCGTCTTCTTGTTGTCGACGGGCTGTACCTCAGCTCCTGTTCCCTTCACCATGAGTTTCCTCAGACCCATCGCATCCCACGTGCCGTTCTGCCGTCCGTCGTTGTCGGTAGGTAGGCGGAAGACGTTGAGCTGCAGGGGCTGACTCACCAGTGTCGTACCGTCGTAGATGTAATTCGTCAGCGTTCCCTTGCTCTTGCTGAACACAGCCTTGAAAGAACTGTTCTGCACGGTGATGTTGGCAGAGCCCTCCTCCACGGTCAAATCCTCGCAGTCGTCAAGGCGACTCAAATCAAACATCGGCTTCTTGGCTGTCTGTACAGGCAGCTTTTCCTCAGCCACTACGTAGCCGGCATCGGCCCATGCCGTATTCTCTTTTTGGGTAGCCGTAAACTTGATGAAGGCCTCTTCTTGAGCTGAGAGGTATGAGGTGAGAGCAGAGAGGTCGATGGTGACAATAGTGCTGTCAGCTGCAGCCACCTCCTTGTCGATGATACCTGTAGAGAGGACATTGCCATCCTCATCCATCAGTTCATACTTCACATCGTAGGTAGAGCTGGGCAGGAAGGCCATCTTGTTCTTGATGCGGAAGCGGCTCTGGGCAACATTGACGATCTTGAACTCCAGGGGCTGGTAGACCTTCTTCGTATTGTAGGACTTAGACGTGAGGCTCCAGTCGGGACGCACCAAGCCGTTGATACAGAAGTTGCCGTCGTTGGGATTGTCGCCAAAGTCGCCGCCGTATGCCCAGTAGTCCTTGCCTGCAGAGGTCTTCGTCAGCAGACCCTGGTCCTTGAAGTCCCAGATGAACTCACCGGTCAGACAGGGATATTTCTCGTAGAGGTCGAACATATCGCGCTGGTTGCCCATCGAGTTGCCCATCGAGTGGCTGTTCTCGCACTGGATGTGGGGCTTGGGATTACTCTGGCCCTGACGTGACGAGCCAATCCAATGGATGGTCTCGTAGCTGGCGTACATCGTCGACGACACGTCAGCATAGTCGCTGTTGCCCTCGTAATGGGTGAGGCGCGTCTTGTCGAGTGCCTTGATGGCCTGCGCCACATACTTGAAGTTCTCGCCGCCACCACTCTCGTTGCCAAAAGACCAGATGAAGATACAGGGATGGTTGCGATGGGTACGCACATGATTCTCAGAGCGCTCCACCATCGCAGGACGGAATTTCACCTCCGATGACAACTGCTGATAGGCGTGGCACTCCACATCGGCCTCAGCCAGCACGTAGAGGCCATACTTGTCGCAGAGGTCGTAGAAGATGGGATCATTGGGATAGTGGCTGGTACGAACAGCATTGATGTTCAGCCGCTTCATCGTCTTGATATCTTCCTCAATCTCGGCATCGGTGATGGCGCGTCCGTTGACTGGTGAGAAATCATGACGGTTGACACCATGGAACACCATGCGCTTGCCGTTGATGAGGAGGGCGCCATCGCTGCGGATGTCCACCTCGCGGAAGCCCACCTTGCCACCACGGATGTCCTTGACGTTGCCATCAGCATCCTTCAGCGTCAGCACCAAGTCATAGAGGTTGGGCGTCTCGGCGCTCCACAAGCGGGGGGCAGAGACATTCATGTCAATGGAGACCTCTCCTTGCCCCTCTGAGAAAGAGGTGATTTTTGCGGATTTATTAGCGATAATGGTGCTGCCGTCAAGAATCTTAGCCTCTACCGTTAGGGTCTCCCCTATTGGGGAGGACTCGGAGGAGACTGTCACCTTCACATTGGCATTGGCATTCGTATAAGTATTGTCAAGGTCGGTGGTGAAGAAATAATCACGTATCTGCGTCTTCGGCGCTGCCCAGATAAAGCAATGGCGCTGGATACCCGTCAGGCGCCAGTAGTCCTGACACTCCAGGAACGAACCACTGGTAAAGCGGTAGACCTGCAGGGCCATGATGTTGTCGCCCTCCACCAGATAGTCGGTGATATTGAACTCAGCAGGCACATAGGAGTCTTCGCTATAACCCACACGCTGACCATTGACCCAAAGGTAGAAACCGTGGCCTACGCCGTTGAAGCGCACATAGACATCGTGCCCAGAGAGACAGTCGGCGGTAATGTTGAAGTGACGCCTGTAGGTGCCAACGGGATTGGGCATCGAGCTGTTGTAGGAGAACCAACTTGGACGCTCAGCCATGACGCTGTAAGTTTGCTGGTTGAACGAGAAGGGATAGGCCACGTTACAATACAGCGGCTTGTCCCACGATTTGTTGTTGTGCAAGCCCCATACCTGCCAACTCGAAGGCACGTCGATATCGGTCCACGCTGCATCGTTGTAGTCCTTGGCGCACATCGTTGCCGTTGCCTTCGATGGTGTGTTCACCCACTGGAACTTCCACACGCCGTCCAACGACTGATAGAAAGGCGACAGCGTCAGGTCGTTCTTCACAACGTCGGCCTCGCTCTGCATAGGCAGTGCAGTAGTGTGAGCGGTTTCTCTGTTCACACTTGAGATGGTGGGGTCGTCCCACTCCTTTCCCGTCTGTGCGCTGGCTGTCGCCATGCAGGCTAATGCCGTGAAGCAAAAGAACAACTTTCTCATATAGTTTTACTGTTGTGGGGTGATGACGCGATAGTTGCCGCTGAGGTGCATAAAGGCGAAGAGACGCAGCAGACCGTCGTAGTAGGCGTCGAAGTAGCCGTCTTCGAAGGGTACGTGCTTGGCATTCCAAAGGGCATCAACGAACTCCTTGCTCTTCTCGTGCGAGCACATGACAGAAGCAGCAGCCGAAGTAGCGACGAGGCCGATGCTATGGCGCAGCTTGCGGAAGCCACCGGCAGGCAGTATCTCGTTGTCCTCAGGCAGAGAGCCATCCACACGGTATTGGTCGACGAACTTGTCAACGCCCTGTGAATAGAGGAAGTTCTGGATGGTCTCACCATAGTGCTGCTGCCACTCGATGTCGGCGCAGCTCCATTCATAGTCGAGGGCGATGTTCATCGGCACACGCCACGAATCATAGCGGAAGTTGTTATTGCCGTTGCGACGAGGTGCACCCTGCGGACGCTCAGGCATACCGGGGAAACGCGGCATCTGCATCTCGCTGCCATCATATTGGCAGTTGTCAGCATTCAGGCCGGTCTGTTCGTTGATGGCCTTGTGCAGGAACTCGCGACTCTTCGTGGCACACTCCTGCCAATAGGCACTGCGTCCGTCGTCGGCATACTTCGCCCACACCTCATAGAAGGCCGGAATATGGTAGCTGGGGTCGGTGAAACGCTGGCCAAAGCCGTCGGGCGTGAAGGTGATGAGCTTCGTCTCAGGGTCAATGAGATACATCTGCTGAGGTCCCGTCTGCTGTTGCTGTGGAGCAAAGCCGCCAAAGCCAGGCCTTGGTTCTGGTGTGTATTCTCGCGGCTGGATGCAGTCGAGGATATGCTGCGCCTCGGCCTTGTAGTCGATGCCGGTGTCGTTGCCCCAGCGGTTGGAGGCAAAGAGCAAAGCCGTGACATAGTAGAGCTCACCGTCAGAAGCAGCTCCTTCGGCATTGCGTGTGCCGTCGGTCTTGCAGCTCCAGGCAAAATAGCCTTTACGCGAGCCATCCTGATGCTGCATATATTTCTTGCTCCAACGCCAAATACGGTCGAAGATATCCTTCTCGCCAAACTGCACGGCAATCATCATGCCATAGGACATGCCCTCCGTGCGGGCATCGTGGTTTTTCACGTCAGAGACATAGCCCAGCGTGTCGCCCACCTCGAAGTAAACCTTATTGGGGCCGCGGAATACGTCGTTGAACACCTCCTTCAGCTTCGCGTCAACGTCGGCGGGCTTATAGCCCATATCCACGAAAACATTGCGATACTTTCCGGTCTCAAAGCCGCCTTTCTTCCAAGGCGTGAATGCTATCATGTCAACTGTTATCATCAGCATCAAGGATGCAAGGATTATAGATTTCCTCATGTCGTTTATGTTTTTGTTAAAGGTTGATTCCTTCAAGATGGACTATTGTTTGATCTTTTCCCAAGAGGTGTTTTGCGAAGCGTTGATGTTGAAGAGCAAGTCATAGACCTCCTCCTTCTCCTTCGGTGTTCCCTTGCCTTTGTAGATGTTGGCTAGCTCATCTTTCTTGTAGTCGGTCCAAATCTGTGGCAACGAGCTCAGCGGACGGTCTTCGTGTGCTTTCTTCAGATTCTGCAGCGCCGTGGTGACATTGGTACGGCCACGTTCCACATTGCTGGCCATCTCGTCCAAGCCCTGCCTATAGTAGTCATACTGCAACTGGCGGAAAGAAGTCATGGCTTCGTTCATGTAATCGTTGATGATGGCGAAGCGGTTGCGTGAGTCGTCGAAAGCCTTCCAGCCCGTAAAGGACAGATTCTGTGCATTGTTCACCAAATTCATGCAACGCTGCAGGATGTCGGTGCCTCCCATAGGCGCAAAGCTGTCGAGGTCGATGCCGATAATAAGCAGCGCATAATAGGCGCAGAGGGCAACGAGCTGATTGTCGATAACCTCCTCGTTGAAGTTCAGCTGGTCGTACTGCACGAACTCAAAGTCGAAATTCTTGTCGTTGTTGCTGTAGACGACGGTGGTATAGGCAGAATTATAAACGGGACGACTGGCTTGTATCAGCGCTGAGCAGGTAAAACGGTTGGCCGAGGCATCATACTTCGACACGGTGATATTCATTGAGCATTGGATGCGCTCGTTCTGCTGAAACTGCAGCGGCGTCCATTGCTGCTCGTTAAGAAACTGCTCCAAGGTCTGCTGCAGGTTCTCAAACACCGACTTGTCAGTGCCCTGCACCTGCGAGCTGTTGATATTCACCCTCACCTGCAACTCCTGCGCCGCAGCTGTGGACACAAGAAGGATACCAAGAAATATGCTTAATAACTTTTTCATCAATGGTCAATGCTCATAAAAGATTGCATGAACTGATTCAGACGCAACAAACCATAGGCACCGCCAACGCAGCTCACCTCGTCGTAGTGCTGCACATCGTCCGGCTCCATACCTTTATAATAGATGAGAAAGGGCACGGGCTCGTTGACGTGGATGCGCAGCTCCACAGGCGTGGGATGATCAGGCAGCACGGCGATGCATACAGGCTCTTCCATCTGCAGCGTAGCCTCGTAGATGGGTTTGATAAGCCGCTGGTCGAGGTAGTTGATAGCGCGTAGCTTCAGGTCGAGGTCGCCATCATGGCCTGCCTCGTCGGTAGCCTCCACATGCACGAAGACGAAGTCGTCGTGCTGCAGGGCATCGATAGCAGCCTGCGCCTTGCCCTCATAGTTGGTATCAGCCAGGCCCGTAGCCCCAGGCACCTTGACGATTTTCAGTCCGGCATACTTGCCAATGCCTTGGATCAGGTCAACGGCAGAGATGACGGTACCGCTCTTGATTTGCGGATATTGCTCCATCAGCGTCTGCATCGACGGACGGTAGCCGCCGCTCCACGGCCAGATGCTGTTGGCCTGACGCTCGCCCTTTGCAGCCTTTGCCACGTTGTAGGGATGCTGAGGCAGCAGCTCCTGCGATTTCAATATCAGCTCGCTGATAAGCGAGGCGGTAGCGGCAGGAGACAACCCAGTCCGGCTGCCCGTCTCCCCTCCTGCACGGGAGGGGCAGGGGGTAGGTAGCAGTCCTTTCCACTCTTCATTGGGATGGTCGTGGGGTGGAGCACACTCAATATGCTTGTTGCCACCCTTGATAACGAGCAGATGGCGATACTGGATGCCACAGATGAACTTCACCCGTTCGCAGCCCTCGCGCTCGTTGATGGGCTTGGCCAGCGTCTCGTTCAGATAGTCGATCAGCACACGGGCATCCTCCGTCTGCAAGTTGCCGCCGTTGTGGGTGATGATCTTGCCATCTTCAAGGGTGATGATGTTACAGCGTATGGCGAAGTCGTCGGGCTGCATGTCGTAGCCGATGCTGGCAGCCTCCAACGGTCCGCGGCCCTCGTACACCTTGTTCAGGTCGTAGCCCAGGATGGCGGTGTTGGCCACCTCGCTGCCAGGAGGGAATCCTTCAGGCACGGTGATGAGTCTGCCTGTGCGGCCGTTCTTTGCGAGAAAGTCCATCATGGGCTTGTCGGCAGCCTGCAGCAGCGTTTTGCCACCCAATCGCTCCACGGCGTGGTCGGCCATCCCATCGCCTAATATAATAATGTGCTTCATTTAGATGTTCGCAATGCTCATGATATTGGCGAAGACACCAGCGGCTGTAACAGCGGCACCGGCACCATAGCCCTGAATGAGCATGGGATATTCACGATAGCGCTCGGTGGTGAGCAGCACAATGTTGTTTGAGCCTTCCAGTCCGTAGAAGGGATGGTTCTGCGGCACTTCCTTCAGGGCGACGTTTGTCTTGCCATTCTCCATCGTGGCAACGAAACGCCAGCGCTTGCCCTCGGCCTCGAGCACCTTGCGGCGAGCCTCGAAGTCGGCGTCGAGCTCAGGCAGCTTGGCCCAGAAATCGTCGAGCGAGCCTTCGAAATAGCTGTCGGGCACAAAGAGATGCTTCTCCACATCCTCCTGCTCCACCTTGTAGCCAGCCTCACGGGTAAGGATGACCAGTTTGCGGATGACATCGGTGCCGCTGAGGTCGATACGCGGATCAGGCTCGCTGTAGCGCTGCTCCTTGGCACGACGCACAGTCTCACTGAAGGGCACATCGGCAGCTATCTCATTGAAGATAAAGTTGAGCGTACCGCTGAGGATGGCCTCAATCTTCAGAATCTTGTCGCCTGAGTTGCACAGGTCGTTGATGGTGCCGATGATAGGCAGGCCAGCGCCGACATTGGTCTCATAACGGAACCACACACCACGGTCGCGGGCCGTCTGGCGCAGCTTCAGGTAGCTGTTGTAGTCGCTGGAGGCAGCAATCTTGTTGGCAGCCACCACGCTGATGTTGTGCTCGAGGAAGGTCTGGTAGAGGGAAGCTATCTGGCGGCTGGCCGTGCAGTCGACAAAGACAGAATTGAAGATGTTCATCTTGATAATCTCGTCGCGCATGTGCTCGGTGTTGGCGGGATAGCCGGCACGCAGAATCTTCTCGTAGTTGTTGAGGTCAATGCCCTCGCGGTCGAGCACGAAGTTGTCGACATCGCTGATACCCACCACATTGAGTTTCAGACGCTTCGTCTGCATGAGCACCTGCTGCTGTGTGCGAATCTGCTCGAGGAGCATACCGCCCACGGTGCCGATACCGCAGATGAAGAGGTTGAGCACCTTGTATTCGGAGAGGAAGAACGAGTCGTGCAGCACATTGAGCGACTTGCGCAGGAAACGACCATCAACAACGAAAGAGATGTTCGTCTCAGAGGCGCCCTGTGCACAGGCAATCACGCTGATACCTGAGCGACCCAGCGTACCAAAGAGCTTACCGGCAATGCCCGGGGTGTGCTTCATGTTCTCACCCACGATGGCAATGGTGGCGAGGCCGCTCTCTGCCTGCATGGGATACATGGCACCCGTCTCAATCTCCTTGGCGAACTCCTCGTTCAGCACCTCAACGGCAGCCTCGGCATCCTCATCGCGCACACCAATAGACGTACTATTCTCTGAGGAAGCCTGCGACACCATGAATACAGAGATGCCACGGTCGGCCAGCGTGGTGAAGATACGACGGTTCACGCCAATGACACCCACCATCGAAAGACCTGTCACCGTGATGAGCGTAGTGCCCTTAATGCTGGAGATACCCTTGATGGGCTTCAGGTCGTCGTCAATCTTATCCTTGATGAGTGTGCCCGGATGCTCGGGATTGAAGGTGTTCTTCACACGGATGGGGATATGCTTGATGCAGACGGGGTAGATGGTGGGAGGATAGACCACCTTCGCGCCGAAGTTGCACAACTCCATCGCCTCGACATAGCTCAGCTCATTGATGGTGTAGGCACTCTGGATGACCTTCGGATCGGCCGTCATGAAGCCGTCGACGTCTGTCCAGATCTCCAGCACCTCAGCGTCGAGAGCTGCAGCGATGATGGCAGCCGTGTAGTCAGAGCCGCCACGTCCCAAGTTCGTGGTCTCGTGGCTGTCGCGGTCACGGGCGATGAAGCCAGGAACAACCATCACACCCTTGCAGTCGGCCAGCACCTCGCGTACCAGCTTGGTGGTCAGCTCAGCGTCAAGCACATGCTTGCCGTTCTTTTTCTCCGTACGGATGAAGTCGCGACTGTTGATGCGCACGCCGCCATTGACGAGGGCAGCCACAATATTTGAAGAGAGGCGCTCGCCATAGCTGACGATGGCATCCTCCGTCTTCTTCGACAGGTCATGAATCAGGAACACACCTGTGCAGATGCTCTGCAGCTGGTCGAAAAGAGCATCGACCTTGGCCAGCACGGCTGCACGACGTGTCTCGTCGGTAATGACGGTATCTATCATCTGGTGGTGGCGGTAGACGATGGCGTCATACTCCTCACGCCACTGCTCGTTGCCCTGCTGGGCGATGTGGGCCATAGCGATGAGTTTGTCAGTGATGCCATCGAGGGCGCTTACCACAACTACGACAGGGCCCCTTTCGGCTTCTGCCTCAACGATGTTTTTCAAGCTCAGGATGCTTGGAACGGAACCTACGGACGTTCCGCCGAATTTCAGTACTTTCATTCTTTATCTGATAGTTTGTTGCATTTTCAGCCTGCAAAATTAAAGAAAATAATTGTATTTCCGTCGTTTTCGGAGGAAAATATCATCTTGTCGTAAAAAAAACTCTCAACTCTCAACTCTCAACTCTCAACTTTTTTGTACCTTTGACTTCGTCTAAAGTACTTTCACTCGGAAAAGAAAAAGAAAATTTGCTTTTCTTTTTGCTTTTCGCTCACTTATTTGTACCTTTGACTTCGTCTAAAGTACTTTCGCTCGGAAAAGAAAAAGAAAATTTGCTTTTCTTTTTGCTTTTCGCTCACTTATTTGTACCTTTGCAACCATGATTAACAAAAAAGCCTATCGACTGCCCGCAGAATGGGAGCCGCAAAGCGGTGTGCAGCTGACCTGGCCGCACGCTAAGACCGACTGGGCTCCGATGCTCAGCGAAGTAACGAAGACCTACGAGGAGATAGCACGTGAGATACGCCGCCGTGAGCCCCTGCTCATCGTAGGGCCACCTACCAACGATACTTGGGCACGCGACCATGGATTTATAACATTGTTAAGTGTTGAGAGTTCAGAGTTTAGTGACAATACTTCAAACGACAAAACAAATGTCACTCAACACTTAACTTTTAACGCTCAACTATTAGATTTTTGTTTCAACGGCTGGGGTGAAAAATTCCCTGCCGAACTGGACAACGCCATCAACCGCCGCCTGTATGAAGACGGCAGCGTGAAAGGCGAATATGTCGACCACCTGGACTTCGTGCTGGAAGGCGGCAGCATCGAAAGCGACGGCAAGGGCACCATCTTCACCACATCATGCTGTCTGCTGGCTCCACACCGCAACCAGCCTCTGACGAAGGAACAGATAGAGGAGCGGCTGAAGGAATACCTATATGCCGACCGCGTGCTGTGGATTGACCACGGTCAGCTGACGGGCGACGACACCGACGGGCACATCGACACGCTAGTACGCATCGCTCCTGACGACACATTACTATATGTAGGCTGCGACGACCCACAGGATGAGCAGTACGAAGGGCTGCGACTGATGGAAGAACAGCTGAAGACCTTCCGCACCATCGACGGCCGTCCCTACAATCTTAAGAAACTGCCCCTACCCCGCCCCATCTATGACGAGGAACCCACCTCTCACCTCTCACCTCACACCTCTCACCTCAACAGACTTCCCGCCACCTACGCCAACTTCCTCGTCATCAACGGCGCCGTGCTCTGCCCCACCTACGCACAGCCCGACCTCGATACTGAGGCCCTGCGTATCATCGGCGAGGCCTTCCCCGACAGAGAGATTGTCGGCATCGACTGCCGTTCACTCATCAAACAGCACGGCTCCCTGCATTGCTGCACCATACAATTCCCCATCGGGGTTCTACAAACCACATAAGCCCCATAAGTCCCATAGGCCCCATTAGTCCCACAAAAAGAAAACATGAAAATAGGATTCCTGCAACAGCACAATACTGCTGACACCGTAAAGAACATCGAGCGGCTCTGCGACGGTATCCGTGATTTAGCACGCCGCGGCGCTGAGCTCATCGTGTTACAAGAGCTGCACAACTCGCTCTACTTCTGTCAGGTAGAGGACGTGAACAACTTTGACCTGGCTGAGCCCATCCCCGGCCCGTCGACCGACATCTACGGACGGCTGGCCAAGGAGTGCGGTGTCGTGCTGGTCACCTCGCTCTTCGAACGACGCGCCCCAGGCCTCTACCACAACACAGCCGTGGTATTTGAGAAAGACGGCACCATAGCTGGCAAATACCGCAAGATGCATATCCCCGACGACCCAGGCTATTACGAGAAGTTCTACTTCACGCCCGGCGACCTGGGCTTCCATCCCATCCAGACGAGCGTGGGCTGTCTGGGCGTACTCGTCTGCTGGGACCAATGGTATCCAGAGGCCGCCCGCCTCATGGCCATGCAGGGTGCCGAGCTGCTCATCTACCCCACCGCCATCGGCTACGATCCCAACGACACGTCCGACGAACAACAGCGCCAGCGCCGTGCCTGGCAGACGGTGATGCGTGGTCATGCCGTAGCCAACGGCCTGCCCGTCGTAGCCGTCAATCGTGTAGGAAAGGAGCCTACCCCCAACCCCTCCACAAGGGAGGGGAGTAATGACGGGTCGTATGCAGACTTCTGGGGCACCAGCTTCGTCTGCGGACCGCAAGGTGAGATGATCTACGAGGCCTCCGAGAACGAGGAGGAGAGCATCATCGTCGACATCGACATGAAGCGCTCAGAGCAGGTGCGCCGTTGGTGGCCCTTCTTCCGCGACCGTCGCATCGACGCTTACGGTGACATCACCCGCCGCTTCATCACGCCCCTGTTGGCCTGCCTGTTCACAACGTTGACCAGCTGGGCCCAGCCAGCCATCGTCCACTCACGGATAGGCCAAAGCACCGTTGCCACCGACAGCTGTGTGGTGGTTACCCTGGAGCACAAGATGCAGCAGTTCAACCCAGCCGACAGGCAGACACTCGATACCGACATCTACTCGCCCAAGTCGGCAAACATCAGCCCCGACGGCACCAAGTTCTACATCAACTCATTAGAAGGCTGCGCTACCGTGGCCTACGAGATGGGCACGTGGCGTAAGCTGAAGGTCATCAGCCACCAGTTCGACGAGGTGGCCGACTCGGCACTCTGGGCACCACCAAGCGGCCTCTTCCATTTCACCCATTACACACGCAACCTGAACACCTTCCGAGGCAAGCCCGTGGAGAGTGCATTCTCGCACGGCGGACGCTACCTTTGGGTACCCTACTACCGCCGCACCTACGACATCAACGCCCAAGACCCCTCGGCCGTGGCCGTCATCGACACACAGACGGACAGCATCGTGCGCATGATGGAGACAGGCCCGCTGCCCAAGATGGTGGCCTGCTCGCACGACGGACGCCATCTGGCCATCACCCATTGGGGCGACAACACCGTGGGACTGCTCAACATTGAGGGCAATGACCCCAAGGCATGGCACTACGAAAAGCTGTTCATCATTGACTACCAGCTGAAGCTGAACTACAGCCTGACGCAAAGCGTAAACCGCGACGTGAATAGCGGCTACACCCTGCGCGGCACCGTGTTCACCCCCGACGACCACTACCTGCTGGTGGGCTGCATGGGCGGCGGTGGAGGAATAGCCGTCATCGACATGGAGCGGCAGGAGTACTTGGGCCGCGTGCTGGGCATGCGCTCCAACGTGAGACACCTCATCCTCGTCGACGACTGGCTCTACTTGAGCATCAACGGTGCCGGATACGTGCAGCGCGTCAAATTAGACAGCCTGCTCAACGCTGCCCGTAGCATACAAAACCACGGCACAGCAAACCTCAGAGGCTGGGAAGAATGCAAGGTGATGGCCGGTGCACGCACCATCGAGGCCTCGCCCAGCGGACGCTTCATCTTTGCTGCGTGCAATGCTGGCAGCAAGCTCTGCATCGTAGACACACGGACCATGAAAATGGTGGGAGCCGCCGACGTGGACAGCTATCCCGTAGGACTCGACATCTCGAAAGACGGCAGCACCATCATCGTCACCTCGCAAGGACGCACCAATGGCGGCGGCAATGCCGTGAACATCTTCCATGCCGACTATGCCGAGCCGGAGACACCCCCTGTGTCCCCCACCCCGCTGCCTGCAGACACCCTGCAGACCGACAGCCTACAGGCCGCTGCCATGCCTCCCGCAGAAGAAGGCGGCAGCAGCATACCCATCGGACTGATTGGCATGGCAATGGCCACCATCATTGTCATTCCCATTGGCTATAAACATTTCAAACGCAAGAAATAAGCGGGGAAATCCAAACGTGACAGGTCTCTTTCAGGCTCTCGCATATACTATATCAACATTCCACGAAAGAGTATACTGGCAAACAGTGGACGAACCGACTTAACGATTCGCCCGCTATTGATGTTACACTGAAAGTTGCAAAGTGTAGGTATGCCTTTGAACCTACACCCTACCTACACTTTTTCGATAATTTTGTGGCTGGAGGCGGCATTTGAGAGCCGATTCTGATGGCCAGAAAGGAGGGCGCGAGAAATTGTTTCAGCATATGTTCCACATCGGAAACAGTTTGTTTCTGACTAAGAAACAATTTGTTTCTGCCTTAGAAACAAATTGTTTCAGCCTTTGAAACTATCAGGAACACATTGATAATGAGTACAACAGATTGAAATATGTCCATTTCTATGTCAAGAAATCAGATAAAAGTGTAGATTAGGGGACTCTCCGCAGGCATTTTTGAAGGCTCTAGAAACTCAGGGAAAGCGAGAGGGAAATCATGAAAAGGGGGATTCGCTGAAAAAAATGCAGCAGAATGTTGATTATTCGCTGGGAAAAGCGTATCTTTGTAGTCGAAAGTTGTTCAAGGATGAGGATAAGAGACAACAAACCGCTGATAGCGCACCTCTCGATGTTTGGGGCCTGCGCATTCTGGGGATTGATGGCACCGCTGGGCAAAGACGCGATGACACACGGCCTGGACGGGCTGACGATGGTGTCGTTTCGCGTGCTGGGCGGATGTCTGCTGTTCTGGCTCACGTCGCTGTTTGTGAAGAAGGAGCACGTGCCCCTGCGCGACAAGCTGATGTTCATAGGTGCGGCGGTGTTCGGACTGGTGACGAACCAGTGCTGCTACACCATCGGCCTGTCTATCACCTCGCCTATCAACGCCTCTATCGTCACTACGTCGATGCCTATCTTCGCCATGATCCTGGCGGCCATCATCCTGAAGGAGCCTATCACGGGCAAGAAGGCGCTGGGCGTGCTGATGGGCTGCAGCGGTGCGCTGATACTGATACTGACATCGGCTGCCCATGCCACCGACAAGGTGGGCGACATTCGCGGCGACCTGCTGTGCCTGGCGGCGCAGTTCTCGTTTGCCCTCTACCTGTCGCTGTTCAACAAGCTGATCCGCCGCTACTCGGTATTCACGATCAACAAGTGGATGTTTCTCTGGGCCACGCTGCTGGTCATTCCATTCACGTCCTCGCATGTGATGGAGACGGTGAGCCATCCCATCCCCACGCAGAC
The DNA here is from genome assembly GCA_947167935.1 of uncultured Prevotellaceae bacterium. Taxonomy (GTDB): domain Bacteria; phylum Bacteroidota; class Bacteroidia; order Bacteroidales; family Bacteroidaceae; genus Prevotella. The sequence continues at coordinate 45,833 of CAMVJU010000001.1, read as the reverse complement.
TTGGCTGGAGGCCGGCTATGTGGTGTTCTTCGGCACCTACGTGGGCTATATCCTGACGATGATCGGGCAGAAGACGCTGCGGCCTACGGTGGTGTCGGTCTACAACTATGTGCAGCCCATCGTATCGGTCATCGTATCGGTGCTGACTGGCATCGGCGTATTGAAACCCACGCACGCTCTGGCTGTCATCCTCGTGTTCAGCGGCGTATGGCTGGTGACGAAGTCGAGGAGCCGTGCCGACATGGAGGCCGCCAAGAAGGCTGAGCGATGATTCGGCGAAATTATTAAATATGAGAACAAAAGACAACAACAAATAGTTTTTCGAGATGAGACATTTCCCCCTTTGGATTCTGATATGGCTGTTGGCAACCGTAGTGAGGGCGCAGGATGCCCCTACCCTACCCTGGGACGACACGCCGCGACCCAAGCACGAGGTGAGAGCCGTGTGGCTCACCGTAGTGATGGGCCTCGACTGGCCGCTCACCACCAACCAGCAGCAACAGCAGCGCGACCTGCGCCAGACGCTCGACCAGCTGCAGCAGGCGGGCATCAATACGATATTGGTACAGGCACGTGTGCGCGCTACAACCATTTATCCCTCACAGATGGAGCCTTGGGAGGGAGGTTTTACGGGCACTCCGGGCAAGGCGCCCGGCTACGACCCGCTGCAATTCTGCATCGACGAGTGTCACCGGCGCGGCATGGAGTGTCATGCATGGGTGGTGACCATCCCCATCGGAAAATGGAACAAGATTGGTGCCCAGCAGCTGAGGAAAAAACGTCCCGAACTGGTGAAGCGCATTGGCGAAGACGCCTTCATGGATCCTGAGAACCCGCAGACGGCCACCTACCTGGCCAATGTGTGCCGCGAAATCGTGAAAAAGTACGACGTGGACGGCATCCACCTCGACTATATCCGCTATCCTGAGCAATGGAAGATTCGTGTGTCGCGAGTGCAGGGCCGCAAGAATATCACCGCCATCGTACAGGCCATCCACGACGCCGTGAAGCAGGAGAAGCCGTGGGTGAAGATGTCGTGTTCGCCCATCGGCAAGCACGACGACCTGACCCGCTATCGTGCCGGCGGCTGGAACGCCCGCACCGCCGTTTGCCAAGATGCTCAGGAATGGCTGCGCACAGGGCTGATGGACCAGCTCTATCCGATGATGTATTTCCAGGGCGACAACTTCTATCCCTTCGCCATCGACTGGCAGGAACGCAGCTACGGTCGCACCGTGGTGCCCGGTCTGGGCATCTACTTCCTCGACCCGCGCGAAGGCAAATGGACGCTGGACATGGTGGAGCGGCAGATGAGCGTGGTACGGCAATTAGGAATGGGACATTGCTATTTCCGCTCGAAATTCTTCACCGACAACGTGAAGGGCGTCTATGACCTGGGCAAACGCTTCGACGACACGCCGTCGCTCATCCCGCCGATGACGTGGGAGGGGAAGCCTGCGCCGACGGCTCCCACGCAGCTCTCGATAGACGGGCAGCAACTGAGCTGGAGCGGTGCCGTAGACCGCAGCGGAGCACCCTATCTGCTCTACAACGTCTATGCCTCGAAGGACTATCCCGTAGACATCAGCCGTGCTGAGAACCTGGTGGCCATGCGCCGTACGGAGACATCGCTCGTGGTGCCTGCCACAGGGCTGAACTACGCCGTGACAGCGATGGACCGCTATGGCCAGGAGAGCCCTGCCGCCCAGCTGCTGCTCAATGCCGGGCCTGAATATGCCGTCGGCCTCATTGCAAAGAGCGACGGACGGCCCATCGCCCTGCCCGACAAAGGACAGACGCTTGATGCCGACTTCGTCATCGTGGAGAGCCTGAGCGGCCAGCCCGTCGGCATCTTCCCCTACAACGAGATGCTCGACATCTCTACCCTGCCCGACGGCGTCTACCAGCTGCGCTCACTCGGTCGCAAAGGCCGCAACCACCGCATCGGTTTCTTCTCGAAGAAAACGCCATAAATACTTAATAAAACCAAAAAAACGAGGCTGCAGATGCGTGGTAATAAGAATAATGTGTAACTTTGCACGACTCAAACGAAGAAAGCATAGACATTCAAACAAATAATTTTCCAACAGCAATGAAAAAGACAATCCTGTTCGCACTTTCGGCAGCCGCCGTGCTGCTGTCATCCTGCTCGGGAAAGCTCGGCGCTCTCTCGGCAGACAACTTTACCGTGACCCCTAATCCCTTAGAGTCGCAGGCAAGTCAGGTGGCCGCCACCATCAACGGCGTGTTCCCTGAGAACTATATGAAGAAGAAGGCCGTCGTCACCGTGACGCCCGAGCTGCGTTTCCAGACTCCCAGCGGCCTGCAGACCGTGAAAGGTCAGCCCGCCACATTCCAGGGCGAGAAGGTGCGCGGCAACGACCAGACCATCTCCTACCGCGTGGGTGGCCGCTATGCCATGAAGAGCACTTTCGCCTATCAGCCCGAGATGGAACAGAGCGAGCTCTTCCTCACCTTCAAGGCCAAGGTGGGCAACAAGGACGTGAAGGTGCCCGAGGTGAAGGTGGCCGACGGTGTCATCGCCACCAGCGAGCTCTACAAGCGCACGCTGGCCACGGCTCAGCCTGCACGTGCCCTCGACGGTTTCCAGCGCATCATCAACCAGAAGCAGGAAGCCAACGTGAAGTTTCTCATCGGCCAGGCCAACCTGCGCCGCTCGGAGCTGCAGAACAACAGCGTGCAGGAGTTTGTGCGCCTGCTGAACGAGATTGCCGCCAATCAGGAGACATTGGTAATCGACGGCGTTGAGGTGTCAGCCTACGCATCGCCCGATGGTGGCTATCAGATCAACGAACGTCTGGCCGGACAGCGTCAGGACGTGGCTGCCAACTATGTGAAGCAGGAGATGAAGAAGGCCAAGACCGACGCTCCCCTTGACACGAAGTACACCGCCGAGGACTGGGAAGGCTTCCAGGAGCTGGTCGGCGCCTCCAATATCCAGGACAAGGACGTCATCCTGCGTGTCCTGTCGATGTATCAGGATCCCGAGGAGCGTGAGCAGCAGATCAAGAACATCAGCAGCGCCTTCCGCGAGCTGGCCGACGGCATCCTGCCGCAGCTGCGCCGTGCCCGCATGACCATCAACTACGACGTGGTGGGCCGCGACGACCAGCAGATCAAGGACCAGCTGGCTGCCGATGCTTCGAAGCTCAGCGTTGAGGAACTGCTCTATGCCGCCACCCTCTACGGCGACGACCTAGATCAGGCCGAGAACGCCTACAAGAAGGCTGCACAATTCTATAAGAACGATGCCCGCGCATTCAACAATGTTGCACTCATCGAGTATGCAAAAGGCAATTACAACGAGGCAGCTGCCTGGTTAGAGAAAGCCTATGTTGTTGACAAGGCACTGCCCGAGACCAACGCCAACATGGGACTGATTGCTCTGCAGCAGGGCGAGGTGAAGTATGCCGAGGAGCTCATCTCGAAGGCTACGAATGCCAACGGTTTGAACGAGGTGCTGGGCAACCTGCACCTAGCACAGGGCCTCTATGCACAGGCCGAACAGGACTTCGGCAAGCTGCCTACCAACTCTGCCGCCCTGGCTCAGATCCTGAACAAGAACTATCAGGCTGCCGCTCAGACGCTGGCCAACGTCCGCAATGCCGACGCCACCACCGACTATCTGAAGGCTATCCTCAACGCCCGTACCGGCAACAATGTCGCCGCCGCTCAGGCTCTGGCTACTGCCGTTGCCAAGGATCCGTCACTTGCCGCATACGCCGCCAAGGACCTCGAACTGAAGAATGTTCAGAAGTAAATTCAAATACCTCATACTCTTTCTCATCCTGCTTGCTGCATCATCGTGCAGCAAGCAGGCTGACCGTTTTAAGCTGGAGGCCCAGTTCAAGAATCTGAACCAGGGCGAGTTCTACATCTACGACGTCAGCACAGGCGAGAAGGATACCATCGCCGTCAACGACGGACGCTTCACCTATGAGCGGCAGCTTACCGACACGCTCACGCTGGCCATCATTTTTCCCAACTACAGCGAGATTCCCGTCTTCGCTACGCCGGGCGGCGAGGTGAAGATGGAAGGCGACGCATCACACCTGCGTGATACGGAGATCAAGGGTACACCCGACAACGACCTGATGACGGCCTTCCGTCTGAAAACCAATGAGATGACGCCGCCAGAGGCTGAAGCCGAGGCCGAGAAATTCATCGGCCTGCATCCCAATTCGCCCGTCAGCCTCTACCTCCTTCAGAAATTTTTCCTACAGTCTTTCACACCCAACTACGCCAAGGCCTATACGCTCTGCGAGAAGCTGCGCGAGAAACAGCCGCAGAATCAGCATGTGGCACGCCTGCTGACACAGCTCGAGGCGCTGAAGACCTATACCACCGACGGCACGCTGCCCGAGTTTCAGGCCATCAGCACAGAAGGTGACACGGTGACCAATGCCACGATGCGCGCTGAAGTCAACGTCATCATGGTTTGGTCGACATGGAGCTACGAGTCGCAACAGCCCATGCGCACGCTGAGCAAACTGAAGAAGAAATACCCTGAAAGACTGAAGGTGCTCAGCATCTGCATCGACGCCAGCCCCTCAGAGGGCAAAGGCGTACTAGAGCGCGACAGTGTCACCTGGCCCAACGTCAGCGACAGCCTGATGTTTCAGTCGCCGGCCTTGGCACAGCTCGGCATCGCCACCCTTCCCGCAAACATTATCACTAACAAGCAGGGCAAGATTATTGCCCGCAATCTCAGCAGCAGCGACCTGCAAGACAGAGTCAAGCTCCTGCTGGGAGAAGAGTAAAACAATAACCGACGGTTATTGTTCCAAGAGGAATCGTTCAGCTTCGATGGCCGCCTGACAACCAGTACCGGCGGCAGTAATGGCTTGACGGTAGACGGGGTCGGCGCAGTCGCCAGCCACGAAGATGCCAGGCAGCTTGGTGCGCGGCGTACCGTCAATCTTCTTCAGATAGCCCACCTCGTCAGTGTCGAGCCACTGCTTGAAGATGTCGGTGTTGGGCTTATGGCCGATGGCGAGGAAGAAGCCGTCGATGGCGATGTCAACTTGCTCCTCGTCGGGCTCACCCTTACGCTTCACCAAGTGGGCACCCTCCACACCGTCCTCGCCGAAGAGGCCGAGGGTGTTGTGCTCGAAGAGAATCTCAATGTTCTCACGCTCCATCACCCGCTGCTGCATTACCTTCGAGGCACGTAGGAAAGGCTTGCGCACAATGAGGTAGACCTTCTTGCAGAGGCCGCTCAGATAGAGGGCATCCTCGCAGGCCGTATCGCCGCCGCCCACCACGGCCACGGTCTTCTTGCGATAGAAGAAACCGTCGCAGGTGGCACAGGCCGAGACGCCCTGACCCATATATTTCTGCTCGTCGGGCAGGCCTAAGTATTTGGCTGAGGCACCCGTGGCGATGATGACTGTATCTGCCTCTATCTCATTGCCGGCATCATCCTTTGCACGATAGGGACGCGAGGAAAAATCCACCTCTGTGATCTCGCCGTCACGGATGTCGACGCCGAAACGCTCAGCCTGCTGGCGCAAGTCCATCATCATCTGATTGCCGTCGACACCCTCAGGATAGCCAGGGAAATTCTCCACCTCAGTGGTCTGCGTCAGCTGGCCGCCAGGCTGCAGGCCACAGTATTCAATGGGATTCAGGTTTGCACGACTGGCATAAATAGCGGCAGTGTAGCCCGCAGGCCCACTGCCGATAATCAAACACTTTGTCTTTTCCATCCTACTTCAGCAATTCTTCAATTTGCTTTTCAATCTCAGAAGTGGCGGTAGTGGGCTCGAAGCGGGCGACAACCATGCCTTTCTTGTCGACAAGGAACTTGGTGAAATTCCACTTGATGTCGTTCTTCTCCTTATAATTGGGGTCTTCCTTCGACAGCATGTCGTCGAGGATGTGGGCGATGGGGTGCTCCATGTCCCATCCTCCAAAACCTTTCTGTTCCTGCAGGTAGAGGAACAACGGGTCGGCGTCGGGGCCGTTCACCTTCACCTTCTTGAAGCGGGGAAATTCTGTGCCGAAGTTCAGCTTGCAGAACTCATGGATGCTCTCGTCGGTTCCGGGAGCCTGCTGGCCGAACTGGTTGCAGGGGAAGTCGAGGATGACAAACTCCTGCGAGCGGTATTTCTCGTAGAGCTGCTCCAGTTCCTCGTATTGCGGAGTGAAACCGCACTTCGTAGCCGTGTTCACGATGAGCAACACCTCATTGGCATACTCCTTCAGCGACACGTCCTTGCCTTTTCTGTCCTTGACAGTGAAATCATAAACAGTTTTCATTGTTGTTCTTTGGTTTGGTTTTTATGTTTATTGTTGAGTGTTTATTGTTAATTGTTTACTACGGATATTGTTTAACGGTTATTGTCACAATCCCCATGCACGTTTCACGTTCTCGATGGGCAGCGTCTCTACCTTGTTCTCCACGTCATCGGGCAGGTTACAGAAGAAGTCGATGCCTGTCTTCTCCTCCAAGTCACGGATGTTGACGGCCCAGTTGCCGAGCGGCTCGTAGTTAACATAGCTGTCGCGGTGCTCCATCCAGAAGCCCACGGCCTTGTAGCCCTGAGCATTCTTCAGCAGCAGCGCCACAAAGAAATACTGGGGTACACGCATCTCGCCCTTAATAAGTCGCAGGCTACCATCCTTATTCGTCAGGACTTGATTGTCCTCGATGGTGCCACCTTTCACTACATAGAGCACCTCAGTCCCTGCATTCTTGGCCCAGCTGCGCACCTGACTTTCCAAACGATACCAAGGACTGTTCTCCGATGCGTTGAAGGCCTTCGACTGCGGCTGCATGTTGGTGAGGAAGAAGGTCTGGTAGTTGGCTTCGGCCGAATAGAGTCTGTCGGCCGACGGGCAGATGTGTCCGTGGTCGTAGCCGCTGTTCCAAAAGCAGTCCTGGGTAAGATAGGTATTATTGGGCAGCAGCGGATCGAAGGGATACTGGTTGTCGCTGGAGTAATAGCGCGATGTTTTCTGCACCATTGTGGCGGCAGTCATCTGATAGGCCGACCAACGCTGTGCCTTCTTGTCGCAGTCCCACTCCACGCTGTAGTTAATGCCGTACGAGTCGTTGGTGGTGTGGATGAGCACGAGGCTGCGGCCTCCCTTCACGCGAGGAAACTCCAGGCGTTGCAGGGCCGGCTCCTTGTCGGTGGGGTTGGCGTTGACGTTGGTATTGACGGATGGCTTTTGGTTGTCGTCCTCGTCATCGCTGCCGTGACACGATGCAAGGGTCAGCGCAAGAAGCGCCAAGGGCAGCAGTCGCCCGAAGGTCAGCAGTTTCATGGTTGGGTTTCTAGAAAAAGATAAAAGGTGCGCTCAAGGCATATGCAACTACCTTGGACGCACCTTTTTTAAGTCATGTGGTGTGTTGAAAGTATCTTACTTCTTCGCAGCCTTACCGTAGCGGCTCATGAACTTATCGACGCGTCCTGCCGTGTCGACGAGCTTGCTCTTACCAGTGTAGAACGGGTGAGAGGTGCTTGAAATTTCGACTTTTACCACTGGGTAAGTTTCGCCTTCGAATTCTACAGTGTCATTTGTCTTTGCAGTAGACTTCGTAAGGAACATATCGCCGTTGGACATGTCCTTAAACACGACGGGGCGATAGTTTTCTGGATGAATTCCTTGTTTCATTGTTCTTTAAAAATGTTGATAATAATGGTTTCAGCGTGCAAAGGTACGCTTTTTTTCCCGACCGTGCAAACTTTTCCCGCTCTTTTTAGGAAAAAAGTGCAGCTGGGGGTGTGCAAACGGATACCTTAGCCGTTGAGCAGGGCGGCCGTACGGACGCGTGAGAGTGTCTCGGGCGTCATCTGCAAATAGCTGGCGATGTAGACCAGCGGGGCACGCAGCACCAGTTGCGGCGAGCGTTTCACCAGCTTGGCGTAGCGGTCCTGGGCCGTCTCGAATCGCAGCATGTCGGCGTGGTGCTGACTGATGATGAGCGACTCTTCGAGTATCTTGCGATAGAGCATCTGGATGTTGATGCATTTGATAGCAGCCTGCTCCAGCTCGGCCTTCGGCAGCGAGTAGATGATGGAGGGCTCCAGCGCCTGTATCTGCAGACGTGTGGGCTCTTCGAGGAACAGGCTCTCGATGCACATCACAATGCTGTTCTCGGTAGCCATGTATTCGGTCAGCTCTTTCTTGTTCTTGTAATAGAACTGGCGTACCAGACCCTTCACCACCCAGTAGATGTTCTCGCAGGTCTCGCCTTCACGCAGGATAATCTCGTTCTTGGCGTACTTACGTGGGATGAGGATGCTTTCAAGGACATCCAGCTCGTCATGAGTCATGGTACTGTAGCGGCGCGCCAGTTCGCGAGCCACGTCACGGGGAGTTAAACTTAGGTTGGCCATTTTTCTTATGGTTTTTTAAGGCTTAGATTAGTCTAATTTCAATACTGCGAGGAAGGCCTTCTGCGGCACTTCCACGTTGCCGATCTGCTTCATGCGCTTCTTGCCGCGCTTCTGCTTCTCGAGTAGTTTACGCTTACGGGTGACGTCGCCACCATAGCATTTCGCCAGCACATCCTTGCGCACCTGTTTCACCGTCTCGCGGGCAATAATCTTCGCACCGATGGCCGCCTGGATGGCGATGTCGAACTGCTGGCGTGGGATGAGTTCCTTCAGCTTCTCGCACATACGGCGCCCAAAGGTGACGGCATTGTCCTGATGCGTCAATGTGGAGAGGGCATCCACGGGCTCACCGTTCAGCAGGATGTCGAGTTTGACGAGCTTCGACGGGCGGAAGCAGTCCACATGGTAGTCGAACGATGCATAGCCCTTCGAAATGCTCTTCAGCTTGTCGTAGAAGTCGATGACGATCTCACCCAGCGGCAGCATGAAGTGTAGCTCCATGCGTCCGCCGCTGACATACTGCTGGTCGATCAGCTCGCCGCGTTTGTCGAGGCAAAGCGTCATGATGGGGCCGATGAAGGCCGAGGCGGTGATAATCGAGGCGCGGATATAGGGCTCCTCGATGTGGTCGATGAGCGTCTGGTCGGGCAGTCCGCTAGGGTTGTGCACCTCTTTTACCTCTCCCTGTTTCGTGTAGCACATATACGACACGTTGGGCACGGTGGTAATGACGTCCATATCGAACTCGCGGTCCAGTCTTTCCTGCACAATCTCCATGTGCAACAGGCCGAGGAATCCGCAACGGAAGCCGAAGCCCAGCGCCACCGACGACTCCGGTTGGAACGTCAGCGAGGCATCGTTCAGCTGCAGCTTCTCCAACGAGGCACGTAGGTTCTCATAATCCGTCGGATCGATGGGATAGACGCCGGCAAACACCATCGGCTTCACTTCCTGGAAGCCCTCGATGGCTTTTTCGCACGGATTGGCCACGTGGGTGATGGTATCGCCCACTTTCACTTCCTTCGAGTCCTTGATGCCGCTGATGATATAGCCCACATCGCCTGTGCGCAGCTCCTGACGGGGAATCATGTCCATCTTCAGCACGCCCACCTCGTCGGCGTCGTACTCCATGCCCGTGTTGAAGAACTTCACCTTGTCGCCCTTGCGGATGACGCCGTTCACGATCTTGAAGTAGGCGATGATGCCGCGGAAAGAGTTGAACACCGAGTCGAAGATCAGCGCCTGCAAGGGAGCCTCCTCGTCGCCCACAGGATGCGGAATGCGGTCGACCACGGCGTTGAGGATGTCGTCGACACCCTCGCCGGTCTTGCCGCTGGCACGGATGATGTCCTCAGGATCGCAGCCGATAAGGTCTACAATTTCGTCCTCCACCTCGTCGGGCATCGCGCTCGGCATGTCAATCTTGTTGATGACAGGGATGATTTCCAGATTATTGTCGATGGCCATGTAGAGATTGGAGATGGTCTGCGCCTGCACGCCCTGCGTAGCGTCCACCACTAAGAGTGCACCCTCGCAGGCGGCTATTGAGCGGCTCACCTCATAGCTGAAGTCTACATGGCCCGGAGTGTCGATAAGATTCAGGATATACTTCTGCCCGTCACGCTCGTACTCCATCTGGATGGCATGGCTCTTAATGGTGATGCCGCGCTCGCGCTCCAGATCCATATCGTCGAGCATCTGTCCCTCCGTCACCTGGATCGTCTTCGTACGTTCCAGAAGGCGGTCGGCCAAGGTACTCTTACCGTGGTCGATGTGGGCGATGATGCAGAAGTTACGGATGTTTTTCATTCTTTTATGTACAATTTGGGTACAAAATTACAAAAAAATTGACTAAATCCAACACCTTCCCCACATTTTTTTTTATTTTTATGATTCTCTGCCCTGCGTGTAACTTCTTTCAATTTTTTTTCGTACTTTTGCAGGCGCCATTCGGCAAAGTATATTTGAGCATGAACACAGAGACGAGATACTGGACAATGAAAGAAGGCTTTCTTATTGGAGGAGGGCTGATTCTTGCAGGCCTGATGCTGCAGTTGAGCGTCGGCCCTGTAGTGTGGGACGCTTTTGCGTGGCCTGTCAACGGCATTGTGATGGCGGTTTTCCTGGCCATCATCGCTGGTGTATTCCTGCTGCGCAATAAAAGCCAGGTCTTTCGATTTATCGGCACCTACCACGCGGCGGTTCCCGCATTAGTGTATACCGTCCTGCTGACCGTCGTCATGGGTCTCACCCGGCAGCAAGCCGATGGCACCTGGCTGAGCAACATGTTGACCTTCTGGCCCTTCGTGCTCGTATACGTCTATATCGCCTTAATCCTCGGCGTTACGACATTGAAGCAAATGATGAATCTCTGCCTTTCACTCTCCACCTTCCACCATCCACCATCAACCCTCCACCATCCACCATCAACCCTTCACAAGGTCCCCTCCATCCTCCTCCACTTTGGTCTCTTCCTTGCGATGACCTGCGCTACGCTGGGCAATGCCGACATGCAGCGGCTGAAGATGATGACGATGATCGGCGTACCAGAAAGCAGGGCAATGGCGCAGGACGGCCTCGTCCACATGATGCCGATGAGCATCGAGCTGAAGCAGTTTATATTTGAGACCTACGACGACGGCTCGCCCAAGCGCTTCGCGTCAGAGCTGCTGATCACTCCTCACAACTCTTCTCACGCCTCTGACCTCACACCTCTCACCTCAACCGTCGACGTCAACAATCCTGTTGAGGTGGAAGGCTGGAAGATTTATCAATATAGCTACGACACGCAGATGGGCGCCAAAAGCCAGCTCTCGATTCTTGAGCTGGTGCGCGACCCTTGGCTGCCGCTGGTCTATGCAGGCATCTACATGATGCTGGCTGGCGCTGCCTGCATGTTGATGATAAGGATCAGGTGGAAATTCGCCATTCTTCTAGCCGTCGCCTTCGTGGTCGTTTTCCTCCTTTGGCCCCACATGCATTCCGACACACCGATGCCGGCCCTGCAGAGCCCGTGGTTTGCGCCCCACGTCATTGTCTACATGTTTGCCTATTCCTTCTTCGGAATCGTCACGCTGATAGCTATCTATCGACTGATAGTTTCCACCTCACACACCTCACCCCTCACCACTCTGGACACCTTCGTCTACGCAGGCCTCGCCTTGATGACTGTCGGCATGCTTTTTGGAGCCCTTTGGGCAAAGGAGGCGTGGGGGCACTACTGGTCGTGGGATCCAAAGGAGACGTGGGCAGCCATCACTTGGTTCGCGTACCTTATTTATATACACTACCGTCGCTTGCCGAAGCAGCAACCCCGTCTTGTTCTCTGGCTCCTTATCGTTTCCTTCGTTCTACTGCAGATGTGCTGGTGGGGCATCAATTATCTGCCCTCTGCACAAGGTGCCAGCGTGCACACTTACAACTAAAAAGCTTCTTTAGTCGATTTCCTCGTCGGCCTCGTAGCCGCCCATCTCACGGATGGCGTTCTTCAGCATGGTGTACTGCTGATAGAGGTTGTTGACGGCTTCCTCGCCCTGGGTGTAGTCGTGCATCGGGCTCTTGAGGAAGAAGCTGAGGAAACGCTGTGTACCATAGCGTCCGGCACGGGCAGCGAGGTCGCTCAGCAGACAGAGGTCAAGGCACAAAGGAGCAGCAAGGATGGAGTCGCGACAGAGGAAGTTAATCTTGATCTGCATGGGATAGCCCAGCCAACCGAAAATGTCGATGTTGTCCCAGCCCTCCTTGTTGTCGTTGCGGGGAGGATAGTAGTTGATACGCACCTTGTGGTAATATTGCGTGTCCTCATCGTTGCCGTGTCCGTAGAGGTCGGGCTGCACATCGGGCTTGAGGATGGTCTCCAGCGTTGAAAGTTTCGAAACCTCCTTGGTGCGGAAGTTGGCGGGCTCGTCGAGCACCAGACCGTCGCGGTTGCCCAGGATATTGGTAGAGAACCAGCCGCTCAGACCCAGACAGCGGGTGCCGATGATGGGTGCAAAGCCGCTCTTAACCAGCGTCTGGCCCGTCTTGAAGTCCTTGCCGGCGATGGGCATCTTCGTCTTCTCTGCCAGCTCCCACATAGCAGGGATATCGACGGTGGTGTTGGGAGCGCCCATGATGAAGGGAGCACCCTCGGTGAGGGCAGCGTAGGCATAGCACATCGAGGGAGCGATATGCTCGCGGTCGTCGGCCTTCATGGCAGCCTCGAGGTCGCTGAGCTTGTAGTGCACCTGCTCGTCGACGGGCACATAGATCTCGGTAGAGGCAGCCCAGAGCACGACGATGCGTGCACAGCCGTTCTTCTGCTTGAAGTCGCTGATATCCTTCTTCAGCATCTCCACCATCTCCCAGCGGGTGGGCATTTGACATTGACCATTGACCAATGAACATTTCACGTTGTCGCCGTCAAGACGCTTGGCATAGTTCTTGTCGAAAGCGGCCTTCATGGGTACAATCTTCTCCAGTTCGTCGCGAACGGGCTCGATGTCCTTCTCCTTCAGCACCTCGGCATACATAGCAGCCTGATAGGCATTCTGCGGATAGACGTCCCAGCAGCCGAATACGATGTCGTTCAGGTCGGCAATGGGTACGATGTCCTTGTAGGGGAGATACTTCTTGTCGGCTCCCTTTCCTATACGGATTTTGTCATACTGGGTCATTGAACCAACAGGCTTACCGAGGCCCTTGCGAGTCATCAGCACACCAGTCATGAATGTTGTTGCCACTGCGCCGTTGCCGACGACGAGGATTCCCAGTTTGCCCTCAGCGGGCTTCACACTGTTCATTTTCTGTTCCATGTTTTTAGCTAAAAACTTAGAGTTAACTGTATTTTGAGTGCGAAATTAGTTAAAATCTTTCAAACAAAAGCAACAGCGCATGTTAATTTATTACAAAACATCAGAATGAGGCAATAACATAAAAGATTGAGACATTTGTGCAAAGAGAGTGTGAGATCAGAAGAGGCTTTCAGTTCGTTTCAAACGTTTGAGGTTATTCAGATCAAACGGATTTCCGAATCCGACTGAAAAAGAGCCTCCAAAATTTGCTGCGGAGCCTCCAAAAATTCCTGCGGAGCCTCCGCATTTTGCCCAGGAGCCTCCTTACGAATTAAACAAATTAAACGGATTCTTTTTGCGAAGATTCAGAAAAAATGCGTAAATTTGCGGCTGTTATGAAAAGAGAAGAGAGATATCGCCTTGTGCTGGATCACTTCAGGCAAGAGATGCCTGTGGTGACTACTGAGCTGGAGTTTGGGAGTGAGTTTCAGCTATTAGTGGCTGTAGTGCTGAGTGCACAATGCACGGACAAGCGTGTAAATATGGTGACACCTGAGCTGTTCCGCCGTTTCCCTGATGCCGCTACGATGGGCGCTGCCGAGCCCGATGAGGTGTATGAATATGTGAAGAGCGTGAGCTATCCCAATGCGAAGGCACGCCATCTGGTGGAGCTGTCGCGTATCATCACGGAGCAGCACAGCGGCGAGGTGCCCAACGATATGGATGCGCTACTGCGGCTGCCTGGCGTAGGTCGCAAAACGGCTAATGTGATGCAGGCCGTAGCCTTCGGGCGTGCCGCGATGGCTGTCGACACGCATGTATTCCGTGTGAGCCACCGCCTCGGTCTGGTGCCCAAGACGGCGAACACGCCGCTGAAGGTGGAGCAGCAGCTGGTCAGATATATTCCTGAGGCCGACATCCCACAGGCCCACCACTGGCTCCTGCTGCATGGGCGCTATGTCTGCACGGCACGTTCGCCACATTGCAACCGCTGCGCCCTCGAGCCCTATTGTGCCAAGAAGATATAAAACGAAAACGTAAACGAAAACGAAAACGTAAACGAAAACAAAAAACGAGGACGAAAAGATAAACGAAAAAGGCTGAGCTCGTGTGAACTCAGCCTTTTGTTTTTCGTTCCCGTAGCGAAGCGTTTCGTCTTCGTCAACGTTTAGAACTGATAGCGGTTGTCTGTCAGCCCTGCCTTTTCGGCGAGCACCTCCCAGAAGCTGGTGAAAGGATTCTGGTGGATGGGACGGCCGCTTCTGTCAGTCAGGGGATTTCCTGCGATGTCGGTCTTGGTCGGTGTTACGATCCAAACATGATTGCGAATCAGGTCGGTCTCCACAGCACGACGGTCGAAGGTTCTTGCAGAGTCAGTCTCACAGCTGTCAACCTTGAAGAAGTAGACACCATTGGCGCCCTTGAAAGGCTTTTTGGCGTTCTGTCCCACGGCCGTAGCGGCGATGGCACCGTCAAGACCGGGCTCACCCATATTCAGCACGGGAAGAGTTGCAGGGAAACCTACGCTGTTGAGGGTCGTCGATGTGCCACCCTTCTGCTCAGCCTGCTCCACTGTCGTCACACCTGCCAGCTTCTTCAGAAGCATGTCGGCCTTCTTGTCCTTGATAACCTCGGCACGGAGAATCTGCTCTGCACCCTTGATGTCAAGATAGCCCACGGGGTTGATCTTCGTCACGCCAACAACCATGAAGCGGCCCTCGGCGGGATCGCGGTAGATTTCAGAGATGCTACCTTCCTCAGCCTTGGCGAAAGCCCATTTCACGGCGTCGCGAGTGTTGGTGAGAGGCATGGGAGAGCCGATGGTGCTGGCATCGCTGAGCAGGTTCTTCTGCTCCAGGATCTCGAAGCCAGCCTGAGCGGCTTTCTTCTCCAGGTCGGTGGCGTTGGAGCAGGAGCTCACGTATGCGCTGAAGTTGTTATAGGTGTTGTCCTCAGTCTCAGAGGAAGGACGAATCTCGTTGCTGATAATAGCTACGTCGTAGAGGGTGCTCACCTTGCGCTCGGTGACCTTGAATATCAGTACACCGTTGGTGATGGCGATGCGCTGCAGCTCGTCGACCTTGGCGGGACGGACAGCTGCGAGGATTGCCTTCGTTTCGGCATCGATGTTTGTCCTGCCCTGATAGACATCGGCGCTGAGCCACATGTCGCCCTTCTGGAGGTTCATCTTGTTCACGAGGGTGTCAATGTTAGTGCCAGCGTTGATGACATTGATGATGCTGTCGGCACGTTTCTCCACATCGTTGGTGGTGGCGGGAAGGGCGATGAACTCGAAGTGGATGGAGTCAACATCCTGATAGCGGCGGTTCAGACGAGCGATAGCCATGCTCTCGATAGGCTTGTTGGCACGCATGGTCATGTAACGGAAGGGAGCGGTAACGGTGCTGTCCTTCATGTTGTCAAGACTGTCGAGCAGGGCTGCAGAGATGGCACGGATGCCGTTCTTGTTGTAGGGACGGTCAGCGTGATAGGGGATGGTGGAGCGATGCATGGCAACGACGGTCTCAATCTTTGCGCTGTCGTTGTTGAACTGATCGGCAGCCTCCAGCAGGCTGTTGGTCAGATTCTCCATATCGGCATCAGAGGGCTGCACCTTGCAAACAACGTACTTGATGTCGCGAGTCTCCTTGTTCCACTTGAACTGCTCTTTCATCTCCTCGTACTTGGCCTTCAAGTCGGCCTCGCTCACCTGCACCTCGTTGTCGTTGATGGAGGCGTAGGGGAAAGCAACCACGGTCACGTCCTTCAGGGTGTTGCCACCTTCGAAGGTCACCTTGGCTGAATATTCGTTGCTGAGCATGCAGGACTGCAGCAAGGTCAGATACTTCTCGCGAAGCAGGTTCTGACGCAGCATCTTCTCGATCATGTTCCAGTAGGCATCGAAATCTCTAAAGCGTTCTGGATCCTGCTGTTTCATGCTTGCGTAGGCCTGGGCAACATAGTTGTGATCGAACTCACCAGCCTGATTAAAGAATTCCTGCGGCATGAACTGACGGGGCAGGGCGGGATGGTTGGGCATAGCCAGCACGGCTTTGATCTCTTCGTCGGTAACACCGAGGCCGAGCTTTGCACACTCTTCCTCCAATACGGTGTTCTTCACGAAATCATCCCAAACCAAGTTGCGGACCATTTCCTCGTTAACGTCTTTTCCAAACAAGGCCTTGTACTCTTCCGAGCGCTGCTGAAGGTCTTGGATAGAAAGCTTTTCGCCCAATACTTTTCCTACTTGCTGGCGAGCCTGATTGCTCGAGGTCTCGCACTGTCTTGTAAAGTCAGTTGCAATGAAGCCGAACAGAGCCAGGCCGATGATACCCACCAGCCAAGGACCCCAGCTTCTGATTTTTCCAATTGCTGCCATTTAATTTGTCTGTTTTTTTGTTTTTATTTCTTTTATTTTTTCGATTTTCCAAATTCAGCCTGCAAAATTACAAATTTTGCGTGAAACAACGGCATCTTTTTATGAAAAAATGTCATTTTCATTCACTTTTAGTTTCACGAGCTCTATTTTCGTGGCTGTATTTTTGATTATTTTGAATTCAAAACGCCCAATGCGCACCACTTCGTTGAGTTTCGGAAAGCTCTGATACTCATGTAGGATGAAGCCACCAACGGTCATGTAGTCATCGCTTTCAGGCAGGCCGATGTCGAATAGCTCGTTCACCTTTTCAATCTCCAGTCGGGCCGACAGCATGTACTCGCCGTTGTCAAGGCGCTTGGCCACGTAGTTGGTAGAGTCGTGCTCGTCCTCGATGTCGCCTGTAATCTCTTCCATGATATCCTCAAGCGACACCAGTCCGCTGGTGCCTCCAAACTCGTCGACAACCACAGCCAGCGAGCGTTTCTGCTGCATCAGCAGCTTCATCAGCTTCGAAGCCAGCATGGTCTCGGGCACAAACGAAATCTCGCGTACCAAGTCGACGCATTGCTGATCCTTGACGGTGAACATATCGGAGGAGTGGATATAGCCGATGATGTGGTCTATGTCCTCATGGAAAACAAGTATTTTGGAATGGCCCGACTCGATAAACACCTGTTTAAGCTGCTCGATGGTGGCTGTGTCTTCTACCGCATCAATCTCTGTGCGAGGCACCATGCAGTCGCGCACCTTGGTGTCGGAGAAGTCAAGCGCATTCTGGAAGATTTTCACCTCTTCCTCTATCTCATCGTCGTTGCGAGCATTGTCGATGCTGCTCTGCACCAGATAGTCGAGATCCACCTTGGTAAACTCCTTGTCGTCGCTGTCCTTGTCCATCCTGATGCCCACAAGCCGCAGTAGTCCCTTCGACAGCAGCGTGGCAAAGCGCGAGATGGGCCACAGCACGAAATAGCACGCCGCAGCAGGCAATGCGAAGAATGTGAGCATGGTGTTGGGATTTGCCTTGAAGATGGTCTTCGGCAGGAACTCACCCGTGAAGAGCACGATAAGTGTGGAGAGCAATGTGTCGGCTGTGACGCGTCCGGCATCGTCAAGTCCGCTGAAGAGTGTCTGGTCGAAAATACGTGCGAAGAGGATACCATAGATGACCAGCGCGATATTGTTGCCCACGAGCATAGTGGATAGGAAGTTGCTGGGATGGCGGTAGAATAGGTCGATGGCCCGTTGGCTCAGCCCGTTCTTCTCACGTGCCACCTCTGCCAGCAGGCGGTTGCTCGACACGAAGGCTATCTCCATGCCCGAGAAGAACGCGGAGAACACCATTGCAACCACAATGCCTATTATCAGTACTGTCATAACATGCCTTTATCTAATCTCACACTTCTCACCTCTCACTTTTCAGCTCAATTAATATCTGCGGTGCTTCTCAGGTGCAGGGCGTAGCGGTTCGTTGTCCTCGTCACCCTCGTTTTTGTTAGTGGGCTGTTCCTGCTCGCCTTCCATATCAGCAGCCATGAACGAGCCCATACTGTTGCTCACAATGTAGTGCTCCATTTTCTCGTCGCTGCGGAAATAGGTGCCTTCCATTGTGCGTTCAGGGGTGACGACACGTGAGAAGACTGTACTGTAGAACTCGTGCTTCACGCCATCCCAGTAGAGCTCCTCGCTGGTGTAGATGAGACCCTTGACATTACGGATGCTCACCCTGCCGCGCAGTTTCCACAGGCGTATCTGATCGTAGTACCACGCTGTGTCTGCTTGAATGTAGGCCTGCATGTGGAATTGCTCGTCGAACTGTTCGAAGAAAATGCCCTTCATAAACTCCCATCGTGAGGGAATACGAGCAGTATTCACGTCCCAACGTTCTGTGACAATGCGGTATTTGATGACACCCGAATCGGTGATGAGTGTGTTCACGCCATAGGTGGTCATCACCGATGCAGAATCCTCAGGATTGACGGCGGCAGCAATATGCTCCTGTGCCTCGCTGCAAGAAAAGAATAGAAAAATGAAAGAATTAAAAAATAAAAAAAGCAGTAAGCGGAAACGTAAGAAGCCAATATTTCCTGAACACTGGCTATTGTTCAGCCCGTCCTCCGTCTGTTGCCAACTGTCAATACCTGATGGTTCCATGGACACAAAGGTCTTTCGTCCGTTTTTTTATTTTTTTAATCTTTTATTCTTTTATTTTTTAATCGATTCTCCACTTGTCGAACCACTTCTCGTTGAAGGTCACGCCCACGCTGATGCGGAAGGTGTTGTCGGTAATAAGATCCTTAGCCGATGAATGAACCCACTGGGCGCTGATGTTCAGTACCGAGCGGTTGTTCCACGCATTCTGCAACGGCAGTCCCAAGCCGGCACTGACGCTCATCTCCTTAGGACCGTCCTGTCCGTTGATCTTATAATATGGAGTGACATAGGCGGCGCCTATGCGGTAGTGTACACGCTTCAGATAGTTGCGGCGACTGGCGGCATCGGGCACATAGTCGACACCGACGCTGACACGGGTACGGTCTGTCAGCAGGCCGTCACGCAGCATATAGGTCTTCGACGTCTCGTCGTAGTCAGGATAGCTGACCTTTCCCCACTGCTGCATAGTGAAGTCGGCGGCAACGGTCAACTTGTTCTTGTGCTCCCATGCCAGGCCGGCACCAATGGTAGTGGGCAGCTCCAGTCCGTTCTTAATAGTAAAGGAGGTGGTGTCGCTCACCATCGTCGAGGTGTTCATATTAATAATGTCACACGTAGGATCGGCGTTCAGCTTATGCCCCAAGCCCCAGGTAGCACCCAGCGTCACGCGGTCTTTCTTGCCGAGAGGCTGCTGCCACTGCATACCCAATGTGAGGTTATAGTTGCTAACGGTTGCCTTGTAGGTCTTCGACAATGAGTTGACGGTAATAGTGCCCGATGAAGAGGCGCTACGTGTATAGCTGCCCCAAAGGTAGCCGAAGTTAAAACCAATGGAAAGCGGCTTCACAGGATTCCAGCCAGCACCGATGAAAGCCTGGTGCAGACCGCCCTTGCCGTCGAAGGTCTCCGTGATGCGTCCGATAGTGGTGTTCAGATAGGTGCTGGTAGTATAGTTGTAGCCCACGTCGCTGAAAGGCAGCAGACCGAAGCTAACACCGAAGTGGCGCCTGATGCGAAAGAGCCCCACCACATAGTCGAAAGTGCCCTTACTGGCGTTGACGCTGGTGTTGCCCTCCTTGAAATTGGTAAACTGTCCTGAGAGTCCTGCGTCGAAGAGCATCGTCAGCGAATCAACGGCTGAGTAAGAGGCGGGGTTCAGCGTGTTCACCAGCGTACCATTACGCATGGCGATGCCTGTTCCGCTCATACCGCGATTGAAGCTTTGCGACTGGTCGGCCAGCACGCCTAAGCCATACTGGCTATAGGGCGAGAAGGTGCTGCTCTGCGTGTTGCTCTGCGCCCATGAGGCCGTTGCTGCAAACAGGCTTGCGGCAATAAGGCCGCACACAAATATTTTTCTCATTTTACTGCTTTCTATCTTTTCAGCCTGCAAAGGTACTAAGAAGTGGGCGAATTACCAAATTTTTTACGTTTTTACGCAAAAAACTAACGTTGGTTAAGATTTCTGGCTAATCTGCGTGAGAAAAACCATATTACTCATGAAAAACTAACAAAAAATAACGGGTGAAATGTGTCAGATGTGGAAAAAAGAGCGTAATTTTGCATCGTGAAAATGAAAGAACGTTTTTTCCGCAGCCTTTGCGTGCTCGCGGCGATGTTGTGTGTCAGTCTGCCAACAGGTGCGCAGTCCTTTACCATAGAGGATATGGACAGCATCGAAATAGGTCTCGTCACCTGTTCGCCCCATGACGAGGTGTACAGCCTCTACGGACACTCCGCCCTGCATGTGCATGACCTGCGCAACGACAGCCATCTGGTATACAACTATGGTGTCTTCGATTTCAGGAAGCCCCATTTCGTGTGGCGTTTCATCATGGGCAAGACTGATTACTGTCTGGAACGTTACTCAGCGTTTGAGAGATGGGTCAGGTCCTATACCAAGTGGGGATGCCTGGTGGAGGAACAGATACTCAACCTCAGCAACACAGAGAAGCTACGTCTCTTTCATGCGTTAGAGGATAATCTGAATCGCTATCCCGTCTATCGCTACAACTATTTCTTCGATAACTGTAGCACGCGCCCCAGGAACATTGTGGAGCGATGCCTCGATGGCAAGGTGAGCTATGCCGCACGGCCCGACTACAATCCAACGTTTCGCGAGATAATTCACGTCTGCACCGAGGGTCATCCGTGGGCCGCTTTCGGCAATGATTTGCTGCTGGGCCTGCGCGCCGATATGAAGGCTACGCAGCGCGAGCAGGAGTTTCTGCCTGCCAACCTGTGCTACGACTTTGACCACGCTA
Source organism: uncultured Prevotellaceae bacterium (assembly GCA_947167935.1). Lineage (GTDB taxonomy): Bacteria > Bacteroidota > Bacteroidia > Bacteroidales > Bacteroidaceae > Prevotella. The sequence goes on along the minus strand of CAMVJU010000001.1, from coordinate 24,898 downwards.
CTGTGATCCGCAAGGACGAGACACGTCCGCTGGTGTTGCGCCATGTGGTGATTGCACCCTTGAACCAACAGCCCGTCAGCGGCGGATTCCCCATCTCACCCCTCGCGTGTACATTATTAATATTAGGGGTCAGCATCGGCATCTTCGTGATGGAGTGGCGCAGAAAACGCACAATGGTGTGGTGGGACGCCGTGCTGATGCTGCTCACAGGACTGCCGGGATTGCTGCTGTTGCTGATGTTCTTCTCTGAACATCCTGCCACCAGCACCAACCTGCAAATCCTGGTGCTCAATCCCGTGGCCCTCTTCTTTCTGCCTGCTGTTATCAGACGTCGTCGCACCCGTTGGTTCACCATCAGCATCTTTTGCCTTGTCACCTTCTTCATCGGCGGCATCTGGCAGGACTACGCCGAGGGTATGGAATTTGTGGCATTAAGTTTGCTGTTAAGATATTGGACACATCGCCACCATGACAAATAGACATCTCTATATCACGCTGCTGGCACTCCTTGGCTTTACGACAGACACACAAGCCCAGGAGCAGACGCGCATCGTACCGCGACTGGTCATCAACATTACCATCGATCAGCTTCGCTCCGACTATCTCGAAGCCTTTACCCCACTTTACAGCGAGGGCGGCCTGAAGCGACTGCTCAATAGCGGCACAGTCTTTGTCAACACCTCTTATCCCTTTGCACCCGTCGACAGGGCCTCAGCCATTGCTGCGCTGAGCACGGGTACCACTCCCTATTATAATAGTATTGTGGGCAACCAGTGGCTCAACCGCGAGACGCTGCGTCCCGTGGGCTGTGTTGACGACAGCCGCTATGCCGGGCTACTCACACATGAGATGACATCGCCTGACGGTCTGCTTACATCGACGCTGGGCGACGAGCTGAAGGTAACCACAGGCGGCAAGTCGCTTGTCTATGCCATCGCTCCCTATCGCGAGGCCGCCGTTCTCTCAGCCGGACACGCTGCCGATGCTGCGCTGTGGATTGACAATGTCTACGGCGACTGGTGCACCTCTACTTATTACACGAAGCTGATACCTTCATGGCTCAAGGTCTACAACGACAAGAATGCACCTGCACAAAAGATTGCCAACACCCAGTGGGAGCCGCTCTACGACGTAACAGGTACGTACAATTATTTCCTCTATACTGGCGATAACAAGCCCTTCCGCCATCAATTCAAAGGCGACTATCGTTTCAATAGTTACAAAGAGAGCGCGCTGGTCAACGCCGATGTCACTGAGCTGGCCGTACACTGTATCGCCAGCACCAACATGGGTCAGGACATGGTGCCCGACCTGCTGAGTCTGACCTATTATGCTGGCACATATGGACATCAACGTGTGACAGACTGTCAGATGGAGCTGCAGGACACCTATATGCGCCTCGACCGTGAGCTGCAGCGCCTGATGGCCTATATTGATCTCAACTTCAGCGTCAACGACGTGCTTTATGTTGTTACCTCTACGGGCTACAACGATGTGGAGCCTGCCGACTATCTGGCCTTCCGTATTCCTACAGGCACGCTGAACATGACACGCACGGCCCATCTGCTGAACATGTACTTAGGAGGTATCTGGGGACAGGATGCCTACGTGGAGGCAACCTACAAGAACCATATTTTCCTCAACCACAAGTTGTTGGAGAAGAAAAAGATTAGCCTCAACGAGGCCACCAGCCGCTCGCAGGAGTTAGTGGCGATGATGCAGGGCGTGCGCAATGTGTACACTTCGCTGCAGCTGCTCACCGCTCAAAACCCGCAGATGGAAAAGATTCGCAACGCCTTCCATCCGCAGCGCTGTGGCGACATCATCATCGAGGCTGCTCCTGGCTGGACTGTGCTCAATGAAGACACACAGCAGAGCTACGTCTCAACAGCCTCTTTCACACAATTTCCTATTATCATCTACGGTGCAGGAACACAAGCCGAGCGCATCACTACGCCTGTCACTACCGACCGCATCGCACCCACCATTGCACGTTCCATTCGCATCCGTGCGCCCAATGCCTGCTCCTCTGAGCCCTTGTTCTGAGAAAGGAAAAGGTTAAAAAGTCAAAAGGTTAAATGGAAAATGTGAAGGCGGAAGCAAATTCTTCATTCTTCATTCTTCATTCTTCATTTCTTTTCGTACCTTTGCACCCGCTAAGAAAAATTGTAAATTGCAAATTGTCAAATTGTACATATAAAAAAATGAATTTCACCAATATTCTTAAGTCACTGTTCGGCGACAAATCATCGCGCGACATGAAACTCATACAGCCTTTCGTGGAGAAGGTTAAGGCACAGACGCCAAAGATAGAGGTGCTCGACAACGATGCACTGCGTGCCCGCACTCAGGAAATTAGGAAACAGGTGCAGGCCGCAGCCACTGAGCAGAAAGCTGAGATAGAGAAGCTGAAGGCCACCATCGAGAATACACCCTTGGACGAGCGTGCCGACATCTTTGCCAAGGTGGACAAGCTCGAGAAGGTGGCTCTCGACAAATACGAAGAAGCCCTCAACGAGGTGATGCCTGAGGTCTTCGCCATCGTGAAGGAGACGGCCAAGCGCTTCGCCGAGAACGAGGAGACCGTCGTCACGGCCACCGATTTCGACCGTGAGCTTGCCGGCGACCCGAAGAAGGACTTTATCACCATCGACGGCGACAAGGCTATCTACCACAACCACTGGACTGCCGGTGGCAATGACCTGAAGTGGGAGATGATTCACTACGACGTACAGCTCTTCGGCGGCGTCGTGCTCCATCAGGGTAAGATTGCTGAGATGGCTACGGGTGAAGGTAAGACGCTGGTGGCTACATTGCCTGTCTTCCTCAACGCCCTCACGGGCAACGGCGTCCACGTCGTTACCGTCAACGACTATCTGGCCAAGCGTGACTCTGAGTGGATGGGACCGCTCTACATGTTCCACGGACTCAGCGTCGACTGCATCGACAAGCACAAGCCCAACTCGCCTGAGCGCCGCAATGCCTATCAGGCCGATATTACTTTTGGTACGAACAACGAGTTCGGTTTCGACTATCTGCGTGATAACATGGCCACATCGCCTGCCGATCTCGTACAGCGTGCCCACAACTACGCCATCGTCGACGAGGTTGACTCCGTGTTGATTGATGACGCCCGTACCCCTCTTATCATCAGCGGACCTGTGCCCAAAGGCGAGGTACAGATGTTTGAGGAATACCAGCCGTTGGTTGAAAAGATTGTGGGCGTTCAGCGCCAGCTGGCCACACAATACCTGGCTGATGCCAAGCAGAAGATTACTGCCGGACAACAGAACGACGACAAGAAGCTGCTCGAAGAGGGCTTCCTCTCGCTGTTCCGCTCGCACAAGGCCTTGCCGAAGAACAAGCCGCTCATCAAGTACCTCTCGGAAGAGGGTATCAAGGCCGGTATGTTGAAGACGGAGGAAACCTACATGGAGAACAACAACCGCCGTATGCCCGAGGCTGTTGAGCCCCTTTATTTCGTCGTCGACGAGAAATTGAACTCCTGCGACCTCACCGACAAGGGAACGGCATGGCTGGCCAAGCAGGTCGACGATCCCAATCTCTTCATTCTGCCCGACATCGCCGCACAGCTGTCAGCTTTGGAGGCTGAGACAGGTCTCACTGACGAGGAGCGCGTGAACAAGAAGGACGAGCTGATGGCCCACTACGCCGTGCAGAGCGAGCGCGTGCACACCCTGCAGCAGCTGCTCAAGGCCTACTGTATGTTCAACAAGGACGACGAGTACGTGGTCATAGATGGCGAGGTAAAAATCGTGGACGAGCAGACAGGCCGTATCATGGAGGGCCGCCGCTGGAGCGATGGACTGCACCAGGCTGTCGAGGCAAAAGAGCACGTCAAGGTTGAGGCTGCTACGCAGACCTTTGCCACCATTACCCTGCAGAACTATTTCCGCATGTACCACAAGCTGGCAGGTATGACAGGTACCGCTATCACAGAGGCTGGTGAGTTCTGGGACATCTACAAGCTTGACGTGGTGGAGATTCCCACCAACCGTCCTGTCATCCGCAACGATATGGACGACCGCGTCTACAAAACGCAACGCGAGAAATACCGTGCCGTCATTGCCGAGGTGGTGAAGATGCGCAACGCCGGCCGCCCGACGCTAATTGGTACCACATCGGTGGAGATTTCCGAACTGCTCAGCCGTATGCTCTCTATGTATGTCAATCCTGAGACAGGCCAGCGCGAGGGTATTCCCCACCAGGTGCTGAACGCCAAGCTGCACCAGAAGGAAGCCGACATCGTGGCACTGGCCGGTCAGCAGGACAGCAACGGCAAGGGTGCTGTGACCATCGCCACCAACATGGCTGGTCGTGGTACTGATATTAAGCTTTCACCGGAAGTGAAAGCCGCTGGCGGTCTTGCCATCATCGGCACAGAGCGCCATGAGAGCCGCCGCGTCGACCGCCAGCTGCGTGGTCGTTCCGGACGTCAGGGCGACCCGGGTTCGTCAGTATTCTTCGTCTCTCTGGAGGATAAGCTCATGCGTCTGTTCGCCTCCGAGCGCATAGCCCGTGTGATGGACCGCCTCGGATTCAAGGAGGGCGATATGATTGAGAGCTCAATGATCAGCAATAGCATCGAGCGTGCCCAGAAGAAGGTGGAGGAGAACCACTTCGGCGTACGTAAGCGCCTGTTGGAATACGACGACGTGATGAACAAGCAGCGTACCGTCATCTACGAGAAGCGCCGCCACGCCCTGATGGGTGAGCGCATCGGCATGGATATCGCCAACACGCTGTGGGACCGCGTCAGCACCACCATCGAGCGCAACGACTACATCGGCTGCAAGGAAGAGTTCATCCGCCTCTTCGGCATGGAGGTGCCCTTCACTGAGGAGGACTTCCTCGACATGCGCCGTCGCGACGAGATAGCCGAGAACGCCTTCCAGGAGGTGCTCGCACACTTCAACCGCCGTTGCGACCGCATCCGCGAGGTGGCCATGCCCATCATCAAGAATGTCTATGAGAATCAGGGCCACATGTATGAGCGCATCCTCGTGCCCATCACCGATGGCCGCCGCACCTACAACATCGCCTGCAACCTGAAGGAAGCCTACGAGACGGAGTGCAAGAGCGTGGTGAAGGAGTTTGAGAAGCAGATGCTGCTGCACATCATCGACGAGGCCTGGAAGGAGAACCTGCGCGAGCTGGACGAGTTGAAGCACTCCGTGCAGAACGCCAGCTACGAGCAGAAAGACCCGTTGCTCATCTTCAAGTTAGAGAGCGCCAAGCTGTTCGACAACATGGTGAACGAGATGTTCAACCGTCAGGTCACCATCCTCACCCGTGCCCAGATTCCTGAGATGCAGAATCAGCAGGTGCAGGAGGCCGCTCCCGAGCAGCACACCGACCGTCGCGGCTACACCGAGAACAAGCAGTCGGCCGATCAGGAGCCGCTTGTCGACCAGAACCAGCGTGCTGCCGCCCAGCACGACACCCGTGCCCAGCAGCCTCGCAATCCTATCATCAAGGACAAGCTGCCCGGTCGCAACGACCCCTGTCCCTGTGGCAGCGGCAAGAAGTTCAAGAACTGTCACGGGCGCGGCATCGTCTGATGCATAGACCAAAAAGAAAGGCATATCGTTGCTACTCTGCAGCGATATGCTTTTCTTTTAAGATTTTTTTCCCAGCTGAACGCAGATTATATCAAATAAAGTTGTATCTTTGCAGTCGTAAAGTATTTTTTTGAAAATATAAGTAGAAAAGTATGATTACTTTTGCAGTAAGCCTGTTGGCTCTTGTCTTGGGTTATTTCCTTTATGGCCGTTTCGTGGAGCGTGTGTTTGGGCCTGACGACAGACCTACACCTGCTGTGGCAAAGGCCGACGGTGTGGACTTTATGGTACTGCCCGGTTGGAAGATTTTCATGATTCAGTTTCTGAACATTGCCGGCACTGGTCCCATCTTCGGTGCTATCATGGGTGCGAAGTTTGGTCCAGCCGCCTACCTGTGGATAGTACTCGGCTGCATCTTCGCCGGTGCTACGCACGACTACCTTAGCGGCATGCTCAGTGTGCGCAATGGCGGCATCAACCAGCCGGAAATTATCGGTCGTTTCTTAGGCAAGACGACAAAACAGGTGATGCTGGTGTTCTCGGTGTTCCTGCTGATGATGGTGGGTGCGGTGTTTGTGTTCAGTCCTGCCAAGATCTTGGGTGATATGTGGGAGCCATCCTTCGCCACTGAGAGCCTGGGACAGTACACATTTTGGATTGTGGTCATCTTCATCTATTATCTGATAGCCACGCTGATGCCCATCGACAAGATCATTGGTCGAGTCTACCCGTTGTTTGCTTTCTCACTGTTGTTCATGGCAGGAGCGTTGTTGGTGATGCTGTTCGTGAAATGGCCGGCTATTCCTGAGTTGTGGGAGGGTCTGCCCGGCGAGGCACTGACGCCAAAGAGTATATTCCCATGCCTATTTATCACCATTGCCTGCGGAGCTATCAGCGGTTTCCATGCCACACAAAGTCCCTTAATGGCACGCTGCATGAAGAGTGAACGGCAGGGACGCCCCATTTTCTACGGTGCTATGATTACCGAGGGTATCGTGGCACTCATCTGGGCTACTGTGGCCATGTTCTTCTTCTACAACCAGCCCACACCGGGCTATGAGCAGATAGCTGGTGGCGCAGCCGCTGTGGCCGACGCACCTTCTGTCGTCACTCTCATTAGCAAGGACTGGCTGCTCACCTTTGGTGGCATCCTTGCCTTGCTGGGCGTGGTGGCAGCCCCCATCACCAGCGGCGACACTGCTTTGCGCTCGGCACGCCTCATCATTGCCGACTTCGTACATCTTGAGCAACGCACCATCCGCAAGCGCCTCTATATCTGCATTCCCCTGTTTGCTGCCGTCATGGCGCTGCTCGTTTGGCAGATGGGCGACAAAGAAGGTTTTAACATGATATGGAGCTGGTTCGGTTGGAGCAACCAGACGCTGTCTGTCTTTATGCTCTGGGCCATCACCGTTTATCTGGTGCAGCAAAAGAAACCGTATGTCATCACGCTTGTCCCCGCACTGTTTATGACTGTGGTGTGCTCCACCTACCTCATCACACAACAGCTGTTCAGTCTTGATACGCTGTGGAGTTGGATCATCGCAGGTATCGCCTTTGTCATCGCTGCCCTGTGGTTCTGCCTATGGTACAGAAATAATAAACAATGAACATTACTAAGCATTAAACAATAAACACTAAACAAATACAGCTATGAAGAAAATGTTTCTCTCACTGCTCTGCGCCATTTGCGCATTGGCAGCTAACGCTCAGACCTACACCAACAAGCCCTATCAGGACCGTCCGCCCTTCGGCGAAGGAAAGTTCTATGTAGCTACAGGCTTCTCGGGACTCGACCTGAGTTTCAACGACATGGAGAAGTGGAACCTCGACGCATCGTTAAAGGGTGGCTATCTTTTCCAGGACAACTGGATGGTGACCGCACAGGCCGGCTATGACTGGCATCAGAAGGCTCACAACGCCTTTACGGCTGGAGCAGGCCTTCGCTACTACATCGAGCAGAATGGTCTCTACGTAGGTCTCGGCGCCAACTACGTGCACAAGATGCACGACTATGACGACCTGATGCCTACCATCAATCTGGGCTACGCCTTCTTCCTCAACCGCACCGTTACCATTGAGCCAGAGCTTTACTACAACCAGAGCCTGAAAAACCACGGTGACTACTCTGGCTTCGGATTCCGCATCGGCTTTGGCATCTATTTCGAGTAAAGCAAAAACCAATAGCTAAAACCATTATGCTGAGTACAGAAGAATTAGTCGACAGATTGATCGATTTGTCGTTTGCCGAGGACATCGGCGACGGTGACCATACCACTTTATGCTGCATTCCTGAGGACGCCATGGGCAAATCTCATCTGCTCATTAAGGAGGACGGCATCCTGGCTGGCGTCGAGATAGCCAAGGAAGTATTCCGTCGTTTCGACCCTGAGATGCAGGTGGAGGTGCTGATGCAGGACGGCACGAAAGTAAAGAAAGGCGACATCGCCATGATTGTGACAGGCCGGGTGCGCTCGCTCCTGCAAACAGAGCGTCTCATGCTGAACATCATGCAGCGTATGAGCGGCATCGCCACGATGACGGCACGCTATGTGGAGCGTCTTGAAGGAACGGGCACCCGCGTGCTCGACACCCGCAAAACTACACCTGGTATGCGCATCCTGGAGAAACAGGCCGTGAAGATTGGCGGCGGCTGCAACCACCGAATCGGACTCTTCGATATGATCCTGCTGAAGGACAACCATGTCGATTTCGCCGGAGGTATCGTCAACGCCATCGACCGCTGTCACGCCTACCTGAAGGAGAAGGGTCTCGACCTGAAGATTGAGATTGAGGTACGCAATTTCGACGAGCTGCAGCAGGTGCTCGACCACGGTGGCGTAGACCGTATTATGCTCGATAACTTCTCTGTGCCCGACACGAAGAAGGCCGTCGATATCATTGCCCACCGCTACGAGACGGAATCGAGCGGCGGCATTACCTTCGACACCATCCGTCCCTATGCCGAGCAGGGTGTCGACTTTATCTCCGTCGGTGCACTGACGCATAGCGTGAAGGGCCTCGACATGAGTTTCAAGGCTTGCTAACTGACACCCAAAACAACACCTTTTACTATGAACAAACTACTAACCATTATTCTTGGGACGGTTTTCGCCCTGAGTGTTTCTGCACAGCAGGTGCAGCCGATACAGACTATCGTTCCTGAACGTTCCGCAGGACAGCAGGACGTCCTTGGTCTTACCGCTCCGCCCATGAAGGTGGTGCGTGTGGGATTTATTGGCTTGGGTATGCGTGGCCCTGGTGCCGTAGAGCGCTTTGCCCAGATTGAGGGTACCGACGTAAAGGGTCTCTGCGATGTGGAGCCCGATCGTGTGGAGGCATGCCAAAAAATCCTGGAGAAGCATGGCCGTCCACGTGCCACTGCCTACAGCGGCTCGACTGAGGCCTATAAGAAGATGTGCGACCGCAACGACATTGACCTCATCTACATCGCCACCGACTGGGTACATCACGTGCCCTTGGCCCTCTATGCAATGGAGCATGGCAAGCATGTGGCTATTGAGGTGCCCGCTGCCACAAACATGGAGGAGATATGGCAGCTCATCAACACCTCGGAGCGCACCCGCAAGCATTGTATGATGCTCGAGAACTGCGTTTACGACTTCTTCGAGCTCGCCGCACTGAACATGGCACAGCAGGGACTCTTCGGTGAGGTGCTCCATGTGGAGGGTTCCTATCTGCACAACCTTGACGACTTCTGGACAGCTTACTGGAACAACTGGCGACTCGACTTCAACGCCAAGTATCGCGGCGATGTCTATCCCACGCACGGCATCGGTCCCGACTGTCAGGTGCTGAACATCCACCGCGGCGACCGCATGGACTATCTCGTGGCAATGGACACCAAACCCTATAACGGACCGAAGGTGGTGAAGAAGGTGACGGGCAAGGACTGTCCCGACTTCCAAAACGGCGACCAAACGTCAACGCTTATTCGCACCGTCAACGGCAAGACCATGCTCATCCAGCATGATGTGCTCACGCCGCGTCCCTACAGCCGTATGTACCAGATTGTAGGCAGCGATGGCTACGCCAGCAAGTATCCCGTCAACCAACTGCTCTTCCGTCAGGAGATGCTCAGCAACGACGATGTGCCTGACCATGAGAACCTGAACGCCCACGCTCCCCTACCCCCTGCCCTCTGTCAGGAGATGCTGCACAAGTATCTGCCGTCTTTCGTCAAAGAGCTGGAGGAGACAGCCAAGAAGGTAGGCGGCCACGGCGGCATGGACTTCATCATGGACTACCGCCTCATCTACTGTCTGCAGAACGGCCTGCCCCTCGACATGGACGTCTACGATATGGCCGAGTGGTGCTGCTTAGGCGAGCTGACGCGCATCTCGATGGAGAACAACTCAGCCCCTGTGGCCATCCCCGACTTTACCCGTGGTGCCTGGAACCGCATCAACGGTTTCCGCTATGCATTTAAATAATGAGTAGAGAGAATCTGCTTGATATCGTCAGCCATTTCCATCTGGATGGCTCGCCACAGGAGATAAAACCTTTGGGCAACGGTCTCATCAACGACACCTATCTGATAACGACTGCTGAGACCAATGCCCCTGACTATGTGCTGCAGCGCATCAACCACGCCATCTTCACCGATGTGGAGCTGCTTCAGCACAATATTGAGGCTGTTACCCACCACCTGCGCCGCAAGCTTGAAGCCGAGGGATGCACAGACATTCATCGTCGCGTCCTGCAGTTTATGAGTGCGTCTGGAAAAACCTATTTCTTCGATGGACAAAACTACTGGCGTATGTCGGTATTCATCCCCGACTCCATGACATTAAGCGAAGTCACCCCCGACACCTCCTACGATGCTGGACGCGCCTTTGGTCATTTCGAGCAGATGCTCACCGACCTGCCCGAGACGCTGGGCGAGACCATCCCCGACTTCCACAACATGGAGCTACGCCTGCGACAGCTGCGTGATGCCATCGATGCCGGTGCTGCAGGCCGTGTGTCTACCGTCAAGGACGAGCTGGCGCTGATAGAGCAATATGCTGACGAGATGTGCCAGGCCGAGCATCTCTATCGTCAAGGCTTGCTGCCCAAGCGCATCTGCCATTGCGACACAAAAGTCAACAACATGCTCTTCGACGCAACGGGGACTTCCGTGCTCTGCGTCATCGACCTCGATACCGTGATGCCCTCCTTCGTCTTCTCCGACTATGGCGACTTCCTCCGAACGGCTGCCAATACCGTTGCCGAAGACTCACCTGAGCTGGAGCGCATCGCCTTCCGCTGGGACATTTTCGAGGCCTTCACTCGCGGTTATCTGGAGTCAGCTCGCAGCTTCCTCACGCCTATAGAAATGGAGCATCTGCCCTTTGCTGTTGCCCTCTTCCCCATGATGCAGGCTGTGCGTTTCCTGGCCGACTACCTCAATGGCGACGTCTACTACAAAACATCCTATCCTGAACACAACCTCGTCCGCACCCACAATCAGCTCCGCTATTTCCAGTGCGTAAAGGCCCGTCAGGACGACATGGCATCATTTATCATCGCTTAGATAGCAAAAAAGCCCCCGCTCGGGGGCTTTTTAGTATCCATCCTAGAAGTGTAACCGTAGGTCAAGGCCGACTTGAAGTGGGTTACCCTGCTGGGCAAAATACTTCAGTGTACCAGCCATAGGGCTTTCAGTTGCAAAGGTATTGTATTTAGTGTTGGTCAGATTGCGTCCCCACAGGCTTACAGTAAATAAATCGAAGTCGGCATCGACATGTGCACCCAGCACGGTGTATAGGTCTTGTGCATAGAGGTTGGCATTGTCCCAATAGGTCTTTCCACGCATAGAGACATTGGCACCGAAAGTGAGCGATTTCATGACACCGCCGAAGTCAATGCGATAGTCGGCATGTGCAGCCACCGTGTGCTCCGGCACGAAGGGGACGCGCTTCTTGTTATAGCTTACTTCCTCCAGCTGTCCGCTCTCACCCGTGATACTGTCGGAATATTCCTTAAAGGCAGCGTGGGTATAGCCGTAGTTCAATCCCCACGACAGATGGTCGTCGAAGGCGCTGCCATGCAACGAGACCTCTACGCCACAGCTATAGCTTTTACCTGCGTTCACCATCGCACGGCCGAAACCATAGTTGCCAGTCATTACTGAAAGCTGCTGGTTACGAATCTGCATATAGTAGCCAGCAAGGTCGAGTTGCAGCTTGGAGTCGAAAAGATTCAGATGAGTGCCAAACTCATAGTTCCAGCTCTCTTCAGGCTTGAAGCTGATGGTCTCACGCATGTTCTGATAAACGGCGTCGCTATGTTCTAACTCCATTTCGCCACGAGCCGTCTGTGCCACGCCCTGCAGCTCAGTCTGCAGGATGTCGCTGAACATCTGAATGTTGAAACCGCCGGCACGATAGCCTTTCGCCACCAGCGCATAGACGTTGCTGCCCTCTCCGTCGATGCGGTAGGTCAGTCCCAGCTTGGGCAGCCACTGGTTGAAGTTGGCTTTCTCCTCCCGCTGCAGCTGTGAGACGACGTCGGCCTTTACCTGCGTGCCCATCACGTTTTCGTCAAGATGCATGACGCCCTTGGTGAAATAGTCGATGGAAGTGTGCGAATGGTCGTAGCGCAGGCCGAGGGTAGCGGTGAGTCGGTCGGTGAGGTCAATGTCCGACTGGTGGAACAGGCCCAAGTTACGCTGTGGTGTGCGGAAATGCCCGGGAATGGTCTCCATATCGAGACGGATATGGCAGCCACCAGCCCGCTCAATCATGGCGGCAGCAGCCTGTTCGCCCATACGCTTTGCCATCGAGTTCAGCATGCCATAGTAGGCATAGTCCTGTATCATCTGCGAGAGGTAGTTGTTCATTTCGCTATCGAAATAGACGGGGGCGATGGTCTTCAGCGCCTGATAGGAGAAGAAGGCGCCCGTGGTCCAATGCCAGATGCCGGTGTTACGGCCTTTCAGTGTCAACTCCTGCGTCAGGGCATTCTGCAACTGCTCCTGCTCCAAGTGCATATAGTCCTCGGGGCGATAGTCGATGTCCATCAGCATATCGTCGTTCAGATACTGCCACGAAGCGGTATAGTTCACATCGGCCCAGTCGGCACGATAGTTCAGCGCCAAGCCTGTTGTCAGCATATGCCGCTTGTAGTCGCCCTGTCGGTTGCTGTAGGGGTCGAGGGTGGTACCGTCGTCCAGGCTCATCTCACCGTATGCAAAGCCGTTCTGCTTGGTGTACTGATAGTCCGACTGAAGGTCGAGCTGCAAACGGTCGGTAGGCTGCCACTGCAAGCGAATGCGTCCGCCTGCCTCGTCCATCTTGTCGGCATGGTCGCCAGTGGTACTGTTGTCGAAGAAGCCCTGCTGGCCCTGATAGAAGCCTGCCAGCGAGAAGCCCAGCTGCTCACTCACCTTCTGATAGTGAGCCACTTCGGCCTTACGGTAGAGGCCCGTACCAAAAGAGAGGTTGACATCGGTGCCCTGGTAAGTCAGCGGAGAGCGGGTGTACATACGCACTAGTCCTCCCTCAGCATTCTGGCCATAGAGTGTTCCCTGCGGTCCACGCAACACGTCGATGCGGCTCAGCTCATAGGCGTGGAAGTTCAGCATCGACTTGTTCACAACGGGAATATTATCGATATAGAGGCCCACGGCAGGACTGTTTATACGCGAACCGATGCCACGTACATACATAGAAGAGGTATAGCGCGATCCATAAACAGGCATCGTGAATGAGGGTACGAACTGCGATGCGTCACGAAGGTCACGCACATTCAGCATTTTCAGTTCTGCCGAAGAGAAAAGCGTGCTGCTCATAGGCTGCTGACGAAGCAGGTTGAAGTCCTTGGGCTGTGCCACGACGACAACTTCATCGAGATCTACCACACGGCTGGTGTCTGCCACTTCCTCGGCATTAAGGCTCATCATCTGCATCGTGCAGAGCGAGAGAATCAAGAGTTTCTTTATCATAGTCAAAAAAAATATTCCGTTTTGCGGCTGCAAAGGTAAGGATTTTTTCCGACGCACACAATCCTCATTTATAAGGAAAAACGTATTGAAGGCATTGGAAATTGACAAAAAAGTCGTACCTTTGCAGCGCAAAAACTACGATTATGAATAGACAAAGCGCCACGCTCGCTATAGTAGACCCCAACATACTGTCAGCCATCGGACTTGAAAAGATACTGACAGAGATGATTCCTTCGGTTGAAATCAAGACGTTTGGGACATTCGAAGAGCTGAAAGCTGCCGACAACGGACAATTTGCCCACTATTTCATCGCTTCACGCATCTATTTCGAGCACACCGCCTTCTTCCGCAACAACGCTCGCCAGTCTATTGTGCTGGTCAACGGCGACATGCAGATCCAGGGGGTGCCCACCCTCAACATCTGTCAGAGCGAGAAGCTGCTCGTCAAATCCATCATGTCGCTGCATAGACAGGGCCACCGCTCCATGAGCCAGCACCCAGGCTATATGCCTCCTCAGAAAAACGCCACCCTTCTTTCGCCACGTGAGACGGAGGTTACCGTCCTCCTGGCCAAGGGACGCATTAACAAAGAGATTGCCGACCAGCTGAACATCAGCACCACCACCGTCATCACCCACCGGAAGAATATCATGGAGAAGCTGGGCGCCCGCTCGCTGGTAGACATTATTATCTATGCGGTCGTCAACGGACTGGTAGACGTGGGCGAGCTATAAAAAAACGGAGACGAATCCGCCTCCGTTTCCTTTTCCTTATCCTGCATCCGAGAACTGCTTGATGCGCTGCTCCTCCGAGAGTTTACATATTAATAATGTGTCGTCGTTCTCAGCCACGATATAGCCGTCAAGCCCCTGTATCACCACTTTCTTCTCCTGCGTGGTATGCACGATGCAACCACGACTCTCGAAGAGCGAGATATTCTCGCCGATGAGGGCGTTGCCGTAGAGGTCGCGCTTCGACTGCGTCAGCAGCGAGCCCCATGTGCCCAGGTCGCTCCAGCCGAAGTCGGCAGGACAGACGAAGATTTCCTCCGCCTTCTCCATGATGGCATAGTCCACCGAGATATTCTCGCACTTGGGGAACTGCTCGTTGATGATCTGCTGCTCCTCAGGCATACCATAGACAGGCAACAGCGCTTCGAAGATTTTCGCCATACGCGGCTGGTAGACGCGGAAGGCGTTGACGATGGTCGACACGTTCCAGATGAAGATGCCGGCGTTCCAGAAATAGTTATTCTTCTTGATATACTGCTCAGCGGTCTGCAGGTCGGGCTTCTCACGGAAGGAGTCGACGCGGAAAATGCCCTTGTTGCGTAGCGACGGCGACGACAGGTCGGCCTGTATGTAGCCATAGCCCGTCTCAGGCCGTGAGGGCCTCATGCCAAGGGTGACGATGGCGTCGCTGTCGGCAGTAAAGGCCATGCACTCGCTGATGACACGCTGAAACTCCTGCACGTTGGTCACGATGTGGTCGCTGGGCGTCACAACGATATTCGCCTTCGGGTCTTTCGACTTGATGCGCCAGCTGACGTAGGCAATGCAGGGAGCCGTGTTCCTGCGGCAAGGCTCGCAGAGGATGTTTCCTCGCGGCATGTCGGGCAGCTGCTCGCCAACGATGTCGGCATACTTCGCGTTGGTCACCACCCACACATTCTCGGCGGGCACCATCTGACCGAAACGCTCCACGGTGAGCTGCAGCAGCGAGCGTCCTGTGCCCAGCACGTCGATGAACTGCTTAGGGCGCTCCTCCGTGCTCATAGGCCAGAAACGGCTTCCTACGCCGCCGGCCATGATGACTAGATGATTATTCTTTCTTCCCATATTATTACTGTTTAGCCCAATGCAGGCCCACGCCTATTCCTCGCTGGGGAATCTGGTGGCGGGCAGCGAGCGGTCGATAGCCGTGTGGAACGAGATGATTGTCTGTGAACTGGCCAGACCTAAGGGTTGCAACTTGTCGTGAATGATTCCAAGCAGATGGTGGTTGTTCTGTGCATAGACCTTGATGAACAGGTCGTAGTTGCCTGTAGTATAGTGGCACTCCACCACCTCAGGCA
The DNA here is from genome assembly GCA_947167935.1 of uncultured Prevotellaceae bacterium. Classification (GTDB taxonomy): domain Bacteria; phylum Bacteroidota; class Bacteroidia; order Bacteroidales; family Bacteroidaceae; genus Prevotella. The sequence goes on along the minus strand of CAMVJU010000001.1, from coordinate 9,294 downwards.
TCTTCTTCAACTGTTCCACCACCGCGTCGAAGGTCTCAGGATTCTTCAGGTTCAGGCCGATAAAAGCGCATGTCTCGTAGCCTATCTTCTCAGGGTCGATGATAAACTGCGAGCCTTTCAGCACACCCATGCTGGTGAGCTTCTGAATACGCTGATGGATGGCGGCACCACTGACGTTGCATGTGCGGGCCACTTCGAGGAACGGCACGCGGGCGTCCTCGGAAATCATTTTCAGGATTTGCTTGTCTAACCTGTCAAGTTTCTGGTTTGCCATAATCTTTGATATTTATTGGTTTGCGTTTGCGTTTCTTTTTCGTTATCGTTATCGTTAACGTTATCGTTATCGTCTTTCGTCTTCGTTTTCGTTAACGTTAACGTTCCTCTCCGTTGCCGAGTAGTTGATGCGCAGGGCATAGTTCTGCTGCAGCGTCTGTTTGATGTCGCTGATCAGTCCCATCGGCACATCGCGGTCGGCCTTGATGCTCACCGTCATGCGCCCCTGGTCTTCGCTGTTCATCCGGCTGCGTTCATTGTCCAAGAACGCCTTGATGTCGGCAAGTGTCGCAATTTCATTGTTCAGCTGGATAAAGAACTCGCCGTTTCCGTTAAGGTTATCGTTAACGTTAAGGTTATCGTTATCGTTAAGGTTATCGTTAACGTTCATCCTTCTCCCCACATAGATATGCACCACGCTGGCCTTGTGTCCCAGCTTCTGTATCTCCGTACCCTGCGGCACCTCGTAGCGCACCTTCAGGTCTACGTCTCTCATGTGCGTCACAATCATAAAGAAGAACAGCACGGTAAAGATCAGGTCGGGCAGCGACGATGTGTTCAGCATCGGCACGTCCCTATCCTCATTGTTCCTTGCAAAGTATCTGTTCCTCATCTCAATTCTCAATCATCAATTATCAATCATCGATTCTCGATTCCGATATTCTTTTCGGATACACCATCGCCACAGCATCGCGTTCCTCCTGCGAACAGATGGCGTAGGCGTGGCCGAAACGATTGCGTGCCAGCCGGTCGCGCAGGTTGTTATAGCCACGGGCAATGGCATTCTGCATCTCGAAGTAGGCATTATACGTCGTCTGGCGGTCAGCCTCGATGGTAATGATATGGCGGTCGCTCACCCGACATTTGCCCATCAGGTGGACCTCGCGCTCGCTCTTCTCAGGCAGGTCGGCGGCATCGTTTACGTTGGCCACGAAGTCCTCCACCCGCTTGGTCAGCTCATTATTGCTGATGACCTCGCCGTTGCAGGTCAGCACATCGTCGGCATCCAGCCGCAGCTCCAGCACATTGCGCTTCTTCACCTCCTGCTCCTGCTGCTCCGTAGTGTCCTCAGGCGGTGGCAGCTGGCTCGTCAGGCCCTTGTCGGTGTCCATCGAAGAGGTCACAAGGAAGAAGATCAGCAGCATGAACGAGATGTCGGCTGTTGATGTCGTGTTGAGTTGCGGCACTTCCCTATTCCTTCTTCTTCTGAACATTACCCTTTAGTTAAGGTTATCGTTAACGTTATCGTTTCGTTATCGTTAAGATTAAGGTTATCGTTATCGTTAAAACCACAATCAGCACCAATGCCGTATTAATCAGCATATCGCTCATGCGCAGCCAGAAGGCATCGCTGAATGTCTTCCCGTTGATGGTCAGCGGTTGCGTACTTGCCGTGAGCCACGTCACCACCAGCGTCACCACCAGCAGCCCTGCCGCCAGCCAGGCAATGCGACGCACAGGCACACCATTCTCGTACTTCGTACCTCGCACCTCGCACCTCGCACCTCGCACTACCGACCACACCGTCAGCAGCACTGCAGCGGCCAGCAGCACATAAATTGTGTAAAGCACGATGTCGATGAATAGCGGTGAATCCATTTAAAAAACTGTCCTTATGTCCTTCTGTCTAAAAATTTGTCCTTATGTCCTTCTGTCTAAAACAAAGTCCTTCTGTCTAAGCTTCCGCTTCATCAGAATGTCGAGCAGCGTGATGGCCGACTCCTCCATCTGGCTCGTCAGCCGCTCAATCTTCGACAGGATGAAGTTATAGAACACCTGCAGCACCAGCGCCACGATGATACCGAATATCGTCGTGATCAGCGCCACCTTCATGCCCTCGGCCACAATCGTCGGACTGATGTCGCCCTGCTCCTGTATCTGGTCGAAGGCAATCACCATGCCTATCACCGTGCCGAGGAATCCCAGCGACGGCGCCATTGCGATGAACAGCCTGATCCACGAGCAGCCCTTCTCCAGGTTGCCCGACTGCACCATGCCGTAGTTCACGATGTTTCGCTCCACCGATGCCATCTCCTCGTCGGCGTGCAGCAGGCCCTGATAGCAGATGCTCGCCACAGGCCCGCGCGTGTCGCGGCACAGCGCCTTCGCGCCTTCCATGTCGTCGGCCTCCACCTTCTTCTCCACGTCGGCCAGCAGCTTCTTAGCGTTGATCTCCGACAGCGTCAGGTAGACGATACGCTCGATACACAGCGCCAATCCCAGCACCAGCACGATCGCCACCAGCGACATAAAGCCTGCCGAGCCCTCCACAAACTTCGACTTCAGCTGGTCGTGCAGGCCCAAGCCCTCAGCCATGCCCGGCTGCAGAGCCATCACGTCCTCGCCCACCAGGTCCTCAGGCGACGGCAGCTCCTCCGACAGCTCCGCCATCAGCAACGAGTCGTTTTCGTTTTCGTTTTCGTTCCCGTTTACGTTCCCGTTTTCGTTTTCGTAGCGAAGCGTTTCGTTTTCGTTTACGTACGAAGTTCCCGTATCCTGTCCCCACAGGGGCGTTGCGCATATCACCATGCTGCACAACAGCAGCACAGCCATTAGTGTTCTAAATGTCTTTTTCCTCATTTGTAGCTACAATTCGGTTTGCAAAGGTAGTAAAAAGATAACAAACCGCCAAAATTTACCTATTTTTTACAATAACTTAACGTAACCGCATCATACAATTGAAGCATGACACTCCCCGTCAATCAACGCCTCCTAAATTTCATAAAGAGCCTCCTTATCCTGCTGAGGAGCCTCCTTATCCTGCTGAGGAGGCTGTTTATTCTGCTGAAGAGGCTCCTGAGCGTCCTGTTTTCTCTCATCATGATGGTCACACGTCACAGCTGTGACCATGTGACCGTGACCGTCTGGGCTGACTAAAATGTGTTCAATCATTTTCAGGGTTTGTGGTACGAAGATAAAAAATTATAGTAATGCGGCAAAAAAGGTCAAGACCTAACCTCGTCCTCCAAAATGCCTATTCCCACAGGTGTTTTACCACGTTAGGTCTGTTTTCAAGACCTAACCTAGACCTACCATAGAGGTAACATCCACCCATCATGTGAGGTCTGGGTGAGGTCTGGGTGAGGTCTCAAAACAAGACCCAACCTCGCAGAACGCCTTTGTACAAAGGTGTTTTCAGAGACGAGGTTAGGTCTTGACCTTTTTTCGCGAAAAACTAAGCCGTCAACCCGTAGCAGGGTTAAGCGACAACAGTCAACATAAAAAAGTTTTAACGTTTAACCGAGTCAACCTATCCTGGGGTTTAGACAATAAGGTAGTCAACCTAAATCAGGCTACTACATTTATCTTTTTCTCAACTTATTTCACCACGACTTTCTTGATGGTTTCATCCTGCATCACCACGATGTTAAGACCCTTCTGCAGCTAGAAACAAATAAAACCATTACACTACTTACTGAAAACGAGAGTAGGCAGGCTGGTCAGTTGGCGTGTTATGGCTGTCGTCAATGCCTGTTTTGGGTAATTCATATTGATGTCCTTCCTGTATCACGGTAAGCACTACCTGATCTCCATTGATGGCTTTGACAGTCAGCGTACAGCTACGTGCATCCGTGGAGAAGCCGTCCTTCATATTGTCTGTTGCAGTAATACTAATAGCGGGCGAGCCAGAAGTGTAGTTTTGTTTAATGACCATCAGCCATTCTGCGCCACCCTCTATTTCCTTGATTGCATTTCTTAAGCAAAAGTATTTGCAAATGCTTTTATATCAACGACTTGTGTATTAAACAGCAGAAAAGTGATGACGTAGATTCTAAAGAGATAGAAAATGATGAAGATTTAACGTTTTCAACCTTTGCAAACCTCAAAAAAGTACTATTTGTACAAGTTTTCTCATAGCCATATCAGTATCTAGCTTCATCGATATGTCACCCCCGATTTCCACTTCTTAACTCCATTATGCCCCAAAAACAATTAAATCTTTGACTTTTGGGGCAAAAATATGTCAACAAATTGCTTTTCCTCAATAATTATTTGTACCTTTGCCTGCAAATAATAGATATTAATATGGAACAAAAGCTTATTGCAAGAGACAGAGAGTGCTCTATGCTACGGGACTGCATGGAGTCAGACCGTTCAGAATTTGTTATCGTTTATGGAAGAAGGCGCGTGGGAAAGACCTTCCTCGTAGATCAGTATTTCAAGATGAACTATGATTTCAGTTTTGTGGGTTCGCATCGTTCCACGCAAAGGGTTCAACTGCGCAATTTTGGAAAAGCAATGAAGCAGTATGCAGGGTTGAAGACTGTGCCAAAGTATGCCGACTGGTTTGATGCCTTTGATGCGCTGGAGGAACATCTTGGCAATCTTCCGGCTAACAGGAAAAAGGTAGTGTTCTTCGATGAAATGCCTTGGATAGACACACAAAAGTCAGACTTTGTTGAAGCCTTGGAGAACTTCTGGAACGGGTGGGCAAATCGTCGGAACGATATTCTCTTTGTAGGTTCTGGTTCGGCTACTTCGTGGATGGTTGACAAACTGATAGAAAATCAAGGTGGTCTTCACGCTCGTATCACTGCAAACATCTATCTACGTCCCTTCAACCTTAAAGAGACTGAAGAATACCTGCGCTCTCATCACTGCAAATGGGATCGATACCAGATAGCACAGTGCTACATGCTCTTTGGCGGAGTCCCTTTCTACCTTAGTCTACTGAAGACGAATCAGAGTCTTGTCCAAAATGTTGACCAACTGTGCTTTGCCCCGAATGCCCCACTTCGCATAGAGTTTGAGGAACTGTATACGGCACTTTTCAAACATGCAGACCAGTATATCTCTGTGGTGAAAGCTCTCAGTCAACATAAAGAAGGTATGACCCGGAACGACATGATGAAAACTCTGAAAATGGAGGGACGCAATCTCACTGCAGTACTCCGCAATCTGGAACGCTGCGACTTCATCGCCAAAATGGCTCGCTTCCCTAACAAGTCAACCGATGCCATTTACAGACTGGTTGACTTTTACACCTTATTTTATTATAAGTTCCTTGCCGAAGACCTGTCGGGCGACGAACAGTGGTGGAGTCATAATTTCCAATCACACAGCGTAGAAGCCTGGATGGGCAGGTCGTTCGAACTGCTTTGCCTCTGTCACGTAGGGCAGATAAAGCGGGCGCTTGGCATTTCAGGAATGGCAACCAGCGTTTCCTCATGGCGGCAATTGGCTGACAAGGCCAATCAAGACCCGGCCAAGAGGGAAGGCGCACAGATTGACCTTATCATCGACCGTGCAGACCGCATGGTGCATCTTTGCGAGATGAAGTTCAGCGTCGGTCTTTATGAGCTAAAGGATGCATATGAAAAGAAACTACGCCAGCGGATGACAATCTTCCGTGAAGCCACGAAATGTACAAAAGCACTGGTGAATACGTTTGTTACGACATTCGGTGTGGCTGACGGAATGCACAAGAGCATTGTAAACAATGAAGTGACATTAGATGAACTTTTTAATTAATCAAACCCTTAGCAGCTCTACGTACAGGGCAAGTAATTTTCGCAGAACACTTCTTTTCCACCTCATGCAGTGGACGCAAGTAAAAAGATGAAACGCATAATGGTGTTGACAAGCCAAAGCGGGCGGGGATGAAAACGAGGCACCCTCGTCCGCTTTTTGGTAGGTAAAAAAGTGTAAAATGAAGATTTTCTGAAAAAAAGTGGAGATTCTGCGTAGCGTTTTGGCATTTTTATCGTATTATAAGTATGGAACGTCTGAAGTACATATCGTTGGTAGCGGAACTGCGGTTATTACAACTAATCAACAAAATGACAAGATGATGGAAAAAGAATACACCTGTTGCCATAGAGCCGCAGCATGAGGCAATCGCGGAAGTGAAACCAACCATGGCAGAGATAACCCCAAAGCCGTCTCGCTATGTCAGAACTGCAAAGTCGGCCAAACAAAAATCAAAGGATGTGGAACAGATGATGAAGCTACTCGATGAAGCCGACATGGCTTTCTCACAGGCTACGGTACAATGTGCCATAGACATTGAAGAGAGTATTCCGCAGAGTGAGGAATATTCCACAAATAAAACGAAACGAAATATGAACAAGAAATCCATCATCACCGCACTGCTCGCCCTCGTCGCAATGGCGGGGCAGGGGCAGGTAAAATCTGGGCTCGACCTCTGTCTGAGGGACGAGGTGACGGGCGAATGGCTTATAGGGCTTTTTGACGAGTATGCCATCTACAACTGCGAGTATTGGCCCAGGCTCGTTTCCGGGTATGGACGGTAGCCGCCAGTTCTCCTATATGTTGCAGAATGGCGACGTGAAAGTACTCATGAATCTCGAGTGGCGCAAGCGGCTCTCCGGCAACCTTTATGGTGCCGTGTTCCTCGATGCGGGCAACGTGTGGAACTCAGAGGACTGGACCCTCAGCGCAGATGACATAGATGATGGCGCCGACGATGACACCTACGAGTTCATTGATGCCTGGAACGAGCTCTTCTCAGGTTGGAAATTCCGCGCCCGCAATTTCTTCAAGCAGCTGGCCACCGGCACAGGCATCGGTCTGCGCTACGATCTCGACTTCCTCGTCCTCCGAGTAGACTGGGGCTTCGGGTTGCACCTGCCCTATGATACAGGTCACGGAGGCTATTTCAACATTCCCCGTTTCAAGGACATGCACACCCTGCATATCGCCATCGGCTATCCTTTCTAATCCACGAAGCCGGTGTTGGGACAGGCCGACTTAGGTCGGAGAACAGGCGCATTTTAACATTTTCTCTTGATTTCTTTGTGCTCTCAGAAAAACTTCGTATTTTTGCAGGCAGTAACTATGTACCAAAACAATTCATTAATGTATGAACATTGACAATAGGCAGATGCTGCCCATCGGTACCATACTCAAGGGTGGCGAATACTGCGTAAAGCGCTATATCGCTTCGGGCGGCTTTGGAAACACCTATGAGGTAGAACACGTAAGGCTGGGCAAACATCTGGCTTTAAAAGAATTTTTTATGCGTGGCATCAACCTGCGAGAAGGTACCCGTGTGTCAGTGAGCCAGGAAGACAATCGTGCGACTTTTGACCAGATGCGCGAGAAATTCTATAAAGAGGCCCAGCGTTTAGCTCTTCTGGAAGAACCGCACATTGTGGAAGTGAACGATTTCTTCGAGGAGAATCAGACGGCTTATTACACCATGAAATTGGTAGATGGACAGTCGTTATCAGCCACAATGAAGCAGGCAGGGCATCCATTCACAGAGCAGCAGGTGCTGAAGATTCTGCCGCAGATATTAGAGGCTTTGAAATATGTTCATTCCAACGACCTTTATCATTTGGACTTAAAGCCTGGCAACATCATGCAGAATGTGCAAGGGCATTGCTGGCTCATCGACTTTGGGGCCAGTAAGCAGCTTTCAGCCTCTGAGAGCCAGACACTCAGCACTTCAACAGGCCTCTGCTATACGCCTGGCTATGCACCCTCTGAACAGATAAACGGCAATACAAAGCGAATCGGAGCTTGGACGGATATCTATGCCCTTGGTGCGACACTTTACAATATGCTTACTGGTCATACGCCTCCCAGTCCTGACGATATTATGAATGACGAGGAAAAAGCCTTTACATTCCCCCCGGCTGTGAGCGAAAAGATGCGGCAACTTGTGATATGGATGATGCAGCCCCGACCAGCCGACCGTCCTCAGAGTATTGAGCAAATTGAGCAGTACTTAAGAAAGAGAGGCTCGAAGACCAATAAGCAGAATGAACACGTGTCATACGACACAGAAGATGGAGAGCCTACCGTCTTGTCAGGTTCTTACTCTCAGGAAACAAAGCGAAGCAATACCAAACCGAGTCGCAAATTTGGTTTTGACAAAACACTACTTCAGCCAGAAGATGAGAAACCGGGATGTTGGGGAATCATAGGCATGGTCTGGGCCCTCTTTCCTCTTTGGGGACTTCTCTCTTATTTTTTGATGAGGAATAAATATCCCAAAACGGCTAAGCGTTGTCTATGGGTTACCATATCCATCACTCTCTTCTTCATACTGATGGGAGCCTTGGCATCTAAGTAGAGCAAGTCTAACGACAAAATCGGATATTACCACCCTCCCAAAGCGGGAGAGTGCCACAACGGTGAACGAAACGTTCACCATTTACCTATCTGAATCTATTAAGGGAAATGAACTGATACCTGAATCAAGTATGAGGTCTGTATTCATATAAAACCACCGTCGCGATTCGCGACTCTGCCCCCAAGCAAACGTGGGCGCAAATTTGCGCCCACGCAGTTATGTGCCAAGGGGTGGACGAAATGGCTCCTCCTTAGTTTGGGGTGTATGGAGATGACCGTATGAAACGTACACTCATACTGACCCGGCAAATCGTCGACTCAGGTCAGAGAAGACAAGACAAAGGGGGAGGTTGTCGTTAATGCCAAAAGTGACAAAAGTGACGTGACTTTGACACGATAAGATAGGGATAGGAGTGCAATATTATAGAAGTATATAATATTATATACTTCTATAATATTGAATATTCTTGTTGATTTTCTACTGCTAATTTGAGGGCTTATCGTGTCAAAGTCACGTCACTTTGTCACGATTGTGGATTGACTTATGCAGTTTAGGCATGCAAAAATGCGGAGGCTCTTGAGAAAAATAAAGAGGCTCTTCAGCATCCTAAAGAAGCCCTTCTGAAAAATAAGGAAGCTCCTTAGCACAATAAAGAGGCTCCTGAATGAAAAAAAGTGGCACATTAATATGATAAAAAATATCGATAAATAGTTGTGAAGAAACGTGGAAATATAAAGTATTTTTCGTACCTTTGTGCCAGTAATAACAAACAACTAAAATACATAGAATCATGGAGCAAATAGATCCACTCATGAACCTTAACCAGAGTGAAGAGGCCGTCTATTCCAAGTTTTGGGAGCGCCTCAAGCCCCTGCTGACTGAACCCTACGACCTGGCCACCTACCGCATGGACGACTACAACAAGCTGGGCGGGGTGTTTGCGGCCGGAGCCATGTTCTGCACGTTGATGACACGCTGCT